>NZ_CP041983.1:600000-1200000 GCF_014522325.1 Lactobacillus sp. PV012
GAAAAGTGATGGCTGATTTCCCAGGAGTAGTTGTGCAAGATGATCCAGAAAATCAAGTGTACCCACAACCAATTGATGCTGTTGGAAAAAGAGAAACTTTTGTAGGTCGCATTCGTCCAGATCAAGAAAATAAAGGCGCATTTAATGCATGGATTGTAGCTGATAATTTATTAAAGGGTGCAGCTTGGAATGCAGTAGAAAATGCAGAATATTTAGTAAAAGAAGATTTAATCTAGAGAAAAGAATAATTAGAGTGAGGGTAATGAGCCACAAAAGTTGGATGCTTTTGTGGTTTTTACTATGGACTAAAGAAGTTAATTTTTGAACGCTCGCATTAAAGGACTGGCGTGTTTTATTACGTATTGAATAGTAATGTCAGCTTTATTGTTGTAATACTCTTTAAGGCGTATAATTAAATTATCTCATTTGGGAAGGGAGGGTGTCGATGGGTACAATACTTAGCGATTGACCTTGTGAAGAAGGCTAAAAAAGCTGGATTTAAGGAAGATCGCATAAGAGGAGATCACCATATTTTCGTAAATCCTAAAGACGGGAAGATGGTTGCAATTCCTTTTAGCAAAAGAAAAGATACTATAGCTGTTGGAACAGCTCATAGTATCTTACGTGTGATTAATGGGTAATACTTAATAAAAGGCAAGTAGTTATTACTTGCTTTTTATTATATGTCACTTTTTTCATAATTAAAACTGTTGATTAAGTGCGCTTTTATACGTATAATAAAATAAACTTACTAAGTAAGTTTAAGGAGGTATTTTATGAAGTATGTGGTATATCCGGCTATATTAGATGATTCAGAAAACGAAGTAGGCTTGTACACGGTAACTTTTCCTGATGTAGAGGGGGCAATTACTGATGGGAAAGGTGAAGGAGAGGCAATGGCTAGAGGTTCAGAGGTTTTAGGTGCGTTTTTATATGATGTTCCCGAAAATAAATTGCCAAAACCAACCAGTATTGAAAGAGTAAAAAAGGAAAATCCTAAAAAATTAGTTGTACCAATCTTTTCAGATTTAGAAAAGGCTAGAAAAGAAACTAAAAAAACAACAATTAAAAAGAATACAACTATTCCGAGCGACCTTGCCTATAAGGCAGAACAAGCTGGAATAAATTTTTCACAAACATTAACAGAAGCTCTAGAAGCAAAGCTTTTAACCAAGTAAAAGATGATGTAATAGTTGTAAATAATGTGTATGAGTTAGGCTAAGCGTTAGTTTTTGATGGCCATTTTTAAGTAGGATTCTGTAATTAAAAAAATAAGTATAAAAAAGTCCACTCAGAATTAAACAATCTGAGTGGACTTTTTGATGAACAAATTATGAATAATAACTTGTAAAGCTTAATCTAGCAATACATTTTATGATTCGGGTGAGATTCGAACTCACGACCCACGGTTTAGAAGACCGTTGCTCTATCCAGCTGAGCTACCGAACCATCTCCGCTAACGGACATTTAATATTATACGAAATTTATTTGTTAAAAGTCAAACACTTTTTAAAACTTTTTGTAAATATTTGCTTAATTTCCTATTGGTGAACGTCTTAGTATAAATTAATAGTTGATCCTAAGAGAGATGCATTATAATAAAGATATAAAAATAAAAAAGAAAAAGGAGATAATTATGCCATTTGTACATGTAGAATTAATTAAAGGACGTAGCGATGAGCAACTTACTAATTTGATGAAAGATATCACAGAAGCTGTGCATAAGAATACTGGAGCCCCTAAAGAGCATATTCATGTGATTATTAATGAATTGGATAAGCACACGTATGGTCAAGGTGGAAAGTGGCGCGCTTGAGTCATCAATTTAACTAAAGTTACCAATCAAAATATTTTTTTCTCAGAAAAGTTAGCAGTAAAATTAAAAGAAAATGCAAAAAGGTGAACAAAGATGAGCGCAATTTCTACCTTATTGAAGCAAGAAAATATTACATTAACAAAAATTTCAAAGCAATTCAATATTCCGCGCAAAGTAATCCAAAGAGCATTAAAGCAAAAACCAGATGCTTGGTCACCGAAGGTTTTAAATGCATTTGCGACTAGTTTAAGTAAAACGCCAGGTGAATTAATTGCCTTACTTCTTCCGGATACTTATGTGCTGGAAATCAACGATCCTAATCAAACTATTCAAGATGTTTATATTGAAGATAAAGAGACTTATCAACAAATTCGCTTTATTGTAGAAAGTGAACATTTAGAAGGATGGGAGCCGACAAGGACTGAGATTGAATTTTTATTAAATCAAGCATTAGAGCCAAATTTAGATTTGCAAAATGAAATAGATCAGATTTGGAGTGCAGACCATGATTAAGGAAGTACATGATAGTTCTTGGTATCACCATCATTTTCTGTATGAAACAGGGGCATTAAGAAATAAATTACACATTACTGATCCTAAAAAATTGCAAGAGCGAGAATATATGGGATCAGCAGTGCGGGCGCTCACTTTTTTAAGAAAAAAGGAAACGATAACTTCAATTGAAGATTTAAAAACTATCCATAAGATTATGTTTGGTTGGTTATATGAATGGGCAGGAGTTATACGCGACTATCAACTTTTAAAAGAAGAAACACAGTTTTTGGAGCCATCACGAATTCCTTTTGGAATGAGTGAAATTGATACAAAATTAGCACAATTACGTAAGAAAGATAAATTAACTGCTCAAGATTATGCTTTTTTATTAGATCGGTTAAATTACCTTCATCCTTTTAGAGAAGGTAATGGTCGGAGTAGTAAAGTGTTTTTACAAGCATTAGCGGCTAATCATCAGCAAGTCATAGAATATCCTCGGACTAATGAGGAGCTAATTGCGGCCCAAAAAAATGCTGATATAGCTAAGATTGCCAGTTTATTGAAAATAGAAGATGCTGCAGAGGAGAAATGAAATGAAAGAAGAAAAACATTTAGATGCTAGTACAGGTGCTAGTGAGCATCATTTTGAAAAGAAGGAAAGTCAAGAAATAAAAAGTCCGTGGCCTGGTCCTAAAGGGATGATTCCAGTAACTAGTGGCCGTGCTGAAGATGCTAATGTCCATAATCGGGCTTACCTTGATAATATTTTAGTAGAAATGCGAATCTTAGATGCAGTAGAACCAAATTTGGAGACAGAATTTTTTGGTAAAAAATACTCATCTCCAATTACTTTAGCTGCTGTATCCCATTTAAATAAAGTTTTGGATAACAAAGAACGTAAGCCAATGCAAGAAAAAGCAATTGCAGCTAAAAATTTGAGCGTTTTGAATTGGATTGGAATGGAAACTAATGAGGAATACCGTGAGATTACTGCTGTAGGTGGGGATACGGTTAGAATTATTAAACCATTTGCTGATCATGAAAAAATCTTAGATGAAATTGCAGTAGCGCAAGAAACAGGAGCAGTAGCTGTGGGAATGGATATTGACCATGTACCCGGAACCAATGGAAAATATGATGTGGTTGATGGGATTGCTTTGGGTCCAGTAACTAGTGCAGATTTAAGAAGTTATGTAAAAGCAGCTCATGTTCCATTTGTAGCTAAGGGAGTTTTATCTGTCCAAGATGCCATTAAGGCAAGAGATGCGGGATGTAGTGCGATTGTAGTTTCTCATCACCATGGTCGTTTACCATTTGGTGTTCCACCACTAAAAGTATTACCTGCAATCAAGCATGCACTTGGTAATAGTAAAATGACAATTTTTGTTGATGGTTCAATTGTATCAGGCTATGATGCCTATAAAGCACTTGCATTAGGGGCAGACGGAGTTTTAATTGGTAGGGCTATCTTATCGGAATTACTTGATAAGGGGACAAAGGCTGTTGAAGATAAAGTAGTGAAGATGAATGAGGAATTAGCTGAATTAATGATGTATACAGGTGTTAAAGATACCAACACTTTTGATCCCACAGTTTTACATTTTAACTAACAAAAAAACAGGTAACTTAGGTTACTTGTTTTTTGTTAGTAATTTTTCTAGTAAAATAGAAAAAGAAACAAAATGAGTAGGTGAAATAAATGTATGATTATCGCAATAATTTAAAGAGAATTTTAAATAAAACAGCAGGTGATGATAAAAGTTTACAAAATTCTTTAAGTGCAATTAAGGCCATTTTGGCAATGGCAGAAGGTGGAGAAGTTGTATCAACGCAAGTAGTTCCCAAAAAAGAAAAAAGTAGTGACCATAATCAGGAAAAAATACAACTATTTAATTCATTGTTAAACAATATCGCAGAGTTAATTGCTTCACCTGGAAATGAGAAGGCTAAGAAAGAAGCTAGTGGTGCTATTCATAAATTAACTTTTTTTGGTGGAATTAGTAAAAAGTATGGGAAAAGTTTGGGCCGTTTAGATAATGTAATTCAAAAATCAGTTGAAACCGATCAAGTAGTTAATCAAAAAATTTTTGAACAAGCACTTAAACCCAAAAAGCAGGTAAAAAGAGATTATCGTACAGGTAAACGTTATACAATTATTCGTACTTTAAGTGGGGCGCAGTTAACGACAGATAATGGGGATATTGCTTTTGAAGTTAATGAAAATCAGATTCACAGTCTAAATTTAAAAACTGGTGATATTGTTGAAGCTTTAGAAAATAAGACTTCTTTAGGTCCAGAAGTAGAAATCTTACGAGTAGTTGGCTACAAAAATATGCGTAAGCGTGACTATGATCAAATAGAAACTTTTAGATATGGGGTGGTACAAGGTAGTAGTGGAAACTTAAGTGTGTCAAGAAATGTAAAAGGCCAAAAATTAAAAATACGAGGTAAAAATATTATTGTCCCTGTTGATTCTAGTTACTACCAAAATGGAACTGTCCATTTAGAAGATGGCTCAATTGTAGATTTAGCCTGGTATAGCGAAGATGTTCGTTTAAAAAAAGATCCTGCTAGTGCAGTAAAAATTCGTTGGATCTATGAAACTGAAGCACCCAAAAGAGTGGGAAAGACACCTAAAAAGATTAATAAAACAAATTTGTCTCCTACTAAAATAGAAACTTTAGACTTAGATTTACACTATCAGCGTGTTGGAATTGCAATCGGTGATAATCAAAATGAGAAAATTTTGGAAGAAATTGTTAATAAATATAATGGTATCCCGATTCCAATTAATGCCTTTGAAGGGAAGAAAAAGGCAATGGAAAACCAAATAAAAAATTTAGATATTGTAATCTTAGTGACTGCTTTTGCTGCTCATGATAGTACTTGGAACATTCGTGAATTTGCTAGTAAATATAAAGTAAAATTTGCTGTTAGTTCAAGTAAAGGATACCAATCTTTTGAAAGAGCACTTTATCGTGCAGCTAATGGAATGCCAGCTTATGAAGGTAATCAGCAATTAGAATATAAAAAGAAAAAGATAAAAAATAAAGCTAACTAAATAAGGCAGTAGTTTGAGCAAGTAAAATTCACACTGTATAATTATTAGTGAGAAGGACTTGAAAAGAAAGGACGCTGAGATGAGAGATAATTTAAAAAAACGTTCTTGGATGCGCTGGGTAGTGTTTTTAATAGCGCTAGAAATTATTGCAATTTCAATTAACTTTTTTTATGGACCAATTAATATTGCAGCCGGTGGTTCAACTGGAATTTCAATTTTAGTGGACGCAGTGTGGGGCATTAATCGTTCCATTACAGTATTAGTAGTGAATATTTTGATGCTGATTCTAGCTGGAATATTTTTAGGGATGAAAACCACTAAAAATGTAGCTTTAGGAAGCTTTATATTGCCTGTATTGATGGAAATTACACCAAGTTTTGCCCTTACTTCAAATAAATTGTTGGCAGTTATTTATGGTGGGGCTTTAATGGGATTAGGCGTCTCACTTTTATATCGGGTAAATGCTTCTAGTGGGGGCACTACTATTCCGCCAATGATTTTGAAAAAGTACTTCTATATTAATCCAGCAGTAAGTTTACTTTGCATTGATATGATAATCATCTTTTTAAACATTTTTGTAGATGGTTGGCAAGCATTTTTGCTGGCAACTTTATCGCAAGTAGTAACAGCAATGACGATGAACTATGCAGAGGCTGGTTTCGATCGAAAATATCAAATTCGGGTAATGAGTAATGACCACTTTGAAGAGATTAAAAAAATGCTAACCCAAGATTATCAAGGTTTAACTTTATACAATGTTGAAGGTGGATTTACTCAAGATCAAAAGCAGCAAATTTTGATGGTTGTTGATAGAAGAGAATATGGTCCCTTAATTACAAAAATCCATGAAGTTGACCCTAATGCCTTTATCATTACTGATACGGTAGTAAAAGTTCATGGTGGTCAATGGGGATTATAAATAAAAAACAATTGCGAAATTTTTAATTAGGTAGTACACTATAGTAGTTGTATTTGTGGCTACCTCACATCTGCAACCGCACGCTTTAGGTCTGAAAGAGAGCTAATGTTAGTTTCACCGATAGCGGCGAGTCTAAGTATTATTTCGGAGGTGTACAAATGTACGCAATTATTAAAAATGGTGGTAAGCAATACAAGGTTGCTAAGGGTGACAGCGTTTATATTGAAAAGATGGACGTTGAACCAGGTAAAGAAGTAACTTTTGATGAAGTTATCCTTGTTAACGATGGAAAGTCAACTAAGATTGGTACTCCAGTAGTTGAAGGTGCTAAGGTTACTGCTAAAGTTGAAAAGCAAGGCAAAGAAAAGAAAGTTGTAACTTTCAAGTACAAGCCAAAGAAGCACTCACACACTAAGTACGGTCACCGTCAACCTTACACTTTGGTGACTATTGAAAGCATTGAAGCTTAATAAGGAGTCGAATTATTATGATGATTAATAACATTGAAGCACTTAAATTATTAGCCCACCACAAGGGTGGTGGTTCTACTGCCAATGGTCGTAACTCAGCTGGTCGTCGTTTAGGCGCAAAGCGTGCTGACGGTCAAGCAGTTCACGCAGGTTCAATTATCTACCGTCAACGTGGTACTAAGATCCACCCAGGTAAGAATGTTGGTCGCGGTGGCGATGACACTTTATTTGCCTTAGTTGAAGGTGTAGTTAAGTTTGAACGTTTGGGTAAAGATAAGAAACAAGTTTCTGTTTACCCAGCTGAAGAAGCAAAATAATTTTTTTTGCAGGCTGAATGTTCAGGTAGAATATTCAGCCTTTTTTGTATTATTTTAGTTGAAAAGTAAACTTTTTAAGTACTACAGGTTGCCTAATCCTGTTAAAAATTGGTAAGATAATTAATATAAAGAAACGAGGTAATTTTAGAATGACAAGCATTTCTGTTAATGAATTTAAAAATGGACTTACTATCAAGCATAACAATGACTTATGGCGTATTGTGGAATTCCAACACGTAAAACCTGGTAAAGGTAGTGCCTTCGTTCGTTCAAAGCTTAAGAGTTTGAGAAATGGTGCAGTTCAAGAATATACTTTCCGTTCAACTGCTAAAGTTGAAACTGCAGATATTCAAACTAAAGCTATGCAATACCTTTACAATGATGGCACTAGTTACGTATTCATGGATAACAATACCTATGAACAATTAGAAATTCCTAACGAACAAATTGAAGAAGAAGCAAAATACTTAAAGGAAAACATGAGTGTTAATGTTATTACTCATGATGGAGAAACTTTAGGTGTAGATTTACCAAATACTGTTGATTTAACTGTTGCTGAAACAGAACCAAATATTAAAGGTGATACTTCTTCTGGTGGTGGTAAGCCAGCAACTATGGAAACTGGTTTAGTAGTTAATGTGCCATTCTTTATTAACCAAGGAGATGTTTTAACCATTAACACTGTTGATGGTAGTTACGTATCCCGTGCTAACAAGTAGTATTTAATGATGTGAGGTTTATTATGGCTGATAATTCAACGATTCTTTTATCAAGCAATGAAAAAGGCGACGAGACTCGCGTGGATGTAAGTGTTCTTGAAGTCATTTTAGGAATTGCTGCCAGAAAAGTCGATGGCGTCAGCGAAATGCGCGGCTCATTAAAAGCGGGTATAAACCGCCTTTTTGGTCGAACTAATCGCGGTAAGGGAGTTTCTATACACGTTGATGATGGAAAACTAACTGCAGATATTTATGTTTACTTAAATTACGGAGTAAATGTTCCGCAAGTAGCAATGAATCTTCAAAAGAAATTAACCTTACAACTTGAACAAATGACAAGTTTAAAATTAGATGATATCAATATTCATGTAGTAGGACTTATTTCTGAAGATGAAAATTCATATCAAGATACAGAAGAATTATTTACTTCAGATGGTGAGGCGCAAAAATAATGACCCAACACGAATTAAGAAAAATTGCTTTACAAACTCTTTATCTCGCTAATCAAAATGAAGATGCAGATGTAGAAGAGATTTGTCGAAAGGCACTAAAAGCTCTAGATATTAAAGAATATCCTGAATATTCTAAGGAATTAGTAAAGGGAATCTTAGAAAACAAGGGAGCTTTAGATGACCAAATTAGTAAATACCTAAAAAAGGGTTGGAGTATTCAAAGATTGAATCAAATTGATCGTGCCATTCTTGAATTGGGTCTTTATGAAATGCAAAATAGTAAAGCAATCGAACCTGTAGCTGCATTAAATGAAGCTTTGAATTTAAGTGAAGAGTTCTCTGCTCCAACTTCTAAAGCTTTTATTAATGGTGTTTTAGGTAATTTTATCAAAAAGGATTAATTTTTAGGCCGGTATTACCGGTCTTTTTTTAACGAGGCTAAAATGGTTACGATCTTAGAAGGTCGCACGCTAGCGACTCAAATAAAAAATAAAATAAAAAAAGAAGTTATTCAGTTAAAAGAAAATGGAGTAGTTCCGACAATTTGCGTAATACAAGTTGGAGAAGACCCAGCTAGTACGATTTATCTTAGAAAGAAAAAAGAATTTGCCCAATCAGTTGGAATTAAAGAAATCAGTCTACGATTTTCACAAGAAATCACTCAGCAAGAATTAATTGATAAAATTAAAGAGTTGAATGCAGATGCTGCTATCAATGCAATTATGGTTCAATTACCACTTCCGCAGCAGATAGATGAGCAGGCAATTTTTGAGACGATTGCTCCCCAGAAAGATGTTGATGGTTTTCATCCCTATAATCAAGGAAAACTATGGCAAGGAGATAGTCAAATTATGCCAGCAACAGTTAGAGGAATTTTAAGTCTAATTGATTCTTATGAACTTGATTTAGTAGGAAAGAATACTTTAATCATTGGACGAAGTGTAATTGTGGGGAAACCGCTAGCAAGTCAACTTTTAGCAAGGGATGCAACTGTGACAATCGCCCATTCAAAAACCCAGGATTTATCGGCAATAACAAAAAAAGCAGATATAATTGTTTCCGATGTAGGTCAAGCAAATTTAATTACATCTAAAATGCTTAAACAAGGGGTAGTTTTATTAGACGTTGGAATTAATCGGGTCAATGGCCGTGTGGTAGGTGATGTAGCATTTGAAGATTGTAAAGTAAAAGCTAGTGCTATTACGCCGGTTCCTGGAGGAATTGGACCATTGACAGTTGCTAGTTTAATGGAGCAAGTAGTAATTTTGACAAGGATACAAAAAGATGACAGATAATGTCCAATTTTTAACAGTAAGTGATTTAAATGAATATGTGACAGCAAAGTTTAAAAATGATCCTTATCTAAAAGAAGTTTATGTTAAAGGTGAAATTTCTAATTTTCGTTACCGAATGAATTCGACCCAGTATTTTTCTTTAAAGGATAAAGATTCAAAGATAAACGTTGTCATGTTTCGCTCAGCTTTTAATAAGTTGAAGTTTAAACCTGAAGAAGGAATGGAAGTTTATGTTAAAGGTCGGGTTGATGTCTACCAGCCGCAAGGAAGCTATCAATTCTATGCTCAGGAAATGGAACCTGTAGGGCTAGGGGCACTCTATGAACAGTTTGAACAATTAAAAAATAAATTGGCCCAAGAGGGTTTATTTGATTTACAACATAAACAGACATGGCCAGCGTTCCCTGATAGAATTGCTGTTGTAACAAGCTCTTCAGGAGCGGTAATTCACGATATTTTAGTTACCGCTAATCGACGTTTCCCTCATGCTCAAATAGATCTTTATCCTGCTAAAGTTCAAGGCGATGAGGCTAAAGATAGCTTAGTTAAGGCCTTAAAGCAAATTTCGACTAAAAAAGATGAGTATGATCTAGTAATTATTGGGCGTGGAGGAGGATCTTTAGAAGATTTATGGCCTTTTAATGAAGAAGAAGTGGTGCGGGCAATGTATGAATTACCAATTCCAATTATTTCTTCAGTAGGACATGAAACAGATACAACCTTAGCGGACTTAGTAGCTGATGCTAGAGCAGCCACCCCAACTGCCGCAGCAGAACTTGCCACGCCAGATTTAGCTAAAGTAGTAAATGATATTGAAAAATATCGGGTTCGTTTAGCTAGTTCAATTAATAATTTGTTAAAAAACAAAGCCTCTGCTTTAATACGCTTAACTAATGCTCCAATTTTTCAAACTCCTGAGCGTTTATACGAACAAAGAATTCAGTTGGTTGATAGCTTGGATATGCGTTTGAATAATGCAATAAGTAACCTTTTAGCGCATAAGCAAGCAACTTTTAATTTAATAGGACAGAAGTTAAAGGCTAATAATCCGAGTGTTAGACTAATAAATAACCAAAGTACACTTAATCATTTGACGAAAGATCTAAATAAAAATATGGCTGCGTATTTACAAATGAAGAAGAATCTTTTGACGCAGACAATGCAACGTTTAGATGGTAATAGTCCTTTAAAGGCAATTAGTAAAGGTTATGTTTATACTTCTACTCAAGCCGGAAAAACAGTTACTAGTGTAAATGAATTGAAAAAAGATGAAATCTTGAATTTACGCTTTAAAGATGGAAGTGCACAGGCTAAAATTATAGATATCAGAAAGGATAAGTAAAATGGCTGAAAAAAATAATTTTGAAAATCAATTAACTGAATTAGATCAAATTGTTAATCAATTAGAAACAGGTAATTTACCATTAGATGAAGCCTTAACTGAATTTCAAAAGGGAATAACTCTTAGTCGAGATTTACAAACTAAACTTACTCAAGCTCAAGAAACAGTTGCGCGTTTAGTTAAAGAAGATGGTAGTACCCAAAGACTTGATCCTAATAATGCAGCAGCACCTGAGGAAAATTAATGAAACTTAAAGAATTTCAAAAAAGTTATCTTCCGAAAATAAATAAATTTTTAGAAGAAAAATTAGCGCTAGAAGTAAAAGATAAAAGTTTTAAAGACATTCTATCTTATTCAGTGTTAGCTGGAGGAAAGAGATTACGTCCTTTACTATTTCTGGCAACCCTTCATACTCTAGGAAAAGAAATTGGTGAAAATGAAATTCAAATTGCTGCAGGGATTGAATTAATTCACACCTATTCTTTAATTCATGATGATTTACCAGCAATGGATAATGATGATTTTCGTCGTGGTAAATTAACCTCACATAAAAAGTGGGGTCATGCTCAAGCTATTTTGGCAGGAGACGCGTTATTACCATTAGGTATTCAATGGATTGTGCAAGCAGGTCAATCTGTTGAAATGATTGAAGTAATTACTAAAGCTATTGGGCCAAACGGAATGGTTGAAGGACAGTATTTGGATATTGAGGGAACGAATAATCCAGAAGCTAAAGAGGATCAAGAATTAGCTGATAAAATGGAGTGGCTAAAAACGGGCTGTTTGATTCAAGCCAGTGTAGAAATGGCAGCCATTTATGGACAAGCTGAGTTAAAACAAAGAGAAGATTTAGTAAAAATGAGTGTATTTTTTGGTCGTGCCTATCAAATTTATGATGATTTAGTGGATGTAGTAGAAAATAGTAATGAAGCTGGAAAAGCAACCCATAAAGATGAAAAAGAAGGAAAAAATAATACTTTAACCGTTTTGGGAATTACCCAAAGTAGAGAAAAACTACAACATTTAGTAGATCAAGGTAATAACATAGTGAAAAAATTTGAAAATCCAATTTTAGGCGAATTTTTTACACTTTATGAGAAGGTATTATAATGAGTAAAAAAAGAGCAGATGTATTATTATTTGAACAAGGATTGTTTAACTCAAGAACGGCCGCTCAACGAGCAATTATGGCGGGATTAGTAAGTGACCATAATCATCAAAGAATTGATAAAAGTGGAGAAAAATTTCCAGAGGAAGAAGTTTTTTACATTAAAGACGATGGTAAAAAATATGTTTCTCGTGGTGGCTTTAAACTAGAGAAAGCATTAGAAGTTTTTGATATTGATCTTAAAGGCAGAATATGTCTAGATATTGGAGCTTCTACTGGTGGCTTTACTGATGTCGCTTTACAAAATGGTGCCAAAATGGTTTATGCCTTAGATGTAGGATATAATCAGTTATCTTGGAAACTAAGAGATGATGATCGTGTGGTAGTGATGGAAAAGCAAAATTTCCGCTATAGTAAACCAGAAGATTTTACTGCTGGTCCTCCTACTTTTGCGATGACAGATGTATCTTTTATTTCATTAGATTTAATTTTGCCTCCAATGTATGAAATTTTAGCTGATGGATATGATGCCGTTTGTTTAATTAAACCACAGTTTGAAGCTGGTCCAGAACATGTTGGTAAGCATGGAATTGTGCATGATCATGAAGTTCATAAAGAAGTTATTGACCATGTAATCCAAAAAGCTCGGGAAGTAGGCTTTAATATTTTGGGGCTTGATTATTCGCCAATTAAAGGTGGTAAGGGAAATATTGAATTTTTAATTCACTTAGGAAAAAACACTGAAAACCCAGGTCAAAAATTATGGCAAGGAACTGCTGAGCAAGTTGTAAATCGAGCAGTAAATGAACTTAGGGGCTGATTAAATGCTAGTAGAACTAGATATCCAAAATTTTGCGATTATTAAATCCTTAAAGGTTGATTTTAAAGATAAAATGACTGTTTTAATTGGGGAAACAGGAGCTGGTAAATCAATTTTAATTGATGCTCTATCTCTTTTATTAGGTAATCGTGCTCAAGCAGAAATGATTCGTACAGGGCAACAAAAGGCAAAAATTACAGGTTTATTTACTGTAGGTAAACAAAAGAAAGAATTAGAAGAATTAGCTGCTAACTACGGAATTCCGCTTGAAGAAGATGAACTCATCATTAGTCGTGAAATTTCTAGTAAGGGAAGAAATGTTGTTAGGATTAATGGCCAATTAACAACTATTTCTGTTTTAAAAGAATTTGGGCATTATTTAGTTGATATTCATGGACAAAACAATCAGCAAATTTTAATGAATCCAAAGGCGCAAATTTATTTAGTAGATGATTACGCAGATGATAATTTTAAAACTACACTAAAGCAGTATCAAGAAAACTTCTATCAGTGGAAAAAATTAACAGCTGAAATTAAAGAAAGTGAAAAGAATGCTCAAGAATTAGCGCAAAGACAAGATATTCTAAATTTTCAGCTTAATGAGCTAGAGAGTGCCAATTTAGAGGACATTCATGAAGATGAGATTCTGGAGGAAGAATTTCAAGAGTTAGATAATTATCAAAAAATTGCTGATACTGCTAATTATTTTATGCAAATGTATGATGATCCAGAACATGGATTAGCTACTTTATTAGGGCAGGCACAAGGTGCAGCTGAGGAATTAGGCGAATACGGTAAAAAATTTCAAAATTTTGCTCAAAGTTTTAATGAAGGCTACTATGCTTTGGGGGATGCACGAAGTGAATTAAGTAATATTATGGATTCACTAGATTTTGATGAAGAACGGTATCATTACGTGGTAGAGCGCTTAGATGAACTCAAAAAATTGAAGAAAAAATATGGCCCGACACTAGAAGATGTATTTGAATTTTATGCAAGAATTCAAAAAGAATTTAAGCAATTTCAAGCAAGTAGTGATACTGAATCTTTAAAAAAAGAAGTAGCAGAGTTAGAAAAGTTAATGGAAGAACAAGCAACTAACTTGCATCAAAGTCGTCAAAAAATAGCCCATGATTTGGAAAAAAAGATAAAACAAGAATTAGCAGATCTTTATATGGAGAAAGCTCAATTTGCAATTGAAGTAAAATCAGAAGCTATTTTTAATAAAGAAGGTAAAGATAAGATCACCTTCCTAATCTCTCCTAATCCTGGTGAAGATTTACAACCATTAATTAAAGTGGTATCTGGTGGAGAGCAGTCAAGATTAGTTCTTGCATTAAAATCTATTTTTTCAAAAGTTGAGCCAGTAGGGACAATGATTTTTGATGAAATTGATACTGGGGTATCAGGAAGAGTGTCGGGTGCAATTGGTAAGAAGATGCGAGCAATTAGTCAAGAAAAGCAGGTAATTGCAATTACACACGCTCCTCAAGTAGCAGCAGCAGCTGATAATTATTATCAAGTAGCAAAAAAGGTAGAGAATGGAGCTACTTACACTACAATTTCTAATCTACAAGAAAAAGATGCAGTAACAGTAATTGCACAAATGTTAGCAGCCAATGAAGTTACTGAAGTTGCCAAAAAGAATGCAGAAATGTTAATTAAAGAAACCCATCAAGGCCATTAAGCTGCGGTGCTTTATTTTTCACTTTTTTAGTAGTAAATTGGTAATAAAGAAGAAAGATTAATAGTAAAAAAGTAACTTATATTGCATAAATTTAATTTTTAAAGTAGTATTATCTTGTTACATAATATTATTAGGAGAAAATATGGCACATCAAGGTTTATTAATTGTACTTTCTGGACCTTCTGGTGTAGGGAAAGGGACTGTAAAAAGTGAAATGGTTAAGCAAAGAGCTTTTTCCTTTGAATATTCAGTTTCAATGACTACCCGTAACCCTCGTCCTGGTGAAGTAAATGGAAAAGATTACTTATTTGTTAGTGAAGAAAGATTTCAAGAGGCAATCAAAAATAATGAATTATTAGAATATAATTCTTATGTGGGTAATCATTATGGAACCCCTTTGGGTCCTGTTAAAAAGATGCTCAACGAAGGAAAAGATGTGCTTTTGGAAATTGATGTTAACGGAGCTAAGCAAGTAAGAAAGCTAATGCCTGATGGTGTCTTTATTTTCTTAACACCACCTGATTTACATGAGTTAAAAGACCGAATTGTAAATCGAGGAACTGATTCAGAAAAAGCGATTGCTATGCGCATGAAGCAAGCGCGTAAAGAGATTTTAATGATGGAAGATTATGATTATGCAGTTGTTAATGACACAGTTGCAAATGCAGTTGATCATATTAAATCTATTGTTGAAGCTGAGCATGTTCGTGTACCACGAGTTATTGAAGATTATCGTGATATGGTTAAGGAGGTATAGTTATGAAGATTACTTATCCATCAATTGATGAATTGTTAGCTAGAGTTGATTCACGTTATTCATTATCTGTTTTAGCAGCAAAAAGAGCTCATGAAATTCAAGCAGGTTTTCCAAAAGCCTTAAAGCACTATGATACTGATAAAGCAGTTGGAATGGCACTTGAAGAAATTACTGCTGGTAAGGTTACAATTGATCCAGAACATCGTGCAGAAATTGATTAACTTAGACCCTTCATTGCTTTGCAATGAAGGTTTTTTAGTAGGGAGAAAAATTTGATTGCTCAAGTTATTGTAGATGTACCCGCTAAGCAAACTGATCGCACTTTTGACTATCATATTCCCCAAAATCTAGAAGTCAAAATAGGATCTAGAGTAGTAGTTCCTTTTGGGAGAAGAAAAGTTCAAGGTTTTGTAGTAAATACTAGTTCTAAAAGCCAATTTGAAGGAAAATTAAAAGATCTATTGTTGGTGGTGGATGAATTACCGCCTTTAACAACTGAATTGGTTAATCTTTCTAAAGTAATGGCAGACAAAATTTTCTCTTATAGAATTAGTATCTTGCAATCAATGTTGCCACAAGTAATGCGGGCAAACTATCGTAAAATTCTGACCCCCTTAACTGAAGAGGCAAAGAGATTACCTTTTTTTAAAAATGGTCCTCTTGAAGTTGACGAGTTAAAGGATTCAGAAACAATTAATTTTATGCAAAAATTGCTTAAAACTGATCAAGCAAAAATAGAGTACTTAGTTGAAAATAAGGCAAAAAAGAAAACAGAAAAACAATATAAACTTTTAAAGACTAAAGCAGAGTTTATCGAAATTTATGAAAGCTTACGTACAAATGCTAAAAATCAACAATTACTGTTATTAGATATTCTAAATAATTTTGAGTCTTATCCTCAAACTCGGACTTACCTTCGTCAGAAACTAGGTTTAAGTAGTGATGTAATTAAGAATGCTGTAAAAAAAGAGTGGCTAAAAGAAGAAGAAGTTGAAGTTTATCGTGATCCGACTAAAGATATTAAAGAAAAAAAAGATTCAGAAATAGTCTTAAATAAAGAACAACAAGATGCTTTAGAAAAAATTTCTGCTAGTATTACCACTAAGCAAGATAAGACTTATCTTTTAGAAGGAGTAACTGGCAGTGGTAAGACAGAAGTCTATCTTCATGCAATTAAAAAAGCTCTTGCTAGTAAGCGGACTGCTTTAATGTTGGTGCCAGAAATTTCTTTAACTCCACAAATGGTTAAACAAGTAAAACAACGATTTGGATCTGATGTTGCAGTCTTGCATAGTGGGTTATCAGCAGGAGAAAAATACGATGAATGGCGCAGAATTAGACGAAATGAAGCGCAAGTAGTTGTGGGAGCAAGAAGTGCCATCTTTGCCCCTTTAGACAATATTGGGGTAATTATTATTGATGAGGAACATGAATCTTCTTATAAGCAAGAAGATAATCCCCGTTATCATGCCCGTAATGTAGCTTTATTGCGTAGCAAGTACCATCATTGTCCAGTAGTTTTAGGAAGTGCTACACCTTCCTTAGCAAGTCGTGCACGAGCCCAAAAGGGATTGTATCAATTACTGCGCTTAACTAAGCGAGCAAATCAAAAAAAATTGCCTGAGGTAAATTTAATTGACTTAAAGCAAGTTAGATTTGCAGGAGGACAGTTTGATCTTTCAATTGATTTAGTAGAAAATATTAAAGAAAAAATTGCTAAAAAGGAACAAATAATTTTGCTGCTAAATCGCCGAGGATTTGCTAATTTTATGTTATGTCGCGATTGTGGTTTTGTCTTAAAGTGTCCTAACTGCGATATTTCCTTAACTTATCATAAAAATACTCAGCAAATGCAGTGTCACTACTGTAATTATCAAGCACCTGTCCCGCAGTTTTGTTCTAATTGTCAAAGTAAGCAAATTCGTTTTTTAGGTACTGGAACTGAGAAAGTACAAGAAGAACTTCAAGAATTAATTCCACAAGCTCGAATTTTAAGAATGGATGTCGATACGACAAGGCGTAAGGGGAGCTATCAAAAAATTCTGCAAAGTTTTGAAAATGGAGAGGCAGATATTTTACTTGGGACGCAGATGATTGCTAAGGGACTGGATTTTCCAAATGTTACTTTAGTAGGAGTAATTAACGCAGATATTTCATTGCAAGTACCTGCATTTAATGCTTCTGAAAAAACTTTTGATCTTTTAACGCAAGTTTCTGGTAGAGCAGGAAGGGCACAGAAGAAGGGTGAAGTCCTAATTCAAACTTATAATCCGGATCACTATGCTATTAAGCTAGCGCAAACACAAAATTATGAAGAATTCTATCAAAGAGAAATGTATATTCGACGGCAAGGAAATTATCCACCATTTTTTTATACAACATTAATTTCTGTAGCCTCAAAGAGTGAACAACAAGCTGCTAAACAAGCTTTTTTAATTAAAAGAAAGTTAATGACTAGCTTGCATAGTCCAACAATTATTTTGGGACCAACGCCAAGTAGTATCAGTAGAATAAAAAATCAATATTATTATCAAATACTGGTAAAATATAAACAAGAGCCTAAGTTAAATGAGTTATTACATCAAATTCAAGATGATGCTCAAAAGATAAAAAAACAAGGCGTGAATGTTTATATTGATAATGAACCAGAAAGAATAAATTAAAGGAGAGATTTAATGCCATCAATTATATTTTTAGGAACCCCAAATTTTGGTAGTGTTGTGTTAGAGGGATTAGTCCAAGCAGGATATGATATAAAAGCTGTAGTTACTCAACCGGATAAAAAAGTTGGTCGTAAGCAAGTCTTACATGAATCAGAAGTAAAGCAGACTGCCAAAGCTCATAATTTACCAATTTATCAACCAGCAAAATTATCTGGTTCACCAGAACTTGAAGAATTAATTGCCTTAAAGCCTGATTTTATTGTTACAGCTGCGTATGGACAATTTTTACCGACTAAATTTTTAAATTCGGCCAAGATTGCCCCTGTTAATGTTCATGGCTCACTATTACCAAAATATCGTGGAGGAGCTCCAATTCAATATTCAATTATTAATGGTGATGCTGAAACAGGAGTAACCATTATGGAAATGGTTAAAAAGATGGATGCAGGAGTTATGTATGCGCAAGAATCTTTGCCAATTGAAGAGGAAGATACTAGTGGAACAATGTTTGCTAAATTAAGCATCTTGGGAAGAGATTTGTTGTTAGAAACTTTACCTAAATTTTTAGATGGAACGCTAGAACAAACTCCTCAAGATGAATCAAAAGTGGTTTTTTCACCAAATATTTCTAAAGAACAAGAACAAATCAAAACCACTTTAACTGCTCAACAAGCAAATAATCTTATTCGTGGACTAAATCCAGATCCTGGTGCTTATTTAATCCTAAACGGGAAAAGAATGAAGGTCTGGAAGGCCAAGGGTAGTGAAGAAACAACTGATTTGCCAGCTGGAAGCTTAGTATCAAATAAAAAACGTTTTGCTTTAGCTTTTGCGAATGGAAGCGTACTTGATTTATTAGAAGTTCAACCAACTGGAAAGAAGAAAATGGGGATTAAAGATTTTGTAAACGGACAAGGAAGTCACTATGAAATTGGAGCAAAAATCGTTGAAGACTAGTGCAAGAGCGGTTGCCTTAGAAACACTTATTAAAATTTTAAACCAAAAGTCGTATTCAAATATTGCTCTCAATCAAGCACTTAATGATTCAGGTCTTAGTGAAAAAGATAAGGGATTGGCAACCAATATTGTTTATGGCACCATCCAATATAAAATCTTTTTAGAGTATCAGATAAAACCTTTAATCAAAGGTAAGCTAAAGGATAAATTTATGGAGCCTTTACTGTTAATGTCAGCTTATCAGTATTTTTTCTTAAAAAAGGTTCCTACAAATGCGATTTTTGATGAGGCTAATAAATTAGCTAAAAAATTTAGTAGGAGAAATTCTGGCGCTTTTAAAATGGTAAATGGGATTCTTCGTTCCTTAGAGCGCCAAGGAAAAATTTTACCTTCTAAAGAAGACACGATAAAATACTTAAGTATTAAAGAGTCTTATCCAGAGTGGATGGTAGAATATTTTGTTAAGGTTTTTGGACTTGAAAAAGCAAAGAAAATTTTAGCTTCTGCTAATCAACCAGCACCCAATAGTATTCGAATGACAGTTGCACCAGAATTCTATGGTGAAATAGAGCAAGAAGTAAAACAAGATGGGTTTAAGTATCAAGTAGCACCTTTAACTGATCATAATCTCCTTTTAAATCATGGCGGTATTGCACAAACGGAGCTTTTTAAAAAGGGAAAAGTGACAATTCAAGATAGTGCAGCTTCATTAGCTGTAGATGCTTTTGATTTTAAAGGTGATGAAAAAGTACTAGATGCCTGCAGTGCACCAGGTGGTAAGACAGTTCAAATTGCAGAAAAACTTACGACAGGTTCAGTTATTGCTTTAGATATTCATGAGCATAAATTAGAATTAATTAAAAAGGCAGCTAAGCGGTTGGGTGTAGCAAATAAAATTACTACTAAAAAGTTAGATGCACGTAAGGCAAGTGAGTATTTTTCTGAGGAAAAATTTGATAAGATTTTAGTAGATGCACCTTGTTCAGGATTAGGATTAATTCGAAGAAAGCCTGAGATTCGGTATGATAAATCATTGAAAGATATCGAAAATTTAAGTAAGATTCAACAGGATATTCTTGATCAAGTTGCTCCTACTTTAAAAAAGGGTGGAGAATTGGTGTATGCTACTTGTACAATTACCACTCAAGAAGATGAAGAAGTAGTTGAAAAATTTTTGCAAAAGCATCCTGATTTTTCTTTAGAACCTATTCAGGTTGGCAATTTGCCAAAGCAAAAAATGGTTAAAATATTGCCTGATGAATATGATAGTGATGGATTTTTTATTGCAAAATTAAAAAAACGAGGGTAGATAAGTTTGATTAAAACAGCATTTGCATCAAGTACAGGTCGAATAAGAGAAACCAATCAAGACTACGTGGATATTTTTAAAAACCATAAAGATGTCATTATGGCAGTAGTTTGCGATGGAATGGGTGGTCATCAGGGTGGCGATGTAGCTTCAACAATGGCAGTAAGTCATTTAGGTCACTCCTTTTCTAAAACTGATTTTGAAGATCCTGAAATCGCTAAAAAATGGTTAAATGTCCAACTAAAGTTAGAGAATGAAGTAATTTTAGAAACCGCAGATCGTTTTTCTGATTTAAATGGCATGGGAACGACAATTGTAGTGGCGATAGCTTTTGCGGAAAAAATTTTAATTGGTCATTTAGGAGATTCACGTGCCTATCTTTATGGAAATGGACAGTTTAAACAAATTACTGAAGACCATTCTTTAGTCAATGAGTTAATTAAAATTGGGGAAATTACTGAACAACAAGCTCGCAGTCATCCACAAAAAAATATTATTACGGAAACTTTAGGAGTATCTAATGGTATTAATCCAGAATTTAATCTCTTAGAAGTTCATGCAGGAGATATTTTTTTGCTTTGTACTGATGGATTGACTAATTCATTAACAGACCCTCAAATTCAACAAATTTTAGCTACTAAAAATCTTACTTTGAAAGAACGTTGCAATCGTTTAATCAATGAAGCAAATCGCCTTGGTGGAGAAGATAATATTACTGTTTGTCTCCTAGCTTACACTGAAAAGGGGGAGGACAAATAGTGATGGATAAAGGCTATCTGCTTGGAGGACGCTATAAAATAATTGCAATTTTAGGCGAAGGTGGAATGGCTAATGTTTATCTAGCAGAAGACATCATTTTAAAGCAAAAAGTTGCTGTCAAAATATTACGTCAAGACTTAAAAAATGATCTGCAAACAATTCAACGTTTTCAAAGAGAAGCAATGTCAACTAGTGAATTGTCGCATCCACATATTGTATCTATTTTAGATGTAGGTAGTGAGAATGATGAACACTACCTGGTGATGGAATATGTGAACGGGGTAGATTTAAAGGAATACATTAAAGAACATAAGCCTTTACCCCTAAAAGAAGTGATTTCAATTATGGATCAGATTCTAGATGCAATGGCATTGGCTCATGATCATAATGTAATTCATCGAGATTTAAAGCCGCAAAATATATTAATGGACAAAAATGGCAATATTAAAATTGTGGACTTTGGAATTGCAGTGGCGTTGAATCAAAGTACAATGACCCAAACTAATACTGCAATGGGATCGGTACATTATATGTCTCCTGAACAGGCTAGGGGAGTTTTGGCTACTAAACAATCTGATATTTATTCATTAGGAATAATTTTATATGAATTATTGATGGGGAAAGTACCATTTACTGGAGAAAATGCAGTTGCAATTGCTTTAAAGCATTTTCAAGAAAATACTCCCTCTTTAAGAAAACAAAATCCTCAGATTCCCCAGCCTTTAGAAAACGTAGTTTTAAAAGCAACCGCTAAAGATCCTAAAGATCGTTATAAGTCGGTTTATGAAATGAAAACAGACCTGGATAGCTGTTTAGATCCTGAACGTGCTGGTGAAGAAGTTTTTATAGATAGTCATCGAGCTAATGAAGAAAAGACAATTGTTATTCCAACTCTTTCAGGTTCTGTTCATAATGGAAAAAAGGAAACAAAAGAGGTTATTGAAGAGGAAAATAAAAAACAAAAAAATGGTTTTTGGAAAAATGTAGTCTCTCATAAAGTTTGGTGGATTACAGCCATAGTTGCAATGATAGCGATTTTAGCGACGATGTTGCTCGCTTTAAATAGTAAGACTCTGCCAAATGTGCCTGATGTATCTAATATGACTCAAGCGCAAGCAACAAAAAAATTAGAAAAGTCAGGACTGAAAGTTGGTACTGTTAAAAGAAGTTATTCTGCTGGAGTGAAAAAAGGAAGAGTAATTCGAACTATTCCTGGTTCGGGAACATCAATTAGAAGTGGAAAACTTGTCAATTTGATTATTTCAAAGGGACAACATTTAGTCTTAGTACCCAATGTGACTGGAAATACTTATGAAGTAGCGGCTGATCGGTTAAAAAAGGATGGCTTTAAAGTTGAAAAAGATCAAACTTATTCTTACACAACACCGGTAGGAAATGTTATTTCACAAGATATTACACCTGGAGAAAAAATTGATCCAGCAACTACACCAGTTAAACTCCTTATTTCTCAAGGACCACCTCAGCAAGAAAAAGAGAGTTTTAAAATACGTGATTTAACCGGTTATTCTTTAAAGGGAGCACGTGATTACGCTAGTGATAATAATTTAAGGCTAGAGATTAGTGAAATTTATTCTGATACAGCAGAAAAAGGCACGGTTATTAGTCAATCTCCTAAGCAAAATACTACGGTATATCCTGGGGATGAAGTGAAATTAATTGTTTCTAAAGGTAAAGATGAAAATAAAAGTTCTCAAGACTCTCAAAACTCTAGTTCTAAGAGTCAGCAAGAAGTAAAAGTTACCAAAACTTTTTCAATTCCTTATGAAAAAACTAGTAGCTTAGAGGGTGACCATCTTCAAATTTACGTTGAAGATGACAATCACTCTATTAATGATGTTTATAAAGATATTTATATAAAAAAAGATGCAGCCATTTCGATTCCATTTAATTTAAGTAATGGAAACGGAAGAGTAAAAATTGTGCGTGATGGTAAGGAAATTTTAGATGAGGAAGTAAAGAAGTAATGAAAAATGCAACAGGAACAATTGTAGGAGCTATCTCAGGATACTATGATGTAGACATAGATGGAAAAGTCATAAGAACACGCGCAAGAGGGGTATTTAGAGGAAGAAAGCAAAAGCCGCTTGTTGGCGATAAAGTTGAAGTACAGCTAGATGATAAGGGAATGAATTATTTAGTTAAAATTTTTCCCCGAGAAAATGAAATTGGGCGTCCTGCAGTGGCAAACGTTGCACAAGTATTATTAGTTATCTCAGCTATTGAACCAGATTTTTCCACTGAATTACTAGATCGCTATTTAACTTTCTTTTCTTGGCAAGGAGTGGGAGTTGAGATTTATCTTTCTAAAACTGACTTAGTGAGTGAAGAAAAGCTAGCAGAAATTAAACAAGTCTTACGTTATTATCAAGAAATTGGTTATACTGTTTTTACTAGTGCAAAAGAACTTGAAGAAAGACTTCCTGATTTAGTGCAAAAGGATGAAGTGTGGACCTTAGCTGGTCAATCAGGTGCTGGAAAGTCCACAATTTTAAATCGTTTAGAAAAAGATGCTAATCAAGAAACTGGAGCAATTTCAACTGCTTTAAATCGAGGTAAGCACACTACAAGAAAAGTTCAACTATTTAATTATGGAGAGGGTCTTTTAGCGGATACTCCAGGATTTTCAGCAGTAGATTTATATAAGATCAAAATAGATCAATTGCCAAATTATTTTTATGAATTTGCGACTGCAAGTAAGGGATGCAAGTTTAGAAGTTGTCAACATATTCATGAGCCAGGTTGTAATGTTAAAAAACTCGTTGCCGAAGGTTCAATTCGCCAAAGTCGTTATGATGACTATTTAAAAATAAGACATGAAATTGAAGATAATCGAATGCCAGAGTATATGAAATGAGGTTTGTGATGATAGCACCATCAATTTTAAATGCAAATAATATGAAGTTAGGGGAAGAAATTCAAGAAGCTGCCGATAATGGGATCACGCGGTTTCATCTTGACATTATGGATGGTCATTTTGTGCCCAATTTATCTTATGGTCCTGAATTAGTGTTGGCTTTTAAAAAGGAATTTCCTAAGTTAACCGCTGAAGTACACTTAATGAGTAATAATTTATCAGTAACTATTCCTTTATTTGTAGAAGCAGGGGCAGATTTAATTGAATTTCATCTTGAAGCAACTGATAAAGTAGAAGAATGGTTAGATTATTTACATGCTCATCATGTAAAAGCAGGCTTAGCAATTTCTCCTGAAACTCCAGTAGAAGAACTCCAGCTTTATTTAAATAAAGTTGATCAAATTTTGGTAATGAGTGTTAAGCCGGGATTTGGAGGACAAAGTTTTAATGAAGAAACGCCAGCCAGAGTTAAAAGAATTTATCAGATGATAAAAGAAAATAATCTAGAGATACCAATTGAAGTTGATGGTGGAATTGATGATCAGACCATTAAAAAGGTAAAAGAAGCTGGCGCAAAGATTTTTGTAGCAGGTTCTTATATCTTTAAAAAAGGTCCCATTAAGCAACAAATCCAAAAATTAGAAAAGGCAGCTAATTAATGGAAGCAATAGCATTATTAGGAGGTCCCCGAGAGCAATGGCCTCAAAACATCAAAGAGCGATTTGAAAAAGCACGTAAAAAAAATAAATTAATTTTTAGTGGTGACCGGGGAACATTGATTTTAAAACAATGGGGACTTACTCCTGATGTAGCTGTGGGAGATTTTGATTCAATTAAAAAGAACGAAAAAAAACGTACCCTGGAAAATATTCCAGATGTACGTTTTTCTAATCCAGTTAAAGATTATACAGATTCAGAACAACTATTAGTAACTGCTCTACAAGAATATCAAGTAGATAATTTAGAAATATATGGGGCAACTGGTGGCAGAATTGATCATTTGCTAGTAAATTTATTTACTTTTCTACACTCACCTTTGCAAGAATATCTCAATAAAGTTAGTTTAGTTGATAAACAGAATATAATTTATTTCTGCAAGACTGGGAAGACGCAGTTTCCTTATCAAGAAGGGTATAACTATATTGGGTTTGGAAATTTAACTCCGGTCGAAGATTTTGAAATTAAAGATGCTCGCTATGAATTAAGTGACTTTTCAAGTAAAGTGCCACAAATGTTCTCATCAAATGAGTTTTTGCGGTCAAAAAAAGCAATTAAAATTTCTCTAAAAAAAGGAATAGTAATTGCTATTTATAGTCGAGATGAGAAAAGATTTTTTAGCTAAGAGGGTATTTGAGAATATCCTCTTATTTTTTATATAAAAAATCCACCAGAATGAAATCTGGTGGACTTTAATCTTCATTATACACGCTTAACTTTACCTGACTTCAAAGCACGTGCAGAAACCCATACACGTTTTGGCTTGCCGTCAACAAGAATGCGAACTTTTTGAAGGTTTGGCTTCCATGAACGCCGCACGGAGTTCAAAGCCTTTGAACGCTTGTTACCAAAGACCGTCTTGCGGCCAGTAATAATGTCTTTTGCCATTTTGCTAAACCCTCCTTTAATTTGTAATTATATCATAGTACTTATTTAATTTATCACAGCTTTAGCTATATTGCAATGTTTTATAGAGTTTTTCTTGAGAAAACTCTTTGGAAAAGACTTAACTATGTTGAACAAGATTGTAGCTATGTTAAAATAAGAACAAGTATATTTATTCTTCAGTAATGGAGGAAAGTAAAATGGCAGTAAAAATTAAAACAAAATTAGGTATGATTGATATTTCAAATAATGTCATTGCCACAGTAGTAGGAGGAGCAGCTACTTCAAACTACGGAGTAGTTGGGATGGCTTCAAAAAATGCACTTCGTGATGGTGCGTTAACTATTTTAAACCATGCTAATTACCGTCGTGGGGTCGTCATTAAATCTAAAGATAACGAAATAATAGTCGATGTATATATTATTGTGGGTTATGGCTTAAAGATTTCTGAAGTAAGTCACAATGTTCAAGATAGTGTAAAGTATAATTTAAAGAACCTATTAGGTATTAATGCAAAATCTGTTAACGTAATTGTACAAGGTGTTAAGATTTTAGATGAATAATCAAAGGGGTTAAGTGATTGTGGTTTTAACAGAAATAAATGGTCAAAATTTTAAGGATATGGTGCGTGCAGCAACCCACCGTTTAAGTAAAAACTCAGAATTTGTTGATAAATTAAATGTTTTTCCAGTGCCAGATGGAGATACTGGTACTAATATGACACTTACAGTTGAAAACGGAGCTAAAGCAGTTAATGAAGATCCAAGTGATGTAGTGGGGAAATTAACTGAAAGTTTAGCTAAAGGAATGTTAATGGGAGCACGTGGTAATTCAGGTGTTATTACTTCCCAATTATTCCGTGGTTTTTATAAAGCTGCAGAAAATAAACAAACACTTTCTGCACAAGATTTAGCAGATGCTTTTTCAAATGGGGTAGCGACTGCGTATAAAGCAGTTATGAAGCCAGTGGAAGGTACTATTTTAACAGTAGCACGTGTTGGTGCTGAAGAAGGTGCAAAAAAGGCAAAAGAAACTGATGATGCAGTTGAAGTAATGGAAGCAGTAGTAGCTGGTGCAAAAAAGGCACTTCAAGAAACTCCTGAAATGTTACCGGTTTTAAAACAAGTTGGTGTAGTTGACTCAGGTGGTCAAGGATTAGTTTTCATCTACCAAGGCTTTTTAGAAGGATTACTTGGAGAAAAGGATTCTGAAGAGTATCAACTTGATAATTTTGAAATGGATGAGTTAATTAACGCAGCTCACCACCAAGCTGAAGCTGCTCAAGTTCAATTATCAACAAGTGATATTGTCAATGGTTACTGTACTGAAATTATGGTAGATTTACAGGCCGAAGTACCTAATAAGAAAAAGTTCGATTTGGATGAATTTAGAAAGCATTTGTCTGAACTAGGTGATTCTCTTTTAGCAGTTTCTGATGGTGAAGTTGCTAAAGTACACGTTCATACTGAACATCCTGGTGAAGTTTTTGCATATGGTAGTCAATTTGGTGAATTAGGTAAAATTAAAATTGATAATATGCGTATCCAACACGAAACTATTGTTGAAAATAACGAAGAACAAGAAGAAGCAGTTGATTTTGCTGTTATTGCAGTAGCTTCAGGACATGGAATTCGAGAATTATTCAAGAGTGAAGGTGTAAATCGAATTATTTCTGGTGGTCAAACCATGAATCCTTCAACTCAAGATATTATTGATGCGATTCAAAAGTCTGGTGCCAAAAAGGCGATTGTTTTACCTAATAACGGAAATATTGTAATGGCAGCTAAACAAGCAGCTGAAGTATGCGATATTCCAGTGGGAATTGTCCCAACAAAAACTATTTCTCAAGGTTTAACTGCGATGCTTTCTTTCAACCCAGAAGCAAGTGTTGAAGAAAATGTTGAAGCTATGTCAGAAGATTTAGATGCAGTAGTTTCTGGAGAAGTAACACGTGCAATTCGTGATACGGAAATTGATGATGTCCAAATTAAGAAAGATGACTATCTAGGAATCATTGATGGAAACATTAAAGTGGATAATCCAGATTTAATTGCTACTACTGTTGAAATGATTGAGAAAATGCTTGATGAAGATAGTGAAATTATCACAGTTATTTATGGTAGTGATGCTACCAAAAAACAAGCAAATGAAATTGTAGCTCAACTTGAAGCAAAACATGATGAATTAGAATTTGAAATTCATGATGGTGGACAACCAGTTTACTATTTCTTAGTTTCGGTTGAATAAGATGCAACTAAATTATGAAAACTCAGATCTCTTTTTGCCAGTTACCACTTTAAAAGGTGTAGGAGAAAAAACTAAAGAGCAACTTCAGAGCTTAGGTATCAATAGTATTTACGATCTATTGTTCTATTTTCCTTTTCGGTATGAGGCGTTAGATAGCACACCATTACAACAAGCAATTGATGGTCAAAAGATTGTTTTAAAGGGACTAGTGGTAACCGACCCATATGTTAGCCATTTTGGGCGTCATAAAAGTCGTCTTAGTTTTAAACTAAAAATTGATCATGAGATTATCATGGTCAATTTTTTTAATCAGCATTGGTTACAAAAAATAATTAAAACAGGACATGAGATAGCTGTATATGGCAAATATAATGAAGCACGTCAGAGTTTGGGTGGAATTAAAGTTATTGCCAAAAAAGAACATGATTCTTCAATGGCAGCAGTATATGGCGTTAACAAAAATATCAGTCAAAAAAAATTGCAATCATTGATTGATCAAGCGTTGAGTGAATATTTGCCTCAAGTAGATGATATAATTCCAGCCTCCATTAGAAAAAAATATCGATTGCTTGATGATAAAGAACTTGTCTCGCAAATGCATCACCCTAAAACACCCCAACTTGCAAAGTTAGCTAAAAGAAGTGCAGTTTTTAGAGAATTTTTTATCTTTCAAATGCAGTTGGCAGTTTTATCTGAGCAAGAAAGTAAAGGGAAAACAGGAATTAGTAAAAAATATGATTTGCGTGAAATTAGGGAATTGATAAAAAAATTACCTTTTGAGTTGTCAGCAGATCAAAAGAAAGTTGTAAATGAAATATACGCTGATTTACATTCTACTAAGCAGATGAAGCGGCTTCTCCAGGGAGATGTAGGGAGTGGAAAAACCATAGTAGCAGTTTTTGCTATCTATGCGGCAATTACGGCTGGTTATCAAGTTGCATTAATGGTTCCAACCGAAATTTTGGCTCAACAGCACTTTCACAAGATCGATGAACTCTTGCAGCAGTTTGGAGTTCGCGTCGCCTTACTTACAGGTAGTACTAAAGAAATAGAAAAAAAAGAAATTTATCAAGAACTAGCTGATGGAACAATTAATGTTGTTATTGGAACCCATGCTTTGATTCAACCAATTGTTAAATTTAAGAATTTAGGCTTAGTAATTATTGACGAACAGCATCGGTTTGGGGTAAATCAGCGAAAAGTGTTAATTAATAAAGGAAATAATCCAGATTTGTTGGCAATGACAGCCACCCCTATTCCTCGTACTTTAGCTTTGACAGTATATGGTGAAATGGATGTTTCTGAAATTCGACATCTTCCTGCAGGCCGAAAACCCATTACTTCTCAATGGGTAACAAGTAAAAAAATACCAGAGGTTTATGATCTCATTAATAAGCAATTAGCTCAAGGCTTTCAGGTTTATGCAGTTACTCCTTTAATTCATGAATCTGAAAGTAGTGATTTAAAAAATGCAGAAGAATTACAAGAGCAAATTGCCAGACATTTTCCAGATAAAAATGTTGTTTTACTTCATGGACAAATGAGTGGTGAAGAAAAAAATAATATTATGGATAATTTTGTCCAGAAAAAAATTGATATTTTGGTTACTACTAGTGTAATTGAAGTTGGAGTAGATGTTCCAAATGCAAATATGATGGTAATTTATAATGCAGAACGTTTTGGTTTAAGTCAGCTTCATCAGTTGCGTGGTAGAATTGGACGAGGACAAACAGCGAGTTATTGTGTATTTATTAGTGACCCTAAAAATGAAGTTGCTAAAAAGAGAATGAAAATTATTGCCTCAACTAGTGATGGTTTTACCTTGGCACAAGAAGATTTGAAATTACGGGGTGAGGGTGATATTTTTGGAAAGGCTCAGTCTGGATTACCCCAATTTAAATTAGGGGATGTAGTAAATGATTATAATAGCTTGAAAGTTGCTCACGATGAAGCTAAAAATATCATTAAATCTGATCCTTTATTAGAAAATCTAGAATTTATTTTTTTGAGGAAACTGTTAGAATATTTAAATAAGTTACAAATAGATTGAAGTGAAAATTATGAAAAGAATTGCGATTGATGCAATGGGTGGCGAAAATGCCCCTCAAGCAATTATTGAAGCAGTATTACGAGCAAAAAAGGAATTAAAAGATACGCAGTTTATTTTATTTGGAAATGAAGAAGAAATAAAAAAGTATCTTAAAGAAGAAGATTCTCAAATTAAATTGGTGAATACTACTGAAGTAATTGCCGATGATGAGGAACCAGTAAAAGCAATCAGAAGAAAAAAGGATTCATCAATGGTGAAAGCTGCCCAAGCAGTTAAAGAAGGCCAAGCAGATGCAATTCTATCTTTAGGAAATACTGGGGCACTTCTTGCTTGTGGAATTTTTATAATTGGGCGAATCAAGGGAGTTAATCGCCCAGGGTTAATGCCAACCATGCCAAGTAAAAAAGGTGATCAAGGATTTAATATTATCGATGTAGGTGCAAATGCTCAAAGTAAGCCAGAATATTTAGTGCAATGGGCAGAAATGGCTAATTTTTACGCTAAAAAAATTAGAAACGTTAAAAATCCTAAAGTAGCTCTCTTAAATAATGGCGCTGAATATGACAAGGGAGATGCTTTGCATCAAGAAGCTTACAAGCTTTTAAAAGAGACAGATTTAAACTTTATTGGTAATATTGAAGGAAATGAGATTATGACAGGTAAGGCTGATGTAATTGTAACAGACGGCTTTACTGGAAATGCTGCTTTGAAGTCAATTGAAGGTACAGCTAGCGTGATCTTAGGAATGTTAAAAGATGCCTTATTAAATAATGGTACTAAGGCAAAGCTAGGAGCTTTATTAGCAAAACCTGCTTTAAAGGCTTTAAAATCTCGTTTTGATACTGCACGCTATGGTGGAGCAGTTTTGTTAGGAGTAAATGCACCAGTTGTTAAAACTCACGGTCGTTCTGATCAGCGACCAATTTATTACACATTGGTACAAATTGATAAAATGTTAGATCAAAATTTGATAGATTTGTTAAAGAAACAATTTAGTCAAGAATAGAGTTTGATATAATAGTTGTAAACATAAAGGAGGATCTTTATGAGTCAAGAAGAAATTTTTAATAAGATTGCTGATATGATTGCAGATCGTTTTGAAGTAGATCGCTCAACAATTACAATGAATCTTAACTTTCAAAATGATTTGGATGCAGATTCAATTGATTTTGTAGAATTTGTCATGGATTTAGAAGATGCATTTGGTAGTGAAATTCCAGATGAAGATGCTGAAAAATTACAAACTGTTGGTGAAGCAGTTGAATATATTCAAAATCATCAGAGCTAAAGATATAAATTTAGCAATTTTTAAGGTCACCTCTTTTGAGATGACCTTTTTTTATTGAAAGTAATGTATAATTAATTTGACAAAGAAAGGACATATAAATGATTACTGAAGAATTTAAAAAGAATCTCAAAGAAAAATATGGAATTGTTTTTCATAATGAAAAGCTATTAGAAAAAGCTTTTACCCATACATCATATGAAAATGAACATCCTGGGTCAGGAAATTATGAAAAGTTAGAGTTTTTAGGGGATGCAGTTTTAGAACTTGCAGTATCGGATTATTTATATCGTCATTTTCCTAAGTTAAATGAAGGTGAACTAACTCGTTTGCGTTCAAATATTGTAAGAACAGAAGGATTTTCTGAATTTGCAAAAGAAGCAGGCTTTGCACAGGCAGTTAATCTGGGTAAAGGTGAAGAAAAATCAGGTGCTCGGCAAAGAAAGACGTTGTTAGAAGATATTTTTGAAGCTTTTAATGGCGCTCTATTTTTAGATCAAGGAATGCCTGCAGTTCAGCACTTTTTACATTTAACTGTTTATCCATTGATTGCAGAAGGTGATTTTGATGATTCAAGAGATTATAAAACAGAATTGCAAGAACAACTTCAAAAGAATGGCCCAGTTAAAATTAAATACAACGTCATTGCAGAAGATGAAACAAAACCGATGTTCAAAGTACAGCTTGTTGTTAATGGAGTAGCTAAAACTCAAGGAATGGGTAGAAATAAAAAAGCAGCCGAGCAACAAGCAGCAATGAAAGAATTAAAAAATATATAAGAGGAAAAGGTGAGAGTTTGCCTTTAGATGCATTAATTATTAACGGCTTTAAATCATTTGCTGATAAGACAACAATTAAGTTTAATTCAGGAATTACTGGAATTGTAGGACCTAATGGAAGTGGAAAAAGTAATATTACAGAGGCAATCCGTTGGGTAATGGGTGAAGGATCAGCTAAATCACTGCGTGGCGAAAATATGAAAGATATTATTTTTGCAGGTAGTCAATTTAGAGCACCATTAAATTCCGCACAAGTAACCTTAATTTTTGATAATCATGATCATCAATTGAATATAAATAATGATGAAGTAAGTATTACACGTAAGATTCTTCGAAATGGAGATAGTGAATATTTAATTAATAATAATAAAGTTCGTTTGCGTGATATCCGTGATCTTTTTATCGAGATGGGGATGTCTCAGGATAGTTTAGCGATTATCTCTCAAGGTAAAGTTGATCAAATATTGAATTCTAAGCCAGAGGATCGTCGTAGTTTGTTTGAAGAAGCAGCAGGAGTTCTTCACTTTAAGCAACAAAAACAGGCTGCATTAAGAGAATTAGATAAAACAAATGATAACTTAATTCGAATTAATGACTTAGTCAAAGAATTAGAAGATCGTGTTGAGCCATTAGCTGAACAAAGTTCTCTTGCTAAGCAATATAAGTTTCAAAAAAGTCAACTTGATGAAAAAATGAAGCAGTTACTTGCAATTAATTTGAACCAATTAGAACGCAAGCGACAAGAAATTACTAAAGTAGCTGATAAAAATAATAAACTGCTTACGAAACTAGATGAAGAAGTTAAGAAATCTAAAAGTGAGTTAGAAGGTAAAAAAAGCCAATCCAGTCTATTACAAGACAAAAAGGAAACTCAGCAACAGAATGTTTTAAATTTAACTCAAAAAATAGCTGATTTAAACACTCAGTTACAGGTTAAGCAACAATCAAGTAAATATAATGAAGCTACAAAAGCAGAATATAGCTTACAAAAGCAAGAACTTTTAGCAAATAAGAAAAATTTAAAAAATAAAGCTGAAATGTTACAAGTTCAAGCAGTAAACCAAGCTAAAAATTTAGAAAGTTTACAAAGTAAGATTCATCAACTACAGGAGAATTTTTCTGATAATCCTGAGGCTTTAAATAAGCGTTTAGATGATTTACGTAATGATTATATTGAAAACTTACAAGAGCAAGCTAACCTTCATAACGCAGTAATTAATTTACGAAAAGAAAAGGATAGATTAAAAAATAGTTCAGTAGTCGAAAATAAAGAATTAACTTCAAAACTTGCAGAAGCTAACAACCAGTTGGCTAAGTTGGCAGAACATGGCAAGAAACTCCAAAATAAGAAGCAAAGTCTTGAAAAACAAGTTGAAGAGATTAAGAAAGACCAAGTTAAATTTGAGCAGCAACTCAATAACTTAACCAATCGAAAAAATGAGCTATTATCACATTTAAATGAATATCAGGCACAAGTGGATGCTCTTAAACGTCTCCAGCAGCGGCATGAAGGATATTACTTTGGAGTTAAGTATGTTTTAAATCATCTGAACGATTTTTCAGGGATAGTTGGGGTAATTGGAGAATTAATTACTTTTCCAGAAAAGCTGCAAGCTGCATTGACAACTGCGTTGGGAAGTGGAGTTCAAAATTTAGTTGCTGTTGATCAAGAGAGTGCTCGCTTGGCTATTAGACGCTTAAAGACTACTCATAGTGGACGAGCAACTTTTTTACCATTAGATGGATTAAGACAACACAAAATCCCAACTTCAACTCTAAAAATTTTAGAAGGACTAGAAGGCTTTCTAGGAGTAGCTAGTGACTTAGTTGCTAGTAATTCTAAATATGATTTAAAGAATGCAATTAACTATCTGCTAGGAAATGTTTTAATTGTGCAGAACTTAGAAGTGGCTTTAAGAGTTCAAAAGCGGATTGGAAATTACTATCGAATTGTGACTTTAGATGGTGATATTATTAGTCCTGGTGGTTCCATGACAGGTGGAGCAAAAAATCAGCGAAATAATTCTCCTCTTGCTACAAACAGCGAAATTGATAAGTTAACTAGGCAAGTAGCAACTATCAAAGAAAAGCTTAAAAAATTATCCCAATCTATTACAGAAATTGATAGTCAGCTTGAAAAAACTAATCAACAAACTATCACTTTTTCAGATGATTTAGGGAAAGTAAGTGAAGCTTACAATCAGAGTAATTTTGAATATCAAAGTCAAAAAAAAGAAGTTAACCGGCTAACCTTGCTTCAAAAACAACAAGATGAAGGGCAAAAATTAAAGGCCCAAGAGTTAGAAAAAATTCAGCTAAATTTAGAGAAAATTAAAAATGACGAGAGTAATATAAGTAAAAAAATTGCTTCTCAAAAACAAGAAATGGCTGATATGAAGCAAAGTCTGGCTGATTTTGATACTGCTTATAATAAATTTCAAAAAGAAATTAGTGATTTAAAAGCGCAATACGCCGTTGAAAAAAATAAACAGGAAAATTTGATTGAGCAACAAAAGCAATTACAAACACAACTTAAAAATAAAGATAAGCAAATTGAAGTTTTGACAGAAAAGATTGATCAATTAGTCCCAGTAGCAGCGGATGTTGTAAAGACACTTAGAAACCAACTGAAACAGTTAGACCAAGATAAGCAAAAAGCTAATGAAAAACTTATTTTGACTAATGAAAATCTTGGAAAATTGACAGCGCAAATTGGAAATTTAGAGTCAATTGCTAATCGTAATTATGAGTTGCGTAAAAATGCAGCTTTAGAGCAAGAGCAAACTTCAGTGGAACAGGCAAAAATTTCTGAAAAGATGAACCATTATTTAACACAACTACGCCAAGATTATGGTTTAACTTATGAAGCAGCAATAAAATTGGTTAAACAGCCTGACAAGGAAGAATACAAGGCACAGTTGGAAAAAGATATTCATCTGCATAAGATGTCACTAGAAGATATTGGTCCTGTTAATTTACAAGCTATTGAAGAGTATGAAGATGTAAAAAGTAGATATGATTTTTTAAATGGACAGCAAGAAGATTTGTTGACAGCTCGGAAAAATATCGAAACTTCAATGAGTCAGTTAGATGATGAAGTTAAGATACGTTTTGAAAAGACCTTTAAAGAGATTTCTAAGAGTTTTGAAAAAATTTTCCCAATGATGTTTGGTGGAGGAAATGCAAGGTTGATGTTGACACAGCCAGATAATTTATTGGAAACGGGAATCGAAATCATTGCTCAACCTCCTGGCAAAAAATTACAAAATTTAAGCTTATTATCAGGAGGAGAAAGAGCTTTAACAGCTATTACACTATTATTTGCGATGCTCCAAGTAAATCCAGTTCCTTTCTGTATTCTAGACGAAGTAGAGGCAGCGTTAGATGAAGCTAATGTTAGTCGATTTGCTGAATTTTTAAATGAATATGATTTTGCCACTCAATTTATCGTCATTACGCACCGACGTGGTACCATGCAAAAGGCTGATAATCTTTATGGGGTTACTATGCAAGAGTCAGGTGTATCTCAAGTCTTATCCGTATCTTTAAGTGAGTTAAGAGAAGAAGGGGAAAAATAAATGGGACTATTTGATAAAATCAAAAAATCTCTTTTTGGTAAGAAAAAAAGTGAAGAGCCAGTATCACAAGAGCCAGAAAATCAAGAATTAAAGTCAGAGGCTGTAGAAAGTGAGCAAGAGAAGCACTCTGAGGCTTCCTCTGAAGCAGACCAAGTTTCTGCAACTAGTGAAGAAGAGAAACCTCAAACTAGTACTTCACCAGTAGTTGAACAAGAGAGTGAGGATAAGGAAAAAAGTGAAGAAATAGCGCCTCAAGAGAATACAGAAATTTCTTCAGATACTGAGGAAGAAGCTAGAGAAGAAGAGAAAAGTGAGTCTCCATTAATCTCTGAAGAAACTGCTGCAGCTGATCCAAATGAAGAATCAATAGAAGTGGATGAAATTGAAGAAGAAAGTACTCCAGACGAAGAAGATAAAGAAACAGATCAAGAAAAGTATGATCGTGGTTTGAAAAAAACCAACTCTTCTTTTGGGGCAAAACTTAATGCTTTCTTTGCTCGTTTTCGTTCAGTTGATGAAGAATTTTTTGATGAGTTAGAAGATCTGTTAATTGAATCAGATGTTGGCTTTGAGACAGCTGTACAATTAACTGATTCATTAAGAGATGAAGCTAAACTTCAAAAAGCAAAAAGCCACGATGAGTTAAAAGAAGTAATTGTTGAAAAACTAGTGGATATTTATGATAAGGGAGGAGAAGGTAAAAATTCTACTCTTACTTATAATCCAGATGCTAAGCCAAATGTTTATCTTTTTGTAGGAGTAAATGGTGCTGGAAAAACTACTACAATTGGGAAATTAGCTAAGCGAATAAAAGATTCAGGAAAAACAGTGATGATGGTAGCCGCTGATACTTTTAGAGCGGGTGCTGTTGAACAGTTAGTTGAATGGGGTAAGCGTGATAACGTTGAAGTAGTAACTGGTAAGGAAAAAGCAGATCCTGCTTCTGTAGTTTATGATGGGGTAAAGCAAGCGCAAGAAAAGGGAGTTGATTATCTCTTAGTTGATACTGCAGGACGTTTACAAAATAAAGTAAATTTGATGAATGAGTTAGATAAGATCGAAAGAACAATTAAAAAGATTTTACCTGAACAGCCAGAAGAAGTACTGTTAGTGTTAGATGGTTCAACTGGACAAAATGCATTATTACAGGCTAAGGATTTTGATAAGACGACCAAATTGACCGGCTTAGTCCTTACTAAGTTAGACGGTTCCTCAAAAGGTGGAGTTGTTTTAGCAATTCGCAATGAAATGGATTTACCAGTAAAACTAGTTGGGCTTGGAGAAAAGGTAGATGATTTAGCAGATTTTGATGCTGAAAAATTTGCTATTGGTTTGTTCCAAGGATTAATTTAAGGAGAAATTTTATGAAGAAATTAAGTGCATGTACAACAATATTGGTTGGTAAAAAAGCTTCCATTGATGGTTCTACAATGATTGCTCGTAATGATGATACTTTTAAGCCAATTACTCCACAACGTTTTATTATTGAACCCGCTGTGAAAGGTGAAAAGGGGAGAAAAATCAAATCTTGGTTGAATAAATTTGAAATGGAACTTCCTGAAGATTCTCAACGGGTTCCTGCAGTACCGAATGTGGACTATAAAACAGAAGGTTACTATGATGAAAGTGGTATTAACCAAGAGAATGTTGCCATGTCTTGTACTGAATCTACTTATGGTAATGAAAGAACTTTAGCTTTTGATCCTTTAGTAAAAGATGGTCTTGACGAAGACTGCATGCAAACTGTAGTTTTACCTTATATTCATTCAGCTCGTGATGGAGTAAAACGTTTAGGAAGCCTAATTAAAAAGTACGGTTCTCCAGCTGGAAACTCAGTTTTATTTAGTGATAAAGATGAAGTTTGGTATATGGAGATTGTAACTGGTCACCACTGGGTAGCCCAACGCATTCCAGATGATTGTTACGCAGCTACTGGGAATCGCGTTGCTATTCAGCAGGTTGATTTTAATGATCCTGATAATTTTATGTGGAGTGAAGGGATCCAAGAATTTGTAGAAAAATATCATTTAAATCCTGATCTTGAAGGTTGGAATTTCCGCCACATATTTGGTACTTATACTGAACAAGATCGTCACTACAATACTAGTCGTCAATGGTACATTCAAAAGTACTTTAATCCTGATATTGAGCAAGATCCTGAAGATGGAGAAATACCTTTTATTAGAAAAGCTAATAAAAAGATTTCTAGAGAAGATATCGAATTCTTATTGGGTTCTCATTATCAAGATACTCCTTATGATCCTTTTGGAAAGGGAACAGATGAAGAAAAGCACCGCTTCCGTCCTATTGGGTTAAATAGAACTCAGAATTCTCATATTTTACAAATTAGATCAGATGTACCTAGTGAAATGGCCGGAATAATGTGGTTATGTATTGGAGGACCAACATTTACTCCATTTGTACCATTCTTTACCAATATGAATGATACTGATCCATCATATAATAATACTTCTATGAACTATAATCGTAATGATGCATGGTGGTATTACAAGTCCTTAGCAGCTTTAGTAGAAAGCCACTATCCTCAATTTGTACAACTGGATACTAAATATTTAGAGGAGTTAAATCGGTATTATCGTGGCCGTGTAGAAGAAATTATTAATAATGCTAAGGCACTAACTGGTAAAGAATTAACAGATTACTTAACCAAAGAAAACCAAAAGACAGTCGCTCACACTAAAGAAGACAGCGAAAAATTAATGGGACAAATGTTTATTGACAGCATTAACATGTCTAAATTGACTTTCAATATGGATAAAAATCTTTAGTTGGCTTTGTAACTGTAGTTTTATAGCAGTAAAAAATAAGAGATCACTTAGGAAATAACTTTCTAGGTGATCTCTTATTTTGTAAAAATTAGTTGATTTTGAGGATGTCTATAAAATAATATGTTTAAATTTATTCTAGATTAATTTCAGTTTTGCTAGTTAGTTTATTATCATGGAAAATTAATGTGACGCTAGCATTTTGTCCTTTAACACCGGTTAGCCACATAGCAGTGTAGGTAATAGTATTGACAATGCGATTTTCATTAACTAAATCAGGTTCACCATATTTTTGGACAATGCTAGCATAAGTATCACCGTTTTTTAAGGCTTTATAATCTTTTAAAGTGAAGTTGGTAGTGCTTCGGTTCCATTTAAAACCAGTAATATTTTTAGTAACCGCATGATTATTTAGAAATTGAATAGTAATCGTTGTTTTACCTTGTTTCCAGATGTAAGATGTAACATCAATGTTGTGAATTTGAGTATCATTTTGAGAAGAAGGAGTACCAAGCAATTGTTTAGTTTTTTGTAAGCTAGTGCCTCCATTCCCAAATTGACTTAATTCACCAACTTGAATTTTAGCGTAATTTTTACGTAATTTTTCTAGTGAATTATTTGAAGTGGTCGAAGCAGTAGATTGAGTGGAATTAGTAGAATTATTTTTTGAGTTTCCGCATGCAGTTAAACCGACTGCAATTCCGAGTGATAGAATAATAGTAAAAATTTTTCTTTTTTCCATAATATAACCTCCATGATTAGAAATTATACCATTATTATTGCAATAAAAATTAATTTTAGTCATTAAGTAAGCATAAAGATGGAAGTGATTTTAAAAGAGGGGTATACTAATAATAAATAAGTGGAAAGAAGGATTTTTTATGAAAAAATTAGATTCAAACAAATTGACCCCAGAACAACAAGGCTTAATTAACGACAACTTAGCTTACATGGCTACAGTTAATGAAGATGGAACTCCACAAGTTGGTCCTAAAGGTTCAATGATTGCAATTAATGATCATCAATTACAATACCTTGAAAAAACTAAGTCAACAGCTTACGAAAATATTAAACGTGGTTCAAAAGTTGCTGTTGTTGCAGCAGATGTTCCAAGCCACAGCGCCGTACGTGTAGATGGTACTGCAACTATTCATGAAGATGATGAATTTGCTAAGGAAATTTTAGCAAATAGTGATACTCCAAATGCTTACGTTGTAGTAATCGACATTGACGAAGTAGACGCTTAATAATATTACAAAACGTATTAGAGAAGCTTTTCTATTTAAAGTAGAGAAGCTTCTTTTTTATTAGGTTAGGAAAGAGGAGGAATTTTTGCTATACTTAATCTCAGGTGAAACATATGGATGAATTAGAGAAAAATGAAATGCTAGCCAATTTGTATGCTTATTACGGTGAGCTATTAACTAAAGGTCAGCAGAATTATTTTGAAGATTATTATTATAATGATTTGTCTTTGGGGGAAATTGCTGAAAACCATAGCGTCTCTCGGCAAGCAGTCTATGATAATTTAAAGCGTTCTAGTAAGGCTTTGAAGAAGTATGAAGATACTCTCCATCTTCAAAAAGAATATGTAGAAATGGGTAAATTAGTTTCTCAAATATCTATTGACCTAAAAAGTAATAAAAAAGAGCAAGCAGAAAAAAATTTAGAAAAATTACTACGAAAATTAGGGGTGTAAAAAATGGCTTTTGAAAACCTGAGTGAAAGATTACAAAAGGCCCTTCGCAATTTAACTGGTAAGGGTAAAATTTCAGAAGATGATATCAATAAGGCAAGTCGTGAGATTCGGTTGGCTCTTTTAGAAGCAGACGTAAATTTCAAGGTTGTAAAAGATTTTATTAAAACTATTAAAAAAGAAGCTTTAGGTAAAGAAGTTCAAGAAAGTCTAAATCCCGGACAACAAATTATTAAGATTGTTGATGAAGAATTAACAAAGATGATGGGAGAAGAGGCAGTAAGCCTAACTAAATCTCCTCATATTCCAACAATTATCATGATGGTTGGACTTCAAGGTACTGGTAAGACTACTACAGTTGGTAAATTAGCTAATTATTTAGTTAAAAATGAAAAAGCTCGTCCTTTGTTAATCGCAGGTGATATTTATCGTCCAGCTGCAATTGAGCAATTAAAGCAAATTGGTGATTCACTAAATATTCCAGTATATAGTGAAGATAACACTTCAGACGTTGCTGAAATAGTTAAACATGGTATTGAAGAAGCTGATAAAAATAAAAATGATTATATTATCATTGATACCGCAGGACGTTTAGAAATTGACCAAGAATTAATGGATGAATTAAAGAGAGTTACTGAGGTCGCAAAACCTGATAACACTCTTTTAGTAGTGGATGCAATGACTGGTCAAGCAGCTACTAAAGTTGCAGAAGGTTTTAATCAAGATTTGGATTTAACTGGATTAGTCTTAACTAAACTTGATGGTGACACTCGTGGGGGTGCCGCATTATCGATTAGAGCGGTGACAGGACTACCAATTCTTTTTACTGGTCAAGGAGAAAAGTTAACTGAGTTAGACACCTTCCACCCCGATCGTATGGCATCACGTATCTTGGGAATGGGAGATATGTTAACGCTAATCGAAAAGGCACAACGGGACTATGATGACAAAGAAGCTGAAAAAATGGCGCAAAAAATGCGTGAAAATACTTTTGATTTTAATGACTTTGTCGATCAAATGGAACAGGTGCAAAAGTTAGGCCCAATTGATCAGTTAATTAAAATGATCCCAGGAATGGCGAATAATCCTGCACTCAAGAATATTCATATTCCTGATAATGAAATTGCCCATATTAAAGCTATTGTTTATTCAATGACACCGGCAGAAAGAGAGAATCCCGATATTTTAAATCCTTCAAGACGCCGTCGAATTGCTGCAGGGTCTGGTCTTCCAGTTGTTCAAGTTAACCGGATGATTAAGCAATTTAAACAATCAAAAGATATGATGCAAAAAATGACCTCAGGAAATATGAAAGGTCTAGAAGGCTTACCAGGAATGGATTCACCATTGGCACGTCGGGCAATGAGATCAATGGGTAAAAAGTTTAAGAAGAATAAAAAGAAGCGCATGAAAAAAATAAAAAGATTTCATTCTTAAAAGTGTTAAGTAAAAAACCTTTACACACTATTTTTTTTATGATATATTGTTAAAGTTAAGAAATTTAGGAGGAAATATAATGTCTGTTAAAATTCGTATGCGCCGCATGGGCTCAAAGAGAAAACCTTTTTATCGTATTGTTGTAGCTGACTCACGTATGCCACGTGATGGTCGTTTTATTGAAGAAGTTGGTTACTACAACCCACTTACTAACCCAGCAGAAGTTAAACTTGAAGAAGGTAAGATTTTTGACTGGCTTCAAAAGGGTGCACAACCATCAGATACTGTAAGAAGTATGCTTTCAAAAGCTGGTTTAATGAAGAAATACCACGATGCAAAATACGGTAAGTAATTACTAATAAGAAGTTTGGGAGCAGTCCCAAACTTTTTTGTTATCTAAATATTAAGAGGGTTTAAATAATGAATGATTATTTTGAAGTAGGAACAATCCTAACTACCCATGGTTTAAAAGGTGAAGTTAAAGTAAGTGCAATTACGGATTTTCCAGAATTACGTTTTGCTCCTGAAAGTCGGCTATATGTAGACTTAGATGGTAAAATGGAAGAATTAACTGTTGAAGCAGTTAGGATGCATAAACAATTTTATTTAATTTACTTTAAACAAATTAAGAATATTGATGAAGCTGAGAAAATTTGCCATCATAAGCTTTATGTAGCTGATGAAGATCGAGAAGACTTACCAGAGGGAAGCTATTACTTTAAAGATATTTTAGGACTTCCAGTTTATGATGAAGAAACAGGCACAAAACTTGGGATTGTCAATGATATTGAGACTCCAGGCGCAAATGACATTTGGGAGATTAAACCGGAAAGCGGAAAAAGTTTTTGGATTCCAAATATTCATTCTGTTGTTAAAAAGGTTGATCTTCCTAACAAACGTATTGAAGTCACTTTATTAGAAGGATTACGCGATGAAAATTAATGTTTTGACGTTATTTCCAGACATGTTTACACCACTCCAAGTTTCAATGTTGGGACGTGGACTAGAAGATGGAAAGTGGGATTTAAATCTAGTAAATTTCCGCAATTTTACGACTGATGTTCACCATCATGTGGATGATACCCCTTATGGTGGTGGAGCAGGGATGGTTTTGCAAATTATGCCAATCAAAAAGGCTTTAGATTCACTTGAAAACAGGGGAAAAGTAATTATTACCGCACCACAGGGCAAGACTTTTAATGAAGAAATTGCTCAAGAGTGGTCTCAAGAAGAAAACTTAACTTTTATTTGTGGTCATTATGAAGGGTTCGATCAAAGAGTATATGATTTAGCAGATGAAGTTGTTTCGATTGGTGATTATGTTCTAACTGGAGGAGAATTACCTACAATGAGCATGATTGATGCCACAGTGCGTTTGTTGCCAGGAATCCTGGGAAATGCTGCCTCACCAGTAGATGAATCATTTTCACATGGACTATTAGAATATCCACAATATACTCGTCCAGCAGAGTTTGAAGGTAAAAAAGTTCCAGAAGTTTTAACATCAGGTAACCATCAAAAAATCGCCCAATGGCGCCATAAAGAAGCATTACGTGCTACTTATTTAAGGCGACCAGATTTGTTGGCCAAAAAAGAGTTAACTAAGGAAGAAAAAGAGATGCTGGCGGAAATAAAAGCAGAAGTCGAAAAATAAATATTTACAAACTTTTTTAGTTTGTTAGACTAGTTGTTGTGGCATAAGCCATGAGTTATGGGTATTCCGCTGACACGATGTGTGAATGAATGCCGTAGAAGGAGAGAAATATAATGGATCCATTAATTCAAGAATTAACTAAAGATCAAATCCGTACTGATTTACCTGACTTCCGTCCTGGTGATACTATTCGTGTTCACGTACGTGTTGTTGAAGGTAGTCACGAACGTATTCAAATTTTTGAAGGTGTTGTTATTAAGAGAAAAGGTAGTGGTATTAGTTCTACCTATACTGTACGTAAGATTTCATCAGGTGTTGGTGTTGAACGTACTTTCCCAGTTAACGACCCTCGTGTTGCTAAAGTAGAAGTTAAGCGTCAAGGACGTGTACGTCGTGCTAAGCTTTACTACTTACGTGATCGTCACGGTAAGGCAGCTAGAATCCCTGAAAAGCGTCGTAAGTAATATATTATTAAGAAGCTATCATGTGAGTGATAGCTTCTTTTTTGTATAAAAGATAAATTTTTAGACATTTAATTGTGAATCTTTTAAGATAAACGTAAACCTATAAAGAAAGGACAGTTAAAATGACAAAGCAAGTATTTATAGCAGGAGGATCAGGTCGAGTTGCAACTGATTTAATTTCAGATTTGGTTGGAAGAGGATATGATGTGGTTGCTGGAGCTCGGCATGAAGATAAAATAATTGAAATGCCAGGTGTAGCTAGAGTTCATCTAGATTTACATGCAAGTGTTGATGAAATTGCACATTTAATGGAAGGAAGCGATGTGGTTTACTTTACTGCAGGCTCACGTGGTAAAGATTTGTTACAAACTGATGCCTTTGGTGCAGTAAAGACAATGCAAGCAGCTGAAAAAGTAGGAATAAAACGCTACATAATGCTTAGTTCTCTTTTCTCATTAGAACCAGAAAAATGGGAAGAAATACCAAGTTTGAAATCAATTTTAAATTATGATATTGCCAAATATTTTGCCGATAATTATTTGATTTACAATACTAATTTAAAATATACAATTTTACAACCAACTAACCTTGTTGAAGAAGAAGGAACTGGAAAAATTAGTCTCGATAAAGGAGTTCTAAAGCCAAATCCAATTCCAGATGTTGCTAAAACGTTAGCCGATATCTTAAAATTTGATAATACTATTGATAAAGTTATTAAGATGAGTGGTGGAGATACCCCAATTAAAGAAGCCTTAGCAAGTATTAAATAAAGAAATAGCACTGTATATTAGTGATCAGCTAGGATACAGTGCTATTTAATTTTGAAAAAAAGTAGTAAAATAAGAAACAAAGATAATTCACAGGAGGATCATTATGAAAAAGATAGGATTACTCGGTTTAGTAGTGCCAATAATGTTGTTAGCAGGATGTCAAACACAATCTAGTTCAAGTCAGCATAGTTCTGCACCAAGTTCTCAAGCTCCTGCTAAAGTTAAGAAAACTCGTTTTGCATCATTAACATCTAAACTAGAAAAAGAAGATCTTAAGATGGAGTTGCCTCAAACTTCCGGTTTAGGAAAAGCAACTAAAAATATTAATGTTCATTACACTAAAAAGGGTGATACAACTACTGTTTACTATAGTGTGGGAAGTAGTAAAAAGAAGTTTAATGATGCAAGCTTAGAGAAAGAACATCCATATTTAACACTTACAAAAATTTCTGGATTGAGTAAGAAAGAAATTACAAGTAAGATTAATTATCAAGCGACTACTAAAGGATTACCAACTGTAAAATTAGATGATGAAACTACTGCAGTTAGTCAAGGAGCTGCAGGTCAAAGCTATTTAACTTGGAACAAGGATAATTGGTCATTTACTGTAAAAGCAAATTCATATTTAGGCGAAAAGCCAAAAGCTACTGCAAATGAAGTGGTTGATTTGTTAGAAGATTACCGCTTACCAAGTAAAGATGGTAAGGGTGCAATGCAATTTACAGTGAGTGAGCAGTATGCTTCTCTCGGAAATGAAATGCTATTTGAAAAAGATGGAAATCTCTATCAGGTGAAAGCTCATAGTATTAAGACGATGTTTAAAATGATGCAAAGTTTAAGATAGTTAAGAGTTTAAACAAATATTTAGATATTAAAAATGCTGATAATCTTGGTTCTACTCAGTGAGATGAACCTTGATATATCAGCATTTTATTTAGAATTGAATATTAAGAAGTGCTTGGGACCTATTTCATTAATTAATATGCGACCGATAAAGACTAATAACTTTTCCTAAAATTGTAACTTCATCTAAGATGATAGCAGGCATTGTATCATTTTCAGGTTGAAGGCGATAATGACCATCTTCTTTATAAAAACGTTTTATAGTGGCTTCATTATCCATAGTCATGGCGACTACAATTTCACCATTAAGAGCTGTAGATTGTTTTTTTACAATTACATAGTCACCATTTAAAATACCAGCATTAATCATTGAAGTACCACGAACGGTAAGCATAAAGAGGTCGCTTGATTCATTAATTAAATTAGGAGGCAAGGGAAAGTAGTCTTCAATATTTTCAACTGCAGTGATGGGTTCTCCTGCGGTCACTAGTCCTACCATAGGAATGAGTTTTGGCTTGATGCCTAGAGCTTTGCGTCCTTCTTCAGTAATTTCTAATGCACGTGGTTTGGTAGCATCTTTAATTAAAAGACCACGCTTTTCTAAACGATCAATGTGACCATGAACAGTGGAAGTGGAAGCTAAACCTACAGCTTGACAAATTTCACGTACAGTAGGAGGAAATCCTCTTTTTTCAACATTATCATAAATATATTTTAAAATTTCTAGTTGTTTTGAATTTTGATTTTTTGTGGCCATAATAAGTTTCACTCCAATACATTTACTAGTCATTGTACCAAAAAATTATTTTTTTCACAAACAAATGTTCAAGACACTTAAAACTTTTTTTCTGCGATATTTTAGGGTAGACTTAAGATAGAATTAGGAGGTATATAACATATGGATAAAAAAGAAGAAGAAAAAGTAACTAAGAGAATCAACGAATTATATCACTTAAGCCAAGAACGTGAACTTACTCCAGAAGAAGTTGAAGAAAGAAAACAATTACGTAAGAAGTTTTTAGATAACTTCCGGGCTGCTTTTAGACAACAATTAGAAGATACAGTAATTATTGATAAAGATGGTAAAGAAGTAACTTCTGAAAAGGCTAAAGAAGCTCAAAGAAAAAAAGGCTTACGTAAGGATTAATAAAGTTCTTTAAAAAGTTAGAATTTTTTAGTAAAATTTTACTTGGTTTAAAAGTTTTGGAGGTTTTATTTTATGAATTTAGCGTTAGCCATTTTTTTGATTATTCTTGCCTTAATTGTGGGCTTAGTTGTTGGTTTCTTTGGTGCACGAAGCTATATGAAGAAATACTTCGAAGACAATCCACCAATTAGCGAAGATATGATTGCTGCAATGATGGCCCAAATGGGACAAAAACCATCAACCAAAAAATTAAATCAAGTAATGAATATGATGAAGCAAAAACAAAAACGTAGCAAGTAAAACGCTAAAAACAATGCCATTTTGACTTAATGACATTGTTTTTAGTAGGGACAATAATTATACAGGAGCTTATAGTTTTCATATTTTAAAATAATTACTCATGAATAATCAAATTTACCTTAACCTTCTTATACTTGGAGGAGCTGTAGTCTGGTTCATAATTACAATAATTTTGAAAAAAAGAAAATTATTTAATTTAAAATTAGATTATTATATACGGGCATTTTTTTGCGCAATAATGGGAGTACTCTTTACTGTTTCGATTATGATGAATAAATCATCCAATTATTTTTATATTTTCCCAGTTTTAAGTGTAGTGGGTGCTATTTATTGTGTTTACAAGGCGAAGAAATAAAATTAAGTAAAGTGAAGTATCTGGGAAAAATTAAATACTTAAAATAGAAAAATCCGTTAGAATTCGTTTGTTCTAACGGATTTTTCTATACACTGCATTGATGTTCATGATGAACTTAAGTAATTATTGGAATAGTAAACAGACTCCTTCAACAAAAAGAAGGTACAAAAAAAGAGTAAGATTTCTAAAAATAGGATTCTTGCTCTTAATTTTTAATCTAGGGAGTTATTTTTTCAGATGCTTTTTATTTCTTATTACTCATGTAATCGCGTGTCATAGGAAGCTCTTGACCAGATGGTCCTTTAGTTAATAAGTATTGGACAACGTCAATATTTCCTGATTGGAAAGATGCTGCACAAGCTTGAAGATACATATCCCACATTCTGCAGAAACGTTCACCCATCATTTCTTGCACCTTATCGCGCACATTATTAAAGTTTTTATCCCAAATTTCAAGAGTTCTTTGGTAGTGGCGACGTAGCATTTCCATATCTGCAATTTGAAGATTTGCTTCTTCAATTCTTGAAACGATTTCTACTAATCCAGGAATATAACCACCTGGGAAGATGTAACGGTCAATCCAAGCATTGGTAGCTCCACCTTGTTGACGAGTAATTCCATGAATTAAGGCAGTACCATTAGGTTTTAAGTATTTAGCAACATCTTTGAAGTATTCGCCTAGGTTTTCACTACCTACGTGTTCAAACATCCCAACAGAAGTTACATAGTCAAAAGTACGATCTCCAAGTTCACGATAGTCAGTTAAAATTACTTCTGCTTGATCTTCTAGGCCCATAGCTTTAATTTTATTTTGAACAAGTTTATATTGTTCTTCACTGAGAGTAACACCAGTCACTTTAAGGCCATATTCTTTAGCGGCTGTAAGCATCAATGTTCCCCAGCCACAACCGATGTCTAATAATGTTTTACCTTTTTGGGGATGTAATTTGTTTAAAATGTGATGAACTTTGGCAATTTGAGCTGCCTCTAAATCGTCATGGTTATCTTCTGTAAAGTAAGCACAAGAATAAGTTAAAGTAGGATCTAACCATAATTTATAAAAATCATTTCCAATATCGTAGTGATGTTGAACATCTTCTTGACTTTGCTTTTCAGTGTGCTTTTGCTTAGGTAAGAATTTTCTAAACTTAGAATTTCTTAAAAAGCTATCGGCACTTTCATAAGCTCCTTCAATTAATTGTTGAATTGAACCATTGATTTCAATGTCTTTATTCATGTAAGCTTCCCCTAAAGCAAGAGAAGCATTGACAGTGATATCTTTGATGGGAACCTTTTTGTTAAAAGTAATCTCAATTTCAGGTGTTCCATCCCCATAAACGTCACTTTTGCCATCCCAGTAAGTAACTTTAACAGGGAAGTTAAAGGAATGACTAAGCATCATTTTATAAAAAGTTTTTTCTAACATTCTTTGCGCTCCTTAAAATTAGTTAACTAGTAGAATTGTATCACTTTGAAAAAAAGTCGCAAATCTCAACTATTATTTAGGAATATATTTAAAGTTGGGATTTTGTTCTTTATCTAATGTGTTCCAAGCTGTTTCTAATTCTTTATAAAGACCAGGAATTGTTTCTTTATTAACTTTTTGAGAACGTGGGATTTCAATAGGATCACCAAAACGTACATTTAAAGGCTTTCTCTTTAAAAGCCCTGTGAAGGTTAGGGGACCTTGATAGATAACTGGCACTAAAGGACGACCTGACATTTTGGCAATGATAAAGGCACCACTTTTTAATTCTGAAGAATGACGAGTTCCAGAAGGAAAAATTATTAAAGAATAATTACCCTTTTTTAAACCCTTGACTGGAATTTTAATAGCTGATGGTCCAGGATTTTTACGATCAACTGGAAAAGCATGCGAATGATTCAAAATAAAACGTAAGATTGGATTTTTAAAGAGTTCTTTTTTTGCCATAAACATAAATTCAGTAGGACTTGCTGCGAGAGCAAATAAAACGGGTTCCCACCAAGTTCTATGAGGTGCTACTAAAATGTAAGTGCCCTTAGGCAGTGCTTCTTTATTGTAAACATGCAAATGGCCATTTAAGATCCAAACGATAAATCTAGCAATTGGCCTGATAAATTTGTAAAACATAATTTTTCCTCCGATTAAAATACATAGTATAATTATAACCTATGAAGAAATAAGCGAAAGAAGGGAAAGGAAATGGATTTATTAAAAGAAAACGAAAGAATTGATTACTTATATAGTGATGATATTCAAATTATTCAAGATAAAGATGCTTTTTCGTTTTCATTAGATACATTATTATTAGCTTATTTTGCTAAAGAAAAAATCCATGATAGTTATAAAGTAGTTGATCTTTGCAGTGGAAATGCAGCAGCAAGTTTATATATGGCTTATTTTAATAAAGCAAAATATGAGGCAGTAGAAATTCAACCAGAGATGGCAGACCAAGCAAAAAGAAGCATAATTTTAAATAACTTAGAAAATAGAATTAATGTTAATACTTTGAATGCTATTGATGCACCTCAAAAACTAGGAAAAGATAAATATGATATGGTCGTTGTCAATCCACCTTATTTTAAAGCTCCTAAAGGCCACCATTTAAATCCTGATAAAAGAAAAGCCATTGCGCGCCATGAATTAGAAATTAACTTAGAGCAAATTATTAGTGTAGCAAGTGACCTTTTAAAAATGAAAGGGAAGATGTTTATGGTACATCGCCCAGAACGATTAGGCGAGATTATGCATTATTGTATTACTCATAATTTAAGTGTCAAAAATGTGCAACCATTTGTTTCTAAAAGAGGTGAAAAAACAAATTTAATAGTTATTGAAGCAATTCGTAATAGTGCGACTGATGGTGTGGAGCTAGTAGATCCAATTTTGGTTCATAACGCTGATGGTGAATTTACAAAAGAAATCAAAAAGATAATTCGAGAAACTCCAGAAGCAAAAAAGCAACATGATGCCATTAAAAAATTCTATTTTTATTGTCTTTTATGTAATGATGGAAGCTTTTATGGTGGCTTTACTACTAACCTTTCTCAAAGAATTAAAACTCATAATGCCGGAAAAGGCGCCAAGTACACAAAGGCACGTCGTCCAGTTAAATTAATATACTTTGAAGAATTCAAAGATAAATCAGCTGCTCTGAAACGCGAGTACTGGTTTAAGCATCATTCGAGAAAGTGGAAAGAAGAATTTCTAAAATCACATAATGTTAATTTTTCATTGAAATAATGAAAAAAATTAGTTACAATATTGTGGTGTGTTATTACACAATAATTTTAAATCACATCAGAAGCGATTAGAATCTCCGGTGCCGAATTTGGTCTGATTCTAATGGGACCTTCTGAGAGGAATGAAACCATAGGAGGAATTTTTTATGACAGTTGTTACTATGAAGCAATTGCTTGAAGCTGGTGTACACTTTGGTCACCAAACTAGAAGATGGGACCCTAAGATGGCTCCTTACATCTTTACTCAAAGAAACGGTATCTACATCATCGACTTACAAAAGACTATTAAGATGCTTGATGATGCTTACAACTACACTAAAGCTGTTGCACAAGACGGCGGTGTATTCTTATTCGTAGGTACTAAGAAGCAAGCTCAAGACTCAATTGCTGAAGAAGCAAAACGTGCTGGTCAATACTACGTAAACCAACGTTGGTTAGGTGGTACTTTGACTAACTGGTCAACTATCCAAAAACGTATTAAGAGATTAAAGCAATTAAAAGAAATATCACAAGATGGTACTTTTGATGTATTACCTAAGAAGGAAGTAGCACTTTTGACTAAGGAAATGGATAAGCTTGAAAGATTCTTAGGCGGTATTGAAGATATGCCTAGAATCCCTGATGTTATGTTCGTTATCGACCCTAAGAAGGAAAAGATTGCTGTTCATGAAGCAAATATCTTAGGAATTCCAGTTGTTGCTATGGTTGATACTAACACTGATCCAGATCCAATTGATGTAATTATTCCATCAAATGACGACGCTATTCGTGCTATTCGTTTAATTGCAGGTGCTATGGCAGATGCAATCATCGAAGGTAAACAAGGTGAAGACGATAGTGATGTAGAAGCAGAAATGACTGCTAGTGTTGAAGAAACTGCTGATGGCGAAAAGTCAATTGAAGAAGTAGTTGAAGAAACTGAAGACTAATTTGTTTTACTATTGGTTCTGTTAGGAGGACTTAATTAATGGCAGAAATTACAGCTAAATTAGTTAAAGAATTACGTGAACGTAGTGGCGCAGGCGTTATGGACGCTAAGAAAGCCTTAGTAGAAGTTGATGGAGATATGGATAAAGCAATTCAATATCTTCGTGACAAGGGTATGGCTAAAGCTGCAAAGAAAGCTGACCGTATTGCTGCTGAAGGTTTAACTGGGGTTTATGTTAACGGTAATGTAGCCGCAATTACTGAAGTTAACTCAGAAACTGACTTTGTTTCTCAAAACGATAAGTTTGTTAAGTTAGTAAACGATGCTACAAAGGTTATTGCAGAAGGTAAGCCTGCAGATATGGAAGCAGCTGAAAACTTAAAGATGGATGATGGCATTACTATGTCTCAATCATTTGTTGATGCAACTGCTACTATTGGTGAAAAGATTGTTTTACGTCGTTTTGCATTAGAAGAAAAGACTGACGATCAAGAATTTGGTGCTTACCAACATAATGGTGGCCAAATTGGTGTTATTACTGTTTTAGAAGGTGCTGATGCTGCAACTGCTAAACATTTAGCTATGCACATTGCTGCAATGAGTCCTAAGGTTATTTCACCAGATGAATTAGATGAAGACTTCATTACTGAACAATTAGCAGAAATGAACCACAAGATTGATCAAGACAACGAAAGTCGTGCATTGGTAAATAAGAAACCTTTACCACATCTTGTTTACGGTTCAGCTAAGCAATTAAGTGATGATGTTTTAGCTAAGGCTGAAGAAGATATTAAGGCTGAACTTAAAGAAGAAGGTAAGCCAGAAAAGATCTGGGATAAGATTATTCCTGGTAAGATGCAACGTTTTATTGATGATAATACACAAGTTGATAAGCAATTTGCTGTTTTATCACAAGACTACATCATGGACGACAGCAAGACTGTTGGCGAATTTTTAAAGGAAAAGGGAGCTAAGTTAGTAGCTTTCCAACGTTTCGAAGTTGGTGAAGGTATCGAAAAGAAAGAAGAAGACTTTGCTGCTGAAGTACGTGAACAAATGAAGTAAATCTTTACTTTACAAAAGAGTAGTGAATATTCGCTACTCTTTTTTTCTGAGGTTTTTTATTGAAATAAAATTTTAGGCTAGCTATATGGTAAAATTAAAGAGAAATGTTTTAGCGTCGCTGTATGGTAAAATTAAAGAAAATTAATAAGGAGGACTTTATGAGTCAAGTGAAGTATAAGCGTATCATTTTGAAAGTCTCTGGTGAAGCACTAGCTGGAGAAAAGGGTACTGGGATTGATCCTGAAGTTATTCGCCACTTAGCAAGTGAAATTAAAAAAGTTCATGATATGGGCGTAGAGATTGGTATTGTTTGTGGTGGTGGTAACATGTGGCGCGGTGAAACAGGTGCTAACCTAGGTATGGATCGTGCGCAAGCTGATTACATGGGGATGTTAGCTACAATTATGAATGGGTTAGCATTACAAGATGGTTTAGAAAATCTTGGAGTACCTACTCGAGTTCAAACTTCAGTTGAAATGCGCCAAATTGCTGAACCTTATATTCGTCGTAAGGCAATTCGTCATCTTGAAAAGGGTAGAGTTGTAATTTTTGGTGGTGGTACAGGTAACCCATACTTCTCAACTGATACTACTGCTGCTTTGCGTGCTGCTGAAATTGATGCAGATGTAATTTTAATGGCCAAGAATGGTGTCGACGGTGTATATTCAGCAGATCCTAAATTAGATCCAACAGCTACTAAGTTTGATGAATTGAGTCAACTAGATTTAATTTCTAAGAATTTAAAGGTAATGGATAGTACAGCAAGTTCTTTATCAATGGACAATAATATTCCATTAATTGTGTTTAATGTTAATAAGCCTGGCAACATTAAGAAGGTTGTTGAAGGTGAAAATATTGGTACTGTAATTAAAGGTGGTAAATAATGGCTAACGAAGTTATTGAAAAAGCAAAATCAAACATGAATAAATCTATTTCAGTTTTTGAAAAAGATCTTGGATCCATCAGAGCTGGAGTAGCAAATGCAAGTTTATTAGATAAAATTAAAGTTGATTACTATGGTGCCCCAACTCCCTTAACTCAAATGTCTAGTGTAACTATTCCAGAAGCAAGAGTTTTGATGGTAACTCCATATGATAAAAATAGTTTAGACGATATTGAACACGCAATTTTAGCTTCCGATTTAGGAATTACTCCTGCAAATGATGGTTCTGTAATTAGAATTGTTATTCCTCAATTAACTGGAGAACGTCGTCAAGAAATTGCAAAGCAAGTTGGTAAGTTGGCTGAACAAGCAAAAATTGCCATTAGAAATGTTCGTCGTGAAGCCATGGATACTTTGAAGCGTCAAACTAAAGATGGTGATATTACAGAAGACGAACAACGCAGTTTGGAAAAACAAGTGCAAAAAGTTACTGATGATTCTACTAAAAAAGTAGATGAATTAGCAGATAAGAAGAGTAAAGAAATTACACAAGCATAAAATGAATAATAAATCTCATTCATTAAATCATCTTGCAATTATTATGGATGGAAATGGTAGATGGGCTAAAAAGAGACATTTACCTCGTTTTGTTGGCCACAAGCACGGTATGGAGACAATCCGTACAATTGCCTTAGCAGCTAATGAGTTGGGAATAAAGGTTTTAACTTTATATGCCTTTTCAACTGAAAATTGGGGTCGCCCAGTTGATGAAGTAAAGTATCTAATGCGATTACCAATTGATTTTTTTGATAAGTTTATGCCAGAACTGATGGAAAATAACGTTAAGGTTAATATTATGGGATTTAGAGATGAAATCCCTGATAAGACTTACCAGATTATGGAAAAAGCTATGGCAGAAACAAAAGATAATACTGGAATGGTATTAAATTTTGCTTTTAACTATGGGGCACGTAAAGAAATTGTAAGTGCAAGTCAAAAATTGGCTAAGAAAGTAAAAGATGGTAGCTTAATGCCAGAAGACATTAATGAAAAAGTTTTCGCTGAAGAGTTATTGACAGCCAGCTTAGCTCCTTATGACAATCCTGATTTATTAATTAGAACCTCAGGCGAAGAAAGACTTTCAAACTTTTTATTATGGCAGTTAGCTTATAGTGAATTTGAATTTACAGAAAAACTTTGGCCAGACTTTAATGCAGAAGATTTAAAAGAATTAGTAGCAGATTTTAATAACCGCGATAGACGATTTGGAAAAATATAACAAAAGAAAGTAAATTATGAAACAAAGAGTAATTACAGCAATTATTGCTTTAATTTTATTCATCCCAATTGTTTGGTTTGGGGGAATATGGATTGATATTGCAGTGTGCCTTTTTGCCGCTGTTGGAATTAGTGAAATCTTTATGATGAAGAAACAAATTTTAGTTTCTTGGGATTTCTGTTTAGCTTTATTAGCCACCTTGACAATGGCTCTTCCAGTAAGCTTTTTTAACTTCTTACCTCATTTTTTAAATAGATATGATGTATTCTTTATGATTGTAATGTTAATGTTGGTGAGAACTGTTTTAACTAAGAATAAAGTCACATTTGATGATGTAGGAGTTTACACTTTGGGAGCTTTATATATTGGAACAGGGTTCCATTATATGGCAGCTGTCAGAAATGCTCATTTAGGTTTGCAAGTATTGTGCTATGTGTTTGTTGTAGTATGGTCAACAGATATTTTTGCTTATTTAGTAGGACGTAAAATCGGTAAGCATAAGCTTTGGCCAGCAATTAGTCCTAATAAGACTTGGGAAGGTTCAATTGGAGCTGTGATTGCAGCAATTATTTGTTCAGCAATCTACGTCTTCTTAGTTCCTACTGGTAGAAGTCCACTTAGCTTAATTATCTTAGCATTTTTCTTATCAATTGTTGGACAAATGGGAGATTTAGTAGAATCAGCTTACAAACGTTTTTATGGCGTGAAGGATTCTGGAAAAATTTTACCAGGTCATGGTGGTATCTTAGATAGATTTGATAGTATGCTTTTTGTATTACCAGTTGTGGCCTTTTTAGGAATTATGTAGAGAGCAGGTAATAAATGAAGGGTATTTTAATCTTTATTGTAGTATTTGGTATCCTTGTTTTTGTACATGAATTTGGTCATTTTATTGTTGCTAAAAAATCTGGTATTTTAGTTAGAGAATTCTCAATAGGGATGGGACCTAAACTTTTTCAAGTAATGAGGAAAAGAACCACGTATACACTTCGCTGGTTACCATTAGGTGGGTATGTACGTTTAGCAGGTCCTGATGATAGCGCAGTTATTGAACCAGGAACAACTGTAGTATTACAATTAGATGATTCTGGAAAAGTAAAAAGAATAGATGCGTCTGGATCTCAAATGCCAATTGAGGGTATTCCACTTCAGGTAAATAAAAGTGATTTGGTAGATAAGTTAACAATTTCAGGGTTTGAAAATGGTGATGAAAACAAACTAAAAACTTATCATGTTGATCATGATGCAACAATTATTGAAAAAAATGGCACAGAACTTTTAATTGCACCACGAGATGTTCAATTCCAAGAAGCAAAAAGTTGGAAAAAATTAGCTACTAATGTAGCCGGCCCTGTAATGAACATTTTGTTAGGTTTTGTAGTATTTTTATTATGGTCATTGACTGTACCCGGTCCAAGTACAACCACTATTAGCAAGGTAGTTCCTAATTCACCAGCTCAAGTAGCTGGAATCAAGCCAAATGACACAATTGTTTCCTTGAATAATAAAAGATTTCAACTTTTGCTCAGGTTGGAGAAGTTGTTAGTGCAAACAAAGATAAGGAAATGAAAGTTAAGGTAAAACAAGGTTCTACTATTAAAACGTTAAAAATAAAACCTAAAAAAGAAAAGGTAGCTGGTCAAACAGCTTACCAGTTAGGAATTTATGCTAAAACTAATGATTCGCTAGGAGCAAAACTAAGTCAAGGCTGGAATACAGCAGTAACTACAACAGGGATGATTTTTAATGCAGTTGGTGGATTATTTAGACATTTTAGTTTAAATAAGCTATCTGGTCCTGTGGGAATTTACTCCCAAACTGCCCAAGTATCCAAAATGGGATTTAGTTACATTTTAATGTTTTTAGGAATGATTTCTATCAATCTAGGGATTGTTAATCTATTGCCAATTCCTGGTCTTGATGGAGGAAAAATACTTTTAAATATTATTGAATTAATCATTAGAAGACCAATTCCTCAAGAAAAAGAGGTCATTGTTGATATGATTGGATTTGTAATTTTATTAGTATTGATTGTTGCAGTAACGGGAAATGATATTTATCGCTACTTTATTAAATAATTAGAATAAATAAGAGGAGAAATTATGCGTCAATCTAAATTTTTTATGCCTACTTTAAAAGAGGCACCATCTGATGCAGTGGCAAAAAGTCATCAATTGATGTTACGTGGAGGCTACATTCGCCAGGTTACTGCTGGGGTATATGCTTACTTACCATTAGGTTATCGTGTATTACGTAAAGCAGAAAACATCATTGAACAAGAAATGGATAAAATTAATGTTCCAGAAATGATGATGCCACATCTTTTACCAGCAACAATGTGGGAAGAGTCAGGTCGTCTTCAGAAATATGGTCCAGAAATGTTTAGACTTGAAGATCGTCATGGACGTGAAAGTTTATTAGGACCTACTCATGAAGAAACATTTACAGAAATTATTGCTAAAAATTTAAAGAGCTATAAGCAAATGCCAATCGCTCTTTACCAAATTCAAACAAAGTTTCGTGATGAAAATCGTCCTCGTTTTGGTTTATTACGTGGTCGTGAATTTATTATGCTTGATGCATATAGTTTTGCTGCAAATCGCGATCAATTAGATAAGCAATTTGATGATGAAAAAATGGCATTTGAAAAGATTTTTGAACGTTGTGGCATCGAAGTGCGTCCGGTTATTGCAGATTCAGGAACAATGGGTGGAAAAAACTCAACTGAATTTCAAGCACCTGCTGCAATTGGGGAAGATACAATTGCAACCAATGAAACTGGAACATATTCTGCTAACTTAGAAATGGCAAAGAGTATCGATACTTTTACTCAAGATCCAGAAGATCCAAAAGAATTAACTAAGGTAGCCACTCCTGGAGCAGACAGTATTGAAAAATTAGCTGACTTCTTAGATGTTCCAGCTACCAGAATTGTTAAAAGCATTTTATTTATTGCGGATGGAAAGAAAGTTTTAGTTTTAATTCGTGGTGATAAAGAAATCAATGAAGTAAAATTAACTCATTTATTAGATGCCGATGATTTACATCCAGCTGATGCACAAGAATTAGAAAAGATCACTGGTAGTGCTAAGGGTGGCGTTGGTCCAATTAATGCAGATTGGGCAGATGAAATCGTAGCTGATGAAAGTATTAAAGATCTTTATAATGTTGTTGTTGGCGCAAATGAAACAGATTTCCAATTTACTAATGCTAATTTAGATCGTGATTTTAAAGTAGATAGATTTGCTGACCTTCGAGTAGCTAATGAAGGTGAACCTGATCCAGTAGATCATTTACCATTAAAATTTACAACTTCAATTGAAGTAGGTCATATCTTTAAATTAGGTACTTACTACACAGAAAATATGGGTGCTGATTTCCTTGATAACCAAGGAAAAGCAAAACCAGTTATTATGGGTTCATATGGAATTGGAGTAACGCGGATGTTGTCTGCTGCTGTTGAACAACATTTAACAGAAAATGGTATTAATTGGCCAAAAGAAATTGCTCCTTTTACAATTCAATTAATTCAGATGAAAATGAAAGATGAAGTTCAAACTAAAGTAGCTGAAAAGCTTGAAAAAAATCTTTCAACGAAGTATGATGTTTTATACGACGATCGAAATGAGCGCCCAGGTGTTAAGTTTAATGATGCCGACTTAGTTGGTGCCCCAATTAGAATTACTATTGGTCGCAAAGCCGGTGAAGGAATCGTTGAAGTAAAAGTAGCTGGTTCTGAAGAAAAAGAAGAAGTTAAACTTGAAGATTTGGACGCATATATTGCTAAAAAATTGAATTAAGGTAATTAATGTGACTAAGAAAAATCAACTTTTTTTACATTTATTAGAACAAATTAAATTTCCAGATACATTTGAAGATAATGACATTCTTCAAAAAGGGGAAATACAAGACGTGGATGTATTTGCAACTGAAAAAAAGTGGCAAATCCACGTTTTTTTAAGTACACCATTAAAATTTAAAACGTATCATTCATTTATAGAGGCTTTAAAAGCTAGCTTTGTTGATATCGTAGATGTCGAATTGGAAATTAAGACTCAGGATGGTGCAAGTGATTTTTTACCGGATTATTGGAATTATGTAATTGAAAATAGTAAATTACCTACATTACAAAAACAAGTTTTGGTAAAAGAGATCCCAAAGTTAAAGGACAATAAATGGTTTATTGCTTGCACAAATAAAACGGCTGAAGAGCTTTTAACAGAAAATGTTCTTGCAGGTTTAAATGAGGAATTTAGAAAATACGGTTTCTTTAATATAAAATTTGCTACAGAAATTAGTACAGGGCAGGAAAGTGAAAATTTAAAGAGTTTAGAGGAACAAGAAAAGGCACATCAAGAAGCGATGCAAAACCTTTTTGAGCAAACTCCGCCTCCACCCATTTCACCTTCAAATGGTGAAAAGACTCAGCGAAGAGAATTTTCACATGGTAAAAAGGTAAGCCCCAAGGCTAAATTTATCCAAATAAAGGAACTAGAAGATGGGGTTAGAAATGTTCTGATTGAAGGAAATATTTTTAATATTGAACTAAAGGAATTAAAATCTGGCAATTTTATTGTTACTGGAGATATTACAGACTATACCGATTCGATTGGCTTTAAGAAGTTTGTTTCAAAAGGTGAAGAGGCAGATTTTTATAAAAGCATCAAACCAGGAACTTGGGCTAAAATCCAAGGTGGCGTTAGTGATGATCAGTGGCAACATGAATTGGTATTCAATATTAGAAGTATTGAGGTTATCGAACATAAGGGTCGCCAAGAAAAATATGTAGGTGAAGACAAGCATATTGAACTCCATACTCATACAACCATGAGTCAATTAGATGCAGTTTCTACAGCAACTGATTACATTAAGGCAGCTAAAAAGTTTGGCCAAAAGGCAGTGGCCATTACTGATCATGCTGATGTGCAAGCATTTCCGGAAGCTTTTGGTGCAGGGAAGAAAGAAGATATTAAAGTTCTTTATGGTTATGAAGCAAATGCAATTGATGATCATGCAAAGCTTGTTTTAAATCCAACTGAAATGGACTATCGTGATCGAGAATATGTAATTTTTGACGTAGAAACTACAGGACTTTCTTCTGTTTATGACACTATTATTGAAATTGGTGCTGTTAAAATGAAAAATGGGGAAGTTATTGAAAAATTTGATGAATTTATTAATCCCCATCATCCCTTGAGTGACACAACCATCAATTTAACTTCAATTACTGATGAAATGGTAAGTAAAGCCGATGATGAAGAAGATGTTATCAAACGCTTTAAGGACTTTTATGGGGATCGTCCTTTGTGTGGACATAATGTTCAGTTTGATGTTGGCTTTATTAATGCAGCTTTAAGAAGAGCTGGAATGGAAGAAATTACTCAACCAGTTGTTGATACACTGGAAGTTTCACGTTTACTTCATCCAGAACAAACTCGGCATACTTTAGATTCGTTAGCTAAAAAGTATGATGTTGTTTTGGAACATCACCATAGAGCCAACCAAGATGCTGAGGCAACTGGCTACTTAATGTTTAAGTTATTGGATGCCTTTTATGCACGTTTTAATGAAGCAGATCTTGGCAAAATGAATGATTATGCCAAATTTGGTGAAGTGTACAAACGTGCCCGTCCCTCACATATGACTGTTTTAGCCTTAAATCAAAAAGGCTTAAAAAATATGTATAAATTAATTTCTTTAGCGAGCACACAATATTTTTATCGAGAACCACGGACACCAAAGTCAGAATTAGATAAATATCATGAAGGTTTGCTTTTTGGAAGCGGGTGTGGCGAAGGTGAAGTATTTGTGGCGATGATGCAAAAAGGATACGACGCCGCAAAAGAAGTAGCCCAGTTCTATGACTTTTTAGAAATTCAGCCACCAGCTGCTTATGAAACTTTAATTGAAGATGAATTAATTAAAGATAGAGCAGAATTAGAAGAAATCATTGGAAATATTTATAAGCTGGGAAAAGAATTACATATTCCAGTTGTAGCAACTAGTGATTCACACTACGTTGATTCTCACCAAAAAATATATCGTAAAATTTTATTGGAATCTAAAAAAGGATACACGAAGAAAAATAAAAATATTCCTGATCTTCCATTTTACACTACACAAGAATTACTTGATGCCTTTTCATTTTTAGGTGAAGAGATTGCAAAGGAAATTGTAATTACAAATTCAAATGCAATTGCAGATAAAATTGAAGAAATTTCTCCAGTTAAAAGTGGTTTATATCCACCAAAGATTGATAATGCTGATGAAGAAATGAAAAAACTTACCTATGATAAGGCTTATGAGCTTTACGGTAAGCCTTTACCTAAGATTGTAAAAGATAGGGTAGAGATGGAATTAAATTCTATTATTTCTAATGGGTATGCAGTAATTTATTTGATATCACAACGTTTAGTAGCAAAATCCAATAAAGATGGATATTTAGTTGGTTCACGAGGGTCTGTTGGATCTAGCTTGGTAGCAACCCTATCAGGAATAACAGAAGTTAACCCTTTAGCACCCCATTATCGCTGTGCAAGTTGCCAGTACTCAGAATTTTTTGAAAATGGGGAATATGGTTCTGGATATGACTTGCCAGATAAAAAGTGCCCTAAGTGTGGTGCTGAATTAGTAAAAGATGGTCAGGATATTCCATTTGCAACCTTCTTAGGGTTCCATGGAGATAAGGTTCCTGATATTGATTTAAACTTTTCAGGAGATTACCAACCAGTAGCTCATAATTATATTCGGGTAATGTTTGGCCCTGATAATTCTTATCGTGCAGGAACGATTGGCACTGTAGCGGATAAAACTGCCTATGGTTATGCAAAACATTACGAAGATGAAAATGAACTTCATTTGCGTAAGGCAGAACTTGAGCGTTTAGCAACAGGAGCCACAGGGGTTAAAAGAACAACTGGACAACACCCTGCAGGAATTGTTGTGGTACCAAATGATATGGATATTTATGACTTTACTCCTGTACAGTATCCTGCCGATGACCAAAAAGCAGCCTGGCTTACTACTCACTTTGATTTCCATGCCATTCACGACAATATCTTAAAATTTGATATTTTAGGACATGATGATCCTACGATGATCAGAATGTTACAAGATTTATCAGGTGTTGATCCAATGACCATTCCTCCGGATGATCCAGGAGTAATGTCGCTTTTTTCAGGAACAGATATTTTGGGAGTGACGCCAGAACAAATTGGCTCAAATACAGGAACATTAGGAGTACCTGAATTTGGGACAAAATTTGTTCGAGGGATGCTTGAAGAAACGCATCCAAGTACTTTTTCTGAATTGCTTCAAATTTCAGGGCTATCTCATGGTACCGATGTTTGGTTAGGAAATGCTGAAGAATTAATTAATCAAGGAATTTGTGAGTTGAAGAATGTAATTGGTTGTCGTGACAACATTATGATGGACTTAATTCACTGGGGTGTAAAACCAGAAGTCGCATTTTCAACGATGGAATCTGTACGGCATGGACGGGGAATTAGTGAGGAAGATATGGCCGTTTTGAAGAAAAATGACAAAATTCCTGACTGGTATATTGATTCTTGCTTAAAGATTAAATATATGTTCCCTAAGGCTCACGCAACAGCTTATATTTTAATGGCCCTTAGAATTGCTTGGTTTAAGGTTTATTATCCAGTAATTTACTACACAGCTTATTTCTCTGTACGAGCAGACTTGTTTGACTTAGTAGCAATGAGTCATGGAAAAAATACAGTAAAAGCAGCCATGAAGGCAATTCAAGACCAGGGAATGGATGCTTCAGCTAAAGATAAATCTTTATTGACCGTTTTAGAAATTGCAAATGAATGTTTAGAGCGTGGAATTAAGATTAAAATGGTAGATATTGAAAAGTCAGAAGCTACAGAGTTTAAGATTCTTGATGATCACACAATTTTAGCACCATTTAATGCGGTGCCAGGATTAGGTGACAATGCTGCTCGTCAAATTGTAGCGGCTAGAACTGAACAAAAATTTCTTTCAAAAGAAGATTTAGCAACTAGAGGAAAAGTATCTCAAACTATTATGGATTATTTTGAAAAAAATGAAGTTTTAGAAGGGATGCCAGATCAAAATCAGCTTTCACTTTTTTAAGGTAAGAAATTTTACAAACATTGATAATTATGCTATCCTAACAGTAGTTCGAATAGCGAGTTCGAGTGAGCAGAAATGCTCACTCTTTTTAGTACGGAGGAATCAAAATTGGCAAAAGTTACTGAAATTGTTGCAAATGTAGTTGCTCCCATCGCACAGGCTCGTGGAGACGAACTCGTTGATGTAGAATACGTTAAGGAACGTTCACAATATTATCTTCGAGTATACGTTGACCGAGTTCCAGGTGGGATTGATATTGAAGAAATTGCTGAATTAAGTGATATTGTTTCTGAAAAACTTGATGAATTGGAGCCAGATCCATTTCCTCAACCTTATATCTTAGAGCTTTCTTCTCCTGGATTGGAACGTCCAATTAAAACAGAAAAGGATTGGGAAAAGGCAAAGGGAGAATATGTTCATGTCGGTCTTTATAAAAAGATTGATGGCAATAAGATGTATGAAGGAACTTTGAAGGATTTTGATGAAGACAAAGTTATATTAGATGTAAAAATCAAAACTCGCAGAAAAGAAATTGAAATTCCTCGTGATGCAATTGCTAACATTCGCTTTGCAGTCGAATTTTAGAAAGGACTGGTAAAATTATGTCTAAAGAAATGCTAGAAGCTTTTTCAACCTTAGAAAAGCAAAAGGGTATTAAACCAGATGTGATAGTTGAAGCAATGAAAGCTGCTTTAGTAGCTGCTTATAAGAAAAATTATAATCAAGCACAAAATGTTGAAGTAGTTTTTGATGAAAAAAAAGGTAACTTCAAAGTTAACGCTATTAAAACAGTAGTTGAGGAAGTTCAAGATCCTCGTCTGGAAGTAAGTTTAAAAGATGCTTTAGAAATTAATGGAGCATATGAAGTAGGAGATGAAATTCGTTTTGAAGTAACTCCTAAGAATTTTGGCCGACTTGCTGCTCAAACTGCTAAGCAAGTGATTATGCAACGTTTAAGAGAAGCTGAAAGAAATCATATTATTGAAGAATATTCTCAATATGAAGATGAAATGGTAACTGGAGTTGTTGAACGTCGCGATAACCGTTTTGTTTACGTTAATATTGGTAATGTAGAGGCAGTAATGCCCCATAATGATCAATTGTCGACTGAAACTTATAATCCTCAAGATAGAATCAAAGTTTTGGTAACTCACGTTGGTAGTGATTCTAAAGGAGCACAGATTACTGTTTCTAGAACTGCACCTGGCCTTGTGAAACGTTTATTTGAACAAGAAGTCCCTGAAGTTTACAATGGTACTGTTCAAATTGTTTCAATCGCTAGAGAAGCTGGTGACAGAACTAAGATTGCAGTAAAAACAGATGATCCTAACATTGATCCTGTAGGTACTTTAGTTGGGCCTAAAGGTGCTAGAGTTCAAAATATTGTTAATGAACTCGGTGGTGAAAATATAGATATTGTTAAATATGAAGAAGATCCTTCTGATTTCATTGCTAATGCTTTAAACCCTGCTGAAGTAATCGCTGTTCAATTCGGTGATGAAAAAGATGAAAAAAATGCTTTGGTAATTGTACCAGATTATCAATTGTCTTTAGCAATTGGTAAGCGAGGCCAAAATGTAAGACTTGCTGCAAGATTGACTGGTTATAAGATTGACATTAAGCCTGAATCTCAAGTAGAATTTGTTGAAGAAAGTTCTACAACTGAGGAAGCTGATAGTAGTCAAGAACCAGTTGAAGATACAGAAACAACAGAAAATAGTGATACTGAAGTAACTTCAGCTAATGAAGACGAAGTAAAAGAAACGCAAGATTAAAGAAATGGGTGAAGTGCTATGAAAAAAAGAAAAATTCCAATGAGAAAAGATCTTTTGACTAACACAATGATGCCCAAAAAAGAGTTAGTAAGAGTAGTGGTAGATAAGGAAAAGAATATTTTCGTTGACCCTACTGGTAAAAAATCGGGACGAGGTGCTTATGTTTCTTTGGAACCTGAAAAAATTGCCAGTGCTCAAAAAAATAGAGTGTTAGAAAAAAGCTTAGGCATTAAAGTGTCTGAAGATTTTTATAAAGAATTGTATGCCTATGTAGAACATCAAAAGGCACGTAAAGAATTGTTTGGTGACTAAAAAGTGCAAAAAGAAGAAAAAATTTTAAATTTTTTGGGCTTGATTCAACGTGCGGGGAAATTAGTAACTGGTTTTGATGCAGTAAAATTGGGCTTAATGCATAAAAAAATAAAAGTTATTTTCATTGCATCTGATTTAAGCGAAAATACCAAAGAAAAATTAAATTTTTTAAATCGAAAGCAACATGTTCCAATCTATGATATGTTATCAAGTAAGCAATTATCTCAAGCATTAGGTAAAGAACGCAAAATAGTTGCGGTTACTGATCAAGGATTTAGTCAAGCAATAGTTAAAAAAATAGAATAAGGAGTGTGGTTTGATGGCGAAAAAAAGAATTTATGAAGTAGCAAAAGAATTGAACATCGAAAACAAGATTGTAGTAAATCAAGCTCAGAAACTTGGTTTTGATGTAAAAAGTCACATGTCCTCCTTGGATGATACACAGATTACAAAGTTAGTTAGCAGTTTAAAGAGTGGAAAGAATAAGGAAAAATCCACTTCTGCAAAAACTCAAGCAGGTAAAAGTAAAATTAAGGTTTCAGTTGGTGCGATTAGAAAGCACGATAAAGCTGAAAAGAAAAATAACCGACCAAAGAAGCAACGACCAAATCATAATAGTAAACAAACTGCTTCTCAACAACCTGCTGCCCAAGATAAGTTAAAACAACTTAAGCAAAAACAACGTGCTGAAGCCGGTGAATTAGATGCACGTGCAAATGAAACACGCCGTAAGTGGCATGAAGAACAAAATTCACAAAAATCTGCTCCTATAAAGAGCTCAAAGAAAGAAGAAAAGCCTACGCAAACTCAAAGACCTAAAATTAAAGAAGGGGCCGAAGCTGTTAAGGCTCATATTCAATCAGCAAAGAAGACTGTTGGACCAAAGATTATTAAGCCATCACCTGCTAGAAATAAGGTAAAGAAGGTAGAGAGTGCTAAGTCAAACGAAAATAATAATCGACACACTTATAACAACCGTAATAATCATTCTTCTAATAACAACTCACAGCAAAGAAGAAGACCGAAGAAAACAGAACCAATTATTGCACCTCCTGTAGAGGGTAAAGATACTAAACCAACAAGAAATAAAGAATTTGGTAAGTCTAAGAAGAGACACCAAACTTATCAACACGAACGAAACGATCATTCAGATAAGGCACGTCGTCGTCGCAATAAGAAAAATAAAGGGATGCAACACACTGAAGTTAAAAAGCAACCTACTCAACGTAAGGAACGTCCATTACCAGAAGTATTAGTTTACGAAGAGGGAATGAATGCTCAAGATTTAGGTAAATTACTTCACCGTGAACCAGCTGAATTAGTTAAAAAGCTCTTTATGTTAGGAGTAATGACTAATCAAAACCAATCTTTAGATAAAGATACAATTGAATTATTGGCTGCTGAATATGGAATTGAAGCAGAAGAAAAAGTTCATGAAGATATTTCGGATATTGATAATCTTTACACTAAAGAAATGGAAGCTTCTAAGAAATCCGAAAATCAAGTAAAACGTCCACCAGTAGTTACTATTATGGGACACGTTGATCATGGTAAGACTACTTTACTTGACCGCTTACGTCATACAAATGTTTCTGAACATGAAGCTGGAGGAATTACTCAGAATATTGGTGCTTACCAAGTTCATGTTGATGATCGTTTGATTACCTTCTTAGATACTCCAGGACACGCTGCCTTTTCAAATATGCGTGCTCGTGGGGCAGAAGTAACTGATGTCGTTATCTTAGTGGTAGCAGCAGATGATGGTGTAATGCCTCAGACTATTGAAGCTATTGACCATGCGAAAAGTGCTGGAGTCCCAATTATTGTAGCAGTTAACAAGATTGATAAACCAGGTGCTAACCCTGATCACGTGATGGAACAATTAATGCAACATGGACTTGTTCCAGAAGACTGGGGTGGAGATACCATCTTTGTTAAGATGTCTGCTAAAACCGGTGAAAATGTAGATGAACTTCTCCAAATGATTTTACTGCAAGCAGATGTGATGGAACTTAAAGCAGATCCAGATCAAAAGGCAATTGGTACTGTTGTTGAAGCTCGTCTTGATAAAGGCCGTGGTCCAGTAGCCGACTTACTTATTCAACAAGGTACTTTGAAGGTTGGAGATCCAATTGTTATTGGTGACACTTACGGACGTGTTCGTGTAATGACCAATGATAAGGGAAGAAGAATTAAAAAGGCTACTCCTTCAACTCCTGTTGAAATTACTGGTTTAAATGATGTTCCAACTTCTGCAGATAAGTTAGTTGTCTTTGAGGATGAAAAGACTGCTAGAAGTGTTGGTGAACAAAGAGCTAAGAATTCTCTTGAAAAACAACGTGAAAATGTTCAACATGTAACTCTTGATAACCTCTTTGATACCATGAAGAAAGAGAATATGAAGGCTGTTGATATTGTTTTGAAGGCAGATGTTCAAGGTTCTGTAGAAGCTTTGCAACAATCACTTGAAAAAATTGATGTTGAAGGTGTAAGAGTTAACATCATTCACGCAGGTGTTGGTGCAATTAATGAATCTGATGTTACGTTAGCTGGTGCATCTAATGCATTTATTATTGGTTTTAATGTACGTCCAACTGCTACCGCAAAGAATCAGGCTGAAGGTGAAGGAGTAGACATTCGCCTTTACAACATTATCTATAAGGCAATGGATGATGTAGAAGCTGCAATGAAGGGTATGCTTGAACCAACTTATGAAGAAAAGGTAACTGGTAACTTAACTGTTCGCGAAACTTGGAAAGTTTCTAAGGTTGGTACCATTGCTGGTGCATTTGTTGATAGTGGCTATGTAACTCGCGATTCAGGAATTCGTGTAATTCGTGATGGTATTGTAAAATATGATGGTAAAGTTGCTTCATTAAAGAGATTCAAAGATGATGTTAAAGAAGTTAAGCAAGGATTTGATTGTGGTATAACCATTGAAAACTTCAATGACATTAAAGTTGATGATGAACTTGAAGCATATGAAATGCAAGAAGTACCTGTAAAATAGGCCAACTCTTTTTGTAAAGGAGTATTTAACAATGAAACACAGAATTGGAAGAGTTGAAGGAGAAATTCTTCGTGAACTAACTAAAATTTTACGAAAAGATATCCGTGATCCTAGAGTTCAAGATGTCACAATTACTGCAGTAGAATGCACAAATGATTTATCTTATGCGACTGTTTACTACAGTTTATTGTCAGATACTCCAGAAGCTGAAAAGCAAGCAGCTGAAGGATTAGAAAAAGCTAAGGGTGCTATGCGTCACTTGTTAGGTCAAACTCTTACTTTATATAAAGTTCCTGAATTAATTTTTAAACGAGATAGTTCAGTAGCTTATGGTAATAAGATTGACAACTTAATTCGTCAAGTAAAAAAAGATGACGAAGCTCGTGAAAGTAACAATTAATAACAAAAAGACGTCTTAGAGACGTCTTTTTTTATGAAAATATTTAAGAGGAAAAATATGATAAATGGAATTGTAGTTTTAAATAAACCTAGAGGAATGACAAGCAGTGATTGTGTATATAAATTAAGAAAGCTGCTCCACATTAGAAAAATTGGTCATGCAGGAACTCTTGATCCGGAAGTAGATGGTGTATTACCAATTGCGATTGGTCAGGCAACGAAGTTAATTGAATTGATGCATGAAAAACCTAAATCTTATATTGGAGAAGGGATGTTGGGCAGTAGAACTGACAGTTATGACCTTCAAGGACATATTTTGGAGAGTCTTGAATTGGAGCAACAATATTCAAGTTCTGATTTAAAAGCAGCAATGAAAAAAATAACTGGCAAAATTAAGCAGGTGCCACCAATTTATTCTGCGGTTAAAGTTAAGGGGAAAAGATTATACGAATATGCCCGTGAAAACATTCCCGTGGAATTACCTGAAAGGGATGTAACTATTTATGATTATCAACTAACGCAAGAGCCACGCTTTGACGAAAAAGATAAACTAGAATATTTTGATTTTTCAATTCAATGTTCGAAAGGAACCTATGTGAGATCATTAGTAAATGATTTAGGAACTCTGTTGGATGTTCCAGCTGTAATGACTAGTTTAACTAGAATAGCAAGTTCTGGCTTTAATATTAATCATGCAGTAACATTATCTGAGATTGAGGAAAATTTAGATCAACCAGAAAAGTGGCTCCAACCAATTGATGAATTTTTCAAAGAATATAAAAAGATTGATTTATCGCAAGCGCAGTTTTCTCGGGTAAAAAATGGAGCTGGAATCCAGTTAGAGGGAGTCTCAGAAGAAAAAGTAGCTCTTTCTTATAATGGAAAAATTAAGGCAATTTACAAAAAGATGGGTAATGAATATCGTGCAGATTTAATGTTACTTCAAAATAGTTAGCAGGTGGTAAAATGAAGGTACTTTCATTGACCTATCCTTGGCAAGAAGAGGTCACAAATACTGGTGTGGTCCTTGCGTTAGGTTTTTTTGATGGTGTTCATCTAGGACATCAAAAATTAATAAAAGATGGTAAAAAAATTTCTCTCGAAAAAAATCTCCCTTTAATGGTGATGACCTTTACCAAGCATCCCCTTGAAATACTTGATACTACAAAAAAAGTTCAATATTTATCAACAAATGATGAAAAAATGAAATATTTTGAAAAATTAGGAGTAGATTATTTATTATTTGTCAATTTTACGCCAAAGTTTAGTAAGCTTACACCTGCTGAGTTTGTCAATAAAGTAATTTTGCCTTTAAAGGCAAAAGTGGTGATAGCAGGTTTTGATTATACCTATGGAAGTAATAAAAATATTGCAAATATGGAAAATTTACCTCGATTTGCAAAGGGAAGGTTTGTAACTAAAATGGAACCAAAGCAAAATTATAAAGATAAAAAGATTAGTTCAAGTAGAATAAGAGAAGCTATTAAGAATGGAGAAATGAGTCTGGCTGCTCAGCTATTAGGGCACCCGTATGAAATAACAGGTGAAATTGTCCATGGTTTTAGAAGAGGTCATGAGCTAGGATTTCCAACAGCTAATATTGATATTTCTGGGAAAAAGGTTTTACCTAAACCAGGGGTCTATGCCACTAAGGCTAAAATTGATGGCAAGTGGTATGAAGCAATGACAAGTGTCGGCTATAACGATACATTTGAAAATAAAAATTTAACTATTGAAACCCATCTCTTTGGCTTTGATGAAGAAGCATATGGAAAAGAATTAACTGTTGCTTGGTATAAATTTATGCGAGACAATGTCAAATTTGATGGCGTTGAAAATCTAATAAAGCAACTAAAAAGTGACGAAAGAAATATTAAGCAATACTTTAAAGATAAATAATTTTTATATTTTAGCACTTAGCTTGCTTTTTTGCTAATTTATTAGTATCATAATAAATAGTTAGCACAGATAAAACTTGAGTGCTAATAAAGGGGCGATAAAATGTTGACTAAACGGCAAGAGTTAATCTTGAAGATGATTATTCAAGACTTTGCTCAAACAAATGAACCAGTTGGTTCTAAAACCGTGATGACTCAACTGCCAATTAAAGTTTCAAGTGCAACGATTCGCAATGAAATGGCAGTCCTAGAAGAAAAGGGCTTACTTGAAAAAACTCATTCTTCAAGTGGACGTATTCCCTCTAGCGATGGCTATCGCTATTATCTTGATAATTTAGTTGATCCGGTTCAAATACCGACAAAGGTGTATGACAAGATAGGATTACACTTAGATCAACCTTTTAGTCAAGTTAATCAGATTGTACAAGAAGCCGCTAAGATTTTGTCAGATTTGACTAATTATACTGCCTTTGCTGCAGGTCCTGAAACTGATGGTAGGTTGATTACCGGTTTTAGAATTGTACCATTATCTGCACGTCAAGTAATGGCGATTTTAGTTACAGATGATGGCAATGTTAAGAATCAAATTTATTCTTTACCTACTAAGATTAGTGGGCAAGAAATTGAAGAAGCTGTTAGCTTAATTAATAAGCAAGTTGTAGGGAAGCCTGTGACTGCGATTAATCAAGCAATGATGCAAGAAATTGCGCAGCATCTACTTTTAAGAGGCTCATCACCAGAAGTCCTAAAACTTCTTGAAGATGTGATAAAAGATTCACTTAGTGAAGAATTATATGTAGATGGTCAAATTAACTTATTTAATAATTCAGAAAATAAAGATGTTAGACAAATAAAATCTTTATATGAGTTACTTGATAAAAATGATGAAATTTGTAGATTAATTGGTCTTAGTTCTCAAAGTCCTGATTCCCACAGAGTTCAAGTTACTTTAGGAAGTGACTTACCTTCTAGCTTACTAGATAATTACAGTTTATTAACTGCTCATTATACGGTGGGAAAATATGGAAGAGGTACAATTGCTCTTTTAGGTCCGACAAATATGCCTTATTCACAAATGATTGGGTTGCTTGATTCTTTTCGGACAGAATTAGCACAGAAATTACTTGATTATTATGGAAGGCTAAATTAAAGGAGGCTAGCTGTGAGTAAAGAAGAATTTCCTAAAGAAGAAGACTTGAAAAATAAAGTTACTCCAGATGAAGCAGAAGATAAGAAACAAGAAGTAGATTCTAAAAAACAAGCAGAAGATCCAAAAATTTTAGCATTACAAGCTAAGGTGGATGAATTAACTGCTAAAAATCAAAAGCTTGAAGATAGTTATCTTAGAAGTCAAGCAGAAATTCAAAATATGCAAAATCGTTATACTAAAGAACGAGCTCAATTAATAAAATATGAGGCTCAAAATTTAGCTAAAGATGTTTTGCCTGCAGTAGACAACTTAGAAAGAGCATTAGCAGTTAAGGCAGATGATGAAGCTGCTAAGCAACTTCAAAAGGGTGTCCAAATGACTTTAGATGCTTTAGTAAAAGCCTTAAACGATCATGGTATAGAAGAGATTGAAGCCAAAGGAGCTGCTTTTGATCCTACTTTGCATCAAGCAGTTCAAACAGTAGCAGCTGATGATGACCATCCTACTGATCATGTAGTTCAAGTTTTACAAAAAGGGTATAAATATAAAGATCGTACGCTAAGACCAGCTATGGTAGTTGTAGCTCAGTAATGAAAGGAAGCTTATAAGATGTCAAAAGTTATCGGTATTGACTTAGGTACTACTAACTCAGCAGTAGCAGTACTTGAAGGTAACCAACCTAAAATTATTACTAATCCAGAAGGTAACCGTACCACTCCATCCGTTGTTTCATTTAAAGATGGTGAAATTCAGGTAGGGGAAGTAGCAAAGCGTCAAGCAATTACTAATCCTAATACAGTGATTTCAATTAAGAGTCATATGGGTGAAGATGGTTACAAGGTTAAAGTTGGAGACAAGGAATATACTCCACAAGAAATCTCTGCAATGATTTTACAATACATTAAAAAGTTTGCAGAAGACTACTTAGGTGAAGAAGTAACCGATGCAGTTATTACAGTACCTGCTTACTTTAATGACGCTCAACGTCAAGCAACTAAAGATGCTGGTAAAATTGCTGGTTTAAATGTTCAAAGAATTATCAATGAACCAACCGCTTCATCCCTTGCTTATGGTTTGGATAAAGATGAAGAAGACGAAAAGGTTTTAGTTTACGACCTTGGTGGTGGTACCTTTGACGTTTCTGTTCTTCAATTAGGGGATGGAGTTTTCCAAGTCCTTTCAACTAATGGTGATACTCACTTAGGTGGGGATGACTTTGATAAAAAGATTATGGATTGGTTAATCCAAAACTTTAAAGATGAAAATGGCATTGACTTATCAAAAGATAAGATGGCTCTTCAACGTTTAAAAGATGCTGCTGAAAAAGCAAAGAAAGACTTATCTGGTGTAAGTTCAACTCATATTTCACTTCCATTCATTTCTGCTGGTGAAGCAGGTCCACTTCACTTAGAAGCTGACTTAACTCGTGCTAAGTTTGATGAATTAACTAATGACTTAGTAGAAAAGACTAAGATTCCATTTGATAACGCCTTAAAAGATGCAGGCTTAACTGTAAATGACATTGATAAGGTAATCTTAAACGGTGGATCTACTCGTATTCCAGCTGTTCAAGAAGCAGTTAAAAAGTGGGCTGGTAAAGAACCTGACCACTCAATCAACCCTGATGAAGCTGTAGCTTTAGGTGCAGCAATTCAAGGTGGTGTGATTTCTGGTGATGTGAAGGATATTGTTTTACTTGATGTTACTCCATTATCACTTGGTATCGAAACTATGGGTGGTGTATTTACCAAATTAATTGATAAAAATACCACTATTCCAACTTCAAAGAGTCAAATTTTCTCAACTGCAGCTGATAATCAACCAGCAGTAGATGTTCACGTTTTACAAGGTGAACGTCCAATGGCAGCTGATGATAAGACTTTAGGACGTTTTGAATTAACTGATATTCCACCAGCACCACGCGGTGTTCCACAAATCCAAGTTACATTTGATATTGATAAAAACGGTATTGTAAATGTTTCTGCTAAGGATATGGGAACTGGTAAGGAACAAAAGATTACTATCAAGAGTTCTTCTGGTTTATCAGATGAAGAAATTAAGAAAATGCAAAAAGATGCCGAAGAACATGCTGAAGAAGATAAGAAGAGAAAAGAAGAAGTTGATTTACGTAACGAAGTAGATCAATTAATCTTCACAACTGATAAGACCTTGAAAGATGTTGATGGTAAAGTTCCAGAAGCAGATATCAAGGCAGTGAAAGATGCTCAAGAAGCATTGAAGAAGGCACAAAAAGATAATAACCTTGATGAAATGAAGGAAAAGAAAGAAGCTTTATCTAAGGCTGCACAAGATTTAGCTGTTAAACTTTACCAACAAAATGGTGGAGCTCAAGGCAATCCACAAGGTGGTCCTCAAGGACCTCAACCAAATGGTGATCAAGGTAACAATGGTTCTTCAAACGATGGTTCTACTGTAGATGGAGATTTTCACAAGGTAGACCCAGATAAGTAAAATAGCTATAATAATAGATAAAAAGAAAGAACTGCGGAATGTAGTTCTTTTCTTTTCTAAATATTGAAGGAGAAAATTTATGGCACAACATGATTACTATGAGATACTAGGGGTAGATAAATCTGCTAGTGATGCCGACATTAGTAAGGCCTACCGAAAATTAGCAAAAAAGTATCACCCTGACTTAAACCATGAACCTGGTGCTGAAGAAAAATATAAAGAAGTTAATGAAGCTTATGAAGTGCTTCATGATAAGGATAAACGTGCACGCTATGACCAATTTGGACAAGCTGGTGTAAATGGTCAAGGTGGCTTTGGTGGCGGAGCTACTGGTGGCAATCCTTATGGTGATTTTAGTGGCTTTGGTGGTTTTGGTGACATTTTTAGTGACCTTTTTGGTGGAGGTTCAAGACAAAGAAATGTTGACCCAACTGCACCTCAACGCGGTCAAGATTTAGACTACACAATGACGATTGACTTTATGGATGCAATCAAAGGTAAGGAAACTGATATCACCTATACAAGAAGTGAAACTTGTCCTACTTGTGATGGTAGTGGAGCTGAAAAAGGAACGCATCCAATTACCTGTGACAAGTGTCACGGAACTGGTCATATGACAGTCACTCGCCAAACTCCATTTGGTGTAATTCAACAACAAACTACTTGTGACAAGTGTCATGGTACTGGAAAGATAATTGAACATCCTTGTCAAACTTGCAAGGGTAAAGGAACTGTTAATAAGAAACAAACTCTTCAAGTTAAGATTCCAGCGGGTATTGATAATGGTCAACAAATTAGATTGGCTGGTCAAGGTGAAGCTGGTAAAAATGGTGGCGAGTACGGAGATCTTTACATTGTGTTTAGAATTCGTCCAAGTAAAGAATTTACCCGTCAAGGCACCACTATCTACAGCAAAGTTCCAATTTCTTTTGCTCAAGCAACTTTGGGTGATCAAATTCAAGTTGATACTGTTCATGGAAAAGTTTCTTTGAAGATTCCAGCAGGTACACAACCGAATACTCACTTTAAGTTACGTGGTGAAGGTGTACCAAAGCTTAATGGTGAAGGTAACGGAGATCATGAAGTAACTGTAGATGTTACAATTCCTAAGAAGGTAAATGATAAGCAAAAAGAAGCTTTAGTAGATTTCGTTAAAGCTGGAGGTGGGAATATCACCCCACAAGAAAAGAACTTTTTTGAACGCTTAAAAGATAAATTATCTTAGAAAGAAAGTAGTCACTGGTTGTTAGTGGCTACTTTTTCTTTTTATAGGAAACATAGTATAATTAATAAGATTGATTAAAGAGTAATTTATAGGTGGTGGCGTTCTTAGTGAATAAGGTAGAAAAATTAAAAGCTGATGTGCAGGGATTGCGGGAAAAAATCCTTGATTTAGCAATGCGAGGGAAACTGGTTAAACAAGATGTAAATGATGAACCTGCAAGTGTTTTGCTTGAGAAGATTAGAATAGAAAAAGAACAATTAATCAAAGAAAAAAAGATCAAGAAAGCTAAACCACTTCCTGAAATTACAGATGAGGAAAAGCCTTTTGATATTCCTGATAGTTGGGAATGGGTGAGATTGGGGGAAATAGGAGAAATTATATCCGGTGGTACTCCAAAGACGAAGGAAAAATCTTATTGGGAAAATGGAAATATTCCTTGGATCACTCCAGCAGTAATGTCAGAAGTAAAAGATGAAAAAATATTTAGAAGTAAAAATATAAAATATATAAATGAAGAAGGGTTGGCGCACTCGTCGGCAAAATTAATTCCAGCTAATTCTTTAGTTGTATCTAGTCGTGCACCAATAGGTTATATTAATTTAGTTCCTTTTGAATATACGACTAATCAGGGGTGTAAATCAGTAACAATATTTGGCAACACATCGCCTTCGTATTTATATAATGCTTTAAAGTTTAGAGTACCTGATATGGAAAAAAGAGCATCTGGGACTACTTTCAAGGAAATATCAGGAACAAAGTTTGGCCAAACTATTATCCCGCTCCCACCACTTAACGAACAAAAACGAATTGCTGCCAAAATTGAAGAACTTTTTGCTTTACTTAATACTATTGAACAAGCTCAAAAGAAGTATGAAGATTTACAAGGAGAGTTAAAAGAAAAGATTCTTAGTTTAGGGATACAAGGGAAGCTTGTTGACCAAGATAAAAATGATGAATCCGCAAGTATTTTAGTTGAGCAGATTAATGCTAAAAAAGAACAACTAATCAAAGAAAAGAAAATCAAGAAAACTAAGCCGCTTCCTGAAATTACAGATGAGGAAAAGCCTTTTGATATTCCTGATAGTTGGGAATGGGTGAGATTGGGGGATGTATCTGATATTCAAATGGGACAAGCTCCTAAAGGTACTAATGTAAATGAAAAAGGAATAGGTTATGAATTTCATCAGGGAAAGACTGAATTTACCGATGAAATAATTGGGAAGTCTTCTAAGTATACAACCGATGATAAAAAATTAATAAATTCAGATTATATTCTTATGGCTGTCCGGGCTCCAGTTGGGGATGTAAATTTGACTGATCGGTCAATGGTAATTGGACGTGGTTTAGCTGGAATCAACGGATTGATCAATAATAAAAAATATATTTTTTATTATTTGGCATCTGCTAAAACATATTTTGAGACTAATTCTACAGGAAGTACATTTAAAGCTGTAAATGGAAATGTAGTTAAAAATACTCCTGTTCCTCTCCCACCACTCAACGAACAAAAAAGAATTGCTACTAAGATAGAAGAACTTTTTAGCACAATAGATAATTAATTTTTAGTAATTAAATAAGCCATAAAGCTTTGTTATAATTAGAAAAGAATAGGGTGAAATTTATGGATATTGAAAAATTAAAAGACTACCAAAAGCATATCAGAAACTTTTCAATTGTAGCTCATATTGATCATGGTAAATCTACAATTGCTGATAGAATTTTGGAATTAACTGATACTGTTTCAAAAAGAGAGTTAAAAGAGCAATTACTTGATGATATGCCATTAGAGCGTCAACGTGGAATTACGATTAAGTTAAACTCTGTCCAAGTTAAGTATCATGCCAAAAATGGTGAAGATTATATTTTCCACTTAATTGATACGCCAGGACACGTGGACTTTTCTTATGAAGTATCTCGTTCACTTGCTGCTTGTGAAGGTGCGCTTTTAGTAGTTGATGCAACTCAAGGTGTGCAAGCTCAAACTTTAGCAAATACTTATTTAGCTATTGATGATGATTTAGAAATTCTTCCAGTCATTAACAAAATCGACTTACCATCTGCTGATCCAGAAATGTGTAAGAGCGAAATTGAAGAAATGATTGGTCTTGATGCTGAAGACGCTGTCGAAGTATCTGGAAAGACTGGCCAAGGAATTCCTGAATTACTTGAAAGAATTGTCCAAGATATTCCGGCGCCAGAAGGAGATATTGAAGCTCCCCTTAAAGCTTTAATTTTTGATTCAAAATATGATGATTATCGTGGGGTAGTTTTAGCCGTAAGAATTGAAGAAGGGACTGTTAAACCTGGCGATAAGATTAGAATTATGAACACTGGAAAAGACTTTGAAGTTACTGAAGTTGGTGTTTCTAGTCCTAATCCGGTTAAGAAAGATATGTTAATTGCTGGGGATGTAGGTTACATTACTGCCAACATTAAGTCTGTTCGTGAAACTCGTGTTGGGGATACCATTACAAGTGCTGAAAATCCAACTCCTGAACCTTTACCAGGCTATCGTCAAATTCCACCAATGGTTTATTCAGGAATGTATCCAGTTGATAACCAAAAATATGATGATTTAAAAGAAGCATTACAAAAATTACAATTAAATGATGCAGCTTTGGAATTTGAGCCAGAAACCTCTCAAGCACTTGGTTTTGGTTTCCGGTGTGGTTTCTTAGGTTTACTACATATGGATGTGGTCCAAGAAAGACTGGAACAAGAATTTGGCATTGATTTAATTATGACGGCGCCAAGTGTTGATTATCATGCAATTATGAATGATGGATCAACTAAGTTAATTGATAACCCAGCAGATCTTCCAGAAGCAGGAGAGTACAAAGAAGTTCAAGAACCTTATGTGAAAGCGGAAATCATGGTTCCTAATGATTTTGTAGGACCAGTTATGGAATTGTGTCAACGTAAGCGCGGAGAATTTATCACAATGGATTATATGGATAAATACCGTGTAAATGTTAAATACAATATGCCATTAGCTGAAATTATTTTTGATTTCTTTGATGATTTAAAATCTTCAACTAAAGGTTATGCATCCCTTGATTATGAAATTACAGGTTATCGTGCAACTAACTTGGTAAAAATTGATATGTTACTTAACAAAGAACCGATTGATGCTTTAAGTTTTATTGCCCATCGTGATGAGGCTCAAGCACGTGCTCGTCAAATGACTACATTACTTAAGAAACTAATTCCACGTCAAAACTTTGAAGTTGATATTCAAGGTGCAATTGGAGCAAAAATTATTTCACGTGCGACAATTAAACCTTATCGTAAAGATGTTACTTGGAAGATTCACACAGGAGATCCTGATAGACGTGCAAAACTCCTTGAGAAGCAACGTCGTGGTAAAAAGCGAATGAAAGCCGTTGGTAAGGTAGAAGTACCACAAGATGCATTTATGGCAGTTCTTAAGATGAATGATGATGACATCAAGGGTAAGTAAAACTTTTAAATTTTTAGAGTATCAATAATTTGGTACTCTTTTATTATTTTGGAGAAAACTCTTTCATATGGTTTCCATTATACTAGCATATTAGGAGGCTCATGCCTAAGAAATACCTAAAGCTGGTTACTTTAGGTGTCTGTTTAGCTTTTTAGCTTTAGTTGTGCTCTTGCTGTTTCAAATGCAAGGGCTTTTTTATACAAATCACAAGTACTCAAATTTTATAAATTTTGTATTACAGATTATTTAATGTAGATATAGCAGTAGCAAGCTGTAATAGGTGTGAAGCCGTCCAGATAAATAATTTTTTCAAAGTTTGGAGTATCAGTAATTTGGTACTCTTTTTTTCAATAATTAACACTTTGCCTAACTTCCTGTATAATAGAAAAAGATTCAAAAATTGAGATAATTTACGTAAAGATGAGTGAGTTGTTTTTATGAAAAAAGATTCTTCAAAGAAAAGTAAAACTAGTAAATCAACAATATGGCTAAGAGTAATAGCGATAATTTTGTTGGTGGTAGGTGTAGCTTTAATTTTTAGCCCTAAAATCCGCGATGCAATGGTTAAGCAAAATCAAACTACAGCCTTGAAGAGCATCAGTCGTTCCTCAGTAGAAAAAAATGAAAAGAAAAAAGGAATGTTTGATTACTCGAAAGTAAAAGATATTGATTTTGGCAAAGTAACAAAAAGTAGGGTAAAGAATACTTCAAATGCAATTGGAGCAATTGCAATTCCAGCAGTAAAAATGTATCTGCCTATTCTTAAAGGTCTAAGTGATGATTCCTTATCGACAGGTGGGGGAACAATGCGTGCTAATCAAGTTATGGGGAAGGGAAACTATCCATTAGCAGGTCACTATATGACAGCAAATGGTGTCTTATTTTCTCCACTGGAAAATACTAAAAAGGGTGAAGATGTTTACCTAACTAATCTAAAGAAAGTATATGTCTACCGAATTTATTGGAAGAAAAAAGTTGATCCAACTTCTGTTTGGTTAGTAAATAACACGAAAAAGAGTATTGTAACTTTAATTACCTGTGCTGATGGCGGGGTAAATCGTTGGGCAGTGCGAGGAAAGTTAATCAAAACAGAAAACGCAACTAAAGAAAAATTGCAAACTTTTAAATTAAAGTAGAAAAAGACTACATTAGTCTCGCTGACTATGTAGCTTTTTTAATTTTGAAATGAGGGAAAGTAATGAAATGGAAGCAGCGTCAAGCACCGGAAATGCCAGAAGAATTGGTCAGTGAGTATTCTTTAACCCCATTACAGGCTAAGTTACTTGCTAATCGAGAAATTAATACCGCAGAAAAATTAGATTTTTGGTTAAAGGCAACTGAAGAAAATTTTGCGGATCCATTTTTAATGCATGACATGGATAAGGCAGTTCAAAGAATTAACCAAGCTATTGATAGTGGTGAAAAAATTACCGTTTACGGGGATTATGATGCTGACGGTATCACAGCAACAGCAATTATGGTCGAGGTCTTAGAAATTTTAGGAGCAGACGTCCATTATTTTATTCCAAATCGTTTCAAAGATGGCTATGGTCCAAATATGAAACGTTATGAAGACATAGTAGCAGATGGAACAAAATTAATCATTACAGTAGATAATGGGGTAACTGGGGTTGATGAAATCGCTTATGCAAAAAGCAAAGGAGTAGATACAATTTTAACGGACCACCATACTTTCCAAGAAAAAGTGCCTGAACCTTATGCCTTAGTGCATTGTAATTATCCAAATCAGAAGTATCCTTTTGATGATTACTGTGGCGCAGGAGTTGCTTACACAATTGCTAGGGCTTTAATGGGCGATAGTATGCGTGAATTACTTGACCTCGCTTTAGTTGGAACAATTGGAGATATGGTAAGAGTTGATGGAGAAGGCCATCTTTTAACAAAAAAGGGTCTGGAAGTCTTAAATCAAACGGAACGACCTGGGCTGCGAGCATTAATTAAAAATGCCGGTTTAAAATTAGGTACGGTGACGGATGAAGATATTGGTTTTGCAATTGCACCCCGCCTTAATGCAGTTGGTAGATTAGCTGATGCTTCATTAGCAGTAGCTTTACTGTTAAGTGATGATGAGACTGAGGCGCAAAAATTAGCTGATAAACTAGAAGATTTAAATCAGGAAAGAAAAGATTTAACCCAAGAAGTTTATCAAAAAGCTCTAGCACAAGTAAAAAAACATGGTTGGCAGAATAAATCGACTTTAGTTATCTATGATCCTGATTTTCATGAAGGAGTTTTAGGATTAGTTGCGAATAAAGTAGTACAAACTCTTCATAAACCAACTATTATTTTGACTAGGGATGAAAGTGGCGAGCTAAAAGGTTCAGGAAGAGCGGAAGCAGGTTTTAATTTATTCGATGCTTTAAGTCCAACTAAGGAGGAAATTCTCACAAAGTTTGGTGGACATGATTTTGCTTGTGGGCTTTCATTAAAAGAAGAAAATCTAGAACTTTTGCGCCAGAAGTTTGAAGAAAGTTTTACTGGTGGAAAAATTGAAGCAACCAAGGAATATGACTTTGAATTACCACTTGATGAGATTAATTTAGAAACTATCCAACAAATTCAGGAATTAGGCCCTTATGGCACAGCTAATCCAGCCCCTATTTTTAGTATGACAGCACCGAAAATTAGTAATTTTAGAAAAATTGGGGCTGATAAAAGCCATGTGAGTTTTACTAGCCAATTGCCAACAGGTAAGATTAAAACCTTAGGTTTTAGCAAGGGATATTTGAATGAAGGTTTGTTGCCTTTTATTCATAAGTTATATGTTAAAGTTAGTACAAATGAATTTCGCAATAAGGTAAATCTGCAAGCCATGATTGAAGGAATTGATTATGATTCTCCTTTAGTAACGTTGAACAAATCGAATTCAATAATTGATTTGCGACAAGATTCATACATTATGGGATTTGCGGACAAATATTTGCTTTTTAATGCCAAAAATAAAGATTGGGCGGTTAAAAACTTGGGTATTGCTCCTGAAAAAGTAATTTTGTCAAAAGATTATCATGAAAGTGACGAAAAGATTGTTCTTTTAGATACTCCAGCAAGTAAAGTTGCTTTAGAGAAAGTGTTGCAACAAAATTACCAAGAAATATATTTGAGATTTTTAACTGATGCTCTTACTTTATCAAGATTACCTAGTCGCCAAGAATTTGGAAAAGTATGGCAGTATGTAGCAGCTCATACTGGGTTAAGTTTAGAGGACTATCAAAAGGTAACTGGATATTTGGGGATGAATTATGCAAGCATTTTATTTATCTTGAGGGTCTTCTTTGACTTAGGACTAATTAAATATGAAGAAGATAAAATCGTCCCAATAACTGATTCTGTTAAAAAATCCCTCACTCAATCTCGTTACTATCAAAGTGTCGCTCAAGGAATTAAATTTACAAAGCAGCTGCATAGTTTGCCTAGTCAACAATTAATAACTTATATTGATAACTATAAAAATTCTTTGAAATAGTTGAGTTGACAAGATTTTTAATGCCTTTTAAACAAAATTTTGGTAAAATATAACAGTTAAGATGTACAATTTGTACTTAAATTAAATGGAGGTTTGCTTTAATGGCAATTGATTTCAGTAAATATATTGCAAGTGTAGAAGATTTTCCAAATAAGGGTATTATCTTTCGTGATATGACCCCAATTTTACAAAATGGGGAACTGTATCGTGCAGCAACTCACGAATTAGCTGAATATGCTAAGAGTCGTGGAGCAGATGTAATTGTTGGGCCAGAAGCAAGAGGATTTATTGTTGGTTGCCCAGTAGCAACTGAGCTTGGAGTAGGTTTTGTTCCAGCTCGTAAACCTCATAAGTTACCTCGTGAAGTAGAAAGAGCTTCATATGATTTAGAATATGGCTCAAATTCATTGGAAATTCATAAAGATGCAATTAAACCAGGTCAAAAAGTAGTGGTATGTGATGATTTAATGGCTACTGCTGGTACCTTGCATGCTACTAAAGAATTGGTAGAACGACTTGGTGGTGAAGTAGTGGGAGCAGCTTTTTATATTGAGTTAATGAATTTAAAGGGCCGTGAAAAGTTCCCAGATACTGATATTTTTTCATTGGTAAAATACGATGACAATGTAATGAGATAGTGGATAAGCCTGTGCTATCAGTACTTATTACGCAGTAAATTTATTTTTAGCGTAAGCTTAGATCACTATAGATCTAAATTATCAAGTGAATCCGAAAGATTTTCTTTTTGTTTTTTGGTTATATGGGTATAAAATTCTAAAGCTGTATTTACAGACTTATGCCCGAGCATATACTGCACATCTTTAGGTCTAATACTTGAGTTACCTTCATAAAGAAGAGTGGCTAGGATATGACGAAAGCCATGGGGAGTGATTCTCCTTAATGGCTTTTTTTATTATCTGGGTGTTCAGCATTCCAGTGCTTAACTTGCTTGTCACTAAAATCATATATTTCATGTATCCAATCTTCTGCTGCTTGAGTTCTAACTAGGAATTGGTTTTCAGGTTTTCTACCAGCTACAGGTATTCTAGTGTGAAATAGCAAAGAGTTAGTGTCTCCAAGCGATTTTTGAATTTCTTTGTACTCTAGTAGAGTACTTTTGAGGCTTTTAGACATAGGGACTGTATGAGATAACCCGTTTTTTATTGGATTGATGACGGGTGATTTGCTAAGGGATAAAGCCACAGTTTTTGTTAGAAAAATCTGGTTATGCTTAAAGTCTATGTCTTTCCAAGTTAAAGCTAAGGCTTCTCCACGCCTAGTGCCAGCATTAGCCAAAATCATAAAAAACATATTTTTTGAAATCATAATTTTTGGCATATCCTAGAAACTCTTCAAACTCTTTGCGTTCATAAAAATTATTCAAGATTGATTTATGTTTATACAAAATGATATACTTAATATAAAGACTGATTACATGATTCAAGGAGATTACTATGCAAACTACTCATTTAAATTCTTGGGGGAATTCACAAGCTGTAAGGATCCCCAAGAGTATCTTAGAAGAAGCAAAAGTAGACCGTAATGAAACTTTTAATATAAAAGTTGATAAAAATAAAAATATAATTTTAGAAAAGAAAAAAAAGCCTCAAACAATCGAAGAATTATTTGAGGGATTTGATTATAAAAAGTATTGGGCTGATTGGGAAAAAGAAAATCCTGGCAAATCAGTTGAGTACGATTGGGGTAATCCTGAAGGAAGGGAGCTATTGTAAATTTATACTTTTATTGAAAGGAAGTGAAGAGGTGGACTATTTAAAAAAGGGAGATTTACTTTATGTGAACTTAAATCCCGTACGAGGACATGAACAGGCAGGAATGAGGCCTGTTATGATAGTGTCAAACAATGGATTTAATAAGATGTGTAATGGAATGTACAAGGTTGTTCCTATTACATCAAAAGTTAAGAAGTTTCCCCTAAATGTAGATCTACCAGATGATTTGCCGGTGCATGGTCAATTACTTCTATCGCAAGAAAAAGCCATAGATTTAAAGGCGAGAGCACATAAAAAAATAGGTAGTGCTCCCGTCGCATTCGTAAAAGAAGTTGATGATTTAATTGCACTTACCTATTAGTTGGTTAAATAGACTTTATATTTAGTAAAAAGTCTATTTTTAATATTGTAAACAATAATATTATTGCTATAATTATGGCATGTAGTATTATATACCTTATAAAAGTGCTATTGTACGTGAGGATAGTACGGGCATGTTTTATTAATTTTTGACCACTTACGTTAATTCGTAGGTGGTTATTTTGTATGTAAATATAAATATTTTCATTATTTATATTGATATTACACGTTATAACGTGTAATATCAATAGATGACAGGAGGAAATGAAATGCTTGAACATATAAAAGAAAATAAGCATAAAGCCGGGAGTTAGAGCTTCTGCCTATACTGTAACATTATAACAAGCATTTCAAATTAATACTATGAATACAATTTTAGATTACGTACTATTCGGAAGTTTAATAATATTAGTGGTAGCTATATTAAGATTTTGTTTTTACTTCGTTAAAGGAACAGTAATAAAATTTAGAAAGAGAAGTAAATGAGTAGATTAACACCCGCAAAAGTTAAAGCAAATAAAAAATGGGACCAAAAAAATAAAGAGAAAAAATCCTATATAGTTAAAAGGTCGACTACAAAAAGTTTTATTTTAAAGTTAGCCACACAAGAAGACCTAGAAAACATTAAAAAATACATCTCTGAAAGAGAAGAAATGTTAAAAGAAAAATGAAAATTAGTAATAAATTATTCATTTAAAAGTACTCGTATTTTATAATTTGATATGAACCCCGAAATTCGGACAAGAATTTCGAGGTTTTTTATTATGACTAAACTGTCTAAACAAGATAAAATTGATATTTATAATAATTGGAAATATTACGGTAAATCTTCTCTTCAATTAGGAAAAGAATATGGAATTACCTCTGATAGTCTTAGATACTTATTTAAATTAATCGATAAATATGGATTAGAAATCCTAGATAAGCCCTATACTTTTTATTCAATAGAATTTAAAGAAAAGGCAATTAGAAGGGTTCTTTCAGGAGACGAAACTATGTCCCAAATATCATTAGATCTTGGTTTACGTAGTAGGGCCATGCTTTACAATTGGGTTCGCAAATACAAAGAAAATGGGTATAATGTCATTAATCATAAGAAAGGTAGAAGATCTAATGCAGAACAAAGACAAACAGATTCAAGAACTTCAAAAGCAAATCAAGGACCTCAAACAAAAGAATTTAGAGCTTACTGTCGAGAACGAATTTATAAAAAAATTAGATGCCTTAGTGGCACAAAGAATCAGAAACCAAAAGCACAAGAAATAGTTTCTGCAGTCACACAGCTAAGGCAAGAACTTCATGTGACTGTGAGTTTTGTGCTTAAAGTGATCAATTCTAAACCTGACCTTCCTCACCTATCTAGGAGTAATTATTACTATGTTCAAGGACATGATGATAAAGATAGGAAAAACCAAAATATCATGGAAAGGATCAAAGAAGTATATGAAGAGCACAAACATCGCTACGGTTATAGAAGAATTACTGCACAACTTCAACGTGAAGGACTTAAAATCAATCATAAGAAAGTAAAACGTCTAATGACTAAAATGCACTTATATGGCATTGCCATTAGACGTAAGCATAAATATTCAAGCTATCGTGGAACTGTAGGTAAGATCAAAAGTAACTTGATTAAACGTAATTTCAAGTCTGTAATTCCAAATAAAAAGTGGTATTCAGATGTGACGGAATTTCATTTGAATGGTGAAAAGCTTTATCTATCCCCAATTATGGACGGTTGCACACAAGAGATTGTCTCTTATACTCTAAGTCGTCATCCTGTTTTAAAGCAAGTAATGGATATGTTAAAGCTGGCCTATAAAAAGTATCCGGCCCTTAATGGTTTAGTATTTCATACTGATCAAGGCTGGCAATATCAACATCCTCTCTTTCAATCATGGCTTAAAAATCATGGCATAACCCAAAGTATGTCACGTAAAGGTAATTCTTTAGATGATGGCATGATGGAGGGTTTCTTTGGCATACTTAAAAGAGAAATGTTTTATGGATTCGAAAATAATTTTAGTAATTTAGATGAGTTAGAAGAAGCCATCAAAGAATATATTGAATATTACAATACTAAACGAATTAAAACTGTACTAAAAAATCGCACACCGATTGAATATCGGAATGCGATTATGAATCAAAGCTAATTAATAATATGTCCTAATTTTAGGGTTCATATCAATTTCAGGTTACAGATTATTTAACAAAAATACTCTAACTGTTAAAATTTACCCCATAGAATTAATTTTTAATATAAAAGTGCAAAATCATACTTGGAATATTTAAAAACACTTAGAAGCTAAAATAAAAATACAAGTAATATACTTTAGTTGGTTGTGAAGATATATTTTGTTCATTGGAAATCCTTTAAGTAAGTTGTTAATTGACTACAAAAAAGATACTCGAAGTTATTCGGGTGTCTTTTACGTAATTAGCGTAATAATTTGCTTTTTTATGATTTACCAAGATTTACAATTTAAATAAAATTGTTATAATAATAGCAATAGACATACTATGGTGTCATATTTCAGAATATGATGACAATGTAATGAGGTAAATGAAAAAGGTTGGTACTTAGTTGCCAACCTTTTGTAGTAATAGCCATTTAAAAGTGATAAAATTTTTAGTAAAGTGATGAAGCGAAGCTTAATTTACTGGGATCTTTTTAGTCATTTCTCCACGTAAGTGGAGGTGATTATAAGATGAGTTTTAAATCAAAAGAACAATTTATCATTTCTCCACGTAAGTGGAGGTGATTATTAACAAATGACATCATATCTTGAGCAGATAGTCATTTCTCCACGTAAGTGGAGGGAATTGCTGACGTTAAAGGCTCAAGAAAAAAATAAGTTAAATCCCTATATCATTAATTTGGTAGGGAGATTTTTGTATAAAGGATAAATTAAAAGCCACAACTTAGGAGATGTGACTTTTTGAAATTACAATACTGGTGATAGCAATCTAGAAAAGTATTGCTTAAATTTACGCCAGTGAGATTGCTTGGCAAAGTATTCATTTGTCATTAAAGTACAATCTTTTAAATCATTTTCAAAAATTGCCTTTAGTTTTTGAGTCAATTCAGGACTATAGGTGAAGGCGTTAACTTCAAAGTTAAGTTTGTAGCTTCTAAAATCTTGATTGGCTGATCCAACAGAAGCAATATTTGAACCACTGACCATAGTTTTAGCATGAATGAATCCATCGTTATATTTGTAAACTTTAATCCCTTGGCTAGTGAGATATTTTGAATAATATTCAGTCGCACGATAAACAAAAGGATGGTCCGGCATACAAGGAACCATAATACGTACATCAACACCGCTTTTTGCGGCGATGATTAATGCTTCAAGTATGGGATCACCAGGAATTAGATAAGGGGTTTGAATATAAACATATTCTTTGGCAGTTGCAATAATTCCTTCATAGGCGCGGCGAATTCCATAATCTTCGCTATCGGGGCCTGAGGATACAATTTGCATTGGTACAGTATTTGGATCATCAGTTGGTGGTTGAAGCTTGAAGTTAGCAATTTCTTTTTCAATATCAAACTTAGGTAAGTGGGTTTTACGACAGGTAGTATTCCAATCCATTGCAAAACGAATTTCCATCATTACAGCCGCTTGACCGACGACACGTAAGTGAGTATCACGCCAATGACCAAATTTTGCACTCTTGTTAACATATTGATCGCCAATGTTATAGCCACCAATGTACCCAATCTTGTGGTCAATAATCACAAGTTTTCGATGTAAGTGATAGTTAAGTCTTGGAGTGGTAAAAAAGTGATTGCCAGAATCAGAGATAAAAGCTTGTGCGTAGCCACCCAATTCTTCTAGATGCTTAAAAAATTTAGGATGTGTTCCTCTTGAACCACTGGTATCATATAAAACGCGAACTTTAACGCCACGCTCAGCGGCATTTTCTAAGGCAGTAAGTACTCTTTTACCTAGGTCATCAGAGTAAAAAGTATAAAATTCCACATCAACTGAAATTTTAGCTTGATTAATATTTTCAATAATATTATCAAAAAGTTTTGGTCCACTTATAAAGACATTAACTTTATTATTGAAAGTTAAGATAGCATCGTCATTATTGAGGTTTAAATCTACCAACATTCGTGAACGTTGATGACTATCATTTTTAGGAAGTAAATCTTTTTCCTTTAGAAGTTTGTGTTGCTCATTTAAAAATTTTTGCCGAATCTTTTCTTGTTCTTGTTGGATAATAAAAATATCATCATGAGATAATTGTCGTCCAACAAAGAGGTATAAAATAAAACCAACGTAAGGAAAGATACATAACACTAGTAGCCAAGCCCAGGTTGAGGCAATGTCACGTTTGCTACGAAAAACTGTCCAGATAGCAAAAGCATCATTGATTAGCCACAAAACTTCAATGATACGTCGGATAACATCCCAAGTCCAAATCATTAACTTTTCTCCTTTATTGTTATATTATTTGACTGAATAATTTTAACATAATTTTAAAGATTTATGAAATTGAGGTAGTAGGGAGAGGAAAAATGCTTGGTTTTATATGGTCAGAAGATTTAGATGGTAATATTGGTTATCAAGGTAAATTACCTTGGCAGCTGCCAGCTGATTTAAAACATTTTAGGGAAAAGACGTTGGGTCACTCAATTATAATGGGGAGAAAAACTTTTGAAAGTTTACCCCAACTTTTACCTGAAAGACTGCATGTTGTTATAACAACTAATACAGAGTTAAAAGAAAAATATAAAAATAGTGAAATAGTAAAAATTTTTAGAAATATTAGACAATTGCGTAGGTGGATAGAGAGCCAAGAGGGTTGTCTAATTTGGGTTATTGGCGGTACAAGTTTATTTAAAGAATTTAAGGATGAAGTAAGTGTTTTAGAAAGAACGATAATTCAAGCTTATGTTAGAGGGGATGTAAAGATGCCAGAGATAGAGTACTCTAAGTTTGAGTTGATAAATGAGGAGTGCCATTGGGTTGATGTGAACAATAAATATAACTTCACATTTTTAACCTATCAAAAAAGAGTTAGCATTCGCTAACTCTTTTAATTATTTGTTTTTCATAATTGGTTGGTAGATTAAGTCAATGAGAATAGCTGCAATTAAGGCAATTACAATGGTAATGCCGAGGTTTACTAGAGTGATTTTCGTCATTGCTAGACCAAAGAGTGCCAAGATAAAGGTTAATAACACATCAATGATTTGCACAACTCCAACCATCTTAGAGGGATGAGATTGCCAGAAAAACTTTTTAGTTCTAGTAATTAAAACAATTAGCATCGCACTTAAAACTAGGTAAACATAAACCATGGTGGAAACAGTGCCAGCTGTGTAATGATGCGCGACTAAGTACCAAACAAAACTAAAGCCAATAACTGTCCAGCCGGCAGCAAGTGAAAAAGCAATTTTGGCAAGTTTTGCCATATTCCAGCTTTCCGGTTTATAAGTAATATAGGTGTTATCAGTCCCAATCATCATTGTAACCATGTTGTTCATGATCGTGTAAATAACCATGGCGTTTAAGGCCATTGGAATATAATCGAAGAATAAGAAGCCAAAAGTTAAAAGCATGGTCAATTCAGCAGTACGAGAAAGCTTGGTAAGAGACCAAGTAGTCATTCTTTGGTAAACACGGTGTCCAGCATCGAGGATTTTCACAATTGGTGTTAAGCCATCGTCTAAAAGCACCATTTTACCACTTTTTTTAGCAACATCAGCTGCATTTGAAACAGCAATCCCGACTTCGGCTTGTTTTAATGCAGGTGCATCATTAACTCCATCACCGGTCATACCAACGATGTAGCCATCTTGTTGGAGCGTTTTTACTACGCGTAACTTGTCTTCAGGTAAAACATCGGCAATTCCTGCTAAGTCTTTAATATCAGTATCTTTATTAAAATCCTGAATTGAGATGACTTTTCCTTGAAGACCAACTTGTTTAGCAACAGCGGCGGCAGTTTTTTGGTTGTCACCAGTAAGCATAATTGGTTGAATACCGCGTCGCTTTAACTCTTTAAGGGCGCTAGCGGAATCTTCACGCACTTTATCTTGCAAAATGAAAATACCTGCTAATTTGTCATCAATTAAAACTGCTACTGAGCGACCAGCTTCAAAGTTAATATTTTTGACTTTTTCATCGGCGCTAGGGTCAATCTTAGAAAGTTGTTTAAATGATCCAAGTTTGATATTTTTACCATCAACTTCGGCCATGGAATAACCTGTATTTGAAGTAAAAGGTACAAATTTGCTTGGAACTGCAGCAGTAATGTTTTCTTGAGCAAGGTAATCATCGATTGCTTGATCGATAATACTTGGGCTACGTTTATCTGTAGCAGCACCAGCGAGGGATAAGACTTCCTTGCTTGGAAGAGTAGAGACGTTATCCCAACTAGCAACTGCAGTTTTATTTTCAGTGATCGTACCCGTTTTATCAAGTAAAAGAACATTTAAATTGGCTGCGTCTTGAATACCAGTTAAATCAGATGTCAAAACTCCCTCATGACTCAAACGAGTTGCTTCAAATGAGTTTGAAAGGGCAAAAGTAGATGGCATTGCTACCGGAATTGAGGCAATAAACATCATTGCTAAGAACGGTAACATGTCAATAACATTTTTGCCACGAATTAAAGCAGCGATAATTAAAATTAAGGTTAAAACACCATCTAATAAGCAAAGATAGTAGATAATCTTAGTAAGTAATTGTTGCAAGTGTCCAGGAGCAGCTGATTGGTTAATTAAATTGATAGTTTTTCCTGAACGAGAATTGCTACCGGTTGCAGTGACATAAGCTTGTGCATCCCCGCTAACAACTGTAGTGCCCGCATAGGCAGTCTCACCGACATTTTTGGTGATTTCTTTAGATTCACCAGTAATTGAACTTTCGTCTACAGCAATTTGTCCTTGAGCAATCTTGACGTCAGCTGCTAAAACATCCCCACGTTTTAAACTAATTAAGTCGCCAACAACCAAGTATTTGGAGTTAATCTTAATCCATTTTCCGCTTCTTTTAACGGCAACAGTAGGTGTGAGTTCATGGGAAATGGTATTTAAAACTTTGCGAGACTTTTTCTTTTGAGTAGCCCCATTAAATGCTGCAAAAAGCAACATTAATAATACAAAGAGTGACTGAATCCATTTTCCTAAAAAACATTCTAATAATAAAGCAGCTTCTAAAATCCAAGCAGAGAGGTTCCATAGTTTACCCATAAATTCTTTTATAAAATTAAATTCAGGTTCTGGAACTTCATTAAGCCCATCTTTTTTTAAACGGACTTGAGCTTGGGCATCTGTTAAGCCTTGAAGCTCTTTTTCTTCCATAAAATACCTCCGTTAATTTCTTTCCGCTATCAAGTTTAGCGCATTTTTTTATAGGAAAAAAGATAATCTAAAGAGTTAGCAGAAAATATTAATAATTTTTTGGTAAAATAATAGGTAGTTCTTCACGTAAGTTGGAGGTGATCCCAGCTTTTTGTTGACTTTTACACCTCCCTATTTTTCTTACTTTTAAATTACTCTACAATACAAGAGATATTTTTTTATTGATTTTTTGCATAGAAAAAGGCACATAATTCAATGAAATATGTGCCTAGCCTTATTAAAAGTGATCGGATTTGAACCGATGTCTTGACTAACCTGTATATGTCCGCAATTTAAGAATAAGTGTAAATTATCCCACTCTATTGGATCACTTTCTAGATACAGTGCCCTGTTTTCCCTCATAAACTACTACTTTTATTGTTTTTTATTTTTCCACAATTTTGATACTTTGTCAACAACTGCTTTTTCTTTCAACGACAGGGCTCGTGTTCCTTTTTCATCATGAAAATAACCGCGTTCTCCACGCAAGTGAAGGTGATATCGCATTGTCATGGATTACAGTAAACAGCCAAAGGAATAAAATAAATTATCTGTCGGCTAAATACGTTAGGAGGTATATTATAAGAAATATAAGTGCAAGGACCGCAAAGGTACAGACCAAAGCACTTACAAAAAAGGACAAAAAAAGAAGCTAGACAAGTGGAACGCCAAAAATAAGGATAAAGCCGCAGTTTATCGGTACAGGTCAAGCGCTAAAAAATTCATAAAAGAGTTAGCAAGCCAAAAAGATATAAAAGACTTAGAAGACTTGATAAAGCAAAGGAAGAAAAAGTTACAAGAAAGCTAGAAAGTTAAAGACTTAGTAAGTGCAAAAAGTATTTACTAAGTCTTTTTTATTTGAGCGTGTTTAAGAGTACATGTTCTTATGATGATTAAATTATCTGCCATCTGGTTAGTTATAATGATAGTAGTTTTTATTAGAGACCTTTATAAAAAAGACCCAAATAAGAATTTGAACCCAGAATTAGGAATTGTTCCATTCTATGACTCGTTAAGTTTTAACAAAGTAAAAATTAAACCTACCAATCTTATTTCTTATCCACTGATTAAGTTATTGTTGTATAGTCATAGTAAAGCCTTTAATTTTTAAGCTGGATATTAAAGGTGCTATACTGAAGATAGAAATAGTAAATATTGGAGGTATTGAAATGAGAACTACTAAACTAGTTGTCGGAATTCTACAAATCGTAATTGCTGTTTTTATTACATTTCAGGCTTGTATAGTAGGGATTGGGAAAATTTCCGGAAATAGCATCACTCATCTTAGCGGTGGAAGTGCTGGGTTGTTATGTGCTATTTTATATTTGGCAACAGGAATTGTTTATATTTGTACTCATAATAAGAAAAAAATGGCTGGAGATATAGCTTGTTTAATAATGATGCTAATAGCTTGGTTTGTTTCAATTGTGAACGCAAGTACTTTCAGTGATTTGGCTCTTTGGGGATGGTTAGCATTTATTATTGGAATTGGATTCTTTGTTTGGCATTTAATTTTGAATAGAAGAGAAATTAATTAAATCATCAAAGTTTAGTTTGTAATGAAGTTTGGTAAGGGCCAAAAGCATTTTATTATAAAAAGTGAAGAACCCCATAATTGTTAGAAAGAGAGCTAATGATTATGGGGCTTTTTACAGAAACGTTGAGGATCCCATTAAAAATAAAAGATCCATGTATCAAGAAACAGGGCTTCCACTTTAAGGAGAGAAGTGCTCAAAATTAAGATTTCGATTTTGATTATCCCCATAGTTAGAAGGGCGATTCGTTGTTAAGATGCGTTTAGGTTAAATTCCACAACTAATCAAAAAAGACCGTACACTATGTGTAAAGTCTTTAAGTAAACGCCTATTCATGCTATAATTACTTTTGCAATAAGAATTATACAAATCCTTAAGGCTGGTAACAAATAGACTTAAAAGCGCCGAATTTTGGTGTATTGGTAGTACACCCCAGTCAAGCGCTTAACAAAAAGGTTTTTATTTTTTACTACCTCTTTGGTTAATTACTTGGTGTGTGCTTTACTGCATACACTTTTTTATTTTATCAATAATTTTGGTATAAATTATACAGTTTTTGTATCTTGAGTAGTTAAGGATAATTAGCAAGATATAGTAAAATGGAAGTTAATTTACCTCAACCCCTAAGGAGCAATTTACAGTGTGAAGCCGACGTAAATCTATAGTGTTTCAGTATTTACAGGGATGCGCATAAAAGAAAAACCCTAGAAAAATTCTAGAGTTGTTGTTTAGTTAAATTAGTTATCTAAGTTAAAGACTAAAAAGGAGAGTACAGGATTTGAACCTGCGCGCCGATATAAATCGGTTCGCCGGATTTCGAGTCCGGTGCATTACCACTCTGCCAACTCTCCGCAACATTAAAAGTATATCATAGAATATTTAATCTTATCAAACTTAATTAAATGGTAAAAGGAAACATGTTACACTTTTTTAGCATTTCCTTAACTAAATCCTTACCTTTTTCTTTTAGAATTAATGTATTAATAATAGAAATAAGGTATAGAAGATGAAATTAAAGCCTCTCCAAATAGATATTAAGGAGTTAACAAAACTTCTTGAAAGTAATATACCTGTAAAAAAGGAACAAAAAAAGTAATTTATATCAATTAAATTGCTACCCGTTATTTAATTATGCTGTTAAAATTAAACTATTGGTAGTATTAATTGAGGTAAAGCTGTGAAATTTTTTTGTCCAATAGAGGTAATTAGTACTGGATTAGTACTAGCTCTTTTAATTTTTACTATAAGAAATTCTCGTTTATTTAATTTTTATGATCATTGGGTTCACCATAAATTAGTTCGTCATAGTGATACTAAGCTTTGGCAAATTATCACTTTTTTGAATGAACCAAAATTAATAGTCATTTGGGACTTAATTTTAGCAGGGACATTGTTTGCTACTCATCATCCCTATAGTGGAAGTTGGGTAGTTTTAACTTTGGCTTTTACAGATTTGTTGGGAATTTTACTTAAAAATTCTCTTAAAAGAAAGCGTCCAGTCGCACCCCAAGAAGTTAGAAAGGGATATAGTTTTCCTAGTGGACATGTGCTAAGTGTCACAATCATGGGATTAATGCTTTGGCGCATTTTTGGAAAAAAGGGTGGGCTAATTCTTTTCGTCGCAATTATGAGCGTCTGGGTATTGGTTGCTTTATCACGCTTGAATACGAGGGCGCATTATCCTTCTGATATTATTGGAGCAACGACATTAGGAATTTTTTGTTTTACAATTGCACAACAATTTTTAACTCTGGTTTAAGGACCAGAGTTTTTTTGTGAAAATTATTTCTTGAATATAAGTTTACAACATCACAAAGTTGCATTAAAATAATCCATGTAGGCAAAGGGCAAAAAGCCCAAAAGCACGACGAATTATAATCATTTATTTTTCGCCACATATTCTAAGGAGGATTTTGACTAATGCTCAAATCAGTTATTGAAAATATTCACGCACTTGAAATCTTTGACTCACGTGGTAACCCAACTGTTGAAGTTTTTGTTACTCTTTCAAATGGGGTCGTAGGTAAGGCTGAAGTTCCATCAGGTGCTTCAACTGGTGAAAACGAAGCTGTTGAATTGCGTGACGGTGGTGAACGTCTTGGCGGTAAGGGAGTTATGACCGCTGTAAACAATGTTAATACTGAAATTAACGATGCTTTAAAGGGCTTGGATCCACACGACCAACCAAACATCGATGCAACTATGATTGCTTTAGATGGTACTCCAAACAAGGGTCGTTTAGGTGCTAATGCTATTTTAGGTGTATCTATGGCTACTGCTGCTGCAGCTGCTAAAGATAACCACCAACCTTTATACCGCTACTTAGGTGGTACTGATCTTGAAATGCCACAAACTTTCCACAACGTTATTAATGGTGGGGAACACGCAGACAACGGTATTGACTTACAAGAATTCATGATTACTCCAGTTAAGAAGACTTCATTCCGTGATGGTTTCGAAAAGATTGTTAACGTATACCACACTTTGAAGAAAGTTCTTGAAGATATGGGTTACGAAACTGGTTTAGGTGATGAAGGTGGTTTCGCACCTAACATGAAGAACTCAGAAGAAGCTTTGAAAGCTTTACATGAATCAATTATTAAAGCTGGTTACAAGCCAGGTGAAGATATTGCTATTGCATGTGACTGTGCTGCTTCATACTTCTACAACAAGGAAGATGGCAAGTACCACTTGGAAGGTAAAGTTTTAACTGATGAAGAATTAAGTGACTACTACGACAAGTTACTTAAGGAATTCCCAGAATTAATTTCTATGGAAGACCCATTTGATGAAAACGATGTTGAAGGAATGGTTAAGTTTACTCAAAGCCACAAAGATCGTGTACAAATTGTTTTAGATGACTTCATTTGTACTAATCCTAAGCTTTTAAACAAGGCTATTCACGAAGGTGCTGGTAATGCTTCATTAATTAAGTTGAACCAAATTGGTACTGTTACTGAAACTTTAGAAACTATTCGTCTCTCACGTAAGAATGGTTACAACACTATGATTTCTCACCGTTCAGGTGAAACTGGTGATACTTTCATCGCTGACTTCTCAGTTGCTGTAAATGGTGGTCAATTGAAGACTGGTGCTCCAGCACGTTCAGAACGTGTTGAAAAGTACAACCGTTTACTTGAAATTGAAGAACAACTTGGTAAAGGTGAACGTTTAGCCTTCTTCCCAGATAACGTTGACTTAGACTAATTTTAGCTAAGTAAATAAATTAAAGATCGATACGGCAAGAGCTGTATCGATTTTTTTATAAGAAAGATTTGAAAACCTTTTCATATTATTATAGAATAATCCATATACTCATTTTTGAAAGAAGAATATTATGGAAAATAATGAAAATAGTAATAAAGAAACCTTATTTATTAGCATATTAGGTAAAGTAGCTTCAATTATTGCAATTTTGATGTATGTTTCTTACATCCCTCAAATTATGAATAATTTACATGGACAATATGGTAGTCCAGTTCAGCCATTGGTAGCTGCTATTAACTGTACTTTATGGTCAATCTATGCCTTAAAAAAGAGACAAAAAGATTGGCCGGTTTTCTGGGCTAATGCACCTGGAATTATCTTTGGTTTACTCACTTTTATTACCAGTTTACATTAAGTCTCTCCTAGGCGAGTTTAAAAAAATCTGCTATACTAAGAACATTATAGTTTTGAAGTAGAAAGGATTATTACATTTGATTACAGTATCTGACTTAAGTTTAAACTTATCTGGTCGTACCCTCTATGAAGATGTAAATTTAAAATTTACTCCTGGGAATTGTTATGGAATTATTGGAGCAAATGGAGCAGGAAAATCTACCTTTTTAAAATTATTAGAAGGTAAGTTAGAACCTACAACTGGAAATATTGCAATTGATCCTAATGAAAGAATGTCTAGCTTAAATCAAGATCACTTTGCATTTGAAGATTTTACGGTTTTGGATACAGTTATCCAGGGTCATAAAGAACTCTATAAAGTAATGAAAGAAAAAGATGCCCTTTATGCTAAGCCCGATTTTGGGGATGAAGATGGAGTTAAAGCGGCAGAATTAGAAACAAAATTTGCGGAATTAGATGGTTGGAATGCAGAAGCTGACGCTTCAAGATTATTGCAATCATTAGGAATTCCAGAAGATGTGCATCAAAGTAAAATGAGTGAATTACCAGAAGCGGAGAAGGTTAAAGTATTACTTGCTCAAGCTTTATTTGGGGAACCAGATATTTTATTACTGGATGAGCCTACTAATGGTTTAGATGTGCACAGCATTAATTGGTTAGAAAACTTTTTAGCTGATTATCCTAAAATTGTTATTGTTGTTTCTCACGATCGTCACTTTTTAAATCAAGTATGTACACAGATGTGCGACGTAGATTATCAAAAAATTCAACTTTATGTGGGGAACTATGATTTTTGGTATGAATCAAGTAAACTAGCTTCTGAATTGGCTGCAAACCAAAATGCTAAAAAAGAAGAAAAAATCAAGGAATTACAAGAATTCATTGCTCGTTTTTCAGCCAATGCTTCTAAATCTAAGCAAGCTACTTCACGTAAAAAGCAATTAGATAAGATTACTTTAGATGATATTCGTCCTTCTTTAAGAAAGTATCCTTATGTAAAATTTGAAACACATCGTGATTTAGGAAATGATTTACTTAAAGTAGAAGATATATCATATTCAGTAGATGGCGAAAAAATTCTGGATAATGTTTCCTTTATGGTTCGTCCAGGAGACAAGGTAGCGTTTTTATCCAAAAATACCTTAGCTACAACTGCCTTGATGGAAATTATTACGGGTAAAGTAACTCCAGATACTGGAACAGTAACTTGGGGGCAAACAACTGCTTTTAATTATATGGCGAGAGATTTAAACGCTAACTTTAATAATGATGAACTCACTATTTTAGACTGGTTGCGTCAATATGCCCAAAAGGATCAAGATGATAATACCTTTTTACGTGGCTTTTTGGGAAGAATGCTATTTAGTGGGGATGAAATCGAAAAACAAATCAAGGTGCTTTCTGGGGGAGAAAAAGTTCGTTGTCAATTATCTCGCATGATGTTACAACCTGCTAATGTGTTAGTAATGGATGACCCAACTAACCACTTGGATTTAGAATCCATTACTTCATTAAATGATGCATTAAAGGATTACCCAGGGTCTTTGATTTTTACTTCGCATGATCATGAATTTATTCAGACAATTGCCAATCACATTATTGAAGTTGGACCAAAAGGAATTGTCAGTCGTGCTGATACGACTTATGATGAATTCTTAGAAAGAGAAAATATTCAAGAGCAAGTTAAAGCTATTTATTAAATCAAATACTGCTAAACGTTAAATGTTTAGCAGTATTTTTTTGAAAAATAATATAATAACTATAATTATTAATTATTAGAAGTGTTAAAATTTAAATTGTAGAAAATTTGGGGTTAAACTCAAAGTGAGTAAAAAGAAATATTTTAATAAGGAGAGTAATTATGTGTACAGGAATCCTTTATAGTTCAGACAATCATTATTTTGGACGTAATTTAGACTTAGAAATTACTTTTGGTCAAAAAGTAACAATTACACCTCGAAACTATGAATTTAAATTCAGTGAAGTTTCAAATATGAAGAGTCATTTAGCCATTATTGGCATGGCAATGATTGCTAATGATTATCCTTTATATTTCGATGCAGCTAATGAAGCTGGACTTGGTATGGCAGGATTAGCTTATGCTGGTAATGCAACTTACATGCCTTCAAATCCTAAGATGACTAACGTTGCATCTTTTGAATTTATTCCATATATTTTAGGTCAAGCTAAAACTGTGGCTGAAGCTAAAAAGTTAATGGAGAACCTTAATATTACTAATACTGCTTTTTCAAAGGAAACCCAACCATCACCTCTACACTGGATTTTAGGTGATAAAACTGGAGCAAGTATTGTAGTTGAACCTGATGCTGATGGACTTCATGTTTATGATAACCCTATTCATACCCTTACTAATAATCCATCCTTCCCACAACAAATGTTAAACTTAGGAAATTATGTAGGAATTACTCCAGGTGAACCTAAAAATACTTTTGCACCAGGCGTAGATATTAATTACTATAGTCGTTCTCTTGGGACACATAATTTACCAGGTGGAATGGATTCAGAAGGTCGTTTTGTAAAAGTTTCTTTTGCTTTGCAACATGCACCAAAAGGTAAGAGTGAAGATGAAAATGTTACTAATTACTTCCATGTTTTAGGATCAGTAGCACAGCCTAAAGGACTTGATGAAGTAGCACCAAATTCATTTGAATATACCATTTATTCTGATTGTATGAATTTAGAAACAGGAATGTATTACTACACTACCTATGAAGATAATCAAATTTCTGCAGTTGATATGCATAAAGTTGACTTAGATGGTAGTGAATTAAGTTCTTATGCCACTAAAAAGTCACAAACAATTAATTACCAAAATTAAAAAGCGCCGTAAGGCGCTTTTATTTGTTCTCAATGATTTGAATTAATAAATCTAAAAAAATGGTCATTAAGGTTATGATGGTATAGATTAAACCTAAAATGAACCAGAGATTAAAATGAAGATGAAGCACAAAAAAGATTAATACTGCGATCACAAAGATGAAAAATATTAATGATGCGATTAAAACAGGGGGAGATTCAAGATATTTTTCGTCTACTTCATCAGGGATATCATATTTTTCTTGAATTTCTTTTTTCCAGGTCGAAGTATAATGATTTAGAAAAATGATAATAATAGCTATGATTAAAAGACAAATTCGGGCAAAAGTATTGATTTCTTGATTAGTTCCATAATAAATCATTCCACAGCCAATAACTAGATTAAAACTCGTACTGAGGAACTCCAGTCTGTTAACCATTTTTTGAGCATCAGAATTTTTCAAAAATTAAATCCTCCTTTTAGTAATTTTAGTCTACTAGGTTTAATGATTAAAAGCAATTTCAAAAATATGAAAAAAATCCTTGACATCATCTCCAGAAGATTATAATATAATTTTAACAAATTTATATTAAACATTTTACTAGTTGAGTAAATATGAACTTCACTCTTAGAGAGTCTATGTGTGGTGGAAATAGATAGGAATTAGTATTGAATATGGACTAGTACATAATGGTAATGGTGAGTTTTAAGGTAAGCCATTAACGGGGTTGCTCTCGTTAACAAAGCAAAGTAATTCTCTTTGTTAGAGAGCTACTTGTTGAGGCTATTTATGTAAATAAATAGTAAATTAAGGTGGTAACGCGAAGCATTCGTCCTTTTGAGGGCGAGTGCTTTTTTGTTTGGGGAGGAAAAAATATGCATAAAAAAAGAGTACGGAATAGGATAATTTGGACGCTAGTAGCGGTGTTAATTGTAGTAGCGGGTTGGTTTAGTTTTGGACCAACTAGCTCAGCTAAGCCAGATGATAAACAAATTGTCGTAGGAGTAGTTAGTCAGACTAAAGAAGATGCAGCGATTTGGAAGAGTGTGGCAGAAGATGCTAAAGAAGAATATGGGATTAATATTAAAATTAAGAATTTTACTGATTATAATCAACCCAATAAGGCATTAGCTAATGGAGATATTGATCTTAATGCTTTCCAACACTATGCTTTTTTGAAAGCTTGGAATAAGGCGAATAAGGGAGATTTGGTTGCGGTAGGTAAAACTTATATAGCTCCAATTCGGTTATATTCAAAGAAGTATAGCAGTATTAAAGAAATTCCAGATGGGGCAACAATTGCCATACCAAATGATGCTTCTAATGAATCAAGAGCACTCTACCTTTTAAAAAATGCAGGTTTAATTAAATTAAAGGATGGTAATACTCTAGCAACAATTGCAGATATTACTTCAAATCCAAAGCATTTAAAAATTAAAGAAGTTTCAGCGGATCAAACAGCCCGTGTCTTAGAAGATGTTGATGCAAGTGTAGTAAATAATACTTATGCAAGACCAGCTAAGTTAACTGATAAAGAAACAATTTATGTAGAGCCAATCAATAAAGATTCAGAGCAATGGATTAATATTTTGGTAGCAGCTAAAGCTAATAAAAATAAAAAGATCTATAAGGAATTAGTGAAGGCTTACCAAACAGAAAAAACGAAAAAACTTATTAAGAAATATTATGGTAGCACTGAAGTCTCAGCGTGGGATACAAAGTAAGGGGGAAATTTGATGAGTGTACAAATTGATCTAAAAAATATTACTGTAGAATTTGGTAAAAATAAGGCAGTTAATGATGTTAGCTTAAGAATAGATAAAGGTGATATTTACGGAGTAATTGGCTTTTCAGGAGCAGGTAAGTCTACTTTAGTTAGGACAATAAATCTTCTGCAACTTCCTACCTCAGGTACAATTGAAGTAAATGGAACAACTTTATTTGCAGATAAAAAAGTTGAAGTAAGTAAAAAAGAACTTCAAGTTAAAAGAAGAAAGATAGGAATGATCTTCCAACACTTTAATCTTTTAAATGAGGAAACAGTTTTAGAAAATGTGGCCTTTGCTTTAAAGCATGCTAAGTTATCTGATCAAGAACTTGAAGAAAAATGCCTGCACTTATTAGATTTAGTTGGATTAAAAGATAGAGCTAATTATTATCCTGCTCAACTTTCAGGTGGGCAGCAACAACGTGTTGCAATTGCTAGAGCTTTAGCTAATGATCCAGATATTTTAATTTCAGATGAAGCCACTAGTGCACTTGATCCAAAGACTACGAATCAAATTTTAGATTTATTATACGAATTAAATAAAAAATTACAATTAACTGTAGTTTTGATTACTCACGAAATGGATGCAGTAAAAAGAGTGGCTAATAAAATTGCCATCATGGAAAAGGGAAAAATAGTTGAAAAAGGAAACTTAAGGGAAGTATTTTTACATCCAAAGAAGGAGCTTACGCGTCAATTTGTTGGAGGAGCTTTGGAGGTTCAACATATCTTAGAAACTTACCACTTTAGTAATTTAGAAGACAATGAACAACTTTTCCAATTAGTCTATAACATTAATGATGTTACAAAGTCAGTTGTTGCGGATTTAGATGTAGCTTTAGATACTAAGGCAAGCATTCTTTATGGAAATGTAGAAGTGTTAAGTGGACAACCAATTGGAACATTGGCAATTCTCTTAAAATTAGATAAAGCAAAGCAAGAAGAAGCAATTAAATTCTTGGAAAGTAAAAATGTAGTAGTAACTAAGTTAGATAAGGATGTGTTGACTAATGGTTAGTTTTTTTGAAAAATATTTACCTAATGTAATTGCCCTGGGCTGGGGTGGGGATGCAGGCTGGGGTACTGCCATCTTTCAAACTTTATTTATGACCTTTTGGGCTGCAATCTTTGGAGGAATCTTGGGAATAATTTTTGGCTTATTGTTAATCCTAACTAAACCAAATGGTATTTTAGCTAACAAAGTTGCTTATAATATTGTCGATAAGATAGTTTCTATTTTTAGAGCTGTGCCATTTATTATCTTATTAGCTTTTGTAGCACCTGTTACTCAGAAAATTGTTGGAACTCAAATTGGAATGAAAGCAGCCTTAGTGCCTTTAACTTTAGGAGTTTTCCCATTCTTTGCGCGTCAAGTACAAGTAGCACTTGAAAGTGTTGATTCTGGAAAAATTGAAGCAGCTCAGGCTTTAGGTGCTTCAACAAGTGATATTATTTTTGATGTATATTTACAAGAAAGTCGTTCAGAATTAGTTCGAGTTTCAACAGTAACTTTAATTAGTTTAATTGGGTTAACTGCAATGGCTGGTGCTGTTGGAGCAGGTGGTTTGGGTAATACTGCTATTTCATACGGATATAACCGATTCAATAATGATGTTACTTTAGTAGCTACCTTACTAGTATTATTGTTAGTATTGATAATTCAAGTGGTGGGTGATTTCTTAGCTAAAAAATTAAATCACCAAGAACGTTAATAAACTTCCCTTTAAGTCGCATTTCGGTTTTCAATCGAATGCGATTTTTTATAAATTTCTATATCGATATTGAAAAATGTTTTTAACAAAACACGAATATTTATTTTTAAAATATTTAAAATAGTTAACAAAAAACACATTAAAAATGCTTTTTTTGTTAAATTTGTGTCTAAAATATGTTAAAATCTTATCGTTAATGATTTTAAAAGGAAAAACAAATGAATAACGATATTGAAAAAGTACTATATACTCAAGACCAATTAAATAAACGGATGGATGAATTAGCACAGGAGCTAACAGCAGAATATAAGAGAGATTTTCCATTAATTATCTCTGTAATGACGGGAGCAATGATTTTTACGGGGGATATGTTAAAGCGTCTAAATTTCAAATTAAATGTAGATGTAATGAAAGCATCAAGTTATGTTGGCGCTCATTCAACTGGGGATGTGAAGATTATTCATGATGTATTAACTGATGTCAAAGGTCGTCGCGTAATACTATTCGAAGATATTATTGATACAGGTCATACCTTAAAAGCAGTAAAAGAGCTTTTATTAAAAAGAGGGGCAAAAACTGTGGAAATTTGTGCCATGTTAGACAAGCCTGAGAGTCGTGAAGTAGCCTTAAAGGGAGATTATATTGGCTACAGTGCACCCGATGAATATTTAGTGGGATATGGCTTAGACTACAGTGGAATGTATCGTAACTTACCATATGTAGGAGTTTTAAAGAAAGAAGTATACACTAACTAAAGACCGAAAGGTCTTTTTATTTTGAGCTTGAGATGCTTTTCACAAGTAATTAATTATGGTATTATCACTTTAGAAAAATGATTAGAAAGGGCATTAAAATGGTAGAAAATAATTATCGTATTGAAAGTGATACATTAGGACCAGTTAAAATTCCTAAGGATGCACTTTGGGGTCCGCAAACTCAACGTAGTAAAAATAATTTCCATGCAGGCGCTTTAATGCCAATAGCAATTATTCGTGCACTACTTCACATAAAAAAAGCAGCAGCCTTAGCTAATATGAAGATGGGCAAGCAAACTGCTCAAAAAGGTCAAGCGATTGTAGATGCTATTAATCAATTATTAAGTTTAGATGATGAAAAGTTACGGGTAGATTTTCCTCTTCATATTTATCAAACGGGTTCAGGCACACAAACTAACATGAATGTTAATGAAGTTGTTGCTAATTTAGCAAATAAAAATAATCCTGGACTTGATATTTTACCTAATGATGATGTAAATATGGGTCAATCTTCAAATGATACTTTCCCAACCGCAATGAACTTAGTAGCAGTTGGTGCAGTAGATACCTTAAAAAAGTCAATTTCACACTTAGTAGATGAATTGTTAATTAAAGAAAAAGAGTATTGGACAACAGTTAAAGTAGGTCGTACTCACTTGCAAGATGCAGTGCCTTTAACTTTTGGTCAAGAAATTTCAGGATATATTTCTGCTTTAAATCATGGATTAGATTATCTTAAGAAGTTAGAACCAACTTTAGATGAATTACCAATTGGAGGCACTGCTGTTGGAACAGGCTTAAACGCAGCTGACGGTATGGCAGAAAGCATAGCTGAAACTTTGTCTAAAGAATATGGACATAGATTTAAAGTAGAAACTAATAAATTTTTTGGACTTGCCAACCATTCTGGTTTAGATGTTGTCCATGGAGCAATTAAGACAATTGCTGCTGATCTATTTAAAATTGCACAAGATATTCGTTTCTTAGGTTCAGGCCCAAGAGCTGGTTTAGGAGAATTGGAACTACCAGCAAACGAGCCAGGTTCATCTATTATGCCAGGTAAGGTTAATCCAACTCAAGCAGAGGCAGTGACCATGGCTGCTGTAAGAGTATTTGGAAATGATACTACAATAACTGTTGCTGCGTCACAAGGTAATTTTGAAATGAATGTCTATAAACCAGTAATGATTGCTGCCTTTTTGGAATCAGCAGAAATTTTATCAGAAACTACTGTAGCTTTTGCTGACAAAATGATCTATGGAATGAAGATTAACAAAAAGCAAATGCAAAAAGACATTGATAATTCGTTAATGACAGTGACTGCTTTATCTCCCCATATTGGTTATCATGCTGCTGCAGAAATTGCCCAACTTGCTGATAAGGAAGGATTGACTTTACGTCAAGCGGCGTTAAAGAGTGGAAAAGTTACTGAAAGTCAATATGATAAGTGGATTGATCCCTTACAAATGACTAAGGCTACGCAAACAAAGCCAATTAATGATTAAAGTGAGGAAATAAAATGGAAAAGTTTATTTTTACACCTCAAGAGCTTAAAGATAGTCAAGATAATTATGATGTAGTAATTATTGGCTCTGGTGGTACTGGCCTTGCTGCTGCAATTCAAGCTCATCAATATGGTTTAAAGCCAGTAATTTTAGAAAAAAATGAAAAATTAGGTGGTAATACTACTAAGGCAAGTTCAGGGATGAATGCTGCAGAAACAGTAGTGCAGTCGCGTTTAGGAGTTAATGACTCAATTGAAACTTTTTATCAAGAAACTTTAAAAGCCGGTGGGTTTATGAATGATCGTCAAATGTTACGCTTTTTTGTTGATCATGCACCTTTAGCAATTTCTTGGCTAGCAGATTTGGGTATTCATGTTGATGATTTGACAATTGCTGGTGGAATGAGTAAAAGACGTACTCACCGTCCAACTACCATGGCACCAATTGGCGCATTTTTAGTAACTGGCCTTTTAAAGGAAGCTGCTAAGAGAAATATTCCGATTATTAATAAAGCAAAAGTAACAAAACTATTGCAAGATGATCAAGGTAAAGTTTTTGGGGTGGAAGTAAACGGAGAAAAAGAAATTACTAGTCAAGCAGTTTTACTTGCAACAGGTGGTTTTGGAGCTTCTAAAGACTTAATGGCCAAATATCGTCCTGATCTTAAGGATTATGCTACAACTAATCAAGCAGGAGCAACTGGCGACGGTTTGAAATTAGCAGATAAAATTGGTGCGCAACTTGAGCAATTAGAATTGGTGCAAGTTCATCCAACAGTCCAACAAGATACTGAGCGCGCATATTTAATTGGGGAAGCTGTCCGTGGTGAAGGCGCAATTTTGGTTGATCAAGCAGGAAAAAGATTTGTTAATGAATTAGCTACACGCAAGCTTGTTTCTGAAGCAATTAATCAGACTGCTACTAAACACGCTTATTTGATTTTTGATCAAGGAGTTCGGGAGCGTGTAAGAGCAATTGAATTTTATGATTCAATTGGCTTGGTCAAAAAGGGTGATACTTTAGCGAAGTTAGCCCAAGAAATTAATGTCGATCAAGAGACTTTGAAGCAAACAGTGGCAAAATGGAATCAAGCGGTTGTATCTAAAAATGATAATGAATTTCACCGTACTACTGGAATGGAACGTGAGCTTGATAAAGGACCATTTTTTGCTATTCATATTGCTCCAGCTATTCACTATACGATGGGTGGTATTCATGTAGATGAACATACACGCGTTTATGATACTAATGGTAATTTAATTCCAGGTCTTTATGCTGCAGGAGAGGTAGCAGGAGGACTACATGGTAATAATCGTATTGGTGGTAATTCAATTGCTGAAACTATAGTTTTTGGTCGAGAAGCTGGAAAGCAGATTGCCCAAACTATTCAAGCTAAATAATTTAAGAGAGCTGAACTTTTCAGAGTACAGCTCTTTTTTTGTGATAAAATTTATTAAGTAAAACAAATTTTAGGAATGTGAGAAAATGACAAAAAAAGAAGATGAGCAGCGAAAGCGATTAAAACCACAGGAAAGGTTGTCCCATCACCATCATATGAGAATTCGCTGGAAAGAATTTTTTACTAGTGATAACCAGACAGCTGCAAAGGATGCAACTTTATCTGAACGCGCAGTAATTGTTGGTCATATTGGAATGATGTTTTTATCTTATGGAACTGGTGCTTGGCGTGTTAGAACTGCAATGAATACAGTAGCTAGAAAGCTGAATATGACTTGTAGTGCGGATATTGGTTTAGTGTCTTTAGAGTATACTTGTGTTGATAGAGATGGAAAGAGCTATACCCAAGCCTTAAGTTTACCTTCAACAGGTGTTAACACCACAAAACTTCACTATATGTCGAAGTTTGTGTATGAATTTGAAAACGATGATGGCAATTGGACAATTGGTGAGATTCATCAGCGATTAACTAAAATTTCTCGAATGAAAGCTCAATATACTCCTTGGCAAGTAGGATTGGCAGCTGCTCTAGCTTGTGGAGGATTTACCTTTCTTTTAGGCGGAGGAATAGTTGAAGTAATTTGTGCATTTTTAGGCGCTGGAGTTGGAAATTATGTTCGACGAAAGATGATTGACCGTCGCTTAACGATTGTGGCAAATATTATTGTAGCTGTTACTGTTGCTTCCTGTGTGTATGTAGGAGCATTTTATCTACTTCGTCTTTTTATTCCTTTAAGTAAACACTTACTTGATGGTTATATTGGAGCGATGCTATTTGTGATTCCAGGCTTTCCTTTTATTACTTCGGGACTTGATATGTCCAAATTAGATATGCGGTCTGGTTTAGAGAGAATGGCATATGCATTAATGATTATTTTAATTGCAACTAGTGTAGGTTGGGGTGTAGCGATGATTTTAAATGTACACCCACAAGATTTTTTACCTCTTAATTTAGGAGCAGTAACTTTAACTATCTTACGTTTGATTGCTAGCTTTTGTGGAGTTTTTGGCTTTTCAATTATGTTTAATTCAAAAATTCAAATGGCGACAGCTGCTGGGCTAATTGGAGCAATTGCTAATACACTACGTTTGAGTTTAGTACAATGGATAAATATGCCGGCAGCTGCTGCAGCATTTATTGGAGCTTTTATCGCAGGGATGCTAGCATCCTTCATTCATCAAAAAATAGGCTATCCAAGAATTGCAATTACTATCCCTTCAATTGTGATTATGGTGCCAGGGCTTTATATGTATCGTGCAATGTTTAATTTTGGATTTATTTCAATTAATATTGGTGCACGGTGGGCAATGCAAGCAATAATGATTATTTTCTGCTTACCACTCGGATTAATTGTGGCAAGAATTTTAACAGATAAACATTGGCGTCATGCTGGATAGAATAATACCTGTGGAGTTTCCATAGGCATTTTTTGATAGTATATTTAAGCAAAATTGACTTAAAATCATCTTGACAAAAATATGATTTATATTAAAATTATTAACAAATAAATTAAAAGATTTTGAAGAGCAGAGTAACTAATTTTAATTTAGTACAGAGAATTGACGACTGGTGAGAGTCAAGTAAAGGGAATTAGTGAAGATGGGCTTGGACATCAGAGTTAGTGAATTTTTAGCTAACTACGGGGTTGCATTCGTTAAAAATGCAAGGTAATTCTCAATGGAGAGCTACTTACGAAGGTTATTTATGTAAATAAATAATAAATTAAGGTGGTAACACGAAGCACTCGTCCTTATGTGATGAGTGCTTTTTTGTTTGCAATAGGAGGTATGATGATGACAATTTTTGAAGAAGCTAAAAAAGGATTAGTACTTGATGGGGCAATGGCAGATGAGTTGCAAAGACAAGGAACAGATTTAAATAGTAAGCTTTGGACAGCGGCTGCATTAATTGATCAAGAAGAAAAAGTTTATCAAGCCCACTTAAGTTATTTTAAGGCAGGAGCCAATATTGTTATTACCGATACTTATCAAGCAAATATTCCAGCTTTCGTAAAGGCTGGTTACAGTCAAGAACAAGCCAGTGAATTTATCAAAAAAGCAGTTAAAATTGCTAAGAAAGCAAGAGATGATTATGAAAAGAAAACTGGTATTCATAACTATGTGGCAGGGACAGTAGGACCTTATGGAGCTTACTTGGCAGATGGAAATGAGTATCGAGGAGATTATGAATTAAGTAAGCAAGAATACTTAGATTTTCATTTATCAAGATTAAAGTTAATTCTATCTGAACATCCGGATATCATTGCAATTGAAACACAACCTAAATTAAGTGAAGTAGAGGCCTTACTCGATTGGCTAGCACAAAATGAACCAAAGATTCCAGTATATGTAAGTTTTACCTTAAAAAATAAAACTTCAATTAGTGACGGAACTTTGTTAGCTAAGGTTGCCCAAACCATTAATAAATATGAGCAAGTTCTTGGGGTGGGAGTTAATTGTGTAGCTCCAACCTTAGTATCACCAGCTTTAGAAGTTTTGAATAAAAATACTAGTAAGCCTTTAATTGTTTATCCTAATCAAGGATCAAGCTATAATCCTGAAATTAAAGAGTGGGAAGAAGTTAAAGAAAGTTTTGATTTTTCAAAATTAACTAAAAAATGGTATGAAAAAGGTGCCAGAATAATTGGAGGCTGTTGTACTACAGGCCCTAATGAAATTAGCCAAATTAGTAAAACTTTAAATCAACTTAAGGAAAGAAGGTAAATAAAATGGCACATGAAACACACTTAAAAAGAAAGATGAGCACACGTCACATTCAAATGATTTCTTTAGGTGGGGTAATTGGGACAGGATTATTTTTAAGTTCTGGCTATACCATTCATGAAGCAGGCCCTTTAGGGACAGTACTTGCTTATGGAGTAGGTGCCTTAATTGTCTTTGCGGTAATGTTGTGCTTGGGAGAACTATCAGTAGCGATGCCATATACTGGTGCGTTTCATGTGTATGCTAAAAAGTTTATTAGTCCTTCTGCAGGATTTGTGGTAGCAATCCTGTATTGGTTAACTTGGACAATTGCATTAGGGTCAGAATTTACGGCAGTTGGATTAATTATGCAAAAATGGTTCCCTAATACTCCCGTTTGGATCTGGAGTTTAGTGTGTATGATTGTTATTTTTTTAAGTAATTTCTTTTCGGTGAAGGGATTTGCAGAAAGTGAATTTTGGCTAGCTGCCATCAAAGTATTGGCAATTGTAGGATTCATTATTTTAGGTGGGGCGACTATTATTGGTTTATTACCAGTTAAAGGTGAGCATGGAGCTCCAGGATTAGTTAATTTTTATAAAAATGGTTGGTTTCCTAATGGTTGGGGTGGTGTATTTACCACTATGCTTACTGTTAACTTTGCTTTTTCAGGAACAGAGTTAATTGGAGTTACAGCTGGTGAAGCAAAAGACCCTAATAAAGCAATCCCGCAAGCAATTAAAACGACTTTGTGGCGTCTATTGGTATTTTTTATTGGTAGCATTGTTGTAATGGCCGCTCTAATTCCTTATAAAGTAGCCGGAGTGACAGAAAGTCCATTTGTTTATGTTTTGGATGAGATTCATGTGCCTTTTGCGGCTAATATTATGAACTTTGTAATATTGACAGCGATTATTTCAGCTGCTAATTCAGGGCTCTATGCTTCAACAAGAATGCTTTGGTCTTTAGGAAATGAAAAGACCTTGCCTGCTGTTTTTGCTAAAACAAATAAAGCTGGTGTTCCGGTAGTGGCGCTATTAGCAAGTATGTGTGGCGGTATATTAGCATTAATTTCAAGTAAAGTTGCTGCTAGTACAGTATATTTAGTTTTAGTATCAATTTCGGGATTGGCAGTAGTATTTGTATGGATGGCAATTGCTTGGTGTGAATTAAAGTTCAGAAAGGAATATATAAAAGCTGGTAAAAAAGTTAGTGAGTTAAAATACCGTACTCCTTGGTATCCAGTAGTTCCATATTTTGCATTTTTTGCTAGTTTGATTTCTTGTATTTTGATTTGGTTTGATTCAAGTCAAAGAGTTGCCTTGTACTATACTGTGCCATTTGTAGCAGTTTGTTGGCTAGGGCATTGGCTATGGCTAAGACGAAGAGGTATAAGTAAAGAAAAAAGAGAGGTTGAATAATTAAGTTAGATTATTTCATTTTGGAATAATTATAAAAAATAACAATTTTTGGATTATACTAAAAGGGTTGGTATTTTTTATAGGAGTGTTCAAATGAAAAAATTAAGTAAGCTAGTAGCAAGTGTCGCTTTCAGTGTAGGACTATTAGGAGTAAGTACTACAGCTCATGCAGCAGATAATCACTATGTAGTAAAACATAATTCTTTTGTTTACAATAGTAAGCTAAAGAAAGTTAATCTTTATAAGAAAGTAGCTGGAAAAAAATATACATCAACTACTTACCGTGTAGGTACTACTTTAACAGCCGATAATGTTAAGACAATTAAGGGAAAGAAATATTATCAAATCGGGAATAATAAGTTTGTTCGAACAAGTAATTTACAAACTTTTGCGGACTACTTGAAAAAGAATAAAAATAAAGTAGTAATGCCTGATTTAGATGAAACCGATAGTGATGCTCAAGGAAATTTAACTGATTCAGGGTTAAAGAAAGTGGCAGAAAACAACCAAAAAGATACTACTATTTATCATCGCGAAGATAGTAAAATGAAGAGTAAACTTTTAAGTAAAGCTAAAAATCTTTTTGGTGCCTTTCATTATGGTAATCACCTTGGTTTTGGTAATTGGGCATCCCCAAATCGTAAAGGAACCACTGATTGTTCAGGATTTGTGTGGATAGCCATGAAACAAGCAGGCTACAATGTTCCAGAAAAAGCTTTTGCTACCCCAACTATGGAAAGCGATGCGCGAATTAACCACCAATACTTCACCAAAATTTCTGCTTCAAAGGCAAAAGCTGGTGATGTAATGATTGTAAATGTTGGTAACGGATTATATAGTAATGGCCATGCTGCTATTTTAACCGGTAATTATCGAGGTTTAGCTACGCCAATTATTCAAATGGGTGGTAACGGTAATAGTGTTAACTACAGTACTCTTGGGCCATCACTTGGACAAACTCTTTTGGGTGGTAGATTTACCTATGCTCGCCCAGTAATGAGCTACCAAAAAGATCAAAATTAATATTAGTTTTTACTGAACTAGTGGATAAAAAGAACGATGATTTATGAAAGAATCATCGTTCTTTTTGTTTGAAAATATACTTATAGATTTAGCTAGCTAATTTTCAACTAAGTCTACAAATTTACCATCAGTAATTTTTTGTAAATCTTGAGGATTAATTTTAATACTACGACCTACTTCACCACTAGATACAATAATAAGAGGCTGATCTTTCATAGTCTCGGAAAGATAGATAGGAAAATGGTGTTGTTCATAAATTCCAATTGGTGTATTAGCGCCATGGACATAGCCAGTTGTAGGAACTAATTTTTTTAAAGGCAATAATTCACATTTCTTATTGCCACTAGCTTTTGCAAGTTTCTTCATACTTAAGTGATCATTGATCGGGATTACAGCTACAATTGGGCTAACTTTATTTCCCTCACAGACTAATGTTTTGTAGACCAATTTGCGGTCTTCGTCTAAAATGGAAGTATCAACTTGTTGGACATCCCCTTGTTGAACAGTTTTAAAAGTTTTTTGTTCATAGGGAATTTTTTTCTGATCCAATATTTTTTCAACTAAAGTTTTTTTAAGTTTTTTATTTTTATTTTTTTTCGACATAATTTTCACCCAATCATAATCATAACGATGTTAAGGTTGAGTGTCAAAAGGAGTAATTATTTATGAGATTATTAGCCATTAAAATTAAAGCAGGTCATGAGATCGAAGATGGATTGACTTATTTTTTACAAGAACAATTAGGAGCCAAAGGAATTGAAGTACGTAAACGCAGTGATTTTATTGATCAAGAAAATCGTGATCGATCAATTTTGGTTGAATTAGAAGATATTGCTGATTTACCAGAGGATTTGGAATTAACTGCATATTTTGAAGCAGATGAAGATAAAGATGAGTTAGTTAAGAAAATTACAGCTAAAATTGAAGAAATGAAAAGTTATGGTTTACAGACTGGTAATATTTCTTTGGAAACCAACTATGTAGCAGATCAAGATTGGAATACAGCTTGGCAAAAATTTTATCATGTAATTGATTTTTCTCGTCATTTAGCCATTGTTCCTGAATGGGAGGATTATCAACCAGCTTTTAGTGATCAACAACTTATTAGACTAGATCCAGGTTTAGCTTTTGGAACTGGTGGACACACGACAACCCAACTAGTGCTAATGGCGCTAGAAAGGTCACTGATAAGACCTATGAAAGTAATGGATATTGGAACAGGATCGGGAATCTTAGCAATTGCTGCTAGTAAACTTGGTGCAAAAGAAGTCTTAGCAACTGATATTTCTGATGAAGCAGTTACAGCGGCAAGAGAAAATATTAAATTAAACCATTTAGATAATATTAAAGTTAGAAAAGCTAATTTATTAAAAGATACTAATGAAAAGTTTGATTTGATTCTAGCAAATATTTTAGCAGAAGTACTGGTAGACTTGATTCCAGATTTAGATACCCATTTAGCTGAAAAAGGAAAGGTAATTTTTTCTGGAATTGATTATTTACAATTACCTAAAATTGAAGAATTACTGGATGAATATGGATTTGAGATTAAATTAAAGATGCGTGAAGGACGTTGGATTGGACTTTTAATTGCACGCAAGGAAAACTAATGAGAGTAGAGGTCAAGAATGAAAGAAGATAAACAAAGTTTTATCAGCAAACTTAATCAAAAAAATTTTATGCCAGTAATTTGGCTGACAATTTTAGGATTGGTAGTTTGGATAATTAGTCCACTGGTACATTTAGCAGTTGTTTGGCGAATGGGGCTAATCTTTTTTATTTTTAATAGTATATTAGCTTATGAAATTGGTCATTTAATTGCTGTACGAAAAGCCAGTAAGTGGTGGTTGCTATTTTTTCCAATAGTATTTGCAATTATAGTAGCAATCCATTATGCTACTTATAATTACTTATTGTGTGTGGTTTATATTTGCATGGAATTATTTGGTTTGTGGCGAGACGATTTTTATCATGAACCAAAATAAAGAAATTGAGGTGAATTTAAATGTCAAAATATCAAGAAATGACTCATGAAGAAGTTTATGAAGAATGTAAAAAATATATGAATAAGGAGCACTTAGAGTTTGTTGAAAAGGCTTATCAATTTGCTAAAGCAGCTCATGAAAATCAATATCGAGCTTCTGGACAACCATATATTATTCACCCAACACAAGTAGCAGGTACGCTAGCAACTTTACGCTTAGATCCAGATACAGTAGCAGCTGGGTATTTGCATGATACTGTGGAAGATACTCCAGTTACTAATGAAGAAATTAAAGAAAAATTTGGGAAAGATGTAGCATTTATTGTTGATGGAGTTACCAAATTAAGTAAAATTCCTTATAAGTCTCGTAGTCATGAGGAATATTTAGCTGATAACCATCGTAAAATGATGATTGCTATGGCAAAAGACTTGCGAGTAATCATGGTTAAACTAGCCGATCGTTTGCATAATATGCATACACTTGATCATTTGCGCCCTGATAAACAACGTCGCATTGCTGATGAAACTTTAGATATTTATGCTCCCTTAGCTGATCGTTTAGGAATTGGGACAGTCAAGTGGGAACTTGAAGATATGAGTTTGCATTATTTAAACCCACAACAATACTATCGCATTGTTAATTTAATGCAATCAAAGAGAAGTCAGCGTGAAAAATACATTGCGGATGCAATTTCTGTCTTAGAGAAAAATCTTGATGATTTAGGAATCAAGTATGAGATTTCAGGACGTCCTAAGCATATTTATTCAATCTATAAAAAGATGGTTAATAAGCATAAAGATTTTAGTGATATTTATGATCTATTAGCTGTTAGAGTAATTGTAAAGTCAATCAAAGATTGTTATGCCGTTTTAGGGGCAGTTCATACTAAATGGAAACCAATTCCAGGCCGTTTTAAAGATTATATTGCTGTGCCAAAAGCTAATGGTTATCAATCACTGCATACAACAATTATTGGGCCAGGTGGTAAACCTTTAGAAATTCAAATTAGAACTGAAGAAATGCATCGAATTGCTGAATTTGGGGTAGCTGCTCATTGGGCTTATAAAGAAGGTTTACAAGAAGCCGAACAAAATGATGTGAATAAAAAGTTAAATATGTTCCAAGAAATTTTGGAATTAAAAGATGAAACAGTTGATTCAGAAGAATTTATGAAGAGTGTAAAAACTGATTTATTCTCTGATCGAGTGTATGTCTTTACGCCAAAAGGGGATGTTTATGAACTGCCTAAAGGATCAAGCCCACTAGACTTTGCCTATTTAATTCACTCTGAAGTGGGTTCTCATTCAGTAGGAGCCCGCATTAATGGTAAAATTGTCCCACTTGATTATCAGCTAAAAACTGGTGATGTTGTTGAAATGCTAACACAAGCTAATGCTCAACCATCACGTGATTGGGTAAATTTGGTAAAAACTTCCCGTGCTAAAAACAAGATTAGACGCTTTTTTAAAGCACAAGATCGTGAAGAAAATATTGAAAAGGGAAAGAAGCTAATTGAAGAAGAATTAACAAACCGGGGCTTTTTGGCGAAAGATTTTTTAGATAAAGAACATTTAGCAAAAGTATTTGACCATTTCAATGCTAAAGATGAAGACGATCTTTTTGGAGCCATTGGCTATGGGGAAGTTTCTGTCCTAACCTTAGCTAATCGTTTAACAGAAGATGTTCGCAAAGCTCAAGAAGACAAGAAAAAGCAAGAGCTTGAAGAAAAAATAATGAATACTGGGCAACAAAGTGTTAATCAAGAAACTCCAAGCCCTAACAATGTTATGCGCCTTAAACATAATAATGGGGTTATGGTTCAAGGTGTTTCAGATTTAATGCTTCATTTAGCCAAATGTTGCAATCCTGTACCAGGTGATCCAATTATTGGATATGTTACTATGGGTCGTGGAGTTACAGTTCACCGCACAGATTGTCCAAATGTAACTGAAAAAGCTAGACAAGCAGGGCGATTAATTGATGTAGCATGGGAAAATATCGCTAAAAACAATAAAAATGAAAGTTATAATGCTGATATTGAAATCTATGGTTATAATCGCTCCAAACTCTTAAGCGATGTAATTACAGCATTAAATACAAAAACACAAAATATCGTTAATATTTCTGGAAAAGTTGATAACAATAATATGGCTCATATTTATGCAACTGTTTCAGTGCGTGATGCAGCTCACTTGGAAGATATTTTAGTAAGAATGCGTGATATTCCAAACGTTTATGAAGCAAAGAGGTCAAATAATTAATGAGAGTTGTAATTCAAAGAGTTAATAAAGCACAAGTAGCTATTGATGGAGAAACTGTTGGAAAAATTAAACGAGGCTTTTTGTTATTAGTGGGTCTTAAGGAAGGAGACACTGAAGAACAAGTAAAAAAGGCAGCTAATAAAGTAGCTAAAATGCGCATCTTTGAAGATGAATCAGGAAAAACAAATAAATCTTTAAAAGATGTAAATGGTGAAATTTTGAGTGTAAGTCAGTTTACTTTGTTAGCAGATACTAAACACGGAAATCGACCAAGTTTTATGCAAGCAATGCGTCCACCCAAGTCAAAAGAATTATGGGAATTATTTAATGAAGAACTAAAAAGTGCTGGTTTCCAAGTAGAAACTGGTAAATTTGGTGCCGATATGCAAGTGAGTTTAGAAAATGATGGTCCTTTTACAATTGTTTTGGATATTTAAGAAAAATTTATCGTTTATTATTGACTTTTTTTAAAGAAAATAATAAGCTTAACAAAGAATTATCGATGACAAAGATTGAAGATTAGCACGATTCGTTTCAGAGACTGCTTGGCTGGTGAGAAAGCAGATGAATCATAATCTGTGACCCCTTTAACAGATAATTAAGCGTCTCGCGAGCGATAATCGTAGGAAACCTAAAGGTGGTACCGTGCTAATTTTAAGCGCCCTTGTTTTTCAAGGGTGCTTTTATTTTGTTATAGAAAAAAGGAAGATTAAATGAAAGTTCAAAGACCTAAAGGTACAGTTGATATTTTGCCAGATGACTCTTATAAATGGGAAAGAGTAGAAAATGTTGCACGCAATTTCTTTTCACGAGCTCATTATCGTGAAATGAGAACACCAATGTTTGAAAACTATGAAGTATTTTCACGTTCAAGTGGTGAAAGTTCAGATATTGTTGAAAAAGAAATGTATGACTTTTATGATAAGGGAAATCGTCATATTGCATTGCGTCCAGAAGGAACAGCTGGAGTAGTACGTGCTTATGTAGAAAATAAGTTATACGGACCAGAGCATGTAAAACCATTAAATGTTTTTTATATTGATCCGACTTTTCGTTATGAACGTCCTCAAGCGGGACGTCAACGTCAATTCCATCAAATTGGAATTGAGAGTTTTGGCTCAGATAGCTATTTAGCAGATGTAGAAACAATTGTTTTAGGACATGATTTACTTGCTGAATTAGGCGTAAAGAATTATGAATTACATATTAATTCTTTAGGAAATGCTCAAGTAAGAAAAGATTATCATGACGCTTTAGTAAACTACTTTACTCCTTTAAAAGATAAGCTTTCTGAAGATTCTCAAAGAAGATTAACAATGAATCCTTTAAGAATTTTAGATTCTAAGGCAGCAGAAGACCAAGAATTTTTACCGGATGCTCCTAAGATTGTCGATTATTTAGATGAAGAATCACGTGAAAACTTTAATAAAATCACCTCAACTTTAACCCAATTAGGAATTGACTATGTCTTAGATGATGATTTAGTAAGAGGATTAGATTACTATACTGGCATTATTTTTGAATTTATGGTTGAAGATCCAACTTTGTGGGAATCTGCTACCACAATTTTAGGTGGGGGAAGATATGACCACTTAGTTGAAGAATTTGATGGACCACAAACGCCAGCTGTTGGTTTTGGAATTGGGGAAGAAAGATTAATGCTTGTCTTGCAAAAGCAAAACCCTGAACTTTTTGGTAACCCAGCAGTAGATTTCTTTATTGCAAATATTGGAGAAGGAACTGAATTAAAGGCAGTAGAAATTGTGCGCTCAATTCGTAATCAAGGTTATAGTGCTCAATATGATGTTGACCAAAAGAAATTAAAGGCTCAATTTAAGAAAGCAAATCGAGTAAATGCAAAATATGTAATTACTTTAGGTGCCAAAGAACTAGAAAATGGTATTTTGAACATTAAACGCCTTGCTGATGGTGAAACAATTGATTTAAGTTTAAATGATTTAAATGATATGGAAAATGTAGTAAATAAATTAGAGGGTTAACTATGGAAAAAAGAACTGATTATGCAGGAAATATTACTTCTAAATATATTGGTCAAGAAGTAACTTTATATGGTTGGGTACAACGTGTACGTAATTTAGGAAATTTGGTTTTTATTGATTTAAGAGACCGTGAAGGAATTGTCCAAGTTGTTGTAAATAAAGATTCCGGAAAAGAATTAATGGATATTGCTTCTAAATTAGGTAGTGAATACGTAATTGAAGTAAAAGGTAAAGTTGTAAAACGTGCTAGTGAAAATCCAGAAATGAAAACTGGAGAAGTTGAAGTTGAAGCTAGCGAAATTGATATTTTAAATAAATCAAAAGTCCCACCTTTTGAAATTAAAAATGATATCAACGCTGCTGAACAAACTCGTTTGAAGTATCGTTATCTTGATTTGAGAAGACCAGATTTGCAACAAGCTATTATTACACGTGCTAAGATTTTAAAGGCAGTACATGAATACTTTGATGAAAATGGCTTTATTGATATTGAAACTCCTATTTTAGGTAAATCTTCTCCAGAAGGTGCACGTGATTACTTGGTTCCTTCAAGAATTTATCCAGGTAGCTTTTATGCATTGCCTCAATCTCCTCAATTGTTTAAGCAATTATTAATGGGGGCAGGATTTGATAAGTATTATCAATTAGCTCGTTGCTTCCGTGATGAAGATTTACGTGGAGATCGTCAACCAGAATTTACTCAGATCGATATGGAAACCTCATTCTTAGATGAACAAGGTGTTCAAGATTACACTGAAGGTTTACTCAAGAAGGTAATGAAAGACGTTAAGGGAATTGATATTGAAACTCCTATTAAGCGTATTACTTGGGATGAAGCAATGAACAAGTATGGTTCAGATAAGCCGGATACTCGTTATGAAATGTATCTTCATGATTTAAGTGATATTTTTAAAGATAGTGACTTTAAAGTATTTTCAGGAGCAATTGCTGATGGCGGAGTAGTGAAAGGCATTGCTGTTAAGAATGGTGCCAAGCAATATTCACGTAAGAAGATTGAAGAAAAGCAAGATTATATTAAACGTTATAATGCTAAAGGTTTAGCATGGGTAAAATATGAAGATGGCGAATTTTCAGGCCCAATTGCACGCTTTTTAACTGATGAAAATAAAGAAGCTTTAAAGAAAGAATTTAATCTTGAAGGTGGAGAATTAGTTGCGATTGTCGCTGACAAGTGGAAAGTAGTGACTGATTCCCTTGACCACTTACGTCGTGAATTTGCTAAAGAAACAGGAATTATTCCAGAAGATACTTATAGTTTTGTATGGGTAGTTGATTGGCCATTATTCGAATATGATGAAGGATTTGGTCGATGGATTGCAGCTCACCACCCATTCACTATGCCTGATGATGAAGGAATTAAGTTACTTGATACTGATCCTCATAAGGCCCATGCTCGTTCATATGATATTGTCTTAAATGGTGATGAACTTGGTGGAGGCTCAATCCGTATCCACAAACGTGAAATTCAAGAAAAAATGCTTAAAGCTTTAGGCTTCACCAAAAAACGTGCTTATGAACAATTTGGTTATCTTTTGAATGCATTAGATATGGGATTCCCACCACATGCAGGACTTGCAATTGGACTTGATCGTTTTGCTATGATGCTTGCTGGTAAGGATAATATTCGTGATGTTACAGCCTTCCCTAAGAATGCATCTGCTTCAGAACCAATGATGCATGCTCCAGCACCAGTTGCGGATCAACAATTAGCAGATATTGGAATTGAAGTTGAAAAGCAATATCATGATAGTATCGCTGAAACTAATGAACGTTTAGAAAAAGAAGCAGCACAACAAGCTGACCAGAATACTGACTGGGATAAATAATATAAAAAGAACTAGTTTGATATGAATCCTAAATTAGGACGTATCACTAGTTCTTTTTATTAGGCAAATAAGTGGCTTGAAGTCATCAGCAATGTTATAACTTAGTAAAGTAAAAGATTAGGAAGGATGAGAAGATGAGTAAATATGAAAAAGCAATTTTTGCTGGGGGATGCTTTTGGTGTATGGTTGAACCTTTCGATCATTGGGATGGTGTAAAAAGTGTTGTTTCTGGTTACACTGGTGGTGTAGTAGAGAATCCAACCTATGAACAAGTTTGTAGTGGACTAACAGGTCACAAAGAAGCAGTAGAAATTACTTATGATCCAAGCAAAGTATCTTATAAAAAATTGCTTGATGCTTACTGGCAAGTGGTGGATCCTACTGATGATGGGGGTCAATTTCAAGATCGGGGTAGTCAATATGAGCCGGTTATTTATTATACAAATGAAAAACAAAAACAAGAGGCTTTGGCATCTCGCAAAGAATTAGAAGAATCTCATAAATTTGATCGGCCAATTGTAGTAGCAATTGAAAAGGCAGAACCTTTTTATCCAGCTGAAGATTACCATCAAGATTTTTATAAAAAAGATCCCCTTCGCTATCAAATTGAAGAGATGGGTGGAAGAGAGCAGTACAAGAAAAATTATTGGGGCAAATAAAATAATAAAGGTAGTGAAGTTTTAAGAAAGGTGTGTTATAAAAGAAGAGGTAATATATTAAATAGCAAGAGGAAAATTCATGGATCAATTGGAAAGATTGACAAGGCGACATAATTATCTTTCAAAAGTTTCAGCGGCTTTGTTTTATGCGCTAGCAGTAGCTGTAGCTTTGAACTTTTTTTGGACACCTGGGAAGATCTATGCTTCTGGGGTAACTGGTTTTGCACAAGTATTGCAGTCAGTTTCAGAAAGATTTTTACCCTTTACTTTAACTACTTCGATAATGTATTTTGTTTTGAACGTGCCTTTATTTATTTTAGGATGGTTTAAAATTGGACATAAGTTCACCCTTTTCACGATAGTGGCTGTGCTCTTGGCTTCTATCTTAATGAAATTCATTTCACCGGTTAAATTAACATATGACCCAATAATTTGTGCAATTTTTGGTGGAGTGATCAACGGAATTGGAACAGGATTAGCACTTAAGTCAGGAATTTCAACTGGTGGCTTAGACGTTCTAGGGATTATTCTACGTAAAAAAACTGGTAAAAGTTTTGGCCAAATTAATATCTTTTTTAACTTGATTATTGTTATTTGTGCAGGTTTTGTATTTGGGTGGAACAGAGCTTTATATACTGCACTAAACATTTTTATAAATGGTCGTGTGATTGATGCAGTTTATACTCAACATCAAAAGTTACAGGTTTTGATTGTTACGGAACACCCTAAGCATATCGTCGAAGGAATTCAGGAGAGAATGCATCGCGGTATTACAATTTTGCATGATGCTGAAGGTGGTTTTAGTCACACAGAAAAAACTGTCTTATTAATGATAGTGGATCGTTATGATATGTATGATATTTATAATATTGTTAAGAAAAACGACCCCTATGCTTTTATGAGCACTACAGAAGTTTCGAAAGTTTACGGAAGATTTATTGAACAAAAACCTGTTTAGTTTTTTATAATAAAATGAATCTTTAGTATTGACCGTTGAAGTTCGGTTAGCTATAATTTATATATATTGTTGTGACACACTAAGTTGTGTCAAGAAATGGAAGGAGGGATCACACATGGCCAAGACAATCGTTCACGAAAACGAGTCTATTGATGATGCTCTTCGTCGTTTCAAACGTTCCGTTTCTAGAAGTGGTACCTTGCAAGAATACCGCAAACGTGAATTTTACGAAAAACCTAGTGTTAAGCGTAAGTTAAAATCTGAAGCAGCACGTAAGCGTAGACATTATTAATAAAAAAAAGCTCTGATAGATTAAGGTCTATCTAGAGCTTTTTTTTCACAAAAAGCTTAAAATATAGATAGAAAAATTTTAGGAGGAATTGATTATGGCATTAACTGATACTTTAATGGAAGATATGAAAACTGCAATGAAAAATAGGGATAAAGAGGCTTTAACTACCATTCGTTCAATTAAGGCTGCCCTAATGAATTATAAGATTAAAGTGAATCATGATTTAACTGCTGAAGATGAATTAAGTGTTTTATCGAGTGCAATGAAGCAACGCAAAGAATCTTTAGAAGAGTTTGAAAAAGCTGGGCGTAAAGATTTAGTTAAGCAAACCAAAGATGAAATAAAAATTTTAGAAAAATATATGCCAAAACAAATGACTCCTGAGGAATTAGAAGCAACTGTGGCAGAAGTAATTACTGAAGTTGGGGCAACTTCGAAAAAAGATTTTGGTAAGGTAATGCAAGCTTTAATGCCAAAGATCAAAGGTAAGGCTGATGGTAGTCAAGCTTCTGCAGTTGTTGGTAAAAAACTCAATTAGTGTAAAAAGGAAGGATTTTTAGTGGAACAAGCTTTATTAGAAGGAACATTTACACCTACCCAACCAGATAATATTATGAATTTAGTTGGAATTAATGATGGTAACTTACGGTTAATTGAAGAATCCTATGATGTAACTATTAATGATACAGGTAGTGCAATTGAAGTTAAGGGCCCAAATGATGTAGTTAAAAAGGTGATGGCAATCTTAACTGCTTTAGATAAAGTCGTAACTAAAGGTGTTTCGATTACTGCGACAGATGTAGTAAGTGCAGTAAAGATGGCTGATAAAGGAACTTTAGAATTTTTTGGTGAACTATACAACAAAGTTTTGATTAAAGATGCCAAAGGCCGACCAGTACGAGTTAAAAATATGGGTCAAAAACGTTATATTGAAGCTATCAAAAAACATGATGTTGTTTTTGGAATTGGACCTGCTGGGACTGGAAAAACATTTTTAGCAGTAGTAATGGCAATTAGCGCTTTTAAAAAGGGAGAAGTTTCTCGAATAATTCTTACGCGTCCCGCAGTTGAAGCAGGAGAATCACTAGGATTTTTACCAGGTGATTTAAAAGAAAAAGTTGATCCATATTTACGCCCAATTTATGATTCACTTTTTGCAATTTTAGGCGTAGAAACTACTAATCGGTTAATGGATCGCGGCTTAATTGAAGTTGCTCCGTTAGCATATATGCGTGGTAGAACCTTGGATGATGCTTTTGTAATTATAGATGAAGCTCAAAATACTACTCAAGCGCAGATGAAAATGTTTTTGACCCGTCTAGGGTTTAATTCAAAAATGGTGGTTAATGGAGATCAAACTCAAATTGACTTACCTGGAAAAGCTAAGAGTGGATTACTCCAAGCAGAGCACATTTTGGCTAATATTGAACAAGTTAAATTTATTAACTTCACTTTCAATGATGTAGTTCGTCACCCAGTAGTAGCTAAGATTGTTAAAGCTTACGATGAAAATGGAGAGACTAAATAATGGATAATTTAGATATTTCCTTTAATGATGAAGTAGGATTCTTAAAAACAAGAAATAGAGATTGGAAAGAATGGATTGCGAAACTTTTGTATTCAGCTAAAGCCGCAATTGGAAAAGAAAATCCTCAAGAAATAAGTATTAATTTTGTAAATAGTGAAAGAATCCATGAAATTAATAAAAAATATCGAGGTAAGGATCGTCCAACAGATGTAATTTCTTTTGCAATTGAAGATGACGATGAAATGCAAATAATGAACCAATTTTTAAGCGAAGATCCAAATTTTGTTGAAGATATTGGCGACTTATTTATTTGTCCAGAAGTAGTTGAAAAACAAAGCATTGACTATGAAACTGGGTTTGATCGTGAAATTGGCTATACTCTTGTACATGGTTATCTTCACTTGAATGGATATGATCATATTGAAGATCAAGAAGCAGAAGAAATGTTTTCCATTCAAGGAAAAGTTTTAAAAGATTATGGCTTACCCCTTTATCCAAATCAAGAAACTCATGGAAAGCAGATCCATTGATAAAGCGTATTTTTTAAAATGTGGTTTTTCCATTGAAAATCAAAGAAAGAAGAATAGAAATGGTAGAAAAAAATAATTTTAAATCTGGCTTTGCCGCATTAATTGGCCGTCCCAATGTTGGGAAGTCTACATTATTAAACTATCTTGTAGGACAAAAAGTAGCAATTATGTCCCCTCAACCACAAACAACTCGCAATAAGATTTCAGGAGTTTATACTGATGAAAATGAACAAATTATTTTTATAGATACTCCAGGAATTCACAAACCTAAAAATAAATTAGATGATTTCATGGACAAATCAAGCTATTCAACACTAGATGAAGTTGATGTGGTTTTATTTATGGTGGAACCTGAACCCGCAGGTAAGGGAGACCAATATATTGCTGAAATGCTAACTAAGGTTAAAAAACCAGTTATTTTAGTGATTAATAAGATTGATACGGTTCATCCTGATAAATTATTGCCAATTTTAGATTCTTATAAACACTTAGGTGATTTTGCGGATATTGTTCCAATTTCAGCAAGTCAGGGAAATAACGTTGATGAATTATTAAGAACTATTTCTAAATATCTTCCAGAAGGTCCTCAATTTTACCCTGCTGATCAAGTAACGGATCGTCCGGAGTACTTTATTGTGGCTGAATTAATTAGAGAACAAGTTTTACGCCAAACTAAAGAGGAAGTACCACATGCAACAGCTGTTGTAGTAGATCGAATGAAGGATCACGAAAATGGTAAGTTGCAAGTGGAAGCTACAATTTATGTAGAACGTGATGGGCAAAAAGGAATTATTATTGGAAAAGGCGGTCAAATGTTGAAAAAGATTGGGACAGCCGCTCGTCACGAAATTGAAAATTTATTAGGAGAAAAGGTTAATTTACGTCTATGGGTGAAAGTCCAGAAAAATTGGCGTTCAGATCCACTATTTTTAAATAGAATTGGTTATAATTCCAAGGAATTACGCTAATGGTAAAACAACTGGTTGAAGTTGAGGGAATTGTTTTTAAAAGGAAACGATACCAAGAATCAAGTGTTTTATTAAAGATGCTTACTAAAGAGTATGGGATTATTAGTGTAATTGTAAAAGGAGCTTTAAAAAATAAATCTAAATTGGGTGGTGCAACCTTAAATTTTTCTTATGGAACTTACGTAATTAATACAAATTTTAAAGGAATAAGTAATCTAAGAGCTTTTAAAAATACTAATCAATTTGATAATTTATATCTTGATGTGATAAAAAATGCCTCAGCTGCTTATCTTTTAGACTTAATAAGCCATGCTTTTATTGAGTATGAAAATGTAGGAAAGTTTTATGGATTAATTCTGGAAGCTTTAAAGGCAATTGATTTAGGTAAAGATCCTCAAATTATTACTCAATTAGTGCAGTTGCAGTTACTTGAAGCTTATGGAGTAAAGCCAAATTTTGAAGAATGTGTTATTTGTCATAAAAGACAAGGTAAATTTGATTATTCTTTAGAATTAGGAGGAATTATCTGTAGTGACCATTTTGAAAAAGTTTCGCAAAGAATGAATTTGCCAGCAAAGCTTGTAAGTTTACTACGCACTTTAATGCTAGTAGATATTAAACGAATTGGGAAAATCAATATTGATCCATATTTAAAAAAACAGACTCAAGGCGTAATTGATCGAATTTATCAAAATTATCTTGACTTGAATTTAAAATCTAAAAAGGTTCTTCAAGAATTAGAAGTCTTTTAAAGTAAGTCTAGGTAAGAGAACTAGTAATTTTTTGCAATTAGTGCTAAAATATATAAACGGATAATTGGCGATTATAAAGGATAAAAAAGTACTAGAACAGCGAATGTGGATAGTGAGAGCACAACTAGGAAAGGCACCTTTTAGCCAAATTAATTAAGAGCAGGGAGAATACTCCCTGAATTAGGGTGGAACCGCGAACCAATCGTCCCTATGCAAATTTTTGCATAGGCTTTTTTTATAGCCTATGATGTGAGGAGAATACATATGTCAGAAAAACTGAATATTCAGAATATGATTTTTAAATTAGAACAATTCTGGGCCTCTAAAGGTTGTATGATTATGCCATCATATGATGAACAAAAAGGTGCAGGGACAATGAGTCCATACACTTTTTTACGTGCCGTTGGTCCAGAACCTTGGAAGGCATGTTACGTTGAACCTTCAAGACGACCAGCAGATGGTCGCTATGGTGATAACCCTAATCGTTTATATCAACACCATCAGTTTCAGGTAGTTATGAAACCAGCGCCAAAGGAAATTCAACAATACTATCTAGATAGTTTAAGAGTGTTAGGAATTGAGCCATTAGAACACGATATTCGTTTTGTTGAAGATAACTGGGCAAACCCATCAATGGGATGTGCTGGTGTTGGTTGGGAAGTATGGCTTGATGGAATGGAAGTTTCCCAGTTCACTTACTTCCAAGTAGTTGGAGAACTTGAAGTTAAACCAACAATGAGTGAAATTACTTATGGTGTAGAACGCTTAGCTTCATATATTCAAGATGTTAACTCTGTATTTGACCTTGAATGGGGAGATGGGGTTTTATATCGTGATATCTTTAAACAACCAGAATATGAACATTCTAAATATGCTTTTGAAGAAAGTAATCAAGAGCAATTACTTAAGGCATTTGATGATTACGAAGCAACTGCAAAGCAGCTATTAAGTAAGAACTTGATCCATCCTGCTTATGATTACATTTTAAAGTCTAGTCATACTTTTAACTTGTTAGATGCCCGGGGAGCTGTTTCTGTAACTGAACGTGCAGGATACCTTTCACGAATTAGAAACTTAGCTCATCTTGCTGCAAAGGGATTTGTAGAAGAGCGTGAAAAGCGTGGTTTCCCACTATTAAAGCATCAAGAAAACAAAGAAAAGGTGGCAAATAATGACTAAAGATTACTTATTTGAAGTTGGTATTGAAGAAATGCCAGCTCATGTTGTTTCAAAGAGTGTAAAACAATTAGCTGATAAAACAAAAAAATTTTTAAAAGAAAATGGATTATCTTTTACTGATATTAAGACTTTTTCAACTCCACGCCGTCTTACAATTTTAGTAAAAGATTTGGCCGAACAACAAGAAAACATTGATGAGGTTAAAAAAGGTCCAGCTAAAAAGATTGCACAAGATAGTGATGGAAACTGGACAAAAGCAGCCCAAGGTTTTGCACGTGGTCAAGGAATGACAACAGATGATATTTATTTTGAAGAACTAAAAGGCACAGAATATGCCTATGTACACGTACAAAAAGAAGGTAAAAAAGCTAGTAATATATTGATGGGGATGAGTGATATTGTTAAAAGTATGACTTTCCCTACTAAGATGCGTTGGGGTGCAAGCGGTGATTTTGAGTTTGTACGTCCAATTCATTGGATGGTGTCACTTTTTGGCAGTGAAGTTGTACCAGTTAAGTTACTTGATATTGAAGCAGGTAGAAAGACTCAAGGACACCGTTTCTTAGGAGATAGTGTAGTATTAGCAAATTCTAGTGACTATGAAGAAGCTTTAAAGAGTCAATATGTAATTGCTAATGCGGCTGAACGTAAAGAAATGATTGTCCGTCAAATTGAAGAACTAGCTGCACATCATAACTGGAAAGTAAAATTAGATAAAAGTTTACTTGAAGAAGTTACTAACTTAGTTGAATATCCAACTGTTTTTGCTGGAAGTTTCGATGAAAAATATTTAAACATTCCAGATGAAGTTTTGATCACTTCAATGAAAGATAACCAACGTTACTTTGAAGTATACGATGAAAATGGTAAGTTAATTAACTACTTTATTTCAGTTAGAAATGGGAACAGCGAATATCTTGATAACGTAATTTCAGGTAATGAAAAAGTTTTAGTTGCTCGTTTAGATGATGCACAATTCTTCTATGATGAAGATAAGAAATACCCACTTTCTCATTTTGTAGATAAGTTAGCTAATGTTTCTTTCCACGATAAAATTGGTTCAATGTCTGAACATATGACAAGAGTAAAAGAAATTGGAAATTATCTTGCTAAGCAATTTAATTTATCTGATGAAGTGGTTAAAGATTTTAATCGTGCAGCGGATATTTACAAGTTTGATCTTGTGAGTTCAATGGTAGGAGAATTTGCAGAATTACAAGGGATCATGGGTACTCACTATGCTAAATTGGCTGGTGAAAATGAAGCTGTAGCAAATGCAATTAAAGAAAGTTACATGCCAATTAGTGCAGAGGGAGAATTACCTACAAGCGAAGTTGGAGCACTTTTGTCAATTGCTGAAAAATTAGATACGATCATTGCCTTCTTTGGGGCAGGGATGATTCCAACTTCCTCTAATGACCCATATGCTTTAAGAAGAAGTGCCTACGGAATTGTTAGAATTCTTTTGAATGAAGATTGGTCACTTTCTATTAAAAAAGTTTTACCAGAAATAATTACTTTAATTGCTGGTAAAACTCCTGCTAAACTACCTAAATCAGATGAACAAGAAAGTGAAATTGCTGATTTTATTCGTGACCGTGTAAAACAATTTTTACAAAGTAATGACTATAAATATGATGTTGTGGATGCAGTGTTAGCTTCTAGTCAACAAGATCCAATGCAAATTGTGGCAGCTGCTAAAACCCTTCAAAAGCATCACGATGATGATGATTTCAAACCAGTTGTTGAAAGTTTAACTAGAATTACCAATATTTTAAAGAAGGCAGAATTAGGTAATGATTCAGAAGTAAATGCAGATTTATTTACTTCTGATAGTGAAAAAGAACTTTTTGCAGGGGTTGAAAATTTACAAAATGATGATTTAGCAATTGACGAATTATATCAGGGATTTGTAGATTTGCAACCGGTTATCAATGATTATTTTGAAAGTAATATGATTTTAGATAAAGATGAAAAGGTTAAGAATAATCGCTTGACCCAATTGCAAAAAGTAAATGACTTAGCTAGTCGCATGGGTGATTTAAGTAAACTAGTAATTAAGTAGAAAAGAGTCAGGCAATGGCAGGCCGTATTCCAGAAGAATTAATTAATGAAGTAAGAAATTCGGTAAATATTGTTAATGTCATTGGACAGTATGTATCTTTAGAAAAAAAAGGCAAAGATTACATCGGCTTATGTCCTTTCCACCAAGAAAAAACTCCTTCATTCACGGTAAATGAAGAAAAGCAATTTTTTAAGTGTTTTGGATGTGGGAAGGGTGGAAATGTATTCAAGTTTATCATGGAAAAAGAACATTTGAATTTTCCAGAGAGTGTTCGTATAGTTGCTCAAACTGCTAATATTCCTTTACCTGAAACACAAGGGTCACGTGCCTATACTTTAAGCCCTTTAAAACAAATGTATAAAGATACTGCTGAATTTTATAATTTTGTTTTAGTAGATACTCAATTAGGTGAACGAGGCCGACAATACGCACAAAAGCGTGATTTAGATGATGAAATTATCGAACATTTCAAGATTGGGTATGCACCAGAAAGACCAAATGATCTTTTTAAATATTTAAGTAAAAAATATGACGAACAATTATTAAGTCAAAGTGGACTTTTTGTTCAAGGCGAAGATGGGGCTTTATATGATCGCTTTCGTGATCGCTTAATGTTTCCATTAGGGGATGAGGCTGGATACACTGTAGGATTTTCAGGGAGAAGAATCTCTGAAAATAAAGAAATAGCTAAGTATGTGAATTCACCTGAAACGAAAATTTTTAATAAATCGAAGTTGCTCTTCCATTTTTCTGAGGCTAAAAAAGAAGCCCGTAGTAAACAAAAAAATGAGTCACAGTTAATTTTATATGAAGGATATATGGATGTGATTGCTGCCTATAAAGCAGGAGTTAAAACAGGGATTGCATCGATGGGAACAAGCTTAACCGATAGTCAGGTTTCTCTGATTAAACAAGTAACTCCAAATATTATCATTAATTATGATGGTGATAGTGCAGGGGTGCATGCAAGTGAGCGAGCAATCAAAATGTTTGCTAGTAAAAAGCAAGTAAATCCATATGCATCTTCAAATGATGAACGCAACTTAAGTGTGGTAAGTTTACCAGATGGGATGGACCCAGATGAATATGTAAAAAAATACAGTGCCAAAGCTTATCGACAAGCGTTAAGTAATGCTCAACCAGCAATTGATTTTTTGCTGAGCCGGCTTGCTAAAAGGTATGATCTTACTAATACAAATGAAAAAGAAAAATTTGCCAGAGCGGCAATTTCATTAATTGTTCAGGCTACAGATGATTCTTTAAAACAAGGCTACTACCTTAATGAAATTGCTAAAAAGACAGAAATTTCTGTCGATTTATTAAAACCAGAGTGGAATCGGCAACAAATTGCACGTAATCGGGTAAATAGAAAAATTTTTCGAAATACCCTTAGTCAGTCGCGCAGACTCGATGATGAGCAGGTTACTTCTCCTGCGGTTGAAGAACAAGTTGATAAAAATGTTGTCTTAGATAGATTATTGTATTTATTTATCCATTCAAATAAAGCTCGAGATTTAATTTTGAGTAAACATTTCTTATTTCCGGTAGAAAGTTATGCACGCTTGGAAGAACAATGGCTCCAGTTTCAAGAAACGCATCAGAATCCTAATGTAGAAAGTTTTGTGGATTTTGTATCACCAACCAATTTAAGTACAATAGTTACTAATTTTGAAATGAATCAAATGCCACCAATTGAAGATGAGACCTTGGAACAAGAAATTGATGATTTGATCCAAGCAGTTAATGCAGAAAAGTTAGATAATGAGCTTAAAAAGTTAAAAGAAGAAATTGAAGATGCAATTCAAAAGAATGATAATAATAAAGTATTGCAACTCTCAAAAAAAATTATAAATTTACGTAGAACAGAAAAAGAAGGAGGATTACTTTAATATGGCAGAAAAAAAGACTACAACTCAAGAACAACCAAGTCTCGATAAAGTAGTAAAAGAAGTTGTCAAAGAAGTAAAGAAAGATAAGCAGATCGTTGATACAGACTTTACTGCACGCTTAATTACTCCTTATCATTTAGAAGGAAAAGCAGTTGATCAGTTAGTTCAAGAATTTGAAGATAACGGGATCTCAATTGTTGATGAAAAGGGTGAACCTTCTAAGTTAGCATTAAAGAAACAAAAAGATGTTGAAAAAGCTGAATTAAAAGATATGTCAGCTCCATCTAGTGTTCGAATGAATGATCCAGTAAGAATGTACTTAAAGGAAATTGGTCGTGTTTCTCTTTTAAGTGCAGACGAAGAAATTGCATTAGCAAAGAGAATTGAAGATGGTGACGAAGAAGCAAAGCAGGAGTTAGCAGAAGCCAATTTACGTTTGGTAGTTTCAATTGCTAAAAGATATGTTGGACGTGGAATGTCATTTTTGGATTTAATCCAAGAAGGTAACATGGGATTAATGAAAGCAGTAGATAAGTTCGACTATCGATTAGGATTTAAGTTTTCTACTTATGCAACTTGGTGGATTCGTCAAGCCATAACTCGTGCAATTGCTGATCAAGCACGGACAATTCGTATTCCTGTTCATATGGTAGAAACAATTAATAAATTAATTCGTATTCAACGTCAATTGCTTCAAGATTTGGGGCGTGAACCAACGCCAGAAGAAATTGGTGCTGAAATGGATATGCCAACAGATAAAGTAAGAGAGATTTTGAAAATTGCCCAAGAACCTGTATCAATGGAAACACCAATTGGGGAAGAAGATGATTCTCATTTAGGAGACTTTATCGAAGATAAAGATGCAACAAGCCCTGAGCAACATGCTTCATATGAACTTTTAAAAGAACAGTTGGAAGGAGTACTTGATACTTTAACTGACCGTGAAGAAAATGTATTGCGTTTACGTTTTGGCCTGGATGATGGACGTACTAGAACATTGGAAGAAGTAGGACGAGTATTTGGTGTTACTCGTGAACGTATTCGTCAGATTGAAGCTAAAGCTTTACGTAAATTACGTCACCCAAGTCGGTCAAATCAATTAAGAGACTTTTTAGATTAATAGTTAAGTTAAAAGGAGGAAGAAGAAAATTCTTTCTTCTTTTTCTTTTGTAAAATTTTAGTAAACTAGTATTAGAAGACTTACAAGTAGAAGGGAAAATAAAATATGGAAGAAAGATTAGGACATCTAGCAGAAATGGTGGATCAGGATGCAAGATTAGCTGATATTGGAACGGATCATGCGTACTTACCAATTGAACTTATTAAACGAAAAAAGATTGATTTTGCAATTGCTAGTGATGTTGCTAAAGGGCCGCTTGAAAATGCAAAAAAAGATATTGCTGAAGCTGGATTACAGGGAAAAATTGAAACTAGATTAGGATCTGGATTAGAAACTTTAACAGATGATGATAATTTAGATACAATAGTAATTGCAGGGATGGGTGGAAAGCTGATGACAGATTTACTGGAACAGGCTAAAAATTCAAAGAAACTCTATCCAACTTTAATCTTAGAACCTAATGTCGGTGAACCAGGAGTTAGAAGTTGGCTAGTTGATAATCAATATAAGATAGTAAAAGAAGAAATTATTGAAGTCAGTGGCCACATTTATGAATTAATTAAAGCTACCTTGCAAGAGAAAAAAGTTCCCCTCTCGGAAATGGAGATACAATTTGGTCCGGAATTATTAAAGGAAAAGAATTCAGTTTTTACAAAAAAATGGACCAATCAGTTAAAATACCAAACCCAATTATTGAGTAATCTCAATAAAGCAAAAGTTAAGGCAAATGATAGAATAAAAGAAACAGAAAAATTAATAGCAGAAATTAAGGAAGTATTATAACAATGACCCAAGTCAGAGATATTGTAAAACAGTTACAAGAAGTTTTCCCAGAAGATATTGCTAGTAAGGGAGACCCTGTTGGAATTCAAATTGGTTCTTTAAGTCAGAAAGTAACCAAAGTGATGACTACGCTTGATGTACGACCACAGGTAGTAGAAGAAGCAGTAGAAAACAATGTAGATTTTATTGTGAGTCATCATCCAGTAATTTTTCGTCCAGCTCGTAATTTAGATTATGCTGATCCGCAAAATGCAATGTATGCCAATATTATTAAAAACGGAATTACAATTTATTCAATTCATACGAATTCAGATAAAGCAAAGAACGGTTCTTCTCAATGGGAAGCAGAGGAATTAGGGTTAGAAAATATTGAACCATTTGCTCCTGATGCCGATGGCATTGCAATTGGACGTAAGGGAAAATTACCCCATAAGATGACGGCCTATGATTTTGCCTACTATGTTAAAAATAAAATGAATTTAAAAATGGCGCGACTAATCACACCAAGTAATGAAAAAGAAATTTCAACTGTCGGATTAATTTGTGGAGATGGAGGAAAATTCTGGAAACGTGCTGTTGAAGAGGAAGTAGATGCCTTTGTAACTGGTGATATCTATTATCATGTTGGTCATGACATCATTTCTTCAGGTTTAACAGTAGTGGATCCAGGCCATTATAGTGAAAAGCTATTTAAATATAAGGTAGCTGAATTATTAGAAAAATGGAATAAAGAGAAAAGTTGGAAAACTGAAGTTATTATTTCAGAAGTTTCAACAAATCCATTTCAAGATTTATTTTAAAGAGGTAATATAAAATGACAGAATATCCAACCCTTTTACCACGTTTTTTAAAGTACGTTCAAATAAATTCACGTTCAGATGAGAACTCTACAACTGTTCCCTCTACCAAACGAGAAAAAGATTTTCAAAAAGATGTTTTAATGAAGGAATTGATGGACTTAGGTCTAAAAGATGTTCACTACAATGAAAAAAGTGGCTGTGTCATTGCAACTATTCCTTCAAATATTGACTATAAAGTTCCAGTTTTTGGCTTACTAGCACATAGTGATACGGCAGATTTTAATTCAGTAAATGTTAAACCTCAAATTACTAAAAATTATGATGGAAAATCTAAGATCCGTTTAGGGGAATCAGAATTTTATTTAGATCCAGAAGTTTTTCCTCATTTAAAAAACTACAAGGGTCAAACTATCATCTCAGCATCAGGTGATACTTTACTTGGTGGGGATGACAAATGTGGAATTTCTGAAATTATGACTTTTGCGGAATATTTGATGACTCATCCAGAAGAAAAACATGGTGAAATTAGAATTGCTTTCACTCCAGATGAAGAAATTGGTACTGGAGCACAACATTTTGATGTAGATGAATTTAATGCAGATTTTGCATATACTGTTGATGGCGAAGCGCCGGGTAAATTAGATTGGGGAACTTTTTCTGCTGCTCAATTTAGTTTAGATATTCAAGGGGTTAACGTACACCCAGCTGTAGCAAAAGGACAAATGATTAATGCAATTCAAGTCGGAATTGATTTTCAAAATTCTTTACCTCAGAATGAAGTACCCGAAAAAACTGATGGAAAAGAGGGATTTTTCCATTTAATGAATTTTGAAGGAACAGTTGACAGTGCTCATTTAGATTACATTATTCGTGATTTTGAACGACAAGGGCTTGAAGAACGTAAGAACTTGGTTAAAAGCATTGTTAAGAAGATGAATGAAGAGCTTGGCAGTGAAAGAATTAAGTTGAAGATGTGGGATCAATACTATAATATGGCTGATGAACTGAAGAAGCATATGGAGATTGTTGATTTGGCAAGGGATGCTTATAAAGCAGAAGGTTTAACAATAAACGAAGATCCTGTTCGCGGGGGTACAGATGGTTCTCAATTAACCTACATGGGACTCCCAACTCCAAATCTTTTTGCAGGTGAAGAAAATATGCATGGTCGTTTTGAATACACTGTTTTAGAAAGCATGTGGAAAGCCGTCGATATTTTACGTCAAATTAATAAATTAAATGTTGAAAGAAACAAGTAACAGCAGCATTTTAAAGAGGTTACCTTTGATTAAAGGTAGCCTCTTTTTTTGTTAATTTTAACTTTTAATATGAATTATGACTCATTTATGACTCAATTTTTTATAAATTTAGTTCACTAAATTGAGTATCAAATTTCTTTTGTGCTTTTTAATAATGTGATAGTAGATTCTTCTAGTGAGAGCCGAATCATGATGGCCAACTCTTTTTGAGATTAGTTCTAAAGAGTAGCCCTTTTCAGCAAGTTTTGAAATATGAGTATATCTAAATATATGAGTCCCAAATTTTCGCCTATCCAACTTTTTTCAAGTATTTGAAGAAAAAAGGCACTATGAGGGTTAAATTGCTGATCATTATAGTGGGAGTAGAATAAGAATTTAGTCCTTATTATTTTTGCTTTTTATTGCTTCCTGAGATATTTCTATTGCCTTTTAGGAAAGGGATACATTCCACAATCTAGCTGCTGTTTTAGTAGCCTCTTGGGTTATGTCAGCTTTTTTAGTTGTATAAATCATTTTTCCTGTAATTTTAGCATAAGTAATACCATCTTCGTGGTGTGGTGTGTAGAATTTAACATAATACCTCCTTAATTAAATAGCCACTACTCCTTGTTAGAAGTAGGGGCTATTTGTCTTAATCAATAAATTTGTACCAACCATTAAGTTTATCGATTACCCAAATATATTTACTACTGTTTTTAAGACCTTTGCCCCAAATTTCATGCTGCCAATGATTAGTAGGGGCGCCTACAGTTAAAATAGTTCCTTTTTTAATGATTTTATGTTTCACGGAGTGCATATAAGCTAATGGTGTTGTTAATTTTAAATGATCAGCACGAACATTTTTAGTTACTTTAACTTTACGTTTATGTGCAAAGACATATGTATTACCACTATAGCTTGATAATTTAACAAAATTATAGCCTGCTAGATAACCATCTTCTGTAAGGGTTCTATCGTTAAAGTCTCCCTCATTATTGTATTGGGGAAGATACCAATAATTAACTGAATCACTAAGAGGAAGATTGGGTCCTTTAATTCTCCAGCGACCATTAACAGATTTTAATTTAATTAATGTTCCTGATTTTAGGTATTTGATTGGAAAACTAACGCCTTTTTCTACAGAGTGAGGGAGTACTAAACATCTATCAGTTAGAACAACTGGGGTCCATTTTTTAAAATAATTTCTAGGATGTTTAGTTTCATATCCTTGCATATAAATATCTGATGATTTGTTAGCTAAAACTTTTGTAGAAGGATAAAATATACCCAATAAACAAAAGGTTAAGAAAGCAATTAAAATATTTTTATGTTTCATTATTATTCCTCTAATTATTTCAGTAATTTAGCAGTAGAAACAGATTTATAATACTTTTTAACTGAATTAGGATTTTGTAAAATCAATTGTTTAATAGTTTTTCTTTTTTTATGTATTGAAGTTGTTCTTAAGCCGCCTCCAAAATTATTATCTCCAAGATCTAGCCAAAAAGGATCTATCCCTAAGTATTGATGTCCTTTATATTTGTAATTCCAAGCTACCATCCAATGATGTTTTGTAGCATATTTGTTAACCATATTTATATAATTCATATCCCCACTTGCTCTTTGGTAGATTTTTTTACTTTGATTATACAAAGTATACGTACCATGTGGAGCATATGAGCCAAAATTAGAATAAGTAACAGTGTGAGCAGTAATTTTTAATTTTTCTAGTCTATTATCATTAAATTTATTATAAGTATACCAAGTACCACGAATAGATTTAGGTGTAGTAACTTTTTTACCACGATAATAGGCGGCATTAACTTTATTACTAGTAGTAAGTACTAAATTACTCATTAAGCTTAAGCTAGCAATAAAGGCAGTTAAAGTCTTTTTAGGTTTCAATTTAATTCCTCCAATAAATTAAGTAGGTTTAAGTTAAAAGAACTCTGTCCATTCAAAAAGCTCCAGCTGGGGCTTTTTGTAATTTAGTCATTAGCTTTCTTATTAGCTATAATATGCCAAACAAAGAATCCAACTCCAATGATTAATGCTAACCAACCCCAAATTGCTAAATCTGTATAGTCGTGAGCATTTGAAATCCCAAATAGCCATGCAATAATCATCATAACTAATCCTGCAATATCCCCACCTAAGCCTTGAGCTTTACGAGTAGCAATATAAACAATACCAGTAGCTAAAAATAGAATGGCGACAAAAACGCCGACTGAGCCACCTACATCTTTAGTATTATTCTCCATTGCATGACTTGCACCAACTGCACAGGATTGAATTAAAATAACTACTGCAAAAAGAATTTGCAAAATACCAATAACTAATTTCGTAACTTTCATTTAGTTACATCCTCCTAAAAATATTATCCCAGCTTTTTAAGTCTTCAGTTTCTGGACTATATGTATTCTGTTAATTCTTTCTTTACTAACATTGGATCTTTTATTCCAATACATCTAGCTAATTTTATATAATTGATAGTTTCGACATCATGACCTAGTGCTCTATAATAGATGATTAGTTCTTTTACTACCATAAAGCGATTTGCATTACACTCACTGCAGACTCTAGTAATGTGATTGTTTTATAATCAGTAGTTATTACTTCTTAATCATATTTATAATGCCCCAGTTCGTGTAGGACAACTCTAGTTATTTCTTTCTCAGATAATTTTGAATCAAAGCTAATCAATAATATGTCCTAATTTAGGGTTCATATCAAACTCTTTTAATTTTCTATCTATTATTTTTATTTTACTATTTAATGACTATTATTTCTATAGAATTAGCAGTTTATGGAAATGAAAGCGGGCGAGGTCTAAAAACGTGTTAAAGGAGAAAAAATAAATGAAACGTGAAAATTTAAAAGCTCTAGGCTTGCATGACGAACACATAGGTTGGCGTTCACCCTTTTGCGATAGAAGATAAAATTAATATTGCTTAAATAATCCAAGTTATTTAAAATTAAAATTATCTTTCATCTTGGAGGAATTAAAAGTGAAAGTTATTTGTGACTTTGTGTCTGTAAATTTTGGAGAAAAAGTGGATTATGATTACAAATTTTATCAGGATATTTTCAAAAGTATTACTTGCATTGGTTTTAGTGGCAGGAGCTGTTAAGTCGATTCAAATTTTAGAGCCAGCGCAACCAACGTTTGCCTCAATGGGATCGACTGGTGGAGGGTCGACCGGAGGAGGCTACTCTGGTGGAGGAGGATATTCGTCTATTGGTGATTCTAGCGATGATGACGATTCTGAGCATCCATTTATATTTTTTATATTAAGTCTCTTATTAGTTATTTATGTTGTAGGATCTAGGATTGTAGGGATTGTAAGCAGAATTTATTTTAAATTACATTTTTGCTATAGATATCGAAGTTGGAATTTAAAATACGTTTCTACTTTAATAGAGGCTAACTTATCTCTAAATGACTTTAAAAAATTCTTACGAACAAAAAACATCAAATTAAAACCTGTGCAAAGTAATGCTGATTATGATGAATTAAGTGAAGTTTATATTAGAGCCCAGTATTTATAGCCAGGATCTTCGTGAAAAATATGTAAATAAGCATTACAGTTTGCGTAATTTACTAGAATATTTAGATCCAATTTACTATCGGGTAATGAAAAAAGAAATTAAGCTTAAGGTAAGTAAATCTACGATTGATGATACGATCGTGTCGGAAGCAAAGGTTGTTTTAGTTGCTAAATTAAGTGATAACATCTGGATTACTCGTATTGATGCAGTTGGAAAAGATAAAGAAGTTCAATTTAATAAGGACTTTAATGATAGTTTTACACGTTCTAAATGGAGCGATTATGTTGTGTTTGGTAGAGATCGAAAAGGTAAAATTAAAATTATTAATTTGATTTATGGTGAACATTTCCATTTGAACGGTAAAGATTTTAATAAACAAAAAACATTAGGGGAGGGAAACTATAATGAAAAGAAATTATAAAATTTCTATTTTAGCTTGATGCATTAGTATCAGGCTTTTTGTTTGGAATAGAAGAAAATACTGGATAAAATGGTAAGGGATCTGTATTATTTATTTGATGAAGGTAGGGAAAACGAAATTGGAGTTGAAAGTTTAGCTCTATGGGATGATAAGAAAGGACTTCAAAAATATGGGGTTCAATATCGGGAGTTTAAAGAATAATGATAGTCATCACATTATCGAAAGTACCTCTTTCTCTCCGAGGAGACCTAACTAAGTGGTGCCAAGAAGTCCAGACTGGGTTTATGTTGGAAACTTTAGTGCAAGAATTAGAGAGTTGTTATGGGAACGCATTCAGGAAAATTTAAAAACTGGAGAAGCTACCTTAATTTATTCTACAAATAATGAGCTAGGGTATACTATCAAGACAACACGAAAAGATAAAAAAGTGGTAGACTTTGATGGATTGCCTTTAGTGAAGCATCTTATTTTTAAAGAGACGTCTTTAAAAGAAGAGAAAAATTATGGATGGAGTACAGCTGCTAAGATGCATCAAGCTAGGCGTACTAAAAGTAAATTAAATGTTCATTCTTCTTTATCTAAAGAAAAATATTTAAAAAATGTAGTATGTATTGATATTGAGACTACCGGATTGGATCCTGAAAAAGATGAACTGATTGAAATAGCTGCTGTTCGGCGTAATAAGACCGGTGAAATTATTAAGTTTCAGCGTTATATAAAAATTGATCAAATAGTTAGTTCAAAAATATCCCAATTAACTGGTATTACTAATGAAATACTTAATAAATCGGGATCAAATTTGGATAATGCTTTAACTGACTTGGAAGAGTTTATTGGGGATAATCTTATTATGGGTTATAACATTAGATTTGATTTAGAATTTCTACGTTTTGGATTTATTAAAATGGGTAAAAAGATGTTTAATAATAAAAGTAGAGATTTATTAAGATTGATAAAAAGAAAGAATAAGTTCATGAGCAATTATCATCTAAATTCTGTATTAGATAAATATAATATTATTAATGAAAACCCTCATACTGCAGCTGGGGATGCACGAGCAACTTTTTTATTAGGTGAAAAGCTATATGAAGAAGGAATATTAAAAATCTAATTAGTGTTTTTGATATTGCAAAAATTAGCTATAATTAATTCGGCGATTATTAAAACTCATCAAAATTTAGAAGTAGTAATTTAAAAGGTTGATATAACGGAATTTTTTAACTGTATTCTCCACGTAAGTGGAGGTGATCCTGAAGAAAACAATATAATTGCAAAGGTGCAAAAAATATGGGAAAATAATAAACATTAAGAAGTGAATGGGCAAAGAGGGAAGTCGAAATCTGTTAAGAAAATATTTTTTGGAGATAAGAGCCAAAAAATTAGCAGTTTTAGATGTCGGTTCAAATCCGACCGCTTTTTAATTAATAAGACTAGGCACATAATTCTAATGGAATATGTGCCTTTTTCTATGCAAAAAAATTAATAAAAAAATCTCTTGTATAGTAGAGTAATTGTATTCTCCACGTAAGTGGAGGCAATTGTAAATATCACTTTATTACCTATCTTCATCTAATAAAAGTATAAAGTTTGTAGATAGGCCAAGATTTGTGTACTCAGTTGTTGATTTTATTATTCGGTATTATCCAATCAATTTTGTAAGCTAATATAAAAATAACAAGTGTATTATTTCAATCTGGAAGATTTTAAGACAAACGTTTAAGAATGGTATAAAGTAAAGGAGTTGAAAAAATTAAATATTTTTGGAGGAAAATATGCAAAGTAATGTAGAGAAAAATGGAAATAACAATTTTTCTGTTAGTTTATTGATGCCTTGGATCAAAGGAGTAATGGAAGTTAATGAGAACTTCATGCATGTCAAAATGCCTAATACAACTTTCTTTGGTCTTATTCCAGCAGGTGGAAGAAATCAAAATATTCCGCTCCCTGGTTTAACAAGTGTAGAAATTGAATCAGTCTACAAAATTGGAAGCATGCTTTTAGGAATTTTGATTGCCATCGCAGGATTTGCTATGTTTAATACTAGTGCCTTAGGAGCAGTGTTAGTAATTCTTATTGGTGCTTTAATATTTTTAAGTGGTATCCGGACTAAATTAATTTTTGAAAAGTCTGGAATGGAACAATCAGTTGCAGTACCATTTTTTGAAAGTGCCCATGTACGTGAGTTTGCAGATGAAGTTAATAATAAGATTCAAGAATATCAAAATGATAGAAATACTCGCGCCCAAATGGATCGCCAAATTCAAAATCAACAAGCAACTTCTCAAGATATTGTAAATGCGATTAATAATCAGCAACAACAAGAACAAGCCCCTCAACTTAAAGCTGTTAATGCTTCTACGGATGTTTCTAGCGATACAGACACTAAGTTTTGTTCAAGTTGTGGTAACCAAGTAGCTGCTTCAGCTTCATTTTGTACAAACTGTGGAACAAAATTAAATTAATACTGAAAATTTATCCCCTTTTATATAAATCCCCTCATGGAATTATGATTTGATGTAAAATTCAAGCCATAATTCTTTTTTATTAATAACATTAAGTGCGGGGGTACTAAAAAATGGTGGGAGGGGCGCCGTTTAATTCCTGAAGAAATGCCTAAATCTTAAGACTTTAAAATAACAATTGTATTATTTCAATCTGGAAGATTATTAGACAAACTATTAAAAATATTATAAACTTTAAAAGTTGTAAAAATATTTAATTTTGGAGGAAAGTAATGAAAACATGTCCAAATTGTCATGCAGAAATGACAGAAGATGTAAAATTTTGTACAAATTGTGGAACAAAACTAGATAGTGCTACTTCACAACAACCTAATACTTCAAATTCAGGAGTTTCGAATGGATTTAGTAATTTTGCCGAAACTATTACTACAAATGTAGATTTTAAAAAAGAAGGAAAAAATTACTGGTCTTGGTTAAAATCAGGTTGGTTCCATCCTATGGAAGAAGTTGACGGTAGTTCCTGGTATGGAATCAGTACATTAGTTGCTGAAATTATTTTAACTTTTATTGGAGTTCGAATTTTAATTGGTAAAGGGATTAGTGAGGCTATCAAGGGATCAACAATTAGTATTGCTGATAAATCAATGATTACTAAGTTTGTTAGTGGACTTGTTTTTAAACTCAGTTTACTAACAATTGTAATTTGTGCTGCCTTACTTGCGGTTACTTACTTTATACGCTTATTTGTTTATGGGCGTAAAGAGAATCCATTTTCTTTCGTTAACGAAGTATCACATCGAGCAAGTTTAGGAGTAATTATAACCGTACTTTCTTTCTTATCATTAGCTTTATTTAGCTCTCCAAGTATTGGTGCAATAAAGTGGAATGTGTTTTTAATCAGTGCGGGCCTTGTATTATTTACCTTAGCAATTTATAGTATGATTTTTGCAGGTGAAGGCGCAGTTCATGATAAATACTTTGGTGCGATCCTTTATGCAATTGCGTATGCCATCATTCTTTACATTGCCTGGTCTGTAATAAAAGATATGGCTGTTTCAGCTATTATGTCTCAATTCCATGTAGACTTAGGCCAATTTTGGAATTATATGGGAGGCAGTCGCTACTAAAATGAAAAAATTTTGTCCAAATTGTGGGAAACCGGTTAATCCGACTGATAAAGTATGTGGTAATTGTGGACATCGCCTTTCTGACCAGAAAGAGCCTGTAGAAAAAGTTTCCAAATCTACTCAGCTTCCCCAAGAAACTGAACATAGTACTCAATCTTCTGCTTTAGATTCTAAACAGCAATCTTCAATGAAATGTCCAAATTGTGGGAAATCTGTTAGTCCAACTGATAAAGTATGTGGTAATTGTGGATATCATTTAAGCGAGCCTTCTAGGGTTAAAAAGGCACCTCAACAATCTAAAAAATCAGTTTCAAATTTTGAATCTAAACCCCAAATTCAAAAAAGAACACAATCTGTTCCTCGTCGGCCAATGAAAACAAAAAATAAAATTTTACTTGGCTTAGGAATTGGAGTAGTGATTATTTTAGGTGGAGGCTATTATGCTGGTAGCCAATATTTTAGCCAATCAAATCAAGTGGATCGAATTTTTGCAGCGGTAAAGAATCCTAATGCTAATTTATCTAAGGATGTAATTTCAGATGATAATACAACTAAAGTAACTGCAGCTAGCTTAAAGCCATTCCAAAATTATTATCATGAAAATCAAAAAGAAGCCGATGATTTAGCAGAAAGTATGAAAAATAACACTAATACTTCTCAAGTTCAATTAGTTAAAAATGGCTCTAACTTCTTAATTTTTCCTAAGTATGTTTTGAAATTGAGAACCTATAAGCCAGAAATTTCAACTAATCATGATAATTCTATTGTTAAGATTAACGGGAAAACTATTGGTAACTTAACTGAAGATGGTGCTAGTTATACAACAACTAGTCCAAGCCTTTTTCCAGGGAAGTATAATTTAGAAGTTCAATCGGATGTTTCAGGTCGTACTTTAAAAACAAGCTCTAGTGTAGACGTTTGGAATAATAAAGATATTAATTTGGATATTAAAACCCAAACTTTTAAAATTAAGGGCACACCTAATGCTGATGTATATATTAATGATCAAAAGATTGGTACGTTAGATAATGATGGTGAAGCTACTTGTGAAGATTATCCAATGACAAAAAATATGAATCTTTATTTAACAACTACTTACAATAAAAAGACTATTAAATCAGAAGTAATCACTGATTTAGAAGGAGAAATTGACAGTATAAGTGATGAGGAAAATGGAACCTCAAACAGTGGTACTGTAACAATGGAAGATGGTAGCTGTATTGTTGAACCTCAGTGGGATGGCGTTATTTCTAAAGATGATGCTGAGAAACTATTGGATAATGCATGGTCCTCACCAGATTCTGATGAATTTATTGATGGTGAAGACAATAAAGACTACAACGATATTAAGAAAGTGCTTAAGGATATTGATAAAAATGAAGAAATAAATTCCGCTGACAAGGAAATCGTTGTTGAGTCAGTGAGTCCTGCTGGAAAAAATATGAGTGCAATAATCTTTAAGATTAATTGGACTTTCCATAAAGATGATCATGATAAAGATCAAACTATGGAGTATAAAGGTGGCTTAATCGAAAAAGATGGTGATGATTACAAGATTAAAACCATTGGAATAGGTAAATTAACTAAAGATAAAAGAGTAGATACAGATGACGATGATGACTAAAAAATTAATTTTACTTAGTAGTGTAGCTTTAATAAGTTTAGGAGCAACTGCTTGCCAAAATGATCAGCAAAAATCAAGTACAACTTCGTCTCCTAGTGCTTCTCAAAGTAAGAATAATTTTCCAGAAATAGGGAGAGATAAAAGTACTTCTTCGACAGCTAGTGAAAAGTCAGGGTCAGTTGATTCTGACTTTTCTAATAATGAATGGATGTTAATGGGCTATTTGACTTATAAAGATAAAAGTATTAATAATCTTCAAAGTACAATTCAAGAAATTGAAGATGATTTTGCTAAAAGAGATTTGATCGCCCAGAAAAACTCTGAAAGCTCGTATACTTTATCCAATCAATATGGAAGTGTTGATGTAAATATTAAGGAAGATAAAGTAGTAGTCTCAAATGATGGTGTAACTACTGTTTCTAAAGATAAACTAGCAAAAGCATTTTCTGGAAAAATGTCTTCGATTAAGGCAATGATTAAATACATAAACTCTACTTCAAATTCGGATTCTTCAGACCACTCTACTAATGATAATGAAGGTGGCTGGAAAAGCAGCTTACCTGCAGAAATATGGGGTAAGTATGAAACAAAAAAATATGGTGCGGATCTTATGAGTACAGTAACCATTGATGCAAATTCGATAACTCTTTGGGAATCGGGAATGCCACCTCGTGAAGGCAAGAATGTTAAATACAAGCAAGTCTCTAATAATACTTATCTTATTCAATATGATGGAGAAGCTCGAGGGTTATATAAAGGTGAAAAAAATGCCCGAGTATTATTCAGAAAGAATGGCAGTATTTATCAACTTGGTGAGATACAAAATGGGAAAACATCCTGGGACTCACATGATTATTATAAAAGTAATTAATTGGATAAATTGAAGAATTTAAGAAAGAAGAACAATAATGACTAAAAAATTAATTTTACTTAGTAGTTTAGCATTAATAAGTTTAGGAGCAACAGCTTGTCAAAATAATCAACAAACTAGTAGTACATCTTCTTCGCAATCATCTGTAAGTAGTAAAGCAAGTCTACCATCTGTGAATAAAACAAGTAATTCTTCAGTAGAGGAGTCGAATCAATCCTCAAATTCAGAGATAAGCCAAACTTCTTCAAGTGATCAAATGAGTTCCTCAAGCGCATCTTCAACTAGAAGCGAGCAATCCCAAGATACTAACAAAGAATCAGAAACTAACCTTCCAGGGGATGAAGGAGCTTTCCCTATTCCAAGTGAATATCAGGGAACTTGGTATGGATATGACAGTGAGGGAAAAGAAGAAAAGATTACTTTTGAAGGATCAAAGATTATTACTGAGGAAGGCTCTACACAACTTCGTAAAGTAAATATAAAGAAGCTACCAGATATTCCAAGTGAAAAGCAGGCAGTCGCCGCTAAGGATTATAGTCGGGCACTAATAGTTAGCGTTGATGGTATTCAATATATTAATGTTAGAGGTTATTTCCAAGGTGCAGGAGATGGTGGATATTATGGCGCTCATACTGAAAAAGGACAGCCAGTAATTGTCACTGCACATGGAGCTGGCGCTTGGGCAGATGGAGTATATTGGAAATCCCCAGAATTAGCTAAACAATATAAAGATGAAAAATTTGATGATTTAAATTATCAAGATTAGAAATTAAAAGTTAAAACAAAAAGACTACATAATTACCTAACGAAAGTTAAATAGGTTATGTAGGCTTTTTGTTTGAATTTATTACAAATTTTCATATTGGAAGATATTTTGAAGGATTAAGTGTTTGTAGTAAAATAGGTATGTTTTTAGACTAGTTTCTAGCCTCATTGAAAAGGAGTAATTTTTAATGGTAAAATTAGGAGCTGCACTAAAGAACATACGTCTTCAAGCAGGCATTACACAACAAGAAATGTGTGAAGGTGTATGTTCTGTATCAGCCTATTCTAAAATTGAAAGAGATATTCATAATATTGATATAGATACGCTTTGTGAAATTTTTGATAACAACCTTGGTGTAATAGATGTTGACAGCTTTTTAAAAATTATGTTAAGTGAAAATTCTAAATCTGAAGAATCAAGGTTACTAGAAAGTATTTCTCAGGCACTTGTTTTAAAAGATAAAGATAAGTTTGAGAAGATTAGAAAAGAAGCGATAAATAAAAATTTAAGCGAATTAATCAAAGAAGGATTAGCATATGCAGAAACGAGTTTTGGCATAGCTAAAAAGTGGCCAGCCACTCCTGAAATTAAAAAAAGAATTCAAATTTTATATAGAGTAGAAAATTGGGGTGGAATAGCAGTATCGAATTTAAGAACTTTGTTGCCATTTATGGATAGTAAGGAAAGAGTCTCTTTTATTAAATTAGTGCACCGTACTTTTAAAGGAGAAGATCTAGATAACGATTTTAGGACGGAATTTTTATTTTTGCTGGTAGATTATTTGAAAATTTTACTAAATGATGAGGCTCCCAAGGAAGATTTCATTTTACCTTTTAACATAGTTGGAGAAATAGCTAGTCCTTTATACGATGAAGGTCATTTTGGATATAGTTTTATTGTTAAGAAAATTGAAGCTATTGTGACTGAAGATAAGGATCTATATCGAGATATCGTGGTAATCCAGAAAGCTATTAAGATGGTTCCAGAGGATGAATCTGAGTCGTTAGAAGACAATAAGTATTATCAAAAGAGGAATCTTAAATGAAAATTTCAGAGTTATTAAAATTAATCCGCACCCTTACAGGAAAAACTCAAAAAGAATTTAGTGAAGGAATCATGACCGAATCTTATTATTCAAAGGTAGAGCGAGGTATTCATCAGATTAATGCTGATAGCTTTTTTGAATTAATAAATAAAAACTACTCTGATCCAAAACTTGAAAGAAGTATTAGGCGGATTCTAGTTGCTGGTGAAAATACAAAAAGATTAGAAAAAATAAGTAATGAATTATCAAAGACACTTTCTGATGAAGAACAAACAAGGCAGTATTACGAAAAATTATATAAGGAAGTAAAAGAGTTAAATGAAGAAGTACCGCACTCTGTGTACCTAAATTTACTTTCACTAATAGTGGCAGTTTTTCCTAACCTGTTAAATGAGCAAGAAAAAGAGTTACTTCGAATTGATTTGAAAAAGATAAATTCTCCTACTTTAATAACATCTAGCATATTGCTAAGACTACAATATACTACTTCTCTTTATTCAACTGCGGAAATAATAAAACTGATGAAAATTTTAGGTCAGTATATTATGAAGAATAAAAAAGATACTTATTTATATTTAAAATTTGCAGAGGTAGTTGTTATTGGTATCTTCCATGGACGTTATGAGAAAAATGAAGAACTGAGGGAAGAAGTGAAAAAAATGTTAGATTGTGTTTTAAAACTTGACCCTCATAATACGACATTTATTTATATTAAGATTCATATATATTTATATGAAAAAGAAGTCTTAGGAGAACCTTATGCAAAAGTAAATGATGCCGTAAGTAGAGTTGTAGAAAATATTTTACCTAATTATTCAGCAAAACAGGATTAAAAGGAAGATAAGAAATGAAGGTTAAACAAAAACTAGGAGTTGTAACACTTGTGGCAATAAGCTTATTAGCGGCGGGTTGTAGCAAGCAAAATAGTAAAGATGAAACAAAGAATTCAGAATTAAATTGGGCTACTACAGGAGAAATAACCACTTTAGATGCAAGTAAAGTTGCAGATACTGCAAGTATGGGTGCATTGGTAAATATGGGTGAAGGTTTGTATCGAATTGATAAGACCGGAAAACCAAAGTTGGCATTAGCGGATAAGGTTACTGTTTCCAAAGATAAAAAGCACTATGATTTTTATTTAAGAAAGACCAAGTGGGCTAATAATGAAGATTTAACTGCAGAAGATTTTGTTACTACTTATCGCCGTATTAGTGATCCGAAAACTAAGTCTTCAAGTATGGGGTTAATGGGTCTTTTTAAAAATGGAAAGGATATTGTTCAAGGAAAAAAGAAGGTAACTAGTTTAGGAGTATCAGCACCTTCTAAATATCACTTGCATTTTGATTTGCAAGTTCCTAATACAATGTTAAAAGAGTACTTAAGTTTACCTTCCTTTTATCCTCAAAATAGTCGTATTTTGAAAAAGGCTGGTTCACGTTATGGAACATCTTCAAAATATTTTGTGGCTAATGGACCATTTAAAATAAAAAAGTGGGATCCAAATCAAAAAAATTGGGTTTTAATTAAAAATGAAAATTATTGGGATAAAAAGCATGTGTATTTAAAAAAGATTAATGTTCAGTCTAATGCAAGTACGATCACTAGTTATAATCTTTATCAAGCTGGTAAAAGTGATAATACCTTTCTAGATAGTAGCCAAATTGCAGCTAATGAGAAAAAGAAAGAATTTCATGATTTTCCGACTTATGCTATTACTAGAATGGATTTTAATTTCAAGAATAAAGCTTTAAAAAATTTAAAAATTCGTCAGGCTATTGCTGCAGCAATCAATCGACATGAACTTTTGAAGTCACTTCATAGTACCTCAAAACCTTTGCTGGGTCTTATTCCAGAAAACTACAATAAAAATCCTAAAACTGGCACTCCTTTAGAAAAAGATGCTTATGTGAAAGAAGCTGTAACCTATAATTTACAAAGGGCAAAGCAACTTTGGAGTGCTGGAAAGAAGGAAGAAAATCTTAAAAATCTTGAACTTACTGTTTTATCAGATGACAGTTCTTCAGGCGAAGAAACCGCTGAGTATATTCAAAGTAATCTCTCAGAATTGCCAGGATTAACTGTGAAAGTTCGTCATGTTCCTTTGACACAGCAATTAGCACTAACGGCTGCTAAAAATTATGATCTAAATATTTATTCTACTTCTACACAAATTCCTAGTGCGATTGATCTCTTAAATAATTTCAAAAGTACAACGCCACAAAGTCCGGGCTGGGATAATAAAGAATATGATAGTTTATTAACAGATGCAATCAACAAAAATGGTGCTGATCCAATAAAACAGTATCAAGATTATGTTAAGGCAGAAAAACTTTTGATGAAGCAACAAGTAACAATTCCATTATTTGAAATTAACAATTCAGTATTAATTAAATCTAAGGTAAAAGGTTACATTTTTATGCCAAATTACCTAGAGTTTGATTTTAAGTCGGTTTATGTAAATTAATATTTAAAAAGTAAATTATTTTTGGAGGATAAGATGAAATTTTGCCCAAATTGTGGAAACAAAGTTAAGCCAGAGGATAATGTTTGTAGTAATTGTGGTTATCGCCTTAAGCAAAAAAGTAATCAGGCATCTCAGCCAAATTCAGATTCTTATCCAGCACCAGCAACTCGTACTGAAATTTCAAGACAGTCTCCCTCAAAAAAGAAGCATACTGCCTATAAGGTTTTCATTACTTTAGGCATCCTTGCAGTATTAGGAGAAGGAGGATACATTGCTTATCAGCATTTTAATCAATCTTCTACTTCGCAAATTGAGTCTTCTGCCAATTCTACAAATTCAAGCAGTTCAGTTACTAAAACTAGTAGTGGAAAAAGTAGCCAAGAGAGTACAACAACTAGTCAAAGTTCAGGTTATTGGAATTCAGAAAAGGAAGCAAAATTTGAAAGCTTTTTTGCTGATTGGGCTGCAGGGATGAACCAGAATTATACAAAGTACACAGGTGGTCAATTGCGTACAGATTCTGGTAGTGAATTTCCTAAAATGTTTGATCGTTTTGATGTAAATGATGAACCGGTTTCAATTGGAATGAGTGAAAATGGGGAAGGAAATAATGATTATAATGTGGTAGCAATGTATAATTATAATAAACCTGGCGCTCCTGGCACACTTCATATTACCTACTTTTTTGCTTTTCATAATGGTAATCCAGTGGTCTTAGTAGATCAAAGCACGAATGGGGACCGCATAAAGGCAACAGAGACAGAAAATAAGAAATTAAGTGAGGGCTTTGTTCGAATTGCAAATGAATAAGTGATAGGTAGTATTCACTAAAGAATGTAAAAAAAGCGATCGTTTTTTAGAAACGATCGCTTTTTTATTAAGTTAAATTACTTAGTTGCTTTTTTAGCTTTAGTATCAGCTTTAACAGTTTTTGAAGCTTTTACAGCTTTTTTAGTAGTAGCTTTCTTAGTATCTTTAGCAGCTACCTTTTTGCTATCTTTGGTAGCTTTCTTAGTATCTTTAGTAGTTAACTTTTTGCTATCCTTGGCAGCTTTTTTAGTGTCTTTAGTTGCTACTTTCTTAGTATCTTTGGTAGTTTTCTTAGTTACCTTAGTAGTCTTTTTAGTAGCTTTCTTTGAAGTTTCCTTCTTAGCAGTTTTCTTTGAAGTTGCTTTAGCATCTTCAACCTTAACATTAGCTAATTTAACGTATTGGTCTTTAGCAATTTTAACGTATTTCTTACCCTTGATAGTCTTTTCTTCAAGTTTGGCAACTTCACGCTTAGTGTTTTTCTTAATTACGCCACTCTTAGCAACACGCTTACCCTTAGCATTGTAAATAAATGCATTGTGCTTGAATACTAAAGTCTTCTTAGTAGACTTCTTCTTATCTGCTTTCTTAGTGTCATCCTTTTTAGCATCACTTGCAGCGCTTGAAGCTTGGCTTGCACTTGATGAAGCAGCACTAGCTGCTGAAGAAGTTGCAGAACTTGCAACACTAGAATCAGCAGAGCTAGTTGCAGCACTTGCTACTGAAGATGAAGCAGAACTTGCAGCTGAAACATCTGCGCTACTTGCAGCGCTAGAAGCAGCAGAAGAATCTGTAGCACTACTAGTTGCTACAACAGCAGCAGAGTCTGCATCTGCAGCTTTAGCATTAACTCCACCAGCAACTGCAGGTGCTAATGCAAGAACAGTTCCTAAAACAGTTGCAGAATACTTAATAGATTTTTTCATGATATCTTTCTCCATTCAAAATAATTTTTCTATCAATAATAATATCTTACACATTAAGATTTGCAATTAGTTCCTAATATCTAAAGACTTTCTTAAACTTTTTGTAATATCGGCAGATTTTTGAGGAAATATTTTGCAACACTTAATTAATGAGACAGTGTATAATTGAAGAAAGATAAAGGAGAGAAAAATGAAGAACAAATTTATATTATTGACCGGTGTTACCTTATTAGGTTTGAGTTTGGCGTCTTCGGTAAATGCTGCCAGTATTAATACTAATTTAATTCATAATAGTTATGTTTATTCAGGTAGTGGAAAACGTCTTAATAAAAAGACATTAAAGAAAAATAGTATCATTAAAGTCCTAGATACCAAAACAATTAAGAATAAAAAATACGTTAAGATTGCTAAAGACCAATACGTTAAAGCTACTAATGTAGCAATGCCAATTAAAAGAACTTTAACCCATAATGCTTATATTTATAACGATAAAGGTAAGCGTGTTAAGAAAGTAGTTTTAAAGAAAAATAGTAAAGTGACTACTTTTGAAACGGTAACAATTAATAAGAAAAAATTTTATCGTATTGGGAAAGATCAATATGTTAAAGTAGGAAACTTTAAGCCAACAAAAATTTTATCTTCAGATAATAAGATTGAGAAAACTCTTAAACAGACTGCTGCTTTGTACGATGAAGAAGGAAATGTAATTAAAGGTGATTATGTTCAAGAAGGTACTACTTTAGAGATAAAAGGTACTAAAACTATCGATGGTGAAAGATACTATCAAACGGCTGGGGGTTATATTAAGGCTGCAATGTTTGAGGATAAAGGAGTAGATTCAACTAAATTATCAACAAGCGTTAATTTTGAAAAGTTGAGTAATACAATTTCTTCAACTAGCTTAACTACTACTCAATTGCAAGAAAAATATCATAAAGCTGATGAAAAAGTTCGTCGTGATTATGATGAAGCACTTGCTACAGCTAAAAAAGTATTAGCAGACAAAAATGCAAGTACTCAGGACCTCACAATTGCAAACAATGATCTACAAGTAGCTTTTAATGCAATAAATGGAGAACAATAAAAATATCCTTGAAAAAGGATATTTTTTTGTTGCTAAGCAATTATATTTTTAAAATCTAGCTTTATCATTTAAAATAAGAGGGAGTATAAAAGAATAGAGGTGCCTAATTATGGAAAAGAAAATATATGGAGCAGATATTATCATAGATAGCTTAAAAAAACATAATATTGATCTTGTTTTTGGTATTCCTGGAGCAAAGATTGATCGTTTATTTGAAGCTTTAGATGGGAAAGATAGTGCAGACTCCCCTCAATTAATAGTAACTAGACATGAACAAAATGCAGTTTTTATGGCTCAAGCCTATGGGCGCTTAACTGGTAAAACAGGAGTAGCTATTGCAACCTCTGGTCCGGGAGTAGGAAACTTGACTACTGGATTGATGACTGCTGATGCAGAGGGAGATCCAGTTTTAGCCATTGGGGGCCAAGTACAAAGAAAAGATTTGTATCGTGCAACTCACCAATCGACTCCTGCAAAGCAATTAATGGCTCCAATTACACAATTTAGTGCAGAAATTCAAGATCCCAATAATATTTCTGAAACAATGGCCAACGCAATCGAAGCAACGCAAAATGCACCTAAAGGAGCAGCTTTTGTTAGTTTGCCACAAGACATTGACGATGCAATTATTACGGAAAAGCCTCTTCCTGTCTATCCTTATCCTAAAATGGGACCAGCAGATCCAGCAGATTTGAAGAAGGTTGTTGAATTAATTAAGGAAAGTAAATTGCCAGTTATTTTAGTGGGGCAAAGAGCTGGAGATGAATCTTCAACAAGGGCGTTGCGTAAACTATTAGATAAGTTTCCTTTTCCTGTCGTAGAAACTTACCAAGCAGCTGGAGTTATTTCAAGAAAGTTAGAAAAAGATTCTTACTTTGGTCGTGTAGGATTATTTAGAAACCAAGTAGGAGATCGGCTTTTAGCAAAAAGTGACCTAGTATTGGCAATTGGGTATGATGCAATTGAGTATGAGCCTCGCAATTGGAATAAAGAAGGAAACTTACGAATTATTAATTTGGATAGTGTTCCGGCTCAAATTGATAATAACTATACACCAATGATGCAATTAGTTGGGAATATCACTACCAGTTTAAAACAATTAACTGATCTTTTCTGTGATGAGTGTTACTCATATCCAGATAGTAGTAAGAAGCTGTTAGCTGATTTCAAAGCAGAACTTGATAGAGAAATTGAAGTTCCGAAGCAGACCAAGCCGACAAAGTCCCATCCCTTAGCAATTGTTAAGGCCATTCAAAATAATGTTAATGATGATACTCATGTAGCTTTAGATGTAGGTTCACATTATATTTGGATGGCGCGTTACTTTAGAGCTTATCAACCAAGACATTTATTAATTTCAAATGGAATGCAGACTTTAGGAGTAGGTTTGCCATGGGCAATTGTCGCTGCTTTACTTTATCCAGAAAGAAAGGCAGTTGCGGTTTGTGGAGATGGGGGCTTTATGTTTTCAGCCGCCGAGTTGTCAACTGCAGTTGAACATAATTTGAACTTGGTAACTATTGTTTGGAATGATGGCGGGCACTATGACATGGTTAAATTCCAAGAAGAATTGAAATATCCACAAGCTGCAGGAGTAAACTTTGGTGAAGTAGATATTGTAAAATTTGCAGAAAGTTTTGGAGCAACAGGGATGCGAGTTAATAAGCCGGAAGAACTAAATGAGGTTTTAAAGCAGGCTTTTTCTACAAAGGGTCCTGTAGTAGTTGATGTTCCAGTTGACTACTCCCATAATAAAGAATTAGCGAAAAACTTGATTGATTCTCAATTAGGATAGTAAAAAAGGAAGTTAACAATGACAACATTATATGAACATGGAACACTTGCTTCTTTGATGGCAGGTAATTTTGAAGGGACTTTAAGCTTAAAAGAACTTTTGAAACATGGAAGTATTGGAGTAGGAACTTTTAATGATTTAGATGGTGAAGGAATTATTTTAGATGGTCGTGTTTACCAAGCAGAATCTTCTGGAAAAATAAACGAAATTACCGATTTAGAACAAAAAGTTCCCTTTGCGTCGGTTCATTTTCCTGAACAAGGAGAAAAAATTGAATTAAATAATACTGATATTAAAGTAATAGAAGATGAATTACCAAGAAAGTTCAACTTACGCAATGTGTTTGCAGCAGTTAAACTTCATGGAGAATTATCTTATTTACACACACGTATTGCGCCTAAGCAAGAGAAACCTTATCCAAGTTTTTTAGAGGTTTCAAAAGATCAACCAGAATTTACTTATGAGAATGTTTCTGGAACAATTATTGGCTATTATGCACCAGCCATTTTTGATACAGTAACAGCTGGTGGCTGGCATCTTCATTTTTTAAGTGATGATCGTCAGATTGGAGGCCACTTATTAGATTTTAAGAGTAAAAAATTAGTAGGAAATTTGGAAGTTTTTGAAACTTTCGAGCAGCATTTTCCAATTTATAATCAAGAATTTAGAAATGGTAAAGTCAATCTAGACACATTAAGACAAGATATCGCTAGTTCTGAAAAAGCGTAAGAAATATTTTAAAGTAATTAATAACTATCTGATTACCCAAGACTATCTCTAAAGTTAAAACAAGAATGGACCACAAAATTCAAATAAGGATTTTGTGGTTTTATTATCCGTTCAAATAAAAAATATATTAAAAATCGCACCCACAACTAGAGGGATGCGATTGATACCAGGTATATTAATCTTTAAATTGAGTTTTTACATATTCTGCATATTTTGGCGTTGATTTAATTAATTGCTCGTGAGTACCAGCACCATCAACTGTTCCGTGATCAATGAAATAAATTTCATTCGCGTCAACGATTGTACTCAAGCGATGGGCAATTACCAAGGTGGTCCGGTTTTTCATTAAACTATTCAGTGCCTTTTGAACCATTGCCTCAGATTCAGAATCAAGACTAGCAGTTGCTTCATCTAACATTAATATTTTAGGATTACGTAAAAATGCTCGAGCAATTGCAATTCTTTGCCTTTGCCCACCGGAGAGCTTAATTCCACGTTCACCGATTTGAGTATTAAGTCCGTCTTCCATTTCTTTAACAAATTTTTCTGCATAAGCCATTTTTAGCACATGCCATAGTTCATCTTCAGAAACTTCTCTTTCTAATCCATAAACAAGGTTTTCTCGGATAGTGCCTGGCATTACAGAAGAATTTTGACCAACTAAACCAATTTGCTGACGCCAATTGCTTAAATCAAGAGTATCAATATCCTTATCACCAATTAGAATTTGGCCAGAAGTGGGTTGATAGAAACGCTCAATTAGGGCAAAAATAGTAGATTTCCCGCCACCTGATGGGCCTGCAAAAGCGACCACAGTATTGGGTTTAGCTTGAAAATTAATATTATGTAGAATTTGTTTTCCATCCTCATAAGAAAAGTTAACATTGTCAAACTTAAGAACTTTATTGGCAATATCAGATTTTTCTTTATGAGGAAGAAATTCTTCTTTTTCCAATAAAATTTGCTGGAGACGCTCGGTAGAACCACTAGTTTTTGAAAGTTCATTGAAGAATTGACTAATGATAATTACAGGACTCATAATTTGGAAAAGATACATTAGAAATGATACTAAAGCCCCCATAGTAAGGGAACCACGCATTACTCGAATTGCTCCATAGCCTAAAATTCCTAGGAAAAGAATCATCATTAACATATTAATGATTGGTTGAGTTAATGAGTTAATGAAAGCTTCTTTACGGCCAATATTGTAAAGACGGTGGATACGATCATGACCATTTTTGAGTTCTCTTTTTTCACCATTGGATGATTTAACTAACCGGATTTCTCCTAAGACATTAGTAGTGGTACTAGAGAAATTGGCAACCTCATCTTGGCGTTTACGTCCAATCTTACGTGACTGACTCATAATTGGAAGCATGGCAATAACGAAGAGTGGAACCCCAATAAACATTAAAATAGTCATTTGCCAATCCATGCTAATCATAATAAAAAGAGCTCCGAAAAATTGTAGGAGAGAAGTCATAGCATTGGGTAAGGTAGAAGCTAATAATTGCTTCACTTGCGACGTATCGTTAACTAAGCGTGAACTCATGTCCCCAGTTTTGTTATTATCAAAATAGTTAACCGGCATTTGAAGTAATTTGTGCCATAAGGCTTCACGCAGACGTGAGACAATATGTTCACCGAAGATTCCTAGTAAAAGTCCAGAAGCTGCACTAACTAATAATCCCCCAATAAAAATAATAACTGTCAAAATAATCAAAGTTGGAGAGATTGATTTGAAGTTATTGATTAGCTTTTGGGCAAGTTGTGGTACAAAAAGGTTAGCTCCAGTTCCAATAAATCCTAAAATGACTCCCCAAATTAATTTTGAATAATTTGGATGGAGTTTATTTACTAAAGCAAAAAAGTCTTTAAAATTAAATTTTTGTTTTGAATGCAAAATGTACTCCTTTCTAGTGATTCTTCAATTTTAACATTAAAATTATAATTTTAATATCTTAAAACATATGTTTGAGATTTGAGAACTCATGGACTAAAATTAAAATAGATTTTGAAAAGTTAGAGGGTTAAGTGATGAACACAAAGGTAGAATTACCTAATAATATTGAAGTACGTGGTGCGCATCTGCACAACTTAAAAAATGTTGATGTTGATATTCCGTTACATAAATTTATAGCGATTTCTGGTTTATCAGGATCTGGGAAATCATCTTTAGCGATGGGAACTCTTTATGAAGAAGGGTCGAAAAGATATTTAGATGCTCTTTCTACTTACATGCGGAGACGAATTAAACAAGGGACCAATGCGGCAGTTGATAGTATCAAACATATTCCTTCAGCACTTGCTTTGCGACAACGTCCTAGTGTTCCTAATGAACGTGCAACAGTTGGGACAACAACAGAGACCTATAATGTCTTACGATTGATTTTTTCTAGATTGGGAAGCCCAGTATGCCCCAATGGACATCAATTAAAACCAAGTTTAGCAATTGCGCAGGCAATGAGTAAAACAGAAAGTGAAATGGGTGAAATTACTTGTTCAATTTGCAATGTAAAATTCCATGTACCCAGTGCCGAGGATTTTGCTTTTAATTCAGATGGAGCCTGTCAAAATTGTGAGGGTACTGGAAAAGTACGAACACTTGATGAAAGCAAACTAATTCCGAATGAGAATTTAACTATCAAAGAAGGAGCGGTTGCCTCCTGGTCGCTTCCAGGAAGAAATTTTATGCCCAATGTTGCAGAATTTGCAGGTGTAAGAATTAATGTGCCCTTTAAAGAGTTAACTGCAAAAGAAAAAGATTTTGTTTTAAATGGACCCGAGAAAAAGTATAAAATGGATTTTCTTTCTGGAACTGGACGAGTATTTCACGATTTTAATGCTCTTTATGAAAATGCTCATCAAGCAGTTTTAAAGTCGGCGCAAAGTAGCAAGAGTGAAAGGGCTCAAAAGAGAATTTCTGAATTTTTCACTTATTCAACCTGTGAAGTTTGTCATGGATCACGCTTAAAGCCTGAATTATTAAAACAAAAAGTAAATGGAAAAAATATTTTCGAAGTAGAAAATATGTCCTTAGGTAAACTTCCTGCGTGGAGTAATGAAGTTTTAGCAAACTTACCAGCAGAAATGCATGAAATGGCAAATGAACTGATAACAGAGTTTATCAATAATTTGCAGCCCTTACTTGATCTAGGCTTAGATTATTTAACTATGGCTCGTCCTGGTAATACATTGTCGACAGGAGAACTACAAAGAATTCAATTAGCAAGAACCTTGCGCACAGAAACCACGGGTGTGCTTTATGTGTTAGATGAACCCTCCATTGGACTTCATCCAGCTAATGTTGATGGTTTAATTAAGGTAATGAAAAAAATTGTTGCTCAAGGTAACTCCTTAGTGGTAGTTGATCATAATGTTGATATTGTAGCTGCAGCAGATGAAATAATCGAAATTGGACCAGGCTCCGGACAAGAAGGAGGGAGGCTAATTGCTCAGGGGACACCAAAAGAAATTGCCAATAATTCACAGTCGTTAATTGCTCCTTATCTTACTGGGCAAGGAAATCTTTTAGTACGTAAACCTGCGCAAAAAATTAACGAAGATAAAATAAAATTTGAAGTAAATGATTATTTTAACTTAAAGGATGTTAAAACAGAAATTCCTATTAACCAATTGACAGCTGTCACTGGCTTTTCAGGAGCAGGAAAAACCAGTTTAATTTTGGATTCTTTGGTTCCAGCAATTCAGGCAAAAGATAGACAAAGTTTCCCTCAGCAAGTAAGTAATTTTTCCTCTTCTATTAAGAAAGTTGTAAGTGTAGATGCAAGTCCGATTGGGAAAAGTACACGTTCAACAGTGGCTACCTATACTTCAATTATGGATAATTTACGTAAACTTTTTGCTAAGCAACCATTGTCTAAAGAACGGCACTATACTCCAAGCTATTTTTCTTATAATAATAAGGAAGGGGCATGTGTGACGTGTAGTGGAACGGGAATTGTAACTTTAGATATTCAATTTTTGCCCGATATGCAACAAACTTGTCCAACCTGTCAAGGCACGCGCTATAATGAACAAATACAAGAAGTAAAGTGGCATGGCTATTCTATTGTAGATATTTTAAATTTAGATGTTAATGAAGCGCTTACTATTTTTAAAGAGGTTCCTAAGATTGAACGTGAATTAAAATTACTTCAAGAAGTTGGTTTAGGTTATTTGCATTTAGGTGAGAGTACGCCAGCATTATCTGGTGGAGAAGCCCAGCGTTTAAAATTAGTGACTCATTTAAGTAAAAAAGAAGAGAATACTTTGTTTGTTTTTGATGAACCAACAATTGGACTTCATCCATTAGATGTAAAGGTGTTAGTGGAGGTAATGCAACGTTTACTTGACCAAGGTGCAACAATCATTACGATTTCTCATGATCTTAACTTAATTGCAAATAGTGATTATATCTTAGATATGGGCCCGCGTGGGGGAGAAAATGGCGGAAAAATTGTTGCTGCTGGGTTAACACAAGATTTAATTAAATCACCACAAAGCTTAACGACAGAATATTTAGCCAAATATTGGAGAAAATTTAAAAGTTAATAAGTAGAAATAATGGGTATTTTCAAAGGAAATTACCTATTTATTTTTTACAAAAAAATAATATAAATGTGTTACTTTAACAAAAATCAAAAATAAAAAGGCATACACAGAAACAAAAACGAGAAATTATCAAGCATACCTTCAAAAATAACTTATATTGACAATTTAATTATTATGTAAAGTTATATAAAGTATAAACTCTAAATTCATTAACTTGGTAGCTTTTTATAAATTAATGTAATTTTATACATCTTAAAAATAAACTCCCAAAAATAGATTAAGTAATAATGGTGGCAAAAAACTACCCCATCAAAAATAATCATTAGGAGAAAATATGGAGCAGAAAAAATGGTTTGGCTTTAACCAGGACTTAGTTTTTGGAGAAGTCATGAAAAACAAGGAATTTTGTAAATATGTAATTCAAGCCGCAATCCCTAAATTACAGGATTTTGAAATTATTAGTATTGAATCTCAAAAAGAATTCAAAGGTACTGATGCCAAAGAAAAAGGGATTAGACTTGATATTTTAGTCAAAAATAATGATGGCGATCTCTTTGATATTGAGATGCAAAATGCTAATGAGTATAACTTAGGCAAACGGATGCGATATTACCAATCTCGAATGGATACTTTTGCATTAGATTCTGGTAGTACGTATAATGAGCTTAAGAAAACTTACATTATATTTCTATGTATGTTTGATTACTTTAATCAAGGAAAAGCAATTTATACTTTTCATGAATATGAAGATTCAAATAAAGGATTACAGCTAGATACTGCTTCAACAAAGATAATTGTTAATGGGGTAGCTACTTATGTTGAAAATAATTCCAAGCTATTAAGTATTATCAAACTGATGCAAGGGAAAAGTGACTTTTCAAATAAGTATATCAACTATGCTTTAGATAAAATCGCTCAAATTAATAATGATCCGAAGAAAAGGAGAATAATTATGGAATATGAAACTAGATTACTAGAACGAGAACAATATGGCGAACAAAAGGGAATTAAGCAAGGGGAGGATAATATTGTAACCCTATCTAAAAAAATTAAAGTTTTAAAATCAGAAGGCCTTACAGATGAAGAAATTTATCATCGTTATAAAGGTAATAACTCTCTTTCTTCTGAGAAGTTAAAAGAACTAATTACTTTAATTAATTAATGTTAGTTAATTTATTATTAAAAAGAAACAAAGAACAAAAGACGCTCCCAAACTTAGTTTTAGAAAGTTTATACTTTAATTCAAGTACTATTACTATTTCAAAATGGTATTAAGGATTATTTGCAGACCAGCCACTGCTAGATAAAAGAATTGAAGGTCTACAAAAGAGCGCAGAAAGTTAAATTTAAATCTGAAGCTTCAAAAGGAAGTCTCAGAGTTTTTATTTATGGGGGTATAATTTTATTATAAAAATAACCTTTTAATTAAATAAGTGAGTACCATAGAGCACAACACCATATGATACAGTGCAGCATGAGATAAAATATGAAAAATTATAGTTATAGTTTGGATTTAAATCTACCTCCAACTTCTACAAAAGCCCAACAAGAACTACATCATGTAGTAGTTAAATTTTTGACACGGAATAAAAAGGATAAATTAACAGTATCTAGATTATGTAAAACTGCAAAAATATCTAGAAGTACTTTTTATCTCTATTACTCTTCAGTAGAAGAATTATTAGAAGAAGTCAGAAATAGTTGGTTGCAAAAGTTAATTGATTTAGACAAAGAATTAACAAATTCTCAACGCAAAAGGGGAGAAGATTTTGAATACTTTTCAAAAATCCTCGATTTTATTGATAGAAATCTGGATTTCATTGAAGCTTTTTTAATCAACAATTATGATCTCCAACTAGCTGAAAAATGGAAAATAGCTTTAAAAAGGCAGTTTTGGATCAGATTAGGAAAAGGAAAAGTCACTCCAAAACAAGATTTTAATTTTGAAATAATTGCTAGTGCAACCTTAAATTCCTATATTTACTATGTAAAAAATCATTCTGTAATTTCGCGTACAGATATCTACCAAGAAATTGCTCAGGTAATGAATTTTTTAGAAAACTAGACACTTAATTGAAAAGTGTCCTGGGCCCTTTATTAATTCCTGTTTATAATGTAGACAACATTAATTAAGGAGTTGATTTTATGAATAACTCTAAATTACACTTACTTCACACGGGCAAAGTTAGAATTGAACCAGAATTAGCTTTTGGAGGCGACCATGCAAGTTTGGCAAAAGCATCTGGATTTTCCTTAAGACGTTCACCCAAAATTTGGCTTCCAGTTTCAGTCTTTTTAATTGAATCTCCTCATGACTTACTTTTACTAGACACAGGATGGAGTAGATCAATGAGTCCAAAGGGTGAATTTGATAAAAAAGCACAAATTAAATCCTTAGGTTCTCGAATTTTATATCATGTTAATCAAGGAGTAGTACCTTATGGGAAAAGTGCTTCTGAGCAGCTAGCTCAAAAAGGAATTTCTCCTAAAGATATTCAAGCTGTAATAATTTCTCACCTTGATTGTGATCATGCTAATGGGTTAGAGCAATTCAAGAATGCTAAGCGAGTACTTGTTTCAAAGCAAGAATACGAATATGGTCTCAACCATAGGATTCGTTTTTATAAAAAGTGGTGGTCAGATCTAGATAATATAGATTTTTACCAATGGAATGATACTGAAGGCCCATTTAAGCAGTCGTATGATGTGTTTGGAGATAAGACAGTAGAGTTAATTAATATTCCAGGTCATACCGCCGGGCAAGTAGCCACTAAGATTACTAGTCCTCAAACTAAACAATTTGTGCTCTACGTTGGGGATGGTGGGTATAGTGAACACTCTTGGGAAAAGATGATCACTTCTGGAATTTCAATGAATAAAGACTGGCAAAAGAAATCTTTGCAATGGATTAAAGAGCAAAGCCAAAAAACTAACTGTAAAGGTGTGTTTGCTTGTCACGATAATCATTTAAAGCCAATGTCAATAGAATTTTAAGAGATAAAAAAATAAAACTCCAGGATTTTAAATAATTTTGGAGTTTTATTTTTTGAAACTATATCATATCGTCTTTTTTAAGATTATACTTAAGACATAGAACTTTATTTATTTTTATAGAGAAAGATAGAATTATGGTTAATAAAAAGAAATTAAAGAAATTATTACATCAAAAAAGTAAAACAAAAATCTCATTTAAGAAAAAAGTTGTCGCGTCCGATGAAGAAGAGATAAGTGATTATGATACTCATATTCCAATTGCTAAAAAGGAAGATATTAAAAAGAACGGTGAAACACATGAGCTTAATAAAATTCGACGGTTAACTGCTAAAAAATACCTAAATAAATTTCGATATAGTGCCTCCGACCATAGTTTAATTAAATACTATTACTATCTAAGAGAATGGTTTGATTGGACAGGAATTATCGCTGATATTTCTATGCCCACAGGAAATGATTCAACGAAATTAGATGGAAAAGTATTAATCGATAAGTTTTGCTACTATGACAAAAACTCAGGTAAAAAAGAATTATTAGATCATCACATTTGGCTAAATGTTAATAATATTCGTTATCTAATGAGTGGATCCAAGCTTACCTTGGGTATTGGGGACGTCATTCAAGCATCTAGTCGCATCATGCAGTATTCAGGTAATAAGGGAACAGTTGAAAAATTTGGCTTAGGTTCCACAATTATTCATGCAGGTGGGGTGACAACTTCTCATACTAATTTTACTAATAAAAATTCTCAAACAATTATTAGTAATTACGATCATGGGGATGATTGGGTATTAAAGCTGGACAATAGTGGTGTTCCAGATACCACGATTGAGAACTACCAGTCTACTAATGATATTCGCTTTTTTGCTAATCGAGAACATGGGCACGTCTTAGCCACCTATCAACCTAGTCGCTACCAACATTACTTTGAGCGCTTGCAAGAAAGTGAGTCGGATTCACTTATTAATCAAAATCCAACTGAACGAGTTTATACAGGAACGATTTATGATTTACGAGTGTATGAAGAAAATGGCGAAGCAATCCCCAAGCTTGTTTTTGAAAAAATAGAAAACTCCATTGGAAGAATAGTTTGTGCCCGACGAATTCTTGAATATAATGAAGAGTTACGTAGACTAGGTACGCTATATAAAGGAGATAAGCTAAGTTTTACATATAGCGGAAATGATTTTGATAATATAAAAATTGAAGACCTACATAAAATTAAGCGCTTAAGTTCTCATTCAAATTATAAGCTTCCACGCAATAAGCAATTACTAGCTGGTTGGATTATGAAAACTTTTTATTATGGACCAACCCAAGATTATGACTTAGTGGGGAAATATTTGCATTGGCAACAAATCAGTAATGGAGAAGATGCAGAAATTGATGAAGAAGATTTTGATAAGATTTATGGACTCACAGTTTCAGAAATTGCTAGAAAACTCCATTTAAGTAGAAGCAAGGTACAAGATTTTTTAGAAACAAAGTACCCTAATAGTGGGGATGTTTTATATTCAATTATTGATCTCCAAGATAACGAACATCGGTATTATAAACCTGAAGTTTTAGAAGAAGTAGAAAATCACCTTAAGTACAAGGGGGTCAAAGCTCAAAGTGCTCTTGAGCGAGTTAAAGCTACTAAAAATAATTATTCTCATCAAGTTAAAGAAAAAATTTCTGCAATTCCGAAAGCTAAACAAAAACCAGAACTTAGTGAAAATGAAATTGAGCAAAAATTTTTGGCTGGAGCTAAGCAACAATCTGCTCCTAAAGATCAACTATCAGAAAAAGAAAAGAGTCAAGATAAACTTACTGCTCCCGTTTCTGTTGGTAGCAAAGAGAAAAGTAGCTTAGAAGACCATAAACCAATTAGTGAAGAAGATAAAGTTGTAAAACAAGATGCAGTTGCTAAAGAAAATAAAGAATTACATGGAGAAGATAATTCAAACTTCACAGTTAAATTAATTTGCGAAACGGGAAGCTATACTAGTACTCAATTTCAAAATTATGGTGAAGCAATTAACTTTTTCCAAAAAGGTCTTGAACTTAATAAGTTGAATCAATTCTTACTTGTAACTGATAAAAACGGCCAGGAAAGTTTAATTTCCATTAAACAAATTTTAGAAATAAAGCCAGCTAAATAATAAAAGCATCCCTATCAACTAAGGGATGCTTTTATTATTTAGCGTTGCGCTTGTTTAGCTAAGATATTTGCGATTATATCAGATAAACTTATCTGCTTCATTTTATTAAAAGCAGCAATTTCTATTTCTTGATAAGATTCGTTTAAAGTATCTTGGATATTACTGCCAACAACACAAGCTGGGTTAGTTTTAGGATCAACGTGAAGCAAATTATGATCCATGTTGATTGCACAATAAATATCGTAAATATTGATATCTTTTGGAGATTTTAAAAGTTTGGCACCAGCTTTGCCCTTTTGGGTAGCAATTATTCCAGCGTTGCGTAAGTCAGACATTAATTGACGTACTAAAGTTGGATTTGATTCGATACTTCTAGCAATTGCCTTGCTAGAAAGATCACCGTCTTTATAGATTTCGAGATAACTGAGTAAGTGAATTGCGTCACTTAGTTTATAAGAATACTTCATAATCTTATTTAACTATTATTTTTATTATTTATCAAGAATAATCTTAATTGCCTCAACGAGTGGGGTAACGGGACGATTTAAGGCTTGAGCCAACTCGTTTGTTTCTTCATTAAGAGATCCATCGTCAATTGGATCTTCAAAAGAAGCAAACATCTTAGCAAGGTTGCTATCTAAGCCCGTACCTTCAAGGAATTTAATGTATTCATCTTTAGAAACTTGTTTAGCTTCAATATCATTTCCAATAGCTTCTTTTAAAGCCTTTCCCAATTCTTCATAGGATCGACTTGGGCCAGCAAATTCATAAATCTCTTTTGCATTTTCACTAGCTAATACTTTTGCGGATGCTTCTGAATAATCATTTTCAAGAGCCCAACCTGCATTATTGTTTGTCCAATAAAGAGGATCTTGACCATTTTTTCCCATTTGTAAAAAACTAGCTTCATTTTCTAAATACCAGTTGTTACGAAGAAAGGCATGAGCAATTCCAGCTTCTTTAATTGCATTTTCAGTTAGACGGTGGTCATTAGCTAACGCACTTTTTGAAGTTTGAGCATGAGGGAAGCTAGTATAAGCTACAAACTTTACGTTAGCTTTCTTTAAAGCATTAACTACATTTTTTTGTGCTTGGGCGCGACTAACTTTTCCACCTGGTTGAGAAGAGATAAATAAGACTTTATCTACTCCTTGGAAAGCATTTTCCATTGAAATAGGTTCATCATAATTACCTTCTCTAACTTCATAGCCGGGGAAAAGTTTTTTAGCTTTTTCTACGTTACGGTTAATGAGGATAACATTTTCTTTACCAATGATTTTACTTAGTTCTTTAACGGCATTTTGACCAAAACGTCCGGTTGCAGCAGTTACAGCATATTTCATAATATTATCTCCTTTATCTTGTTAGTAATAAACTTACATGTATTATAATAGCACATGTATTTTTATTTGCAACAAGTTATTTTTTTAAAAAACTTATCTCTAACTTTTTAGAAATAAGTTTCTATTTTCTAGCTTTGAATTAGCTCTACTGTCGCATTAGCACAAGTAGGGGAGATCATCATATCAATTGGATATTGACCATGATACTTTTCTAGATATGCTTTAGTTACATTTTGTTCCTCATTTTTATCAGTCACAGGGCGGTAATTAATCTTAAAAATTTGCCCATCTACTTTGATTTGACCACCATTTTTAATGCCTGCTTGATACCATTTGCTTTCTTTACCTTTTCCTGCTCGCAAATAAATATGTTTATTAATTGTAACAACCCAAAGAGGAATGTCTTGTAAAGGCGTTTTGTTTTCATCAAAAGGTTGGTTTTGAATGGTAGTACTTTGGTTAATTTTATTAATTATTTCTCTTGTCCAACTCATACTTTCTCCTTTTACTTGTCCATATCCGGTTCCCAACTACCGGTAGTATTAACATTGATTTTTTCAGCAACATCTTCTAATTCTTGAATTTCACTTTTAGTTAACCGAGTAGCAGCAACTTGAGCTGCATCTTCAACTGGGTTAACCTTGGTTACACCAATAATTGGAAAGGTACCTTTAGATAAGGCCCAGGTCATTGCAGTTTGTGCTGCAGATAAATCATAGTTTTTACCAATTTCTTCTAATTTAATTACTAAGTCAGTTAACTCAGGCAATTTATCATTATAAAATTGCGCCCGTACACTACCAGCAGGAAAGGGATTATTTACATTATACTTACCAGTTAGTGCTCCTTGTTCTAAAACCATATATGCAAAAAATTCTAAATTATTTTCTTTGCAGTAGTCTAGAATACCGGCTGTTTCTGAACTACGATCTAATAAACTCAAATGATTTTGGACAGCAGCTAATTTAAAACCTTCTTCTGCTAAAATCTCTTGTACACGTTTAATTTCACTTAGAGTATGATTGGAAACACCGACATGTTTAATTTTTCCTTCTTTTAAAACTGGTAAAAGATCATGGGTCCATTTTTCTACATCTGCATCATTATGAATCCAGTAATAACCAATATAATCAGTTTTTAAACGTTTCAAACTTTCATCTAACATTGTTTGGACTGGATTATCTGTCTTCGGTGCCATTTGCGGGGTGAATTTGGTAGAAATAGTTAATTCACTACGTGGTGTATTTGCTATCAAATTACCTAAAATTTCTTCAGATCTTCCACTACCATAGGCAGTAGCTGTATCAAAAAATGTTAAATTTTTAGAAATTGCTGCTTCATAAACAAGTCTAAAGTGGTTTTCATCATAGCTATTTCCAAAATAACTATTATTATCTCCCCATGCCCAAGTTCCTAAAACAATTTTATTTTTGATCATCATTTTCTCCTAATCATCTAATATTTTATATTCTTCAAAATAGCTTTTATTCTGCTTAATTTCACCAGATTCATACAGTGAAATTTTATGCTTTAAGCGCTCAATTGAACGATTAAGGTCATTCTTTTTATTTTCTAGCTCTATGAGCTGTTCTTTTAGCAATTCCTCACGCGCTTGCAAAGTCTCATCCCCAGCACGTAACATGTCTGCATAGTCAATTAATTTTTCAATTGGAACACTAGAATGACGTAAACACACTATCATTTCAATCCAACCTTGCATCCCTTCACTAAAATAACGATTGCCATTACTTTTACGTGGAACAGTAGGTAATAAGCCAATTCGCTCGTAGTAACGAAGAGTATCAGGCTTTATATCGTATTTTTTGCTTACTTGTGTAATAGTTAAATCAGCCATTTTTCGCCTCCTGCATATAATTTACTACTTGGAGTTAACTCCAAGTCAATAATTTAAATTAATTTTTAAATAAAAGCATCTTTGCTTGTAAAAAGTAAGTTAAATGTGTATATTAATCATTGAGAAAGCTAAAAACTTTATTTACGAGTATTCGTTTTTATTATGCTAGAATAAAAATTAAGTAATTTCTTATTTAGATAGTTATTTTTATAATTAAAGTAATAAGAAAAAAGGAGAGAAAACATGGTTTATTCTGAATTAAAAGACAAAGTTGCTGTAGTTACTGGTGGGTCAAAAGGTATCGGTACAGCCATCAGTGAACGTTTTGGTAAAGAAGGAATGAAGGTAGTTATTAACTATCACTCAGATAAAGAAGGTGCGCAAAAAGCTGCAGATGCTGTTAAGAAAAATGGTGGGGATGCAGTTATTGTGCAAGCTGATATTGGTTCTGAAGAAGGCGCACAAAAATTAATTGATACTGCAGTTGATAATTTTGGTACTTTAGATATTTGGGTTAATAATGCAGGGATGGAAAATCAAGTTCCAACCAAGGACCTTTCTTTAGAAGATTGGAATAAAGTTATTAATGTTAATTTAACTGGTGTATTTTTAGGAACTAAGATGGCACTTCGTTACTTTACTGATAATAAGAAGAAAGGTAATATCATTAACATGTCCAGTGTTCATGAACAAATTCCATGGCCAACATTTGCTCACTATGCAGCAAGTAAGGGTGGGGTAAAACTATTCACTGAAACAGTGGCAATGGAATATGCTAAGCAAAATATTCGTGTTAATGCAATTGGACCAGGTGCCATCAATACCCCAATTAATGCGGAAAAATTTGCTGATCCTGAACAAAAGGCAATTACTACTTCCATGATTCCAATGGGAAGAATTGGAGATCCAGAAGAAGTTGCTGCAGCTGCTGCATGGCTTGCAAGTGATGAATCAAGTTACGTAACTGGAATTACTATGTTTGTAGATGGTGGAATGACCCTCTACCCATCATTCCAAGGTGGACGTGGATAAAGATCCATCTTAAAAAGAACTTAGGAGCTTTGAAGAGCCCTAAGTTCTTTTATTTTGCCAGCGGCATTATCTGCAGGATATTAAGCATCTTTTTAGCAGATTTTTCAATTGATAAGGTGTGTGCATATTGCTGATATTCTTGGCTCATTTTTTGTAGTTGTTTGGGATGATTTTTCCAAAAAAGTATTTTTTTAGCCAGAGCTCTACTATCACCTGCAGGGAAAAGATTGTTTTTAGTCAAGGCATAAGAAGAGGTGGAAGAAAGTGGAGCATCAGCAATTATTGGTACACATCCACTTGCGAAGGCCTCCATACAAGCCATCCCTTCAATTTCAATATCTGCACAATGAACTACTAAATCACTTTTTTGCATAATTTTTTGTAATTGCTGAGGTTTATAGTAAGAAAAAGTAATTTGTTGAGGTAGGTGTTTGGCTAAGTTTCGATAATTTTTTTCTAAAGGTCCTTGGCCAGCAAAAATTACTCTAATATTTTTAGGAAGATATTTTAATGCTCGTAACAAGACTTCCTGTTTTTTCTCATGCGAAAATCTTCCGATGCACAAGATTGTAAAACAGTGGTCTGTTTGCTCTGGGCGCTTAACTAAATAGGTATTACTGATGCCATTAGAGATGACATGCAATTTTTGCTTGAAATTATTTTTTCTAAGGTAGTGGGCTACTTTTTCTGTTGGGCAAAAAATATCTGTCACATGACGGTAAGCAATTTTTTTAGCAAAGTTAAGTAATAAGTGATTAGACCATTTGTAATTTAGAAAAGGGACAGAATATAAAATATTTTCTGGATAAATATGAAACATTGCGGCTAACTTTTTGTGCTTTTTAGCAGCTACTTTGCCTACAACTGCTGAAACAGGGAAAGGTGTCTCTAAAATCACTGCCTCTGCCCAAGATACAGCCTTATTAACCATCTTGCGTTGTGAACGAGCCAATTGAAAACCTTGTTTATCAATGATTTTTTGAAAAAAAGGTAATTTTTGTACTGGAAGAGGATAATCCACCGCTCCATTTGCTTCATTACCTAAAATTCTAACTTCATGACCTAATTTTTCAAATTCTTTTTTAAAGCGCTGGGTAGAAATGGACAAGCCATTTGTTTGACAGCCAAAATCATCAATAACAAGTAAAATCTTCATACTTACTCCTCTTCCAAAAGTATCTTTATACATACTATTTTATCTAAAAAATATAAAAATCAAAAATAACTAATCTGTGGCCTGGCTGAATCAATCTTTTAATGATGTTTGTTAAATGATAAAATTAACTTGTTAATTTTATAAAAGAAAGAAACGAGTAATTTCATGAAAAGATTTAAATATGCTGTATACATCGGCTTACCAATCTTTTTAATTTTTGCTATTTCAATTATTATGCATCTTGCATGGATTAACTCATTTGATAGTTTTTTCCAAGAAATAGTAAGAAGTGCTAGTGGCTTGGATGGTGTAATGAAAAAGATTACATTTTTGGCTAAACCAGTAGTTGATTTGGTATGGATGTTAATTTTATCAGTAATTCTTTGGTTTAGAAATAAGAGAGCGTTGGCTACAAGTATCGTGATTACTTTGGTAAGTGCAGATATTGTAGGTTGGATTGTAAAACATCTTATTCAGAGAAGCCGGCCGGTAGGACACCTAGCAGCTGACGATGGATTTAGCTTCCCAAGTGGACATACTTTAGGAATGGGTGTTTTGGTAATTTGGATAATTATGGTATTGCTTCCCAAAATTATGAAAAATCGCTCCCATCGGCTTTGGATTGATACTATTCTTATTCTTTGGCTAATCATTGTGATGATTTCTAGAGTTTACTTACTTGCTCACTATCCATCAGATGTTTGTGCTTCAGTTTCGTTAGCATTACTATGGGTAGGGGTAGTAGAACTTTGCTTACATGCTCTTGCGAAAAGACTTTGGGATATTAATGTATAAATAATATTAATTTATAATTGGTGTCTGGGAAAAAAATAATCTTTTAGTCTAAATTGTATAAATAGATAAAACAAAAGTGCTGATATATCAACGTTAAAAAAACGAAGATTATCAGCACTTTCTTTAATTTAAGAGTTTTTTCCCAGACTCTTTTTATTAGCAAAAAATCGGCAGTATCAATAATATTTAAGAGTAATATGAATATAATCTATTTGGTTCCATACTCTTGTTTTCTTTTTTTATCATTATCCAATGCCAATCAAGATTAATAATTTGACTTAGAGTAAACTCCAAGTGATAGTATAAAGTTAGTAGAGTTTAGCAAGTGATAGTATAAAGTTAGTAGAGTTTAGAAGGGAATAAATATTATGAATCAACATCCAGATTATCTTTTAAATAATATTAAAGGGCCAAAAGATTTAAGAAAATTAAATATTGAACAATTAAACCAACTAGCTCAAGAAATTAGAACTTTAATTTTAGAAAAAGACTCTGTGGAAGGAGGTCACTTAGGACCTGATTTAGGAATTGTTGAAGCCACAATTGCCTACCACTATGTTTTTGATGCTCCTAAAGATAAAATAGTTTGGGATGTTTCGCACCAAACTTACCCACATAAGATGCTTACTGGACGTGCATTAGCTTGGCTTGATCCAGATCACTATGAAGATGTTACTCCTTATACCAATCCAGATGAGAGTCCATATGACTACTATGCAGTAGGGCATACCTCTACTTCAATCGGTTTAGCTACGGGAATGGCTAAAGCCCGTGATTTAATGGGAGGTCATGAAAATATCACTGCCTTAATTGGGGATGGTTCAATGACTGGTGGATTAGCATTTGAAGGACTTAATAATGCAGCTATTGAGAAACATAATTTGGTCATTGTTTTAAATGATAATCAAATGTCAATTGATGAAAATGTTGGTGGAGTAGTTACCATGCTTGAAAAACTACGTAATTCTGACGGAAAAACTCCAGATAATCCTTTTACAGCAATGGGATTTGATTATCGTTATGTAGCAGATGGTAATAATATTAAGGATATGATTGAAGCATTTAAAGCTGTAAAAGATGTCGATCATCCAATTGTTCTTCACATTAACACTCTAAAAGGTAAAGGTTACCAACCAGCTATTGACGATGAAGTTGGACACCATTGGGTACTTCCATTTGATTTAAAGACCGATAAAACTACAGTACCAGCACCAAAGGGACCTACTGCAAACTCTATTGCTTTAGATGAAGTCATTCGCCACATTAAAAAAGGAGAAAATATTATGGCAATTAACGCAGCTATTCCAGGAGTATTCGGCTTAGGAAAAATTAAAAAGGAATACCCTGAACACTACACTGACGTTGGAATTGCTGAACAAGAATCTGTAGCCTTTGCGGCAGGAGCTGCAAAAGAGGGGGCTGTCCCAGTTTTATTTGAAAATTCTACTTTCTTACAACGTGCCTTTGATCAACTTTCTCATGATGTTGCCGCAAATGACTTACCAGTAGTAATGATGGTTGCAGGTGGGGGAATTTCTAATGCTTCAAAAACACACTTAGGGATTTTCGATCAAGTAATGGTCGGTAATTTACCTAATTGGAATTATTTAGCACCTACTACTTTAAATGAAGAACGTGCAATGCTTGATTGGGCAATTAAGCAACGTAAGCATCCAGTTGCAATTAAAATGCCAACTAAACCAGTGCCAGAAGGTGAAAAAATTGAAGATCCTGACTATAGCACTATTCACTATCAAATTATTCCCGGTAAAAATGATATTGCTGTAATTGCTTTAGGGGACTTTTATGAACGTGGTCAAAAAGTCGCAGCAGAATTAGGAGCAACTTTAGTAAATCCACTTTCAGCAAATATTTTAGATAAAACAGCTCTAGATGATTTGGCTGAAAAGAATCAATTAATCATTACTTTAGAAGATAATTCTTTAGATGGTGGCTTTGGTCAAAAAGTGGCCAGTTATGTTGGTAGTAGAACTAAAGTGCTTAACTTTGGTCAGATTCGTGAATATAGCGATCAAACTCCACTTGAAACTTTATATGAAGATAATCAACTTAATGTGAACCAAATTGTAGCAGCTGCTAAAAAGGAATTATAATAAAAAGCATCCCTTCGAGGGATGCTTTTTATTATAGGATTAAAACCCCTAATAGCGAGGTAACATTCATACTAACTTACGGAAACTACCCAACCAAATTTATCTGGTAAATCACCATTTTGGATACCTACCAAATTATTGTACAATTTTTCTGTAATTGGTCCAGGCTGATTTTTATTACCGAAATTATATTTATGATTGTGATAAGTTAAAGAAGCAACAGGTGAAATTACGGCAGCAGTTCCAACTGCTCCAACTTCAACAAAACGTTCAACATCAGAAAAAGGAATTTTAGTCTCAATTGGATTAAGTCCCATATCTTGTGCAAGAGTTAATAATGAGCGTTTAGTGATGGATGGTAAAATAGAATCAGATTTAGGTGTTTGGAATTGACCTTCAGCAGTAATTCCATAAAAGTTAGCACCACCAAATTCATCAATATATTTATGTTCACGAGGATCCAGATATAAACAATCCGCAAATCCTTCTTTTTTTGCTTTAATACTTGGTAATAAACTGCCAGCGTAGTTTCCAGCCGTTTTTGCTTGACCAGTTCCTGCATGGGCTGCACGATCATAATCAGTTACCTTGTAGGGCATTGGATGTAATCCTTTAACATAAGGGCCAACTGGTGTCGCATAAATTCTAAAAGTATAAGTATCTGAAGGAGATACACCAACTAGTGGCGCACTTCCAATCATAAAGGGGCGAATGTACAAAGTACCATCTGAACCATAAGGTGGAACAAAATCTTGGTTAGCTTTAACCACTTGCTTAACCGCTTCTACAAATCTATCTTCAGGATAAGGTTCCATCATTAAGCGCTTTGCCGAATTAGTAAATCTTTTAGCATTCTGTTCAGGTCTAAATAAGTTAATACCACCATCTTTACGACGATAGGCCTTCAATCCTTCAAAAACCTCTTGACCATAATGAAGTTGTTCAGCAGCTTCGTTAAAAACAATATTAGAATCTTGAGTCAATTCCCCACCTTGCCACTGACCATCTTTAAAGGTATCAGTCCAGCTGTAAGGTAAATCATGATACTTAAAACCTAAATTGTTCCAATCAAAATCTTCTGGCTTTGCTTTTGTCATTTTCTTTTCCCCCTTCAATAGGAATTTTTTAATAAAATAATAATTAAATAAATGAAGTTTGTCAACGATTTATTAATAATTAATAAATAAAAAATTAAAATTTTAAATTAACTTTGATGGCGGTCTAAAAAGAGATAAAATATAGTTCTAAGCTTTAAAAAGAGGGTTAAAAGAAGATGAAAATTAAAAATTTTGAATTCAAAACGATTGAGGAATTGAGTGGAAGAGAAATGTTCTGTATCGAAAGATTACGAATTAATACATTTGTAACTGAACAAAAAATAACTCTTCCGGAGTTAGATAATATAGATTTAAGTGCTATCCATGTTTATCGACTTAATGAAGAGAAGACGAATGCTCTTGCGACTTGCAGAATTTTTCAAGATGAAAAAGGAAAGTGGTTTTTAGGTCGAGTTGCTGTTGATAGAGCTACTCGTGGACAAAAACTTGGAAAGAAAATGTTAGAAGCAGTCCATAAATATCTTAAAGAAGAAAAGGGTGCAAGCCATCTCTCTTGCCACGCTCAACAATATGTGCAAAAGTTTTATGAATCATTAGGTTATAAAACAAAGGGTGAAGTATTCCAAGAAGCTGGTATCGCTCACATTATGATGACCAAAAATTTAGGTTAATTCCATGAATAGACAGTTAGTTAGTTTAGTAACTTGCTTTGGAGTAAGTATTTTGCTTATCCTTTTCTTCAAAACTCATAATCAAACTCTCTGGATCGGGATTTTAGGATTATCTTTCTGGGCAGGTGTGTCACTTTTGCAAGATAAACTTATAAAATCAAAAATTTTGATTTTAGTAATGGCATCTATTTTAGGATTATTAATAGTATATGGGATAAACATATTTTTAACTCATTAAGATACTAAACAAAATTATTCTTACTCTATTAGGTTGTATAATATAAGTAAAATTAAAAATAAAGAATAAAAATTACGAAGCATACTATCTATGGAAAGAAAGTATATACCTACCCTAGACATTTAAGCAATATACCTTCTCGAACAATTATTAGTAAAGCTTACTTTGTAAATCCTGGTTCAACTAAAAAGAAATTGATTATTTCCCCATTTCAAGCAGACGGTTTTGGAATATATCGTAGTGGTAAAAATCTGATTAAACAACAATTATTTTATACAGCAACATATCATAAATGAGAAAAAGCATCCTTGGTGAAAGCAAATTATTCAAGGGGGCTTTTATAGATAACTAACCGGAGAAAACTCCTCATTTTAATGAGGAGTTTTCTCCGGTATTTTTATTGACTTGTTAAGAACATACGTTTTAAAATATAGGACCTTTTGGTAAAATATAATTAGCTCTAATTTAAGGAGGTGAAAAAGCTGCTTAAAGGAATTAAATTAAAACTCTATCCTAATATGGTCCAACAAGAACAATTAGACTTAATGTTTGGTAATGATCGCTTTGTTTGGAACCAAATGTTAGCCATGATGAATAAACGTTATGAAAGCAACAAGCAGTTACCTTTTTTAGGAAAGTTCAAACTTAATTACTTGCTAAAACCCTTGAAAGTAGAATATCCCTTCTTAAAACAGAGCGATTCTTCTAGTTTGCAAGTTATAAATGAATTTCTAACGCAAGCCTGGAAGAACTTCTTTAATGATAAGACAGGCAAGATTGGTAAACCAAAGTTTCATTCTCGTAAGTACTTGCGGCAATCATATACGGGAAAATCCACAATTAAAGTAGCTGCTAAAAGATACTTAAAGCTTCCTAAGTTAGGATATATAAAAGCTAGTAAAACTAACCTTTTAAAGAATTGTAAAATCAAGCGTTACACCCTTAGTCTAGAACCTAATGGAAAATATTACATTGCTTTGCAAGTTCAAGTACCAGAGCTGAAGCAGTTCCCAAAAACAAATCAAGCTGTTGGCATTGATGTTAGTTTAGCTAACTTAGCGATCCTATCTGATGGAACAAAATACCATTCATTTAATGGTAGCTATTTTGAAAAGAAAGCAAAAAGTTGGCAGAGAAAGTATTCAAAACGTAAATATCAAGCTCAAGTTTTAGTAGCTCAAGATAAGAATCGCCAGGTGTTAATTCCAAGAAGTTTAGAAAGTTTCAAAAACTGGCAAAAAGCTCAGAAACAAAAAGCAGTCTATCAAGCAAAAATAGCCAACCAGCGCAAGGACTACCTACACAAGTTGACTACAAAAATTGTCAAGCAATATGATGTGATTGTAATTGAGGATTTGAAAACCAAGAATCTTCAAAAGAATCATAAACTAGCTAAGTCGATTTCAAATGCTTCATGGCGTATATTTAGAACAATGCTTGAATATAAATGTCGCTGGTATGGAAAAGAGTTGATCACTGTTGATCCAAGAAATACATCAAGAATTTGCTATACTTGCAAGTTTAACAGTGGTGAGAAAGGCTTAGAAGTGCGTGAATGGACTTGTCCAAACTGTCATGTTCATCACGATCGAGATATTAATGCGGCAGTTAATATCTTAAATAAAGGTAAATCAAAGCTAAATGGTCAGGGACTGGCCGTGGTAAATAGCTAAGTTCTGTGAGTTAGGTATAATTTTTAACTTTGTAACATCCTAAACACTACTTAGTGTTCCCAGAAACTCGGGATTTTAATCCTGATGTAGTTCATACGAGGTCATAAAAGATTATAAAAAGCTAGCAGTGGTTAATACCCCAATTAAATTTAAAGTTTTTGCTGTTACTGGCTATGATGAAAAATTTGAAAAGCCTTTAACTACTGCAGTTGAAACTGGAATGGAAAAAGCAGACATTAAAACTACTGTCTATAAAATAGATGAAGAATTAAGTAATCACTATAAAGAAATTAATAGTGATGATAAGAGTAGTGAAAAGTCATCTAAAGATAGTAAAGCATTGTTACAATCAGATAATATGCAAGATTATCTGGCTTCCAGCCTTGAAAAATCATTTCATAAAGATATTCCTGTAAAAAAAAGAAAAAACTTTATGTTATCGAACTAGATAGAGGAAAAGCTAATAATAGCCTAGAATTTGCAGTAAATGAAGCCAAATCTGGTGATACTGATGATTGGGAGACCTTTGTAAAATTCTTTACAGAATATTCAGATACATTGAATGAAGCAGGAATGAAATCAAAAATCGTTGTTAATGATCCTAAGAGCTCCAAAAAAGCAATCTTAACTGTGGAAAAGGGAAAAGTAGTTGAGGATCTTGTTAACAGTAGTGATATTTAACTAAATTATGAGCAGGAATAACTTCCTGCTTTTTATATGCTAAAATAAATTACGAATAGTAAAGGAGTTTTTCAATGAAAGTTGGTTTTATTGGTACCGGAGTAATGGGTACTGGAATTATTAATAATTTGCTTAAAGCAGGGAACGAAGTAACTGTTTATAATCGCACCAAGGCTCATGCACAAGAAGTGCTTGATAATGGCGCAAAGTGGGCGGATAATCCTGCAGATGCTACTAAAAATAATGATGTAGTTATGTCAATGGTGGGATTCCCACAAGATGTTGAGCAGATTTACTACGGTCAAAATGGAATTTTAGCTGCAGCAACTTCTAAGCAAGTTTTGGTAGAAATGACTACTAGTAAACCTTCTTTAGCACAAAAACTAGATAGGGATGCTCGAGAAAAAGGCTTACATATCATTGATGCACCAGTTTCAGGAGGAGATATTGGTGCTAAAAATGGTACCTTAACGATGATGGTTGGTGGAGATAAAGTAGATCTAGAAAAAATCACACCACTTTTGAAGCAATTTAGTAGTCAAATTCATTACTTTGGCTCTGCTGGTAGTGGCCAACATGCAAAAATGGCAAATCAAATCATGATTGCAGGTACTATGACTGGAATGAGTGAAATGCTTGCTTATGCTAAAGTAGCTAATTTAAACCTCCAAGAAGTAATTAAGACTGTTTCAGGAGGAGCGGGAGAAAATTGGAGTTTGAGTAATTATGGGCCCCGGATTTTAAGAAATGATTATACTCCTGGATTTTTTGCTAAACATTTTTTGAAAGACTTGCGGATTGCTCTGGAAGAAGCAGAAAAGATGAAGTTGAATTTGCCTGCTACTAGGGATGCCAAACGCCTTTATGAGGTTTTGGTAGATGAAAAGGGGCTTGGTAATGACGGAACGCAAGCCTTAATCGAGCTATGGTGGAAATAAGAATTTGATAATAGAGAGACTAAAATAATTGCAAATCTAAAACCTCTTTGAAAAATAGTTAATGTGACTAATTTATTCAAGGAGGTTTTTTATATGTCACGAAAAAAGTACAGTACAAAGTTGTTTTACAAGTATTATTTGGACTGGATTCATCTCTATAAAGAGAATGCAATTCGTCCAGTTACCCTGGATAAGTATTACCTTGTTCAACGCACTTTAAAGGAAATTGCTCCAGAGCTACATATGAATGAACTAGATCGTAAAAGCTATCAAAATTTGCTTAATATCTATGCACAAACTCATGAAAAAACAACTACGCTTGATTTCCACCATCATTTAAAAGCTAGTCTATTTGATGCAGTAGATGACGGCATAATTAAAATGGATCCTACCAGAAGAGCAATTATTAAGGGAACTGTAACGAAGAAGAAAAGACCAAAGTTTCTTAATCTTTTCGAACTTCAAATTTTATTAAGATCACTAAACTTAGGATCAGAATTAAATTGGGACTGGTTTATTCTCTTAGTTGCAAAGACTGGTCTGAGATTTGCCGAAGCTTTAGCCTTAACGCCAGAAGATTTTGATTATGAAAAACAAAGTATTAAAATCAACAAATCTTGGAATTATAAAGAAAACGTTGGTCATTTTCAACCAACTAAAAATCCATCATCTAATCGAATAGTTATGGTTGATTGGCAGATAATGCAACAATTTAAGCAATTAACAGAAAACAAGATGCCAAAGAAGCCAATCTTTTTTGAAGAAAATCAGAGAGTATATAATTCAACTTTAAATCAGCGTTTAGCATCTTATTGTAAAAAAGCTGGCATTCCCCCAATTTCAATTCATGGATTAAGACATACACATGCATCATTATTACTTTATGAAGGTGTGTCAGTAGCAAGCGTTGCTAAACGGTTAGGCCATTCAAATACAACTACTACTCAAGAAACCTATATTCATATTATTCAAGAATTAGAAAATAAAGATAATGATAAAATTTTGTACCACTTAAGAAAACTATGATTATTTCTATTCTGTAGATAATATATCCTCTTAATTATGCAAAAACTCGTAAGTTCTCAACTAAACTTACGAGTTTTATAGGATTTTCTAATTTTTCTTTTCTTGCTGGGCCATTAGTTCATTAACTTCCTGTGTCCATGAATCTTTGTGAAAATGTACAATAACAAATGGTAAAACAGTAAGGATAATACTAATGACTGCTACAATAATAAAGTTTAACCAAGTTCCTACAGCAAAAGTAGCAACTAGAGCAACAATTATTGTAGCAATTAATAATAGACCGATAAACCAAGTCATACCTAAATTTCCAACTTTGAAAGGACGTTTTAAATTTGGCTCTTTAATTTTTAACCTAATAAATCCAACTGCCATGAAGATGTAAACAATGCAATAGAGAACAGTAGTTGCATTTACTAAATCAAGAAATGCTGTATTAATCGCAGGAATTAATAGATACACTAACGCAAAAAGGGAGATAATAGTTGCTTGTGTAAATAGAATAGTGTGCGAATCACCGAATTTATCAGTCTTCCAAAATTTAAATTTGGGTGGATAAAGACCTTGTTGGGCGCTAGAAACAATCGTCTTACCTGGTCCTGAAGCCCATGCAGATAGTTGAACACTTACTCCAATGAAAACCATAATACTAAAAACATTAGCAATCCAAGAAGGGAGACCCAAAATTTTATCATAGATGATAACAGGTTGGACAATATTATTTAAGTCGATTGCAGATGGAGAAACAACAGCTGCTTCTAAGAAGCCATTAACAGTATTTAAAAGAAACATAAATACTAAAGTTACTAAAACTCCAATTGGATAAAATGAAACTTTTTTAAGTCTAGTAATATAGACTGAAGACATTTCAATTCCAGTAAAAATAAATATTATTGGCGAAAAGAACTGCAGTGATTTCATATCTGTAGGATCTGGCCATAACTTATCTACAGAAAAGTGACCTAAAATAGCTGTAGGATGAATTCCTGTTTTAATGACTGCAATAATTCCTAAAATTGTCATAATCGCAAGTGGGATATAAATACCTAGCCATGATCCAACTTGTCCTGTTATTTTAGCCATATCAAACTTCATATTCAAAAAAGTGATTATCCAATAAACAACTAAAATTACAATTAACGTAAAAATATTGTTAGTTCCCAATTTTGGTTGATTAATTGCAGTAGCTAATAAAGGAGGAAGGGCAGAGGCAACCATTACCATTCCAGGAAACATCTGTACCCAAAGTAACCAAGAAGTTGCAAAGCCAAATTTCTGTCCTAAAGAATTGTTAACCCATAATTCAGGACCACCTTTTTGTGGGAATGCACTCCCAAACTCACCAGCAATTAAACAAATTGGTAAAGCAAAGAGCAAAGTAGCAACAGCCATGTAGAAAAACATTGTCCAGCCACTACCAGCAACATCGGGAATATTACGAATACTTGCTGCTAGAGCTACTGTCATCCCTATGAAAGTAATTAATCCAACTTTTGATGTCTTACTTTTCATAAATTAATACACTTTCTATAGAATTTCGTTTAATTTCTTTTCCATTGACTTTGCAATTCCTTTTGAATAGAAATCAAAGAGTTTGTCATCATTCAAGTAAGGTGTCATAATAGCAGCTCTCAAAAGGGTTACTTCACCAACTTTATTCCATTCATCTTCAGTAAAGCCCATCTTTTCAATAAATGGAACAGGAGATTTGCCATAAGTGCCTTTTCTAAAGATAGTATGTGAGGTTAAGAAACGATTTTCGTAAACATGACTGTCATAAAATGAAGAAAAATCAAATACTTTTTCATTAAGGGCATTGGTTTTTGCTAAATCAGTTTCGCCATCAACTTTCAATACCCAATCCACCATATTAAAATCTGGATTATCAAGAGGATAGACACTCACTGTTTTTCCTTTAACATTGAATTTAAGATTACTTAAGAAATCTCTAAATCTCTGGGCTGCTTCCATAGATGAACCTACTAAACGTCCATATCCAGTTACGTTAAGTGGTAGTGTGCGGTGTGCGGCCCAAACTGCAGCTGCAGTAGCACCTGCTTTGGAACCACCAATAATGTACGAACCTAACATATCTGGTAGGGATGCGGTTTTCTTTTCAAAAACATATGGAGCAAAGTAAGAAATGGCATTTCTCATTGCCAGGTGTTTAATTGCAATCCCACCAGCTGCATATGGAACATAACCCATCTTATGAGGGTCAACTGTAACTGATTCTGCCTCTTTAATCGCTTTAAAAGCGTTATAGACATGCTTAGAAATCTTGACAGGATAATTAAAGACATCGTGTTCTTTTAATAAATCTGCTAGTTGATCATATTCAACATAATTGCCATTTTCATCTTTAAATAAAGCTCGACCGTAACCACCGTATGCAGCATCAACGTGAAGGTAGAAGTAGACACCTTGTTTTTCCATTTCTTGCCGGAATTTAACAATTCGGTCTACTTCATCTATTTGACCTTCTTCAGTAGTACCAACTACTGCTACTACTCCTAAAATTGGAATCTTTTTAGCAGCTAAATCTTTGATGGTTTGTTCCAAGACATCAACGTCCATCCTAAAATCACTTTTAACTGGAATTTGGACCATTTGGTCAAGACCCACACCAGAAATATCAAGTGCTTTTAACCAAGAGTAGTGTTTAGTATAAGGAACAATAAATTTACCCAATTTTTGAATGTTTTTACCACTTCTAGAAGAGTGGGCCTTAACTTCAGTAATTTGTTCTGGAGTTAAAGTAGCCATAATTTTTAATACATCTTCAACAGACATATTAAGTAATTCCCATTCGCTCATTCCTTCAACTTTTTCGGGAACTACTTCCTTAAAAGCAAGTGGTAAAGATTTGAATTGACGAGCATACCACATTCCTTCAAGATTTGCCATCGAACCGTCATGAGTAATATGGCCCCAGCCATCTTTATAATCAAATAATTTTGCAAAGTCTTCACCAACTTCTGCTTCCATCTTAGAAGTAGCCATTGAAGATTCAAGGGCAACATTGTTTGAATTCCAAAGCATTGCATAACTATAAGCAATCATTGCAGGAGCTAGGGTATCAGAGTTCATCTGGCCCCAATAACGGCCAGCTGACATCCAAGGAACGGTCCCTGGTCTTAAGCGACGATCTAATTCAGTTAATACTTTATGTTGTCGTTCCTGCGAAACGAAAATTTTTAAATAATAATTTTTCTCTACTACTTATGTGCCATTTTAACAATAAATTTACCTTCCAAAAAAGGGCATATTATTTGCAATTAATCTTAATGAGATTATGCTTAAGGTGTTAGTAAGTTACTGAAAGGAGTCAAAAATGACTAATAAAAAAGATGTAAATTACAAGTCACTTTTTATCGGTGATAAAGCTGAAAATGGTGATAAGTACCTAGATGAATTAACACATTTAATTCATGAACATTTGGGTTGGCGAAAAAATTATCTACCAGGTGATTTACCCGCAATTACTGATGATGACAAGTTAAAACAAGAATATATCGTTTCGCAGGAACAAATAAATTAGCATCTCTAATAAAAGTAAATTTTATTGGGAATGCTTTTATTTTTACAAAAAATAAAAAAGTAGTATGCTAGTCTAAAAACATGCTATGGAGATTAAAAACAATGAAAAAATATGATTATATTATTTTAGGAACTGGTCCTGCAGGATATGCTCTAGCTAAGAAATTATCAGCAGCTGGTAAAAGTATTCTGGCTGTTGAAGGTGGTTTATTTGGTGGTACTTGTCCTAATGTAGGATGTGAGCCCAAAATCTTCTTAGAAGGGACGGTTCACACTGCATTAATGACGCAACAATTAGTGGGACACGGATTAGTACAAGAAGCTAAAATTGACTGGCAGGAATTAATGCAAAATAAAAAGAAACGCTTTGATTCTTGGCCTGAAGAAACAAAAGCTATTTTTTATAAACTAGGCGATGTAGCTGAAGGTTACGGAAAATTTGTTGGCAGTCATACTATTGAAGTTAATGGTGAAAAATATGAAGGCAGTAAAATAATTATTGCTACCGGAGCGCATCCTCACAAAGTTCATTTTCCTGGTGATGAGTTAACTCATACCTCTACAGATGTATTATCTTTAGATAATCTCCCTAAGAAAACAACAATTATTGGTGGTGGCTATATTGGTATGGAACTGGGAACTTTTTTAGCTGCAGCTGGTAGTGAGGTGACTATTTTAGTACGTTCAGATAGAGTCTTACGTAACTTTTATCATGATTATACTGTGCAACTCGTAGATGAAATGGAAAAAAGAAATATTCATATTCGTTTATTTACAGAGATAGCTACCCTAGAGAAGACGACAAATAAAAAAGAATTAATAATTACTACTAAAGATGGTTCAAAAATTGAAACGAATTATGTTATAGATGCTAGTGGACGACAACCTAACGTAGAAAGACTTAACTTAGATGAAGTGGGAATTAAGTATTCACAGCATGGAATTGAGGTAGATGATCACTTAGAGACTAGTATTAAAGGGATATATGCCATGGGGGATGTAACTAGCCAAAAACTTCCAAAATTAACCACTGTTGCTGAAAGTGAAGCTGACTATCTCTTTAATTTACTTGAACAAAATATCAATATTCCTTACTATAAGCCAGCCATTGGGACAGCAGCCTTTACTTTTCCTGAAATTGCCCAAGTAGGCCTTAATCCAGAGCAGGCTAAACTTTCTTCAAGTCAATATAAAATTGAAGAACATAATCTGCAAGGTAGTAGTCTTTATGCTGGACTTAATGAAAAGCCAGCAAAATTAATACTAGTGTTTGACAAACATAATAAATTAGTTGGAGCAAGTGAAATTTCAGCAACTGCTGCTGATGATATTAATAATTTTGTACCAATTATTGGACTAGGATTAACTAAAGAAGAATGGGTTAAAAAGGTTATCCCAATCTATCCAGCACTTGCTGATAAAGTTGGTGGTTTTCTGAAGTAAAACTACTAATCTTTTATGAATTAAAACATTAAAAAACCAGGGTAGTCAAAGTACCCTGGTTTTTAATACATATTCTAAGAAATGAGCTAATTTATTTAATGACGGTGTTGAGTTTGAGGCTTTTTAGCGGGCTTGCTTGCGTAATAAAGACCACCCAATAAGACAATAACACCAATGATTTGTGTTGACATAATTTTCCTCCCAAACTTACTTTATGTAAGTATAATAACAACTTATTAAAAGTAAGTCAAGTAAATAACTTTATTTTTTTACCTTATCTAGCCATTTAATTAATAAGTTTGCAACTTCTTTTTGCTGAGTAGCATTAGAAATTGTAGTGTTGCCATCACCTTTTTGCTTACCATAAGAGCCAAATCCGGCATGGTTTCCTCCCTTAATTGAGGCAAATTTGGTATTGGTAGGTAAATATTTCTTGTTTACTTCATAATTTTTCCAATTCAATACTTTGTCATTGGTGGCTGTAATTGATAGGACATCTAAATTTGTTTTATCTAATCTACCTTTTTCATCAGCATAAGCGCCAAGTAAAAATAGGCCACGTAAATGTTTGTTATGAGAATTATGAGCATAGCGACTTGCCATTGCACCGCCTAGAGAGTGACCTCCAACAACGTAATTTTTATTTTTACCAGCTAAATTATCAGCAGCATTTTGATTGAAAAATGCCATATTTAAAGGAAAATGAACAATCTTAACCGTATAACCGGCTTGCGCAACTTGCTTAGCCCAAATTGAGTAAGAATCAGGCTTAACCATTGCTCCTGTATAAAAAATTACTGTCATTTTGTTGTGCTTTGCCTTAAAGACAGTAGCCTTATTAATAACTTGGCTACTCTTAGCGGCTTGTTGCGCTGCTGCAGAAGGTTGGTAAGTAGAAAAATGAATGTAAGTGGCAGCGGCAATTAAAATAATGGCAATAATGCTGATCACTGTAATAATTATTTTTTTAAAAGTCTTCATATTCAATACTCCTATGTTTCATCCTTTTGATTTTAATTATAGCTAAACAGATGAAATTAATTGAGCAAAAAAACTTAGCTTTTGCTAAGTTTTTGGCCAGGGTATTCAATTTCGTATTTTATCCAGTGATGGACGGGTGCTAAGGGTCTCATGGTAATATCACCAAATTCGGGATGGTGAGGTGCATCGGGAAGAGTTTGAGCCTCCAATGCAAGAGCAGCCCAAGAACACCCTGGATGATTAAGCTTTACTGTATTTGGCAAACCATTTGCACTAAACATTACTAAAGCATTACGGTCAGAGTACATTCTCATCTTTAAATTAGTAACCGGATTAGCTAAACTAGCTATTTCTTTACCAGCATAAGTAGAGCTTGGAGCGACTACAAAAAAGTCATCAAAACCTTTTTCAGGAGTTTTATTCATTTCAGTCAAGGCGTTCTCTAGTCTTTGTCCCTTTTTAAAGTCGTAAGCATTGGTATTTTTAACTAATTCTCCTGTAGGAATCTTTTCTTTGTTAACAGCTAAGTGATAGTCTGAGTTGATAGTTAAAATTTGTTTTTCAATTGTTAAGTCAGTTTCGCTTAAGTTCCAGTAAGTATGACTTGTAGGATTAAAAAGGGTAGGTGCGTCAGTTTGACCGTAGAGATCAATTGTAACACTATCATCATTTCTCAAGGTATAAACCACATAAATGTCTGTATTAGCTGGCATCCCGTCAGCGGTAGGAGAATAATTATTATGCAAAATTAAATGAGCGGAATTTTTATCAATCTCTGCTTTAACATCCCAAAAATGATTTTGCCAACCTTGAGATCCACTGTGAATATTGTTATTGCCTTCATTTTTTTCAAGACTATATTCTTTACCATCAATTGAAAATTTAGCTTGATCAATTCGATTGGCAACTGGTCCAATTAGTTGACCAATACTATAACCAGCATCTAAGTAGTCTTCGATTGAATCAGCAGCTAGTAACATATTAAAGTGATTATTGTTACTTGGAATACTGTATTGTTGCCAAATACCACCGTAATTTAGGACGCTAATTTTTACATTGTTATCATTACTAATCGTATAACGTGTAACATCCTGATCATTTACTTTGCCAAAAGAATCTTCAAAAAATTCCATTTTATCCTCCTTAAAATTTGAAAACGTTTACAAATATAATTGTAGCACTTTAAGATTAATAAAAAAAGAATAAGCAAGTGAAGGGGCTAATTTGAAAAATAATTTAAACTATTTAGAAACTTGTATAGCTTCTAAGCAGAATACTTTTTAAGTCAGATTGTTTGCACTATAGAGTCTTAATTTTGCAACACTCTTTTGCGTTGTCTTTTTCTAAGTTTCAAAGCAAAATTGATAATATAATAAATTATTTACTAAACTAAATAGGCTCAGTTGCATAGGATTATAGAATGTGCATCTTTATAGCATATCTGCTATAATAGGGATATGAAAAAATTTGAATTTAGCTATTATAACGAAAAAGAATTCGAAGAGTTTTTAGATAAACTGCCAGTTAAAGAAATGGAAAAATTAATTCTTCGTATTTCTAACATTGAAGAAGCAGGTTTTAGAATTTCTAGTAGACAAAAGTGGACAAAAAAATTAGTAGGATATGTTAATTTATTAGAAATTAGATCTAATTTTTCTAATGACATAATTAGAGCATTATTTTTTCACAGCTCGACTGGTCAATATGTGATTACCCATGCCTTTAAGAAAAAATCACAAAAAACACCACTATCAGAAATAAATAAAGCTCTTTCAAGAATGAAGGATTATGAGAAGAAAAATGGAGGAAAAGACTAATGAGTTTTGCAGATAGATATATTGCTAAAAAAATAAAAGAAAATCCAGCCCTTAAATCTGAATTTGAACAAGAAGATTTGAATTTGAAAGCAAGTATTCTAGTGAGAGATATGCGAGATGATCTCGGAATGACGCAACAAGAATTTGCAAATTATATAGGTAAACCTCAATCGACTATTAGTCGAATTGAATCAGCTTCAATGAATGTAAGTATGGGATTACTTTCTGAAATTGCAAGGGCAGCGCACAGGCAAATTAAGTTAGTTTTAATTTAGAGGATTCCAGTGCAGATTGGGGTCATCGAGACTACCTAGAGGACTGTCAATCGGATTAGCATTAACGACTGATAAACATTACTATGAAAATGCAGTGTCGCTTTTAATGTTGAAGGCAATCACTAATAATAGTGTAAAACTATTATACGAGTTAAATCTTAAGCTAAAAGTTATTAGTATATTACTGATAACCTTTTAGCTTATTTTTAATTTTTTGCAATTCACCCACAAAGAAAATTTTTTCTAAAATAAGAATCAAGAGTTAATGCAACTCAAAATTTTAGAAAGGAAAGTTACTAGAGATGAAACAAGTAAGAAAAAAGAGGAAGCTAATTTTAAAGCTCCTCCAAATATAGGAAGCTTAATTGACTAGTGCTTTAAGCATAATCTTCCCAGCTTTTAAGGTACTGGTCAAAAAGCCTTTGCGATCAATAATGTGGACTTTATCTAGACTTCCCAATCTATAATCCAGTTTCAAGTAATGCACAATAAAATCCCGAGATTTCTTTCCGGCAATCTCGGGATTTTATTTTATTTCATCCTATTCACTTACTTCATTTGCGGCTTTTTTAGGTAAAATCCAATTTAACAACATCCCCATGATGGTACATAAAGCAACTGCAGTTAACTGGAAATTACCAATTTGTAGATAAGTCCCACCGATTCCAATTACCAAAATTACTGAAGCAATCATCATATTTCTTTTTTTACTAAAATCGATTTTGTTATCTACTAAAATCTTTAAACCACTTGAGGCAATCGTTCCAAATAATAAGAAAGAAATTCCTCCGATTACTGGCATGGGAATGGTATCAATTAAGGCAGCTATTTTTCCAACAAATGAAAAGATAATTGCTAATCCAGCTGCACTAGCTAAAACCCAGACTGAGTGAATTTTCGTCATGGCTAAGACACCAATATTTTCTCCGTAAGAGGTAGTAGGAGGACCACCAATAAATCCAGCAATAATTGTCGAAAGTCCATCGCCCATCAAGGTACGATGTAAACCAGGATTTTTAAAGAAATTACGTTTGGTTAAAGAGTTAAGCACCATGATATGACCCATGTGTTCACTCATTGTTACAAAAGCAATTGGCGCCATCGTCAAAATAGCTGCCGGATAAAATTTTATTTTATAAGAAATCCCTGGTAAATCTAAAGCTGGCCAAGAAAACCAAGCTGCTTTAATTACTGGGGTGAAATCGACAATCCCTACCAAACATGAAAGCAGATAACCAAAGATAATTCCTAATAGGATAGAAACTAAGGCAGTAAATCCTTTGAAAAACATTTGGAAGAACAAAGTAACCGCTAAGGTAAAAATAGCAATTCCAAAAAATTTTAGGTCATATTTTGAATTATTGAGCATGGCATCATTAGCAGCAGTTGTTGCAAGTGATAACCCAATGACAATAATTACTGGTCCCACTACAATTGGCGGTAAAACTTTGTCTACCCAGCCAGAACCGATTTTTGCTACTACGAAAGCTACAATTACGTAGACAATACCAGCAGCGATCGCTCCTTGAGCAATGGCTGGATAGCCATCTGCTTTCATTAACGCTTGCATTGTGGCAATATAAGCAAAACTTGATCCTAAATATGCCGGAATTTTAAAGCGAGTTAATGCCATGTGCACTAAAGTTCCAACTCCTGAAGATAGGAGGGCAATGCTGGGACTAAGTCCTACTAAAATTGGTACTAATACTGTTGAGCCAAACATTGCAAACAAATGTTGTAAAGCAAGTAATAATCCCTGTCCAACTTTGGGCTTCTCATTAACATCTAGTAACGCATCTGGATTGCGAAATTCCTTTTTCACTATAACCTCCCTATAATAAAAAACGACTCACCCTAATCTGTAAGGACTAAGGAAAAGTCGTTTCTGACAAAAATTAGTCCTACAAGACTAATTTACCTTAAATTGTCTAATATTAAACATGTAATAAAAGGACTTGTCAAGGACTATTTTTTGAATAAATCATTAAAAGCTTCACTCATTGTAGGATGAGTATAAATTTGATCACGCAAGACTGTGTAAGGAATATGCATCTTCATAGCTAGTGAAATCATATTAATCAATTCATAGGATTCAATTCCATATAAAGTTGCCCCAATAATTTCGTTATTAGTAGGGCTAACTAAAGCTTTGAATAAACCTTTAGGATTTTTAGCAACGTGAGCCTTAGGAATTGCACTAACTGGTAAAGTAAAGAGTTCGTAAGGGATGTTTTGCATTTTAGCTTGTTTTTCATTTAAACCAACTACAGAAAGAGCTGGGTCAATAAAAACGCTGTAAGGAATAACCTTACGGTCTTCTGTTGAACGAATTTTGCTACCAAAAAGTTGATCTTTAATAATTCTAAAGTCATCCAAAGAAATATAAGTAAATTGTGGACCACCTTTAACATCCCCAATTGCCCAAACATTAGGAACAGTAGTTTCGAGATACTTATTTACGACAATGGCACCACGAGTGTCAGTCTTAATTGATGTACTTTCCAAATTTAAGTTTTGGGTATTAGGAGTGCGGCCAGTAGCTACTAAGATACGCTCACCATCAACAACATGAACACCTTCTGCATCATTAAAGATTACTTGAGCACGCTCTTGTTGATCAACAATTTTTTCTAATTCAACACCTAATTTAAAGCTAACTCCTAAGTCTTCCAAGTCTTGTTTAACTAACTTGGCAATGTCGTCATCTTCTTTTGGTAAAAATTCACTGTTATGATCTAACACAGTTACATGAGAGCCATACTTAGCAAACATTGCGGCAAACTCTAGACCAATGTAACCACTACCAATAATTACTAGTTCTTTTGGAAGGCTCGTTTGATCCATAGCGGCGGTTGAATCCAAAATGAAGCGACTTTCCTTTAAACCAGGGATGTCTATCATTCTTGGCTTAGAACCAGTATTAATAAAGATTCTCTTACCTTCAAAATTCTTAGTACCTAATTCAGTTTCTACAGCAATAGTGTGGTCACCAGTAAAGTGTGCTGTTCCATCTAAAACAGTAACTGTCTTTTCATCAGCTAACATATGATAGTTTTTGTTGCGAAGCATGGCTGTCATTTGGTTTTTGTTAGTGACTGCGTCCACATAATCCATTCCATTTCCCGCTTCAATAATTAGGCGTTTGGAAGGAAGACAGGCGATATTAATACAAGTTCCACCATACATTTGATTGCTTTTTTCGATTACCAGAACTTCTTGTCCTTGGCTTGCTAAAAATTTAGCTAAGGTTTTACCACCTTTACCAAAACCAATAATAATATTTTCTACTTTTTGCATGATAATCCACCTCGTTATCTTTTTACTTTAATTATATTAGAAAATTATCATCTTGCCACTTTAAATGCTTATTTTTTATAAGTAAATTAAGTGCTTTTAATTGGCTTTTTAAGAAAAAGCGCTATGATTAAGCTAAAAGTATAGTGTGATAGAAAGGTTTAAAGATGAATTTAGATTTAAATAATTTAATTAAAGAAAATCTCCCTAAACAAACACAAGGAAAAGTAGCAAGTTATATCCCAGCACTAGCGGAAGTCAATCCTAATCAGCTCGGAGTTGCTTTGTATGATTTAAAAAATAAAGAGATCATTCAAGCAGGAGATAGTGATGTTCGTTTTGCGATTGAAAGTATTTCTAAGGTAATTACTTTATTGTGGGCCATCAAAAAGTTGGGGATGCAAGAAGTATTTACCCACGTTGGCTCACGTCAAACAGGCTTTGCCTTCAACTCAATCTTAAATATGGAAATTAATAAGCTCAAACACCCAATGAACCCATTTGTTAATGCTGGTGCCATCATGACTACTTCATTAATTGTTGAAGATAAAAAAAGAGATCCTGAACCTTTTGCAGAGATCTTGGATTTTGCTCAAGAAATCTGTAATGACCCTGATTTATATTTAGACGATGTTATTTACCATTCTGAAAGAAGAACTGGTAATCTAGACCGTTCGTTAGCTTATTACATGAAATCAAAGAATATGATGATTGCGGAAGTTGAACCAAGCCTAGATACATATTTTGAGCAATGCTCAATGATGGTAACTGCTAAAAGCTTAGCTAATTTAGGAGCTGTCTTAGCAAATGATGGAATTAAACCTTGGGATGGTGAAAGATTAATTTCTAGTGAAAGTGCTACTTATACTAAATCCTTAATGATGACTACAGGATTATATAACCAATCTGGAACCTACTCCCGCTTAATTGGTGTTCCTACCAAGAGTGGAGTAGGTGGTGGCTTAGTATCAGCTGCACCTCATGAATATGGTATCGGTGTCTTTAGTCCTGCTTTAGATAAAGAGGGTAACAGTGTAGCCGGTCTAGGTTTATTACAAGATATTGTTGATGGACTAGGATTGGACATCTTTAAATAAAGAATTATATTTATTCATTTTAAGCATTAATTTTGAAGAAAAATAAGCATTTCACATAGTAGAAACTTATTACTAAAATGAATTAAAGCAATCGAATAATGTAATTACTTTTAAGGAAGGATGTTTCTAATGACAGAAATACACCAAACTGCAGGAAGAGATCAATTAGGTAAATTTGCACCAGAATTTGCTCATTTTAACGATGATGTATTATTTGGAGAAAATTGGGCTAATGATGATATCAGTCAAAAAACACGCTCAATTATTACTATCTCTGTCTTTTTAGGCCGTGGACTAGTTGATTCATCATTAAAATATCATCTTCAAACTGCTAAGAATAATGGAATAACTCGTAAAGAAATTGCTGCAATTATTACTCATGCTGCGTTTTATGCAGGCTGGCCTGTAGCTTGGGCTGCCTTTAATATGGCTAAAGAAGTATGGGCAGATGAAAAGACTGATGACGAAAAAGCAGCTTATCAAAATACGATTATTTTTCCAATTGGCGAATCAAATGATGCTTATGCAAAATACTTTACTGGTCAAAGTTATTTAGCACAAATTACTGATGATGCTTTTCCAATTAGTAATGTAACTTTTGAACCTGGGGTTATTAATCATTGGCATGTTCACCATGCTTCTAAAGGTGGCGGTCAAATGTTAATTGCTGTTGGTGGTCGTGGTTATGTGCAACTTGAGGGACAAGACCCTGTTGAATTAAATCCTGGAGATAGTTTCTTTGTACCAGCTAATACTAAACACTGGCATGGAGCTGCACCTAACTCATGGTTCTCACACTTAGCCTTTATGGTTCCGGGAGAAGACATGAGCAATGAATGGCTTGAACCAGTAGATGAAGAGTTTTATCGAAAATTGAAGTAATAACGAAGTAGAAAAAGAGGTTGTATTCAAACTATGGAATATAGCCTCTTTTATTATGAGAATGAAGGGAAAGTAAAAATAGCAGTGTTCATAAAGGGATGCTCTAGTACATTAAAATTTCGATTTAGAAGATGGGCTATTTTCAATTACACTCCATGATAAAATACCTTGTGTAAAGAATGAAAAAGTTATTTAAAACACAAACTACCCAAACACTAATGGAGGTTTAAAAATGAAAATTAAAAATGTCGTGAAAAAAGTTACTATTGCAGCCATGCTGGCTACGCCTGCACTCGGCGCTTTCTCTCATTCTGCCGCCCTAGCTGCTAGTTGGGTGCCTAACTCCAAATACTATAAATCCTATAATGACGATGATGATATTCCTGATCAAGACGTTTATGATACTTATGATGGTGCCTCTTATCGCAACTTCAAACGCCGCAGCGCTAATATCTATGTCAAAGATAAGTCTATTTTGCCCGCTGTTAAAAAGGCCATCAAACTCTGGGCTCCTAAGTTTAAATTTAAGTTAGTTAAGTCTGCTAAACATGCTAGCCTTAACTCTGCTAAATATGCTAATATTGTGGTTTATGATAATAATAACGCCGAAGTAAACAAACATATTATGATAAATGGAAAGCCAGCAATGGGCGATGGAGGTAGTGCGGGTATTAGTTCAACCCGTGTATACGAGAATAAAAATCCTGAAGTAATTAAGTACCTCCATGGTAGTAAATATCAAGCTTATGCAGAAATGCACCTTACTCCTAAACGAGTTGAGTTTCTTAAGAAAAATCCCGGCTGGCAAAACTCTAGCATGTTTAAACCTAAAGATTGGAAAAAGAAAGCCTTTGTTAATCATATGAACCTTGTTGTATGGTCAAAAACTTTAACTGCACAAGGTAAAGTCAATGCCGTTGCCCAACAATTAGGTGAAGCCATTGGGTTAGGATATTATGATAAAACTCTTCCAAATGCCGCTGGAGAAGTAGATGATCTCATGTTCGCTGGTGAATATAATTATAATAAAAATTGGCGAGTAACCCAAAGTGATCTAGATCACATCGATTGGATTTATTCACACCCTTACGCTGGTGACTACAACACTGTGGTTAATAGTTCAAGCGCTTTTGGACTTTAAGATTATTTATAAGCATCCCTCTGGGATGCTTTTTTGTTGCTCAAAAAAATAGCTTAAACTTTTTTTGTCACTTTCATAACACGCCTTAAAAATTCTTTATACTAATTACAATCTCAAATAGAAAGGTTGTAATTATGTGAAAAATCGAAAACGTTTTCAAAAATTTATGTTAAGTGCTGTTGCACTAACAACTTTAATTCCTTTTACTTCTTCTGCGGGTATTGTGCAGGCCAGATGGAATAAACCCTGGCATACCCGTTATGGACTAAATCAAATTAATATTCGTGCCGCTTACGGCGAACTCAATGCCAAACATAATAATGGCAAAATCGCCATTCATGAAGGTTCTAAAAATGGTAATAAACTTTCTGCTTGGGCGGCCGAGGGATCTACGACAAGCTCTAAGTCTAAGAAAAAAATTCCCAATACTACAGGTTTCTTAGTAGAAAATAAAGGTCTTAGTGGTCAACCATTTGGAGCGGCTGCCAAAAATTGGAGTAGATCTGATGAAGGTGATCCAAAAAACATCAAAAAGGGCGATCACCATTACTGGTATATTTACACCTTCCCTAATGGTGACTACAGTAAAAATCACGGCCAAATTGGAATGTTTTACAAAAATGCTTTAACTTATTATCCAAATAAAAATGGTAAGAAAGTGAAGTTAAATGCCCGCATTGTTTGGAATGGTGATTATCACTATCAGTATAATAAGAAAACAATGCCTAACCTCAATATTCACTTTGACTCAAAGCATTTAGCTGTTAAAGAGCCATATGGTGGTGAAGGTAACTTTTCTTTACTCTTGACTCGTGCAGATAATGACCAACCATTTGCCGTTAAAAGTGAGTTAACTCAAACCGATGTGGATGCTGAACAAGGACTAATTTTTAATGCACCAAATTATATTCTTGTTAGCAAAAATACCAAATTAAATGCTGGGGTTCAGACTAGTTGGGCCGGAACTGGTATCCAAAATGGTGTTGCTCGCATCTTCGGGGATTATGCCGAAGTGTTAACAGATAAAAAGACTGGTAAGAATTTACGTCAAGGGACTGTTTGGAAATATGATCCAGATGGTAGATTTTCTTACATTCCTAAGAAAAGTAGCAGTGAATACAATGTAACCTTTGTTCATGATTATGACAACGAAGCCTATGAAGCACCTAAGCTTGGGAGTTGGGCAAAACCTGCTTCGATTAATTTCCTTAATAAACATAAAATAGCAGTTGGGAAAATTAAACATGTTGCCGCTCACAAAGATACTAAGGGAAACTATACCGATCACGCTCAAGCAGACTACTTTGGCTTCGATTTTGACAAAGGGACTATCGTTCCTTACGATATACCAGTTGACAAGTGGGTCTCTAAAACCAAAAATAACTTTACTAAGCACTCAACTAAAGAAACAATCAATGACACTGGAACTGCTTATTTTGACATTCACACTAGCTTAAAAGCACCCTCAAGTGCTTTAGTTAAATCTGGTAACACTGATGAAAACTATAATGCACTTCCTCTTGCAGCAGCCATCAATGATAAAGATGACCCTTACATGGTGGGTGTTAAAAAATCTAAACATGCTAAACAACAGCTTGTGTTAACCGACTACGTTGATCCTAGCTTAAAAGTAGTTAATGCCAAGGTGTATGAAAGTGAGTGGGACGATAAGTACGGTAGGAAACTTAAACCAGCAACAAAAGCTTTTACCCTTCAATACGATAAACAAGGACTCAACAAACATAAAGGTTACACTGTAGTTGAAGCTAAGATGACAGATAAGGCTGCTGAAGCCACTTCTGATGCTTGGCACAAAAACTACCACTTAGTTATTCAAGTTAAACCTAAACCTGATCAACAACCTGCAGAAGGTAGTATCTACAGCGGTTCTACGGTTGTTAACAACCAAGCATGGTTAAACGGTAAAGACAGTGGTGCAAAAAGTAAACTTATCGTTAAATACAACCACACTGATACAACCACTAAAGGTGACTCGAAAAACGGTTTAACTGCTCACAAGTATGTTTACGCAGCCGATCCAAAGGATCCAACTAAAGCTAAAGATACTGGTGCAGCAGACATTCATGAACAAACCGTTTATCCAAATCAATACTTATATTACCGGTTGCGTTTCAAGCTCAATAACTTTACCCAAGTAGAGAAAAAAGACGGGCACAAGTTAACCAGTAGCGACGGGCAAAAGCTGGTAGATGACAAATATACTGACTTTACCATTCACGACACGCTCGACGATAAGTTTAGAACTAAACTCGACAGTAGTGGTGATGCTGCGGTTGACCATGTGCAAGTTAGCTTAGATCCAAAAGATTTTAACAATAACTCTGCAACGCACGGTGCAACTATCAATGGTAACAAGTTAAGTATTAAGATCAACAAGGACAGCGGTAAAGACAAAGATAAAGACAAAACCATGCTTAAAGAGCTTTCTAAGAATGGTGGTACAATCTGGGTGCAATACCGCGTTCAAATTAGACCTAATGAGGTCGGCGCAAATGCTAATAAGTACTTGAAGCCACTTAACTTACATTACGAAGATAATGTTTATTTAATTGGCCAATTTATCATTATGAACTTGCTGAATTAGTGATACTTAGTATTGACGTAAACAAGTAAAATATGACAAAATAATTGATGAATTATTACTAGGAGAAAAATATGAAAATAAAAACAAAGTTTACTGCAGCTTTTGCGGCAACTTTATTAAGCGCAAGTTTTTTAACTGTAAATGTTAAAGCAGCAGATATTGATATCAATAGTCAATCAAATAGTTCAGATAAAACTATTCAAACGGTAGAAACACCAGTAAAGAAAGTTAGCTACTTTAAATCTAATCCTAAAATTATTCAATTAAAGAAGGAAACTACTCTTTACAAAGATGCAGCTTTGGCTCATCCTGATCATAAGGCTAAAAAGAACTATCACTACTTGATTTCCTTATTGAAGACTAATAATGATGGTAGTAAGATATTGAAAACTAATTCTGGTCTTTATATTTCTGCAGATACATCCCTTTCTAAAAAGATAAAAGGTTACCAAAATCCAAAGAAATATCATCAAGTACATTATACTCAACTCAAGCCTTATGGTAAGGTGGGTTACACCTTATCTCGCGGTTATGAGGGTATTAAGACTTGGAAAGTTATGCATAAGATGGGTACTTGGGCAGGGACTAATTACTATAATCAAGCTACTTATAACGCAGTTAAAAATTTCCAACGTAAGCATGGCTTAAAGGTTACAGGTAGTGTTAACTTAAAGACTTGGCAAAAAATGGGCTTTTCTAAAAAGGAATGGTATGACATTGATAGTTATGTAGCTCCACTTGGTGCTAAAGCATGGCAGGATAGAAGTGGCCATATCGAAGCAATGATTAAACAAGCTTATAAGTACATAGGTAAGCCATGGCTTGCTGGTTGTTCTTCAAGTCCAGCTTATGGTGTTGATTGTTCAGGACTTGTAATGCAAGCATTGTATGCTGGTGGTATTAGTCCAGAGCCAACAAGTTCAATAGGTCATGCTCATCCTGGTAACGAATGGAATTCACGTAACTTATGGGCAGATAAGAAATTAAAGAAAGTCTCTTACTCTAGCCGGAAACGTGGTGACTTAGTATTTTATTACCAACCGGGTACTCATACTATTTGGCACGTTGCAATTTATTTAGGTAATAATAAGGTAATCGAAAGTTGGCCACCATCTGTAATGGTTCAGCCAATTGTTAATGGTCAACGTAATGTAATTGCCGGTATTAAACGTCCGTTTATCTAGAAATAAAATGTATCAAAAATATTGGTTTTTGATACATTTTTTATGAGGAACTAAATTAAGAATGAAATTAAAATACAAATTATTAGCTGCAGCAGCTATTACAATAGGATTAAATGCTAGAAATTCCCAAGTTATTTTGGCAGCAACTGACAATAATATTGAGAAAAATTCGCAAACACAAGCAAATCCAACTTCACAAGTCTCACACTGGCAGACAGTCAATGGTAAAACTTATTATGTGAAAAATGGGAAAAACCTCAAAGGTTATCGCCAAATTGATGGTAACTGGTATGTTTTCAATAAAAAGGGTGAAGTCTGCACTGGTGTACATCAAATTCCACATACCAAGATTTTAGGCTATTTTAATAATCAAGGTCATCGCATTTTCTCTAATGTAACTGTCGGTAAAGTAAAGTACTGGATTAATAAAAAAGGGACGATTGTTGGAGTTAAGAATAATGCCAAAGTAGTTTCTCAACTTCCTGAAATGCCTACTGGCTGTGAAATAACCGCTGTAACGATGATGCTCAACTATGCAGGAGTTAATGTTTCAAAATTCAAAGCAGCTAAGATAATGCATTATAGTTTTAATCCTAACAAAGGATTTATCGGTTCGCCTTATAAAAAATGGCCTTTGGGATATTGGGTAGCTCCTGATGGTGTTAAGTCAGTAGTTAAACATTATCTCGGTACCTCCAAAGTAATGACTAGGACAAGTATGGCCGGAATTAAGAATAAGTTAATTCGCTCACATCTTGTTGTAGCATGGGTTGGAAACTTTGACGGCTTTTCTAATCATGCAATCACATTAACTGGTTATCATGGTAAAACTTTGTATTACAACGATCCTTGGACTGGTACTAAACGTTCCATTGGTGAAAATTCATTTATGTTACATTGGGAAAAGGATGCTAAAAGGGCATTAAGTTATTAAAAGGACCGGGGTAGGTCCTTTTTTTGCTTTAATCCATTACTCCAGTTAATTTTGGTACTTTAATTGCTATTAGGCATGACATTTAAAATTTAGACTTTTTGCCTCGTTCATTAGTACCGATAATATTTTTATTGGTAAAAGTATAATTTAGAAGGATACCTATTCTCCTCTTTTGCAAGGGAAGAGTCAAAAGAAGAGTTTTAGATATAATGATTAAGTTTAATGCTATATATTATTGAATATTATATATTAAATATATATGTGTGTATCATAAATATATGGAATATAAATTTTAAGACTAATAAATTTATCTATTAAACACTGAAGTTTATTTTATTAATCAATTTTAACCAGTACAAAGTTTTAATTTAAGCCTATGAAGATCGATGAAAAATCAGTATCTAAAAAGCTAGCCAGCCATAGGTCGGGACTTATGAATTTATTGTGATGGGATCCAAGATAGTTTAATAAAAGCAACAATTAAATAAAATGATTTTATTAGGAGAGATTTTCCGGAGATGAGTCGAGTAGAAAATAAATTTGTCACTAAAACAAATAAAAATTAAATGGCAAAATTAGATAAGTGAAGACATATTTATATAGATAAATAATAGCAGCTCTATTCTTTTCATTATTTAACTTTACATAATATCGATTATAGGAAATTGTATAAAATTTAGTTTCTAATCTCCTTTTGGCTATTTTGGAGAGATTTATTATTTATCTTTTGGATTTAAAAATTCGTCATTATAAAAAATGCATCCTTTCAAAGAGTTTGTAGCCAGAAGAAATGCATTTATCAAAATTTATTTTTATGAGATTCAATCTTTTCCCTAAATTATACTTTTCCCAATAAAAAAGATAATTGGTACCAATAAACTTGGTAAAAAATTCAAAGTTTTTATATCGCGCAACTTTAAAAGTACAATTCCAGTAATTGTAATCAAAAATCCTCCTACAATTGAAATTTCTGTAATTAATGGCCCACTAAAAAAAGAAGCTGATAAATACTTTGCCACTAAATAGATTCCTCCTTGCCAACAGAATAAAACTGGCGCACAAATCAACATTCCCCAACCAAAACTAGCTCCAAAAATAGTTGAAGATACAAAATCTAAAGTAGCATTTGTAAATAGCATGGTATGGTCTCCTTTAGCGGCTGCCATAACAGGACCTACAATTGATAAGGCTCCGATGCAATATAATAAAATTCCAGTTGCAATTCCTTCACCGGTAGAAGCTTTGCCTCCAAAACGATCAATTAAATTGTTATAATGCTTATTTAAGTCAAGCCAATTTCCAAACAAAGCACCTAGTGCCAAACTAACAATAAATAAGACGGGATACTTACTTTTAGGAAGATTGTTAATTACATTTTCTAAACCAATGCCCAAAGCTGCTAACCCCATGGCAATGTATAGAGCATCTTCATATTTATCTTTAAGGCCATTTTTTAGAAAGCATCCAATTGTTGTTCCAACTAAAATTGCTCCTGTATTTACTATTGTCCCAATCATACTTTTCCTCTTTTAATAATAAATTAAATCTCTTTAGATAGATCTTCTTTTATTAACAGTACAAAGAAAAGATCCTACTCAAAATAGTTCATCCCTCTCACCATCTAATAAATGTTCACTAATCTTTTCATCAAAATAAACTGGTAAATCATGATCAAAATTATATGCTAGTTTCGAATGGAGTAATTTATCCTTTGTCATCCAAGTTAGAGTCCCTTCTTCACTTTCCTGTAAATTACCACTGAATTTTGTTGCAGTATAAAAGAATACTAAATAGCGTTGTTGGTTAGCGTCATAAAACTGCTTAACGCCTACAAGTTTAGGAGCTTCAATAATTAAACCGGTTTCTTCTTTAACTTCACGGATTACTGAATCATGAAATGACTCATGAGCTTCAACGTGGCCACCTGGAAAAGTTAGTCCTGGCCAGACTGGATCTTTTCGATCTAAAACTAATATTTTATCTTTGTTCTTGATCATACACATGTTTGTTAAAGTAACTGATTCAGTTCTACTCATTAAATTGCCCTACTTTCAAAAATTTACGTCTTGTATTTAATTATAACTTTTTTCATTTCATAGTCTAAAGGAAATAAAAACACTATTGCTACAAATCTAAGCAATAGTGTTTTATTATCTTCACAAATTTTAGTAAACAGGTCTAGGAGAACCTTGAGTAGCTTCATCAGCAAAGCCAATACTCTCTCTACTGTATTTTTTAGGATCTTCAATAATTTCTACAATTAACTTTGCGCAGCTCTTTCTTGAGACAGAGACACCAATATACTCTTCACCCTTGTGAGTAACAGTATAATTAGTATCATTCCGATCATTAAGCCAAGCTAATCGAAGTACTGTATAATCTAAATCTGATTCTTCAATATACTTATCAGAAAGTACAACTGCATCAGTTGCTTTAACTTTTCCGCCAAAACAAACTTCTCGGTTATATGAACCAAATGGCTCAGGTACTTTGTCATAAATTCCAAGAATATTTGAAGAAATTAAACGTTTAACGCCTTCTTCATCCATAATTTTAATAATATCTTGGGTAAGCTTAGCTTCTGCACTATGATCTACAAAAGCCACATAGACAATATCTTGTCCTTTAATTGCTTTACGCAAATCGTCTGGATTATTAGCATCCCCATCAATAATGGTCACTCTGGGATTATCTGCTAAATCAGCAAGACGAGCAGAATTCCTTAAAAATAGGGTTAACTCAATATCATTAGTATCTTTTAAAATTTTTTCTTCTACTAAGCGAGCAATTTGTCCATTTGCTCCAATGATTGCTACTTTAGTCATTTTACTTTACTTCCTTTCAATACTTAACGTAAAGCTTTCAAACTTGAACCAAAAATACTTTCAATAGCACTTGGATCACGATGATCGAAGAACTGACTTTCTTGCAAATCAAGTGAATTCATTTTCTTCATGTCTTCATCACTTAATTTAAAATCAAAAACATCAAAGTTTTCTGCCATGCGAACCTTATGAACAGACTTTGGAATTACAATAATACCTCTTTGAAGTAACCAGCGTAAAATTACCTGTCCGTTCTTCTTACCATATTTCTTACCAATTTCAGCGATTGTTTCATTAGTGAAAATCTCATGCTTACCTTCCGCAAATGGTGCCCAAGCTTCTACTGCAATCCCTTGTTTTTGATTCCAGTTTACTTCACTATCTTGTTGGAACCAGGGTGAGACTTCAATTTGGTTAACTGCAGGTTTAACATTACTCATTAATTCTAAGTTTTTGAGTTGATCTGGATAAAAATTAGAAACCCCAATGGACTTAATTTTACCAGCTTTTTGAGCTTCTTCTAAAGCTCTCCAAGCTCCATAAACATCCCCATATGGTTGGTGGAGTAAATAAAGATCCATGTAATCCATTCCAAGCTTGGCTAAAGATTCATCAATTCCTTGTTTAGCTTTTTCATAAGTAAAATGATCTACCCATAGTTTAGAAGTTACAAAGAAGTTGCTTCTATCGATGCCACTTTGGTTAATTGCTTTACCAACAGCTTCTTCATTTTGATAAGCTGCTGCTGTATCAAATAAGCGATACCCTACTTCAATTGCATCTTTAACTGCAGTTTCTGCTTCTTTTAGATCTGGAACTTGAAAGACACCAAATCCAAGTTGTGGCATTTTATTGCCATCATTTAAAGTAATATATTCCATGATAATTCCTCCGTTTTTATGATATCTCTTAACAATTATTAGTATAGCTTGAAAAATTAAGAGAGAAAATTACCCTTTATGTATATCACGATACGATAAATGTATGGTGTGATTTTAGCTTAGAAAAGTAATGTTAAAATGTAGTTTATTTTAAATTAAGTAGCGTTATCTGCTCAAACTCAGTAATTAATTTTCAATTTAATTCATGTTATTATACATATAATGCATACTAAGGAGAGAATTGTAATGATAAGTTTTGAATTGCTAGAAGAATTAGTTACCTTCGCTAAATATGGGACTTTAAGAGCAACAGCTGAGCATTTGATGATTACTCAACCTAGTGTTACACGCGGGATGCAAAAGTTAGAACAAGAATTGGGTGTTAAGCTTTTTGACCGCCAAGCTAATCGAATTTCCTTAAATGAAACTGGTAAATTAGCTGCAGCTGAGGCCAAAAAGTTATTAGCTGCAGAAAATAATTTTGTGGAGAAAATTGCTAATTTTGACCAAATGAAAAAGAATATTACCATTGGTTCCGTAGCTCCTGGTCCTCTTCTTTGGTTAGATAATAACCGTCCTAGTTTTAATCAAGACCTTGCCATTACCCAGCAACTGATTACACCTGATCATGTTGTGCAAGATTTACTTAGCTACAAACAAAGAATCATCTTCACAAATTATGAAATTGAATCTGAGGAAATCGAATCAATGTATTTAGGTAGAGAAAAATTATTTGTTAGAATTGATAAATTTAATCCTCTGGCTGCCAAGAAAAGTGTAACTTTCAAAGATTTAGCAGGTTTAAGTTTCTTAGTAGTTAGGGATGTGGGACCTTGGCGTAAGATTCAAGAGTCCAATATTCCAGATGCTAAATTTTTATACCAAGAAGATTTAAACTCACTAGATGAATTAACACAATATTCTAATTTTCCCGTCTTTAGGTCTAACTTAACTTTAGCGAGTCATTTTGAAGAAAAAGATGACGATCGTATCTTAATACCAATTGAGGATAAAAATAATACTTTAGAAATTTACGGCTCGTATTTAAAAGAGCAGCGGTCTACTGTACAGCCCCTTTTAAAGGAAATATCTCAAAATTGGCCAGTTCAAAAATAAAAAGTCTAACTTTTGGTGGTATTTCACACTAAGTTAGACTTTTTATTTACTTATCATTTACAATAATCAAAGACTTAATCGCTTCACGCTTATCCATTGCAGCATAAGCATCTTGAATATGCTCTAAATCAAAACGTTTAGTAAATACTTTACCTGGATTAATATTTCCCTTTAATACTTCATCTAAAAGTAAATTTTGTCATAAGTAGTAACACTAGCAATACCACCCCGAAGACCAATATTTTTCCAAAAAAGAGTATTAGAAGCTGGTTCGGTCTGAGGTACACCAACACGACCAATAATTGCACCTGGACGAGCAAGTTTGCCAGCTTGTTCTATTGCACTTGTAGCACCGACACATTCTAAGACGCTGTCAGCTCCTGCACCGTTAGTTAAAGTCATGACTTTCTCTACTGCTTCATCTCCACGTGCAGAGACAATATCAGTTGCACCAAATTCTTGTCCTAGTTTAGCTCGAACTTTATGGTGACTCATTAAGATAATTCTTGAAGCACCAAGTAAACGTGCTCCAATTACTCCACATAGTCCTACTGCTCCATCCCCAATAACTACAGTAGTATGACCAGGTTTAACTTCAGCAGATTTTGCGGCATGAAAACCCGTTGCCATAACATCGGCTAAAGTTAAGAAGTTGTTGAGTTGTGCATCTGAGTAGTCTTCTGGTTTACCAGGAATTTTGATTAAAGCCCAATTAGCTTGCTCAAAACGTAAATACTCACCCTGATAACCACCATTACTACCCTCTGGTTGGTTTAGACACGAGCCGTCAAAACCTGCTCGACAAGCGGCGCAATAACCGCAACCGTGAGTAAAAGGTACAATTACAAAGTCACCAGGATGAACTGCAGTTACTTCATCACCAACTTCTTCAATAATTCCTATCGCTTCATGCCCTACTGTCGAGCCACTTTCGCGCTTAGAAATGCCACGATACCACCATAAGTCAGAACCACAAACACAAGCTCTGATAATACGAATAATAGCATCAGTAGGCTTTTGAATAGTTGGTTCAGTTAATTCTTTTATTGCCATCTTCCCTGGTTTAACAAAAACTGCTGCTTTCATTTTATCTATTTCCTTTCCGTCATTTAACTTGCAATGATCATTGTAGTGCTAAATTTTTCTTATGAAAAATACCAAAAGTTGATGCTAGTATGCCTAAACCGTATAATAAAAAATATTTTTAAGGACTATAGACCGGATCTACTGCTACTTAATATGGGCTAGCCACTTGTTTAGCTATAACCCACTTGCCATTTTCTTTAGCAAAATACATTTTCATTTGAAGTGGCCAAGTAGAAATACTACCGCCCCAAATTCTGGCTTTAACACGATTTTTACCAATAAATGATGCTGTATTCCCATTAATTTCAATATCTTCAATCGCTTCTTCATCAGAAGAATAATATTTCATTTCTTCATTTTGGATTTGGTCGATCCATTCCATCTTCGGTTGAACATAGCCAGTCATATGAGTTAATTCCATACTTGGAGCTAAAATTTGGTTAAGTGTGTTAATGTCTTTGTTAACCATCGCTTGGTTTTCTTTGCGGTAAAGTGAAATTATTTGTTGTTCATCAGTCACAAAATCACCTCATTATCTATTTATATTAATTTCTAACTTCGTCAACATTACCGTACCAATACTGAGCGGTAACACCACCATCAATTAAAAAATCACTCCCTGTAATAAAGGCTGCTTGGTCACTCATTAAATATTGAGCTAAACTAGCAATTTCATCCGGAGTTGCTGGACGCTTAGTTACCATCGATTCAAACATTTTCTTGTAGCCGGCACCACGTGGGCCATTTAATTCATCCAAGGCAAGTGGAGTCATTACTATTCCGGGAGAAATGGCATTAATTCTGGCACCACGCTTTTGCCAATTTACTGATTCACTAGCAACACGCAACACATTCTCACGTTTAGCATATTGGTAAGCAAAAAGTGAATCGGTAATTACATCAGGTTGCAAAATATCTAAATCAAGCAATTTTTCAGTTGGAGTCATAGCAAGTTTTTTGTCGTTCTCTTGACCTAATGCGGGTAGACGATGTCCAGATTGAGAAGAAATAATAATTCCACTACCACCTTCATCAATAACTTTTCCGAATTCTTCAAGCAAAACTGAGGTACCATACAAATCCACTTTCAAGACTTGCTCAGGAGTAGTTTGAGATGGTGAAACACCTGCTGCATTGACTAAGTGCTTAATTTTACCCAACTCTTGAGCTTTCTTAACTACTTTTTGAATTGATTCACGAGAAGATAAATCAGCCTTGATTGTTTCTACATCAAAACCTGCTTCTTGTAATCTCTTTTGCACATTTTTTAAGTTGTTTTCATTGTAGTCAGCTAGTAATAATTTTTTACCACTAGCAACCCGTCTAACAATAGCTTCACCAATTGATCCACTACCAAATAAAACAACTACTTCTTTTTTCATATTTTTCTCCCTTAATAAATTGATTTAATCCACCTAAAATTAAAACTTTTTTATTTGAATTTACTCTTAATGATTTATTCTTCTGAAGTATTAATACCCACACTATCTCTAGAGTAAAGCGAATCATCATCGACAAGTTTTTGGACTAAATCACCAATTGATGCAACCGAAACATCATGGCCACCAAATGGTTCCCCTTTTCTAGTTACTTCGTAATTAACGGGACCATTAGTGAACCAACCAGGACGAACAATAGTGTAGTTTAAATCGGATGCTTCAATGATATCAGCTGCTTCACGATAAGGTCTTAAAGTAGAATTAGTTCTTAAATTACCACCACCAACGCTAGCTGGAATTTCATTGTAAATTCCCATGGAAGTAATGAATACTAAACGTTTTACGCCATTTCGGTTCATTGCTTCAACAATGCTCTTAGCAAAATGTCCTAAGTTACCACTTAATGCGGCAAATACAGCATCTTGTCCTTGTAAAGCCTTGTCCAAGTCTGCTGGATTAGTTACATCCCCAGAAATTGTCTTTTCTCTACTTGGATCAGCTACACTAAGTTTGTTAGCTGAGCGAGAGAATAAAGTAAGATTGTCATTTGTATTTTTTAAAATTGCTTCGGTTGCTGCTCTACCCACAGTACCAGTAGCACCAATAATTAAAACGTTTGTCATAATTTTCACCTCATGTGTTTAATTCGATTTTCAATTATTATTGTAGAAGCAAAAAGACCTAGGAACAATTTCTTGTTCTTAGGTCTTTTGATAAGTAAAACTTATTAATTATTAAATTGTTTTTCTAAAATATCAAAGAAGCTCTCAATGTAGTAGCCAGAATTATCTGCTTTCCAAAAGGCATAGTATTCTTGTGATAACTGTTGATCACCATTGTATAGAGGCAAACTAACCAAATCATCATTCAAAGTAATCGTATCTTTAACACGATCATTAATAATTAAATAGCCTTGATTCAAAGTTGCCATCATAATTGCTTCATCATAAGTAGATGCAGTTACAAAATCACCGCTGATATTTAAAACATCTTGATAATACTTCTCTTCATCGGCCTGTTCATTGGCCCTACAATTAAAATACATGGCAAATCACGCAAGGCTTGACTTTCAACTTTAGTTTGATTGGTATTGACTTGTTTTTTATTAATCAAAACTTCGAAATTACTTGAAGTCAAAAACTTATTTACATATTTATTAGAAGGAGCTCTTCTTAAATCACTAAAAGCAATATCTAATTTATCTTCTTCTAGCATGTTAAATAGTTTTTCGTGACTACCACTAGTAATTTTTAATTGAACATCAGGAAATTCCCCTGAAAATTCCGTTACTGCTCGTAAAAATTCATTAGTTCCAAAATTACGCAAATAACCAGCATGCAAAATAAAAGGTTCTTCTGTTTGATTATCAATTTTCTTTGTCTCGGAAATTAATTCATCTAGGTTGTTTAATAAATCTTGGCTATGATTATAAAAATATTTACCAGCTTGAGTAACAGTAAAGCTGCGCCCTATTCTTTCTAAAAGTTGGACGCCTAATTCTGACTCGAGCTCTTTAATTTGCTGTGAAATGGCTGGTTGTGAGATATGACATTCCTCAGCAGCTTTCGTAAAATTTTTATTTTTAACTACTGAAATAAAATATCTAATTTGATTAAACATAATTATCACCTGTATACAAAAATAAAGAATACAATCCTACTTGCATCCATTATTTAAATATTTTTCTCTTATAATGTCTAATAATTTTTGTCACTGTCTGTGCATCATGATTTCTACCTTCGATATATCTAAATTATCAGAAATTTGAACACTGTATCCTATTTATCAAAAATTAAAAGGTACAATTAAAAATCTGAAAATAATTAAATACTTTCAGATTAATAAATTCCCACGTTCATTTTTATACCTTATCCTTTAATTTCTAACTATGTACTTACAGTGGTTACCCTTATTCATTTGGTGTTTAGACTTTTACTACCGGCTTAAAAGTAATTACAGCTTACAATCCAAGCCAATCATCTAATCTATTTAAAGCCTTTGCGATTTGTTAAAGGAGCTAGATTAAACCTATTGAAATCTTATTTAATTTATTTTATAATTGTAAAAGAAAAGGAGCTAACGAGTGCCAGTCGTTAACTCCAATCGTAACTTGAATGACTGAATAGTTAGCTAATCCTTGTGATTAGCTTTTTTTGTTATTGCATAAGCCTTTGCACAACTCACTAAGAATTTACCTAGTGCATTGAGTGCAATAGCAGAAGCTATTTGCAAGGAAGCCTACTTCTCCAGTCTATTCCATGTGGCATGGCTCTCACCTCCGTAACTGAAAATAGGTTGAGGGGTGTGTAGCCATCCAAAGTTACTAAATCATCGGTTAGCTAAACCAATGACCTAATAATATTGTAACAAGATGATAAACAAAAAGCGATCAAATTTTGAAGTGCCTCATAATTGTTAGACATAGATCTAACAAGTGTGAGGTATTTTTATACTCCCTCTTTGCTTAACTTTTATTAACAGTTTATAGAGAAAAGGAATACTTGAAAATTACTAGTTATTTATGCTAGCTTACGTATAACGTAAACTAATGAATTTATCGATCTTTTAGGTGAAAAGATAACTTTCAAGCCGTTACTCCGATTGATCAAAAGCTAAAAAATAATCAAAAAGCCGATGAAATTCATTCATCGACTTTAAAGAAAACCTTACTACCAAGTCCTACTAATAAAATCTAACAACTTAAACATTATTTTTTTATTTTCTTCTGGCACACCGTGTTTTATTATTTCTTGATAAGTCTGGTGTAGAGAATTGTTTTCTGCAGGATATTCTTGATCATTAATAGCAATTTCACGAAGATTATCTTCTTCAGGCTCAAAATGGAATTGCAGGCCAATCACATTATCATTAAGCAAAAAGCCCTGATTTTTAACTAAATCGCTAGAAAACAACAACTTTGCTTCTTTAGGAATTTCAAACATTTGTTGATGCCAATGTAAAGCAGTTAATTTTTCTGGAAGTCCTGGAATTGTTTGATCTTGCAAATAAACTGGGGCCCAGCCTACTTCTTTGTAAGGCGCATCTAAAACCTCATATCCAACAGCTTTAGCAATTTGTTGAGCACCAAAACAAGCCCCAAAAATTGGTTTATGCGCTTTAAGCATCTCTTTGATTAATTCACGTTCTTGTTTAATCCAAGTTAAATCATCATTAGGACTCATTGGCCCACCTAAAATTACTAGCAGATCTGTTTCTTGCGCACTAGGCAAGTGGCCAAATGTTTCTGGATGATAGACATAAAATTGATAATTATTCTTGTCTGCCCAAGATTTAATCGCCCCTGGGCCTTCATTGGGTGTATGCTGCAAAACATTAATTCTCATTTTTCCTCTCCTCTCTAGTGGCAAAAAAGTTTTTAATAATTTCTTGATATGTTTCAATTATCTTTAAGTAGCTTGATATTGTAGTATATTCATTACTTTGGTGAGCTTGTTCCCATTTATCAGGACCTAAAACTACTACAGGAAGGTCTTTTCTTTTCAAGGTGAAAACACTCGCATCAGTTGCTCCATTAATAATATCTAGTTTTATTTCATCAGAAAAATTATTTTTTGCGGCCTTAAAAGCTAGCTGTACAAAAGAGTCTTCTGGCGCTGTAGCAATCGGATAAAAACTTTGAATCACTTCTAACGCTAAATTGTAGGGAGAATTTTGATTAATATCATCAACTAGCCCTTGTAGTCTCTCGATCACCTTATCATTATCAAAAACAGCGGTTGGACGAATATTTCCCTTTAGACTTGCTGTCGAAGGAATGATGTTGACCTGACTACCTCCCTGGATTAAGGTTACACTATGCTTAACTGCGCCTAAATAAGGATCTTGTGGCACAGCATCAAATAAGGTCTGTTCTTTTTTGATGAATTCAACTAAACCATTAATTGCATTGATGCCCTTTTCCGGTTTTGAACTGTGAAAAGATTTTCCTTTACTTTTAATCTCATAATTGAGGCTTCCTGAATGAGCAAAAATAATATTCCCGCCCGTCGGTTCTCCAACTAAGAGTGCGCTTAAATCCTGAGCAATATTTTGTTTTTGAAGGCGATTAGCGCCGGGAGTGCCGTATTCTTCGCCTGCAGTAATTATCAATCTTACTTTTCCATTTTTGGGCAGTTTATCTGCTTCTTTCAGCTCGATTAAAGCAATTATTTGAGCGGCTAAACCACTTTTCATATCACTAGAGCCACGCCCATATAGTCTATCACCTTTGATAGTTGCAGAAAATGGAGGATAAGTCCACTCCCTTTCAGACACAGCAACTGTATCCATATGGCCAGTTAATCCTAAGATATTTTGACTATCTTTATCTCCTACTTCAGCAATTAAATTGGCTCGCTTATCACCAAAGGCATCAATTTTTGCGTCAATGTCATACTTTTTTAATAATGATCGAAGGTATCTAGCAACCTCTATTTCATTACCGTTAACCGAATTAATCTTAATTAAGTCAGTCAAAATTTTGATTTTTTGCGTTTTGTCCATACTTTCATCTTCTTTATAAAATTAATTAACATTATGATAACATGAAAAGTTTATTCTTAAACTATTTTCCATAACAAAAAGACATCCCTTACAGATGTCTTTGGTTTGCTTTATAAAAAGTGATGCTTCTTCATTCTTTGCTCAAAAATACCATTTACTAATTTGGTCATCTCTTCTTTATCGGCGGTACTTACTTCATCATTTTCAAATTTTGCATACAAGTCGGGATGTTCTCGAGCAATTAACTTACAAGTACCGCCAGTAGCATGCTTACGAAACATCTTGGGAATCTTTTCTAAATACTCTGGTTTTACTAAAGCAATAATTTTCTCATTAGCTGTCATCTTTAACCCTCCTTCGGTTCTTTTAGTTGTCCTTATTTTATTATTTGGCAGTCAAAATTGCAAAAACTTAATTACCCTTTAAAAAAGATTTTATTTTTTGCATGTTATCATAGGCAGTTTTAACACCAATCTCATACACATTTTGAATTGCTTGAGGTGAATTTTTAAAAGTCTTCACCTTTAAAGGCTCAGGCGGCGCAATTATTAGCATTTCTCCACCTTTTTCTAATTTCTTCATTTTATCCAAAGTAGCATTGTAGTTAACTGCACGATTTAAAACTTGCTTTTTAACCGCTGGATAATCTTTAAAAATTCTTGAATAAAGACGTTGATGTTTCCCAGGAGTTTTACGATATGAGCGTGGTTGGGTAGTAATTACAACTTGTTTGGTTGGGCCAAATCTAGGAAAGAAGTCAATTGGAATTGAATCACTCACGCCACCATCCCAATAATGATTGCCATTAATTTCAACTGGTTTGGCAAAAACAGGAATCGAAGCAGAAGCCTTGATCCACTCCATATCTTCACCCCGTCCACTAATCAGACGATGAAAGGTCGGCTTCCCAGTTTCAATATTAGTTGCGCAAACCCAAAAGTCCATCGGATCACTAGCAAAAGTATCATAATCAAAATAGTCTAATAAGTCAGGAATAATATGATAGCACATTTCTACATTATAAAGATTACCAGTTTTGCGCCAACTTTTAAAACTAGCATAGTTATCATCTTTAGCAAATCTCTTATTGTAACGCAGGGCTCTTTGGGGTTGGTGAGATTTATAATTTACTCCAAAAGCAGCTCCAGCTGATACCCCTACTGCTTGATCAAATTTAATATTGTTTTTCAAAAAGACATCTAATACACTTGTAGTAAAGATATCTCTGATTGCTCCACCTTCGAGCACAAGTGATGTTTTTTGTTTCATATAATGTAATCTTCTGATGTAATTTTTTTCTTTGTAATAAGAAGAGATATCCCAGATATCAGGTTAAAGTAAAAAATTAACTCTCCATATAACAATTTTGTATCTATTAAGCAATATAATTTATTCTTTTCCTACAATGTCTTCTACATATTCCTGGAGTAAATCAATTGTTTTCTTATTTAAATGATTAATAATCTTTCCGTGTCTTGCAACAAAATCGAAATTTTGTAACTGCCACAAAACTATGTACCCTTTAACTCCTGTACCGTTAGAACCATTAATAAGAATAGGAAGATATCTTGGATTATTCTCATAATTTGAAGTAGTTATTGGAAATCCTAAAAACATATGCGTTGCATGATTATAACTATTCGTACTCATTACTACATAATGTCTACGAATATTATTAGTAGAAGGATCATGTCCTCCCATTTCATGTCCCGCATGTGGTTCAGCATCTACAATAATAACATCACCTTTATTTGGAAAAATCATTACTAATCTCCTTACCAACTGGCTTAACCTCTTGTAGTAACGGATCTTTTTTAACATCATGTTGATAATCATAATTTTTCCATTCAGGAGTACTAAAGATATTCACATGTTTTTTAACAGGCGTAAATACTATAGTCTGACCTACATTCTTAACATCATACTCATTCCCAAGTGTTTTAATATCTTTAGGAACAGTTAAAGTTTTAGAATTTCCTACAGTTCGTAATTTTACTGACATTTTGTTTCTCCTTTGTATACATAAGTGTATACAAAAATTATAAAGATGTCAACTAAACTATAAGTGACTGTTTAAATCAACTAAATTCTTACTTGTCTACTGATTTACTAACTTTTTATCTTTCAGTTCAATAATTTGTATTTTTTCAAAAAGAGATTATTGTAGAGATATAAGATAATAGTTTGTTTTAAGGAGGTCTCTTTTATGGATAAACGCAAAGTTATTATTGTTGGTGCTTCTCATGGTGGTCATGAATCTGCAATTGAATTATTAGATAAGTATGATGATGTTGATGTAACTGTTTATGAAGCAGCTGACTTTATCTCATTTATGTCGTGTGGCATGCAGTTATATCTTGAAGATAAAGTTACTGCTCGTGATGATGTCCGTAATTTTAAGGCAGAAGATATTGAAAAACGTGGTGGTAACGTTTATGACAGCCACCTAGTTACTGGTATTGATGCCGATAAGCACACTGTAACTGTAAAAGATCTAAAGACTAATATTAGTAAAGAAGAGCACTATGATAAATTAATTCTTTCATCAGGTGTTACTCCACAAACTCTTCCAGTCCCTGGTAGTGATTTAGGAAATATTTACTTAATGCGTGGGCGTGATTGGGCTATGCAATTAAAAGATGCAGCTGCTGATCCCGCAATTAAAAATGTAGCTATTATTGGTGCTGGTTATATTGGTACCGAAGCTAGTGAAGTATTTGCCAAAGCTGGCAAACATGTTACTTTAATGGATATGATTGGTCATCCTCTTGAAACTTACCTTAACCAAAAATTCACCCATATTCTTGAACCTGTCTTTAAAGAACATATGGATCTTAAAATGGGTGCAAAGATCCTTGGATTCGAGGGAGATAAAAAGGTTAAGCGTGTTAAAACTGACAGCGGTGATGTAGATGCTGACTTAGTTGTTATTGCTGCTGGTGTTAAACCTGCAACTGATTGGTTAAAAGGTACGATCGATTTAGATGAGCGTGGATTTATTAAAACTGATGATTACCTCCGCACTAATCATGAAGATGTTGTTGCTATTGGGGATGCAATTAAACCACTTTCAATCCCAGCAAATCAAAAGATGCCAATTGCGTTAGCAACTACTGCAAGACGCGAAGCTCAATACGTTGTTAACAATCTTTTCGATAAAAAACCTGCTCGTCCTTTCAAGGGTGTAGTTGGTGCATCTGCTTTAAGTTTCTTTGATTACAAATTTGCCACTGCAGGTCTTAACGAATTTTCTGCTAAAAAGCTTGGGTTAGACCACGCTGAGAGTTATTATGAAGATTCAATGCGTCCTGCTTATATTCCAGAAGCTGATAATCCAAAAGTTTATGTAAGTTTAACCTTTAATCCTCTTACCCATCAAATTTTAGGTGGTGCTGTTTTATCTAAGTACGATATTACTGCTCAAGGTAATGTATTAGCATTAGCCATTAGTCATAAAATGACTTTGGAAGATTTGGCTGAACAAGATTTCTTCTTCCAACCTGGATTTGATCGTCAATGGAGTTTGTTAAACTTAGCAGCTCAACATGCTTTAGGCAGAGCAAGATTTTAGAATTTTGAAATAATTTAGAGCTAAAAAGGCATCCCCGCTATGAGGGATGCCTTTTTTACATACTGCACTAAGCAGGATTATTAGTGATTGTCACAGTTTTGATGTCTGACCAATCACTTTTAAGAGAACTAGTTAATGCACGAACTCGTACTTCATATTGTGTTCCCTTTTTAAAGTCTTTTTCTCTATCTATTTCAGTTTTGGATTTGCTACCGGTAATAAAACTTTTCCATTCGGAAGTCCCCTTAACTCGGTAAGCAACTTCATAACTATCGACAGCTTTATTTTCATTCCATTTTACAGAAATATAAGGTTCATCATTACCATGATCGTCATAGTAATCTAAGTTAATATTTGGTTTAACTGGTGTCTTATCGTTTGATGTTAATGGACGATAGTAAGTAAATTGCTTAACTGCAGATTTTGTACCATAAGCTTTATATGGCTCATTAATTCCAATAACCGCTGTCGTCAAATTTTCACCATTAACAAGGGAAGAATTAGGAATTAAACCACTTGTAGTATTTGAAAAGAATGCCGGATTTCCATATAAATATCCTGAATGATTATTATCAACATTGTAATAAATTCCATACTTAGTTGCGTGGTCAGTAGGTGTGTAATCTACTTGAACTCCTTGATCAGTTGACTTAATGTTAGTAATCTTAACAGCTCCTGGAATTTGATCAGTATCTTCTTCGGTAAGTTTAAAATTATATTGTCCAGTTAAGTTAGAAAATGAAAGGTTGTAGCTACCAGCACCTACGTACCAGCTGAAAGTACGATGACGTACACCACCGCTTACATCGTATGGAGCAAAATCGTAGGCAGCGTTAAAATCTTTAGCCAAAGACTCTAAGTCAACACCCAATTTGCTCATGTGTCCGTGATAAACTGGCATTGTATTAACATCAAGAGTAACTTTTTTAGGTTTGTCTAAGGTAATTTCATAGTCGTGCCAAGTATCAAATTTATAAGTATGATACATATTCAGTAATCCTTTAATAGTCTGCCCCGATTGAATTTTTTCTACCTTAGGTTTCTCCTCCTTACTCATAATTGGAAACGTATCTAGGTCCTTACGCAAGCTAGTGAGTTTAGTAAAGCTAGTTTTAATCTTAGCATTTGCAGTCGTCGTTATAGTATAGTTACCAGAACGTAAGTAGTAAACCTTGGTGTCCTTGGTTTTGCCAGGATAAGCAACAGCATTCCATTTATTAACATTTTTGATAGTGTATTTGTTACTTCCTTTTACAGTCAACCTACCTGGGACTTTTAGGCGAAGTTTATAGGTTTTTCCTTTGATTAAACTACTAGTTGCATGGGTTGATACAGTGTTTGTAGCAGCATTTGCAGTTGGGGCGGTTAAAAAGAGAGCTCCAGCTGCAAATGCTGTAAATAAAATTGTGTGTTTCTTCATTTTTTCTCCTTAATAATTATTTTCTTTTAAAATCTTGGCTAAGATAGAATTGAATTTATCTGGTCGCTCTGCCATAATATCATGACCACTTTGGTCAACCAAGATAAAATGAACCTTCTCATTTTGTTCATCCATCCATTTTCCAAAGTTAGCATCATAATAGGGGCTTTGAGCAGCTGCAACAATGTAAAGTGGCACCTGGGTGTGTTGAATAGTTGGACGCCAGTCATGTCTCATATGTTCTTGAAGCAAGTCCAAGTTATCCTGGCGACTAAAAGGAAAATCCTTTTTAGCGGGTTTTAATTTAGCAAAAATATTATCATCTAACCCATGTAATGTTTCGTGCACTTTAGGCACTGTTTGGGACAGTTCAAGATAATTATTTTTGTCATAATTAAGATAACCATAAGGCCAATCTTTGTCATTTAACATATAAGGTGTTTGATCGACGACAACAGCGAGTTCAATAAGCTCAGGTTTTACATGTAATAAGTTATATAAGAGACTGCCACCCATTGAGTGACCAATAAAAGTAGCTTTAGAAATCTTTAGAAAATCTAGTAATTCAATTAAATCATGGGTTAGTTGTGCTGAAGTGTGGCCCACTTTTGTTCGTTGACTTTTACCAAAATTACGATGATCATAAGTAATTACTTGATAGCCTTGCTTAGAAAAATAGTCTATTTGACTACTCCACACTTCTTGGTAGCCACCAAATCCTGTAATGAGTACTAGAGTTTTCCCTTCTCCTGTAACTTGATAATCTAATTCAGTATTATCACTTGTTTTAAATTTCATAACTTGTGTCTTTTACTAATTAATCCAATTTATATTTTAACAATTATATCAAAAAACATCCCTACAAGAAAGTTCTTCCAAGGGATGTTTATTAACTGTTAACTTAATTTTATTTAAACATCATATTTTCTAAAGCAGTATAATTAACATCACGCGCTTCATAATTTTTAAGTAATTTCACAATTAACTTATCTAATTGTTCTTGTTCTTCGGGTGTAATTGAACCATAAGCAGCTTCTGAAATCTCATTTCTTCTATCTTCAAGTTTTTGCGCTTCGTTAAATCCAGCATCAGTAAGACTTAACTTATATTCTTTATCATTAATATTTTCTTTTGTAACAAGGTTATAAGTAAGTAAAGCACTCGTTGCATCTTTAACTTCACTTGTACGGAAGTCAAAGTTAAGTACTAATTCTTTATTGGTGAGCGCTCCACCCTGTTTTGCTAATACTCTGATAGTACGATTATAAATATGTTCATCTGGGAACTTTGGTGAGTCAACTAAAGTTTCTTTTGAAAGGTGAACTTGTTTTTTGAGCATTGCTTGGTATTTTTCAAATTTTTTAACATCTAAAAATAATTTAGTTGATAATTCAGTCATAATCTTACGCCTCCATTAAATTAATGATTTATCTACCTGAATAGTAACACCTGCTATTTTAATAGTAAAATAAAAGGCTCCAAGTTATTAACTATTGATTTTGCTACCACGCTCTTCTTGTATTGTAGGGGAACCTAGTTTATACTTACTGAAGACATTATTTATTGGAGGAATTTTATGAAAAAAAGTTTTTTAATGCCATTTTTAGGTGCTAGTTTATTAGGGATAGGTGGACCAATAGGTTCTCTTAAAAATGCTCCTCATCAAGTAGTACAAGCAGCTAAAAGTAAAAAAACTTCACCAAAACAAAAAAATTATCACTTTTCCGGTACTGTAGTAATTAAAAAGAAAAGTTCTAAACATCTTTCGCTTTATTCAAATTCACTAACGAAAGTAACTTCTCACCTTAATAATACCAGTTATGTATATGTATCATCGGTTAAGAAAGTAAATAAAAAAATTATTGCTTACCGCTATAAAAATAATCAATGGATTAAAACTAATGATATTTCAAGAGTAAGCAATAAGCAGAAAGTTTCAAAGGATAAAGTATCTAGATTAGCAGCCGGATTTAAGCCTTACAAAGAAACTTTTAAAGTTGGTTACACTGGTGCTTATCTAATGACTAAAGATGGTAAAAAAACTGATACTATTGATAAAGGAAAAATTGTGAAATTAATTGGAGTGGGTAGTATTAAAAATAATCGAGCTTGGGAATTAAACAATGGCTCCTTTATTTATGCTAAGTATCTAGTCTCAGCCAATACTTCCATTTCAACTCAGAAACTCCCTACTATTTCTACTAATTCTATGGATAGTTTAGATCCACAAATTGTTAGTCAACTTAAAGATTCTAGCGTTCCATTACTTTCAAAATATTCCATTGTTAAAAGTTTAAGCGGAGAACAACATGAGCTTGCTGAAAAATTACTTATGGATCAAATGGGTATTAGTTCAACAAGTACTAGTCGTTTTGACAGTATCATGAATAATATTTCTCAATCAGCTACTACTTCCCTTAATTGGATTCATAATTCATAATAAAAAATCGTTGATAGATGAAAATAAACTATCAACGGTTTTTTGTTTAAAATTAACTTCTTATATCTTTTTGTACCAATCGGCATGTCGAGCAGAAATAATAAAGAATGTTCTACTATTGTGATAGTATTTTTTGTTTGTAACTATCCAACCGCCAGTACTCATAATCCAGTAAGAAATATGTAATTTTGTCCCCTTTTTAACATATCCAGCCTTATAAAAATGGTTCTGAGCTTCATATTTTCCAGTTCGAACTCGATAAATAGGTATTTTTCTTGTAACTTTCACATATCTTGTGGCTGCTCTAGCATAATCATTTCCATTTAAGTAGCTGCTGGCTTGGACTGTATTTGATTGCTTGGCACCAATTATAAATAATAACAGCATTGAAAGAATAAATAATACTTTTTTCTTCATTTGTTTCTCCTCATTACTTTTAATTATCCTTACTAAGTATACAATATTTTTCCTTATATTTGCTATGGAGTTAGCTCCATAGTTTATAATGAAACAAACGAATAGAAAGGTGATTATTATGAGTATTAAAGATAAAGTTGTAATTATTACTGGAGGTTCTTCAGGTATTGGAAAAGCTACAGCTAAGTTGCTAGTAGAACAAGGTGCCAATGTAATTCTTGGTGCACGACGAGAAGAAAAATTGGTTAAAATTTCTGAAAAATTCAAAAAACTTCCCGGTACAATCTTAACCCAAAAAGTTGATGTAACTAAGCGAGAAAATATTCAGCAATTAATTAAACTTGCATTAGATAGCTATGGCCGGATAGATGTTTTTTATAATAATGCAGGAATAATGCCTCAAGGCTTCTTACGTGATCGTAATTATGATGAATGGGAAGCTATGATAAATACAAACATCATGGGAACATTAAATGGGGTTGGAGAAATTTTACCTGTTTTTCGGAAACAAAAAGATGGATTGATTATCGCAACTGATTCAGTTGCTGGACATGTAGTCTATTCTGGATCTGTTGTTTATAATGCAACAAAATTTGCTATTAGAGCTATTATGGAAGGACTAAGACAAGAAGAAAAAGATGCTGGTATAAAGTCTACTCTTATATCTCCTGGGGCAGTTAGCACTAATTTAGTTGAAAGTATTAGTAATCCTAATTTTAAAAATAACATCCAAACACTCTATAATTCTCCTCGTGAAGAAAAATTAGTACTTACGCCAGAGGACGTTGCTAAAAGTGTAGTATATGCAATTGATCAACCAAAACATGTAACTATTAGTGAGATAATTTTAAGACCTACTAAACAAGATGTGTAACTATAATGAAAATTAATGAAATTTCTAAAAAATATAATCTTTCAGTAGATACTTTACGCTATTGGGAGAAAGTAAAAATTATTCCTCAAATTAAAAGAGATAAAAACGGCTACCGAATCTATTCAGAAGAAGATTGTGAATGGATAGAATTTGTTCACTGTATGCGTAATGGTGGTGCTACAATAGCATATTTAAAAAAATATTTATCCTTAGCATCTAGTAAAAGAGATACACGTAAAGAAAGAAAAAAATTGCTAGAAAAACAACTATTAAACCTAAAAAACCAGCTACATATTTTACAGCAAAACTATGATTTTTTAGAGCATAAAATTAATAATTGGAATAAATACTTTGAATAATACAAATTTCTGGTGTTGATAGTTTTGTTGAAATTGGTGCCGTCGGTACTGCTGCGGTAATCTCTCCGCTTCATTAACTTACCACAACGAAAAACTACTTTTGGTAGTGAAGATCATCCTGGACCAGTTACTCAACAATTATACGAAAATTTAGTAGGTATTTAAAATGGTGATTTACCTGATAAATATGGCTGGATAGTTTCTTTAGATTAATCTACTATAATAAACCCTCTCTATAAACTAGGATATTAGTAAATTCGCTAGTAATAGAGAGGTTTTTGTAAAAGTATGAGTTAGTAAAAGTCGTTAAAGTGGAATTCTTAATAGCTTACGCTAAAGCTGTCTTTAAAGCTGTGATTAAGCCATCGGTAGTTGCTGGAAAAGCAAAAATCATCTTGTTTAAGTCTTGGAAAGTTAATTTTTTATCAATGATAATAGTAACTAAATTAATCATTTCCCCTGCTTCGTTTCCTAGTAAAGCAGCTCCAGTTAAAGTTTTATCTTTTTTATTAACAATAAACGTAAAATGAGCAGTAGCTTCTAATTTATTTTCAAAATTTATTGGCCCGCCAAATGGCACCTCAACAATCTTATACTTATCTGGTTGATTCGTTGCTTCTTTTACACTAACACCAACTTGTGCAATTCTTGGAAAAGTAAACACTAAATTTGGAATTGCAGGATAAGTAATCGGTTTAGTATTACCAAGAATTACAGAAGCAACGTAGTTAGATTCAAAAGTTGCTGTTGGAGTTAATCGAGGTATTGATTTATCAATAACATCCCCTGAGGCAAAAATATTTGAAACATTAGTTTGTAAGTGATCATTAACTTCAATTCCGTTTTTATTATATTTAACCCCTACGTCTTCTAATCCTAAGTTAGCTGTATTTGCACTACGACCTGTTGCATCAACAATATAATCTGTTTCAATTTCTAGACCTTGAGCTGTAATTAATTTGAAGGAACCATTTTCTTTTACAATTTTACTTACAGCTTGATTAAAATGAAATTTTACTCCTTCTTGGGTCATTTTATCTACTACAGCTGAAACCATTTTTTCTGGATATGCAAGTAAAGCACGATCTGCAAACTCAACAATATTAACTTCAATTCCCTCTTTTATAACAATAGAAGCAAATTCCATTGAGATAATACCGGCACCAATGAATGTAATACGTTTTGGTAATGAATCTAAGTCTAAGAATTCCCGACTATCGTGGGTAAACTCACTGCCAGAAATTTTAAGTTTATTTGGATGCTGTCCAGTTCCAATTACAACATAATCACTAGTGTATTTTTGATTATTAACTACAACAGTATGAGCATCTGCAAGTTTTCCCTTTCCCTTTAAAAGAGTAATTTCACTTTGCTCAAATTTCTTTTCAAGTAATGGAGCATAAGTAGAAATGATTTTCTTCTTATATGCCATCAGCTTTTCCCAAGAAATTGTTCCCACTGTAGCAATATCTGCTTGTTCATAACGATTTAAATCATCTAAAAATTCAAACGGGGTATCTAAAATAAACTTTGCATTACAACCATAGTTTGTGCAAGTTCCTCCGGCTAGTTCTTGTTCAACGATAGCAACTTTTTTACCAGCTTTAACTAAATCTTCTGCACCATGCCAAGCTGCATGTCCTGACCCAATAAAAATAACATCATAGTCATAAGCTATTTAATATCTTCTCCTTTATTTATCTACTTTTATGTCATCTTATCACTAAAATGAGGAAGAAGTGAAACTATTGAATTGGAATATTGAAAAACGTTGTATCTGTCATCTTAAAAAGCTAAACTGTTTACAGAGATTATGATGAGTAAATACTAAAAAGATTTTCTTTATAAGTAGCTTATTAAACTAACTAATAAGGAAAATCTTTTTTATTAATTATTTTCTTTGTATTTCTTATAGTACTCTCCTAGTAGTTCGAGTACCTGTTCACCAATTAAAGTATAATCATCAGTTGGCAAGTTTGCCTCAGACACTCGTAGTTCCCCTGGTTTAGCACCAAATCCAACACCATCAACTAAAACGACACCATTTTTCTTAGCTAAATTAAGTAAAAAGTCAATTTGATTAAAATCATCTTCTAAATATTTTCTGAATCCCTTCCCATATTTCTTTTCAGCTAAACGATAAATATCTATTAGAGAGTAATAGTGTGTATTTGTATCAGTTTCATCTTTTGGAGCGTTCATTGCATTATGTAAATCTTCATACCTAATTTTAACTAGTTTTCTTGCACTATCAATATATGCATCAGTAGAACCTTCTGCATACACTAAATGAGTTAATGAAAATAAACTCATCATAATTTGTTGGGGAGTAGATAAACCTGCAGTATGATAGAGTCCAACTGATCGACTATCTGAACACAAACGGTCAATAAAAGGCATATTATTGGGATCTACCACATTACTCTTGTAGCGATTAAATAATTCTCTTTTTTCTGCTTCTGGAAGCTTTTTAATCTTAGCATCAAAAATATTATTATCATTTAAAGCAATTGCCCCTAGACGCCAACCCGTACAACCAAATAGCTTAGAATAAGAATAAACTAACATTGTATTATAAGGAAGTACGCTGTAAACACTAGTAAAATTAGGTACAAAGCTACCATAAACTTCATCTGAAATAATCATTAATTCTGGGTTGCTTTTTACTACATCTTTAAGGGCATGTAAAGCTTTAGAATTAAATTCTTTGGAGGTAGGATTAGTTGGATCAACTACAATTAAAGCTTTAAGAGCAGGATCTTTCAATTTTTCAATTTCAGCTGGCTCAATTTCCCAATTATTTTTTTCGTATGAAGCTAAATCTACTTCAACTAATTGATAATCATTCAGCTCTGGAATCATGATATAAGGTGGAAAAATTGGCTCATTAATCGCTATCTTATCACCTTTTTTCAGAAGATGATTTTCTTTTAAGCTATGAAAAGCATATGCAATTGCAGCTGTTGCACCTTCAGTAGGAAAGATACTAGTTTGATTTGCTAATTTTTTTCCTCGATAAGAAATAGATTGTAAGTACTCATTAACAATAATTTCATTGTACTTTAAACAACGACTAGGGACTGGATAATCATTTCCAATAACTCCATTTGCCCATTCATAAATTAAGTCATCACAATCAACTTTCAAATTTTCTTTACAATAATTTATGGCATCGATAATAAATTTATCAACTTTACTGTTATTAGAATCTAAATAAGAAAATAGACGCTCTCTAATTCCTTCTTTATTAATAAAACCAGCCATTATTCCATCATTAATTGTATTTTTTGACTCATTCACACTAAATTCCACTAAACGTGCAAAAGCTAGTCTTGCTAAAGTCTGAATCCAATTAGGATTTCCTCTTCCAGCATTTAAAAAGATATTCCCTTTTTCATTATTTTTAGCAAGTGCCAATAATTTTTGACTAATTTCAAAAGTTCCGAGTTGTTCTATTTTCTTTTCACTAATGTTATCCATGATTGTCTCCACTATAATATTTATTAATTATTATCATTAGCGTAACTCCCTGTTTAAATAAAGGCAAATTTTATGTTTTGATGAGAAAGGGAGTTAACGACTCTACTCGTGGACTCCTTTAAAACTAATCTTAACTCTTCTAAAACTGTTGCGTTGCCAGCAGACTATGAACAATCTCAGAAGCAAAAAATTTATTAGTTTACAATTAACCAAAGTCTACCCTATCTAATAGATGTTCACGTTCTTCTTGATCTAATCCTAGATATGCCAAAGTCATTTGTTCCGAAGAGTGATTAAGTAATTTCATTACTAAGGCAATATTATGGTTAGTTTGTTGATAAACACGATAAGCTCCAGTTTTGCGCATTGTATGAGTTCCCAAATAATTAATATTAAGAATCTCTCCTACTCTATGCATAATCATGTAATATCTTCTTTCGTCAATATGCTTTTCAGGCTTAGTCATTGACGGAAAAAGCCACTCGCTAAAGAAAACACTCTTATCGGGATTCTTTAACTGCCAACCTTTTAACCAATCATAGTAGTCTTCTAGATCTTCCTTTACGGGTTTTAAATAAAGTACATTTTTCTTTTTAGTCTTTTTATCGATGATATAAGCATTTTTCTTAACTCGACCATTTTCCTCATATACATCTGATTTTCTAAGACGCAAAACATCACTCACTCTTAATAAAGTAGCTTTCCCTACTTGAAAAATAGTGTAGTTTCGTCTTCCTGATTCAAATCTGTTTAAGAGAGTATCTTGGACTGAAGATAAAACCCAAGAATCCTTAATTGGTTTAACTATTTGTTGCATCAAATTGCATCTCCTTTATTTGCATGAATGATTAGTTATTAGTCTTTTTGGACGAATAATGCAATAGAATCGTCCTCTCAGCATGATAAGAAAATTGATTTTATTGATAATTTTATGGAAATTCCTTTATCAACTTTACTAGTTTTACAAACAGTCTATAAAATACCTATTTGTAAAGCTTTATAATATACTAATGTTATTTATACTATATTAAGAATTATAACACTAGCTATTTTTGGGACATCTTAAAATTGGCGTTATTACGCTATTCCTCAAGCTTGTTACTAGTGTTATTATCTCATTATAACACTAGCATAATAGCCAAAAGTAAGAATTTATACCTAAACCTTATAAATTCCACTGTTTATATTTATTCGGTTGATTTTGCAACTGGCATTTTGATTCTTTCGATTGCTGCAATTAACTTTGCAAAAGCATATCGAATAATCAAAAAAGCTAATCATAAAGATTAGCCTTTCCCCTAGTTATTCAAATCTACGATTGAGAGTAACGAGCCACCACTCGTTGCTCTCTTTTCATTTGTACTTATATTATAATTGGACGGATTAATTAAAGCAAATTTTAGATAAAATATCGTGATAAATAATAAGATTCTCTTATCAAAAAGTTTATTGCCAATTAAATAGCCATCAATACTAGCAGCACCAGGAATAGCGTATAATTAAGATAGTCTCTTAGAGATTAGAGAAAGGAGTAAAAAGTTATGCCAGATAATTTTCATGCAAAAAAACAGATGATAAAATGAAAAAAATATTTGACGAATTAAACTTTGTAAATAAAGAAACCAAAAAAGATATTCTTTTAGCGCTTGCTAAAGATAGAGGTTTAATTGAAGACAATACTCCCGGTTTCACCAATAATAAAAAGTTGATGAATTATATGAAAACTCATGCAACAGCAATTAAGGAAACAATAGAATTAGAATCTAATGGAGTTGGAGATGTAGTTCGTAAACGTGAAAAGGATAAAAGTGGATTTACAAATATTGAAGAGATTGATTGGGGCAAGTTATAAATATTTCAAAAAGGAATATAGCTTCAAAAATACAAGAGTAAGGTTACTGAAGTCTTACTCTTTTAAGCTAAAAATTATTAACTATTACTTTACATAATATTTTTACCGTAAATATAACTTTTTACTCTATAATTCTCTTCTACCATTTATGAACTACAGCAGGATTAAAATCCCGCATATACTAAAGGAGCTAGACTACTTTCTCTTGAATTTTTATTTAATTTCTTTTATAATTGTAAAAGAAAAGGAGCTAACGAGGTCGAGTCGTTAACTCCAATCGTAACTTGAATGACTGAAGTGGTTAGCTAATCCTTGTGATTAGCTTTTTTTGTTATTGCATAAGCCTTTGCACAACTCACTAAGAATTTACCTAGTGCATTGAGTGCAATGCTTAGTGCAATAGCAGAAGCTATTTGCAAGGAAGCCTACTTCTCCAGTCTATTCCATGTGGCATGGCTCTCACCTCCGTAACTGAAAATAGGTTGAGGGGTGTGCAGCCATCCAAAGTTACTAAATCATCGGTTAGCTAAACCAATGACCTAATAATATTGTAACAAGATGATAAACAAAAAGCGATCAAATTTTGAAGTGCCTCATAATTGTTAGACATAGATCTAACAAGTGTGAGGCACTTTAATTAGTCTATCACTTTAAAATTATCCAGTTTATTAATTGCAAAATCGCAAAAATAGCCTCATTAATAATGAAAAATCTTTTCCAAAAATTTTTCCAATTAAACTTGTATTTCATTTAAAATTTCCTTTCGTCCAATATAGAACACAAAAATACAGGATTTTTAATCCACTGTTTCTTGGCTAAGGCTTAAAGCTAAAATTGTTATGAGGTTTGCAACAATTCTAGCTATTACTAAGGTAATTGTCTTAGCTTTTTTTGTTGATTTTATTATTTTTGCTATTATTTGCTTAAGCATTTATGTTAGCAATTATTACGTACTTTATTATAAAAATTAATTATTTTCGATGTAATTTTCCTTATATAAAAGTTGAGTCTCATTATTAACCTTAAGTTCTACTACATCTTCTTTACCTTCTGTCATCTCTAAAATGATTGCTTCTTGTACGGCTTCTTTCATCCCTTCAGTAAGATCATTGAAATTGCAATTAACGAGAAGCACCTCTCTATTTTGTAATTCACCATTTATTGAAGAAGTTTTTTCTGCTTGTAAAATTAATACATGATGAAAAGCATCAGTAAGCTTTTCGATGATTTTTTTATTTAAGTCTTCAAGATTATAAGTTTCCTTATCTCTTTTAACTAAAGTTAGTGTAATTTGATTTTTAAAGTCTTTCATTGTCTCTTCCTTCTTTTAATACTTCTGCCCATTCTAATACCGAAGGGGCTTTTTTTATAGTAATTTCATCACCATTAAGTTTGAAAGAAAGTTTTGTCCCTTTTTCTAACCCCAATGCTTTTCTAATTGAAACAGGAATAACAATTTGTCCCTTTTGGGACATCTTTCTTATTAATTGATTTTCCATATGATCACCTATCCCTATATTGCATCTTACATAAAGAGTACACCTTAATTTTATCTTCTACAATAAATAAACTATATTACTTTTTATTGTTCAGATTATTTGTAGAATCAAATTGCACAATCCTACGAGGGTATTTAAATCCTTTTTTCTTTGATATTAAATTTTTGCACTATTTTTTAAACGTTCAATTCTTTTATCTAGTGGCGGATGATCGGAAAACAATCTTTGATACCATTTGGTAATTGAGCCAGCATTAAAATATAGACTTTGCAAAACTAAGTTATTATTTGTTTTTTCATTCTGAGGTAATTTTTTGCCATTTTCTAAATCTTCTAATTTTTGTAAACCAGAAATTAAACCTGATGGTTCTCGAGTTAGATCAGCCGATCCGGCATCAGCTAAATACTCTCTTTGACGGGAAATGAGTAATGATAATAATTTAGCGATTGGAATTGCAAAAATACTCACGATTGCCCCAAAGCCTAAGATTAGTAAACCAAAGCCCTTAATTAAATAAGTTCCCCATCCCTTTCCGTCAGAGGTAACCAAGGTCCAACCACCTAAGAGAGTCCCAAGGCCAGTCCAAAGAATAAAATTAACAAGAATGCTCGATAGAACTGTAATGCGAATATCATAATTACGAATATGAGCTAGTTCATGTCCAATAACTCCACGCACTTCATCCCTATTCATAATATCTAGCAAGCCTTGGTAAAGCACTAAACTAGCGTGCTCGGGATCAAAACCAGTTGAAAAAGCATTAACTTCCTTCGTAGGCGAAATATAGATCTTAGGCATTGGCATTCCAGCGGCTAAGCATAATTCTTCAACCATTTCATAGATTTGGGGATTACTTTTCCTAGTAACTTCTTGGGCACCGGTTACTTTCAGCAAGGTATTTGTTGCTCTAAAATAATTCCAAGCTACATAACCTATGCTAAAAATGAAAAATATGACACCAAGTATTGGTAAAAGGCATCCTATTAATACACTGATTGCCAGGAGCAAAACTAAAAAGATTCCCAACATAATCCAAGTATTTCGCTTATTTTGTTCAATTTGCTTATAGAGCACAAACTTCCACTTTCTATTTAGGATGTTACTTATAAAGTATAACACTAATTAAAATAAGGATTTTTACAAGGATTAACTTAACTAACTCATGTGCATGTAAACCTTGAGTATAAGATCTAACTTCTTACCATCCCAATGAAAAGATTTGACTTTACCAAATAAAAGATTCCCCTCATCCATTAAGCGACTTAAAATTAAGTTGTTCTTTCGTGGTAAGTAACCTAACTTTAGGCCACTAGTGGTCTGTACATTAATTGCATGTTCATCATAGTGATTACCTGCTTCTCTGATCAAAATTAATGGGTCATTTTCTTGTAACCTTGGAATAAGATGATCTTCTAAATCTAGATATTGACTGCCAACTACTTCACAACCGTATAAGAAAACATCACGCGAATTCTTAGAATTGTTGTAATATTGTTTCTTAAGTTCATCAATCTGCGTCTCCATCTTGTCCATACGATCAAGTACATCTTCAAAAAATCCTGCAGGTGGAATAAATATTGTTTCATCATTGTTAAATTCCATGATATGACTCCTATATTATAATTTATAAATTTCATTTTGCTACACTTGAATAAATTTTATCAAATAAGCAAAAAGCTAATCACAAAGATTAGCTTCGTCTCGGTTATACCATTCTTGAGGTGTTAATTTCTTACTACTGTGTTTATCGGTAATAGCTTTTTGAAGAGCCTTTCTATTTTCTGATGTTGATAGAAGGTAGTTTGTTTCTTGCCATGAACTGTATTCTTTTTCAGATAATAGGACTACATTTTTATTTTCTGGTCTTGTTATAAATATTACATCATTATAATTAGAGACATCGTCAGCAAGTTTTTTGAAGTTTTTTCTTAATTCACTTGTGGTTGTTGCTTTAATAGTCATAGTTTTAATCCTTTCTACTAACTTTAAGTTAAATAATTAGGCAAGTGATAATTGCTTAATTTGGTTATAACTGCCACTATGTTCTATTTCTGCATTTCTTAGCTCAATATCATTTTGAATATTTAAAAAGTACTTTGGAGATACTCCAAATAATTTTCCTAAGCGTATTGAAGTGTCTACAGTAATTTTTCTTTTATCATGGAGAATATCTAATATTCTTGAAGATGGGACATTAATAGCTTTAGCAACTGCATAAGCAGAGATATTTAAAGGCAACATAAATTCTTCATACAAGATTTCACTTACTTTTGTTGTAGAAATATTATTCTTTAACATAGATATTTCCTCCTTATTAATGATAGTCTACAATTTCTACATTATAAAAATAATTTGGCGTTTTAACTACAAAACAAATACGGTATTGCTTATTAATGGTAATACTATATTGCCCTTTTCTATCTCCATCAAGTTTTTCTAAATAATTTGCAGGTGGGATTCTCAAATCATTTATATCTTGTGCTGCAATTAATTTTGTCAAAGCATATCCCATAATAAAAAGTCAATCATAAAGATTGACTTTCCCCAAAAGTTATTTATTATCTACGATTGAGAGTAACAAGTAGCTGCTTATTACTATCTTCTCACTTGTATTATAATTGAACAGATTGATTAACGCAAATTTTTTATGAAAGTATTTTGTAGAATTATATACGAGTTATTGCAGCAATGGAGAAATTCCTAGGAAAATACTTATCTTAACTCTAATAAAAAGAATCTTAATGAAATAAAAAAGCAGTTTGATGAAATCAATTTAGATAATTTAACCATAGATACTAAAGAAGCAATACTTTTAGCTTTAGAAAAGATATGGAGTTAAATTGGTACTTTTCACCGCTAATCCAGTATTCTATCAACAATACCTAGTTTATTCAAAAAATTCCTTATCTAATTCATATACTACTTTTGGTTTGACAAAAACTTGGTATTTTGCAACTAAATCTAATAACTTTTCACCATCAATTAAAGTTATTACTCTTGTTCCTGAACGTGCTGCGTTAATTGCACCTCTCGTAAAAGAAGTAGTGGTAATGAAGATGCCATATTCTGCTCTAAATTTATCCATTGCCCCTCTAAATTTATCAATTTCAGGAGATGAGACGGTAGTATTTAAATTCCAGCGTTTTGCTTGAATGGCAACACGTGTAGTTGGCAACACGTGTAGTTCTGAAATCATCATTAGTCAAGTAACCGTACCCATCTATGCCACCGTCACCCGAAATATTTATACCAATTTTTTCATCTATATCAACACCCATTTTTTTAATTAATTGTCGACAAAACTCTTCAAATTTTGTGGGCGCAAGACTATTAATAGCCGTTTGAAGTCTTTGGCGCCAATCTTCATTGTAATCAACTACTTTTTCAATTTCTTTTCCCTTATCTTTCGAATAAGTCATTTTAGCGTTTCTTTTAGCTTTTCCCTTCCAAAGAGGCTCAGTTATTCGGTAAACAGATGCTATAAATTTCTCTGGCTGATCTTCAAACTCGTAACTAGCTTTTCTACCCTTTTCTGTTAACACTACGGCACCTAATTTAGGACGGTCAAATAATTTTGCCATATTTAAATTTGTCACGGCAAAGTTAAATGGATAGTCAAAGGGATGGTAGAGATTCCCACTTTTTGAAGTTTTAATATGTGTTAATGCATCTTCTGGAATAAAATCTATATTCTCAATCAAAGAACGTTTTAATTCTTTAGTAGTTACTTTTCCGCCCAATCGTTTTAATTCTTTTATTAAAGGAAAAAGTAAAGATGCTTCTTGGTCACGTCTTGATAGATCCTTAAATTCTTTCATTTTGATTAATCCTATTCAAACTCATTAAAATACTTTATCTCATATTAGTATAACCTTAATTTAAATATATTACTATTCAATTACTTTTACTTGGCAGCAACAAAAAGGAACTTTAATTTTTAAATCTAAAACAGAAAAAGGATTTCCGAACCTTACTGTATTATCTGCTACTCAAAACAAAGGAATGATACCTCGAAATAAAATTGGAGTAGATATTAAAACTTCACGAACTAGTCTTGAAAGTTATAAAAGAATAGAACCAGGCGATTTTGTTATCCACTTACGTTCCTTTCAAGGAGGTTTTGCTTACTCAAGAATGGAAGGAATCGGCTCCCCTGCTTACACGGTATTTTCCTTTAAAGTGCCTGAGAACTTTAATGATAATTTTTGGAAAGAAAAATTTACTAGTTATAATTTTATTCAGTTACTAAAAAAGTAACCTACGGAGTTAGAGATGGAAGAAGTATAAGTTATTCAGATTTTTTAACTTTAAATCAAAAATTTCCTTTAAAGTTAGAACAAGACAAAATTGGTAATCTTCTTTCAAAACTTGATGAGACTATAACCCTTTTGCAAAAGAAATATTCTTTGCAATCTCAACTACAACAAGCAATGTATCAAAGGTTATTTTCCCTTAAGAGTACTCAACTTAAAGTTAAAAACTTGAAAAATGATTGGAAAATTTTATCCTTAAAAGAAGTTATATCTAAAGAATTAAAGGGAAAAGCAAAAAAAGAGATGATTGGAAATAATTCTATATATCTTGACACTGCCTATTTGAATGGTGGAACTCCCACTTATGTCTCTGCTTCTAAAGATGTAAAAAATGATGATATTTTAATTTTATGGGATGGATCTAAAGCCGGTACTATCTATCGTGGAATTGAAGGTGCTTTAGGCTCTACTTTAAAAGCATATTCTCCTAAATACTCAAGTTCTTACTTATATCATTTTTTAAAAAGTAATCAAAATAAAATTTATTTTAATTTTCGCACTCCTAATATTCCGCATGTGGTTAAAGATTTTTCTACTAAATTTATGATTAAAATACCATCTAATGAAGAACAAAAAGTTATAGGCAATTTATTAGATAAAATAAATATATATCAAGAAAAAAATAAAAGTAGAAGAAATTCATTAAAAAAATTGAAACAATTCCTCCTTCAAAATATGTTTATCTAATTTTTTGCAAATTAATCTCACATAAAAAAGAGTTAACGACTGAACATTCCATTATTGCATTACCTAATAGTCGCTAACTCTTTTATCTTTTAAATAAGTGAGGAGTAAAATTCTAAATATTTTTATTAATCTAAATTTCCTTGTCTAAGTTCATTATGCGTAGTGATGGTTGTAAACCTGATAGTTCTTTTTGATTCTAACTTATAATAGACTACTAATACATCGCCTAAAATATGATATTCATTGAATCCACTCCAAGGCTCATCTGTTAATTTATGGTCATAATAAGGTCCATCAGGATCAGTAGAGCTATTACCATTTCGAGGTAATTTTCCATTTTGCTGAAGTAGCATCATAGTATATTTCAAGGATTCAATAGCATCATTGGCTTCATCTTGTGTCAAATTAAAAAGTTTCTTTAAGTTAGCAAATCTTTTATCAAAAAGTTTAGTTGTTTTAATTTGATACATACTAAACACCTAATTTTTTGAAGTAGTCATCCAAATCATCAACTTTATTATCATCATCAGGTATCAACCCATTGACGATAGCAAGTTCCTTAATCATTGCGTTTTTACTTTCCTCATCAAAAGTCTCATTTTTGTTTGGTACCACTTTAAGACTAAAAGGAACTGCTTGTTCTCTTGCTACACGAGTAACAAATATATTTAGTAAAGCTGATGAAGTTAATCCCATTTTTTCTGCTGCTTGATTAAAAAGTTTCTTTGTACTTGCATCAACTTTAAAGTTCATTGAAGCCGTAGTCATAATATATCCCTCCTTAATATCACCTTTATATCTGATGTATATTTAAATTATACCCAATGGCTACATATTAAACAATTATAGATATTACTACTTTACATAATATTTTTACGGTAAATATAGCTTTATATCATATAGTTAATTTCTATTCCCTCTTCTTTTGTTTCCAAATCATCCTACTTTCAACCTAATATATTATTTAAGTCATCTAGCAATTAAATTGTTTTTTTCTTATTACTTCAATTTTCTCTATATCTTTAACCAAAATTATTTTAGGAAGACCTGAGACAATCTCTAAGTAGTTACCGTTATTTATAGATTTAATTAACCTATACTCATGTTGAAATTCGTAAGACTTATCTTTATAAAAAAGTGTAGTCCAATTATCTTTTGAAAGAGTTGGTAAAGATTTTGAGTATGTAGAATTGTAATATTTTATATAGCCTTGTTGCTCCTTTTTGAAATTGTAAAAACAATTTTTGGGTATTGCTACAAGATCTCTTTGATTATCAGGATCTATTTTTTTACAATCTTCTATAAATTCTTTTTTTAATTTAAATTTTCTCCCATTTTCATTCTCTTCAACAAAAACAAGATCATCAGTAGTTACTGCAATTAGGGAAAAAATTCCTATTTCATTATATTGTTCATCACTTAATATTTGTCGATTTAGCGTTACTTCACAATCAGTAATATCAAAGCTTTCCCCATTTAATTTAATCGTTTTCCATTCTCCTGGTAATGATTTTTTAGTTATGTGTCCCTCATTTAAGTCTCCAATATTATTATCACCGTTCAAGCCCAAGTCTTTAAAATATCTTACTTTCGTAAAATAAAACTTACCCTTAATAATGTCTTTGGTATAGCGTGGTTTTACATATTTTAAATAAAATACTGTAGACGCAGAACTATCTTTTTTTCTATTTTTCATATTTTACCTTTCTTAAATCTTGGAACCTGTCTATCTTTATTTATCATACTCTTTATTAAAAGGTTATACCGATAGTTTTTGAAATTGTTTCACATAAAATAGTTAAGAAATTCGCCCTTAAATTTCAAGATTAGAACGACATTATATTTAAGATTGAGTATTTTTATAAGGTATTAAAGGATAAAGTTATAAATAGGCTAATAAAATGCCCGTTTCCTAAATAAATTAATATAGATTTATTTTACTGCTTTCTCTAACGCTTTTTGTAATGCTGGATCAACTGCATGAAGATAAAGTCCGTGAACTCCGCGTGTCAACAAAACATTTAATTCATTCTTCAAGAGCATTTCTGCGTAACTTTTAGTTGAATTTCTTTTTTGAGTAGCTTTTGAATTTTTACTACTAGAAGGATCATGAATAAGCTTTCCATCACGATATTTTACTGATGGACCTAACTCTACTCCAACATAATTTAAGTCAAAGCCTTGCACAGTATAGGTGGATCCAATTTCATTAATTGTATAATCTTTCTCAGCCCAAGCCTGTTGTTTATAAGTAACTGGTCCATAAGGATGATTATGTTTTTCATAGCCATCACGCCTTCTAATCTCATAGTTCCAAGGCATTTTCCAACTACCTTCGACTACTTCCCAATACTTTTGCCCAGCTGGTAACTCTGCTTTACCTCCTGAATATTTCCAATCAAATGTTGCTACCATTCGACTAATTCCACGTTCTTGATTTTTATCTTTATTCTTGATTGCAGCTTGCATTTTAGCAGGATCAGAAAATACTTTTACTTCATATTTGTTATCTTTAGGTAATTTTCCAATTTTACCATAATTAATAATATTTTCTATCCAATTAATTGTTTGAGGATTAGCATCAATTCTCATCTGATTATGTAAATAAATAATATTCTCAGGACCAATTTTCTGCTCTAGTTCTTCTAATTTTCCATCTTCCCAAACTGAAGTAGTTGATAATACCTGTTTAGGATCATAAACTGCCATTACAATTTTTGCTCTTTTTAAAATATCTTCTAACATATTTTGACCTAAACCAGCATAAGATTGACTTCGTTGAGTTAATAATAAATGGACTTCATCAACCAAAACAATGTCAGTTTTATCATCAGGTGAAACGTTTTTTATAAATGAGACCGGCTTTTCAACTGTAACATGATCTTGTTTTTCAAAAAGTTTTCTTTTCATTTCTTGGTATACAGTTAACTGTTCATTTTGATTGACTAATAAAGAAATGGATAAGTGTTTGTCATTTTGCGTTTCAGTTTCATGTACCAAATCATAGAAAATGTTACTCATTAAAACTGTTTTACCAGCTCCTGCTTCTCCTTTAACCAAAATAAGTTCTCCATCAGCCGATAATTGCTTATTGGCATTAGTTAAAGCAAAATTAATTTTATCAATTATTTTTTCTTTTGCATTTAACTGCTCAGTTGTTAGCTTATTAAAAGGGGAAGATTTAAATAAGGCAGAACTTTCTAAAATACTCTGTGCTGGAAAAAGAGTTTTATTTTCCTTGTTTAATTTCTTCCAAATTAAATCAAATAATTCATCAAATTCATGTGAATCATAATATTTATTTTGTTCATTATGCCGTCGATTATTAAGATGTTTAACCGCAGGAACACTACTCAAATATTGCATTAAACGATTTTCAATATCTAGAGTCATAGATTTATTAAAATGTTGATGTCCAATAACATACATCATAGTATCTCTTGATCTCTTTAAGTTTGAGAAGTCCTGACGATTTTTAGGATCAACGTCTAAGTGTTGTAATGTTCTTCTTTGAATATCGTTTGTTTCACCAACATAAACAGAAAAGTTATCCTTATGCTGATTGGGAGTATCATTAATAATATAAACAGTCGGATATTCGGTTAAAATTGAACTTTTTTCTGAATGATTTCCGTACTCTTTCCGAATTGCATCTTTTAATTGAACTGCACTGTTGAGATTATACTTTGTTTGGTAAATTATTGGTTCTTTCACATTAACCTTCCTTTTTGAGTATCAGCTTAATTATCATTATACTATTTTGCTCGATAATATAACAATGCAGTTATCTAAAACGGTTTATAGATACTTTCCCATAAGTAATTTAAATCGTCTTTAATATAATTTTCAAAAGATTAAATACTAGTTACTATACTATTTTTTCCAAAACAAAAAAGCTATCTTCAAATGATAGCTTTTTAACTACAAATCAATCTTGTCAATATCTAACAACCATGTAATACCAAGTGATTTTTCACCTAGGTGAGTGGCTACTACTGCGTCAAAGACCTGCATTTCAACTGGTTGATTTGGATATTTTTCTTTAAAGTGTTCAGCTACTTCTGCGGCTTGAGCTTCATCATTAGAATTATAGATAATGAAACGTAACTTATCCTTGTAAGGTAATTCTGCAATCTTTTTATTAGCAATTTCTTCACTCTTTTTAATTGCGCGTTTTAGAGATCTAACTTTATCAAAACTTTTGATTTCATAAGTTTCAGAATCAAAAGTAAGTAAAGGCTTAATATGAAGCATAGTACCAATAAAAGCAGAGGCGTTACTTAAGCGTCCACCTCTTACCAAATTTTGCAAATCATCTACAACAAACAAAACGCCAATGCTTGCCCGAATTTCATCTAATTTAGCAAAAATTTCTTCAACACTGCGACCCTTTTTGGCCATTCTTGCTGCTGCTAAAGCCAAATAACCAATTGAACGTACAGTCATTCCTGAATCATAAGGATGTAAATTATATTCAGGATGTTCTTTAGCAATTGTTAATAAGGTATTATAAAAGCCAGAAATGGCAGATGTTAAAGTAATAGTAATAATAGCTTCATAACCTTCGTCGTGGAGTTTATCAAATAATTCTAACATTGTTCCCAAAGAAGGTTGTGAAGTTTTAGGAAATGAGGCGCCGTTACGTTGTGTTTCAAATAATTTTTCAGCAGTAATATCTACTTTATCTAAGTAAGTTTTACCATCAATAATTACAGGAATGGGTACTACTGTAATATCATTTTCTTTTGCTTCTTGAATTGTTACATCACTGGTACTATCTGTTACAACTGCTATCTTCAATCTGAAAACCTGCCTTATAATATATTAGTCCGTTTAGTAGTTTAATTATAGCATACTTGAATGCTAGTCTGGTATCAATAAGAAACTTAAGAAAATAGGGATTTTTTTAGATTAATAGTATAATAGTAAGGAAAGAAATTTTGAGGTGATTTGATGGCTTATGATGGCCTTTTTATTCATAGTTTATTAGCACAATTAGATACCGATCTTGTGGGAGGAAAGCTAACAAAGATTTATCAGCCCTTCCCTTACGACTTAGTACTAAACTTTAGAAAAGATCGTAAAAACAAAAAACTACTTATTTCTGCTAATGCACAAAATCCACGCTTTTATATTACAAATGAAAACATTGTCAATCCTGATGTTGCCCCAACTTTTGTCATGGTACTACGTAAATACCTGGTGGGATCAGTTTTAGAAAAAATTGAACAAGTTGGAGTTGAAAGAATTGTTAATTTTTATTTTTCCAATCGTAATGAGCTGGGAGATGAAATTAAATTAGTATTATCAATTGAACTGATGGGTAAACACAGTAATGTAATTTTGTATGATGCCCATACTAATAAAATTATTGATCTACTTAAACGAATCAATCCTGATGAAAATCGGGCACGGCTTCTCTTGCCTCACGCACCTTATGAACTTCCACCATTAAAGCCAGGAATTAATGGTTTTGAAGTTGATAAATCTAAGTTCAATGAATTAAAAAAAGAGTTTCCTACTCCTAGCGACTTCGCTCAAAATATTAACGGAGTCGATGGCGATGATCGGCGGGAGTTAGCAGGATATTTGGAAGACGACTTTTCTTATCCTTCATTTACTACCTTCTTTTCTCATTTTGATCATCCTAAAGCAACTATTTTACAAACTCCTAAACATAAGGACCGGCTGTTTTTATACTTACCTTACCATTTAGATTTACAAATGGTGCGTACTTATCCAGAAGTAAACAGTGGCATTGAAGATTTTTATAAAGAACAAGCCAATAAAGAATGGGTTCGCCAAAAATCAAAAAAGGTAGAAACTGTTGTTTCAAATGAGCAAAAGAAGCTCAGTAAAAAGCTAGTTAAACTTAAAAAGCAATTAAAGCAAGCAGAAAATTCTGAAGAGTATCGGATTAAGGGCGAATTATTAAACACCTATCTTCATCAAGTTAAGCCAGGAATGACGGAAATTTCCTTACCTAACTATTATGAAAATAATCAAGAATTAAAAATCAAACTGGATCCTGCTCTCTCTCCTGCACGCAATGCTCAAAAGTATTTTACCCGTTATCAAAAACTGCGTAATTCCATTAAGCATGTCAATGAACAAATTAAAATTACCAAAGAAAATTTAGCTTATTTTGATTCTATTCAAACAGCAATTGATAATGCTGATCCACAAGATATTGATGCAATTAGTGAGGAATTAATTAATCAGGGTTATTTGAAACGTCCTCAAAATCATCAACGCAAAAAGAAAATAAATGAAAAATCACTTAATACTTTTGAATTAAGTGATGGTAAAAAAGTGTTAGTCGGTAAAAACAATTACCAAAATGATTGGCTCACACTTAAAAAGGCTAATAAGAAGCATTACTGGTTCCACGTTAAAAATATGCCTGGCTCGCATGTGATTTTGGAAGATGAAAATCCAAGTCCGCAAGACATTCAAGAAGCTGCAGAAATTGCAGCCTACTACTCTAAAGGTAAAAATTCCGCTCATGTTCCAGTAGACTATGTTCAAGTTAAGAGAATTAAAAGCCTAATGGTGCAAAGCCTGGTTTTGTCATTTATACAGGACAAAATTCAATTGAAGTTACTCCAGAAGAAGAAGTTGTAACAGGAAAAAGAATACAGTAAAAGCATCCCACTTACAAAGTAAGTATCTAGGGATGCTTTTTTCTTTATTATAATGGTTGCGTAGTCATCGCCATGGTTTCTAAAACCGTTAAAATATCTGCTGCAGACTGGAGACTAGATAAGACAGGAATATGAGTTTCTAAAGCTGTATCTTGAATAATAATTGCATCATGGCTAGCCGAATCAGAAAGGCTGGTCACATTAATTACCATATTAATACGATGCTGCGTGATTTTTTCCAAAATACCCTTATTTCCATCTTGTAATTTACTAATAATCCCAGTAGTAATTCCCTTTTCTGCTAAAGTTGTTGCTGTACCTTCAGTTGCTAATAAGGTAAACCCTAAGCGGTGGAATCTGGCAGCAATTTTAACAGCATCCTCTTTTTCACTATCTTTAACTGAAATAAAGACAGTCCCATAACTTGGAATAATCAAGTCACTGGCTTCGTATCCTTTGTACAAAGCGGTTGGCAATCTGACAGCTTGCCCCATTACACTTCCTGAAGTTTTCATAAGTGAATCAAAAGTATTTTCGCCATGGTATTGTAAGGATGAAAATACTGGCATTTTTACATGAATTAATGATGAAGATGGCCAAACATCATTTGTTAAATTTAATTCTGGTAAATCAGCTCCCAGTAAAACTTGCGTGGCAATTTTAACGATATTTTGATGGATAGATTTCGTTAAAAATGAAATATTATGCCCCGCATATGTCTTAATTTGTAAAACATAGATTTGATTATTAGCAATTAAAAAATGCAGATTAACTGGCCCCCGCAATTTAAACTGCTTAATGATATTTACTGTGCTATCACGTAGTAACCGTTGCTGGGTTGAACTTAAGTTTTGAGGACGGTAAATTGCAATTGAATCTGAAGCATGGGAGCCACTTTGCTCAAAGTGTTCAATAATTCCTGGAATTGTAACATTTTCTCCATCTGAGATAGCTGTTACTTCATATTTTTTACCTTCAATAAATTTAGAAATAATTATTTCTTGTAACTCATTTTCAGTAATATATTTATTTAAAGCCGGAATATCAAAAACAACAGCTGATTTAGGCTTTTTTTGATTGTTGCTTAACCCACCGATTAAAAGTGGGAAGCCATGTTTTATAACAAATTCTTCTACTTCCTCTGGTTGCTTAGTAGTTAAAGCTGGCACTGGACTTACATTTGCATTTTCAATTACTTTTGTTTTATCCAGCTTAAGAGTATGTTCAATATTTGGTTGGCCAATAATTTTAAGGCCATTTTTAAGCAGCGGGATTCGATAGCGATTTGCCTGTTTCCCAGAGAATTGCGTTAAGACATACTCGATGTTCTCTTTTTGTGCAACTGCGAGAATATTTTCTAAAGTAATCGGCTCAAAATAAACTCGGTCACATACATCATAAGAAGCACTAATACTTTCGGGATTATTACTAATAATTACTGGACTTATCCCCTGCTCTTTTAATGTTTTAGCTGCGTGATAAAGCATGTAGTCAAATTCACCAGTCAGTGAAACTTGAAATGGCTTAAGTCCAAGGATTAAACATTTCTTTGCAGCTGCTAATGGTTTAATTTCATCCTGAACCCCATAAGCAGAAAATGTTGCCCTGATTTCTGGTTCTTCCAAACCAGCAGTTCCATCTACTCGAATATATGAAGGATAAATTTGCCATTGCTGAGCTAAGTCGATAATTTCATCATAAGGTTTGTTAGTTAGGTAGGCAATTAAGCGATTAGAGAAGCCGTATTTTTTAACTTTAAGCAAAAGGTTTGAAGAAAGTGGTTCTTCCTTTAGTTTTTTGGTTAAAGCAATTAAGTGATTAAATTTTTGTAAGAAGACTGGATGAATATGAGTAGCTTTTCGTAAATCCTTGTACGGGATTTCTTTAAAAATAGCAGCGACTAAGATTAGAAGGTGATTTTCCCAAGGATCAGCTAGGTCTTGCAAAATCTCCTCTTTGCTTTTTCTAAGTTCTGTTCTAACTGTCTGTAAATTATTAGTAAAGCTGGTGGTTGATTGAAATGCCTTCATAAAGGCAGCTTCAAAGTTCATCCCTTTCCCTAAAGCTGCTCCTCCAGATGTGGTTTTATTTCCTAAAGTATAGTGGTTTGTACCTGACTCTACAAAGGACCAGTAAGGCAAGCGGACATTGAAAGAATCTTTACGCGGTTCAATAGCTGCATTAAGACCAGATTGGGGATCAATTATTTCATTTAAATGATAGCCCAAAGCTATTTTCGCAACTACATAACCTACACTATATACCCCACTGCGATAGGCGAGCAAACTAGTGTGTGTAAGACGCGGTTTAACACTCAAAACCTTAAATTTAAATTCATCATTACTTTGTTTAACCGCAAAGTGGATTGACAAAGCACCATGGAAATTTAAAGCATCTGCAATTTTTTTACTATAGCGCCGTAACTGTTGCATTTGATTATTATTACGAGTAATAACCGGAGTTACTAAAAGCGAATCTAATGAATCAATTCCAACAGGTTCAAGACTGCCTGAATTATTAATAAAACAGAAATTACCGATTGGGTCGCGGATAACATCTAGAATTAATTCTTCAAAGTTAGAAAGATCTTCAGTAAGACGATAATTTTTGTAATTGAAATGATCTTGATCTACTTCTTTTTCATGATCAAAATATAATTTTAGTTCTTCATAATTTTTAAAAGAACGATGAATATCTGGCCGGTAACGTTGCTTTTTAACTAAAAGAAGTGGATAAGTTACTCTACTTAACTCATTTAAAATAGTCGCTTCATCTTCGATTAACCATTGACGCGTTGTTGGAATCTGATGACGATCCAAAAATTCATGAAATTTTCTTGAATCTTGTAAATCCAGACTTAAATCATTAATTCCTAATAAACTAATGTCCATGTCGGATAAAATACCATCTTTTTCCAATGCCTTAAGCAAGCGTAATGCTGGCTTGCCACCAGCTGCTGCAAATATTGCATCTGGTTTTTCCATCCGCAAAATCCTTTTAGTAAAATCCAGTGTCATGGGTTCCAAAAAGACTTTTAAGTTCTTCTTCCAGTCAGTTTCAACAGTAGCTGGATTAGGATTTAACAAAACAACCTGAATATTTTCTTCTAAAAATGATTCTAAGACTTGCTCTCCCAAAATATCCATTTCTGAAACTTCGCCAATTATTGTTGGGCCAGCTCCAATAATCATTACCTTATTAAATTCATTATGTAGTGGCATAATCTACTCCATCATTCTTACAAATTGATCATAGATACTATCAGCATCAAAATTACCAGGTGACCCTTCTGGATTAAAGGCAGTCGCAATACACTTTTCCTTTTCTAAAACGTATCCAGCCAGTAAATCAGATTTTAAATCATAGTATACTCTAGAAAAGTTTAAAGTGATATTTTCTGGGAAAACTAATTGTCCCAGATTCATTGCAGTTTGCCAAATTCGATGATTTTGTTGATCAATTACCGGAAAGTTACTTCCATTATATGGTGGCTGCAATTCAAAAGTTTCTAAATTTAAATAGTCACTAATTGCTAAGAAGCCCAACCCAATTCCTAAAATTGGCAATTTACCGTAAAACTGGTCAAAGATGGGCGCTAAATCCTTTTTCAATTCTTCTGGATTACTTGGTCCATTAGAAAAAATGATTCCGTCAGCTCGAATATTAATTATGTCATAGATTGAGGCGTTGTACGGCAAAACGACACTATTAATCTTTCTTAAAGATAATTCACGTAATAAAGAGTGTTTTAATCCTAAGTCAATTACTGCAACAGTTTTACCAATATTAGGTGCGGCGTAAGGATTAGAAGTAGAAATTTGGGCGGTTTTATTTTTAGGTAACACCAAGGCCCGAATTTGATCAAAAGCATGCTCATCGTCTGTATCCATAATCGAGGCCTTAATTACCCGTTGTTGTTTTAATTTTTGGACTAGAGCTCTCGTATCTACCCCATAAATTCCGGGGATATTTTTTTCTTTAAGAAAATCATCTAAATCTTGAAAAGTATTACTATCAGAAATATGAAAAGCAATGTCGTTAGCGATAATTCCTTTAACTGAAGGATTAATAGATTCATAATCAATTGGATTAATACCGCTTGCTCCAATTAATGGTGTAGTAAAAGTAAGAATTTTTCCAAAATTTGCTGGGTCAGAGATTGCTTCTTGATAGCCAAAATTTGCTGTCTGAATTGCTAATTCTCCAGTTGAAGTAATTCCTGCCCCAAAGTCATGGCCACTAAAGGAAGTGCCATCTTCTAAAACTAAGTATCTTTTCATTTAACTTTTTATCCTCGACGTAACTTCTCCAACTGCTTTTGAAAAATTTCTGGTACATCTACACTAAATTCTAACCATTTATCAGATGTAGGTTGATAAAAGCCTAAAGTTTTCGCATGCAAAAACTGGCCGTTACCTTTAAGCGTTTTTTTAGGACCATAGACTGGATCTCCAGCTAAGGGATGCCCAATGTATTTCATGTGTACCCTAATTTGATGAGTACGTCCAGTTTCTAAAATACACTTTACGAGCGCATAATCTTTGAATTGTTCTAAAACTTCAAAGTGAGTTACTGCATTTTTACCGTTAGGATTAATTGCCATCTGTTTTCGGTTATTTGGATTTCGTCCAATTGGGGCATCAATTTTGCCACTTTTTGTTTTAAAATTGCCATGCACAAGAGCAAGATATTCTCTCTTATTTGTTTTAGAAGCAAGTTGTTTTTCTAAACTTTGCCTTGCATGATCGTTTTTAGCAACCATTAATAGCCCTGATGTATCTTTGTCAATTCGGTGAACAATTCCTGGACGAAAGCCTTCTTCACTATCTGCCAAATCTTTTGTGTGATACAAAAGCCCATTAACTAAAGTATGATTAGGATGGCCCGCAGCTGGGTGAACAACCATTCCTTGAGGCTTGTTTACTACAATTACGTCATCATCTTCGTAGATGATATCTAAGTGTAAATCTTCTGGTTCTAAATTTAATGGTTCTTTTTGGGAAATCACTACTTCAATTTGATCCCCACTTTTAACCTTATAGGAAGCTTTTTCTTTTTTAGAATTTACTAATATATTGTTATTATCAATAAGTTCTTGAACTTGGGTTCTGCTTAATTTTTCAATTTCTTTGGATAAAACTTTATCTAACCGACCTGATTGATCGGTAATCGTTAAGCTGTGCTTTTCTTCCATTTCTTTAATCCTTATAATTTTAACCTGTTTATTCCTGTATAAGTTTAGCACATTCTTAGAAAAAATCGTAATAAGAAAAGTACAAGATTGCTCTTGTACTTTAAGAATTATTTTGTTTTCTTTTTGTCTTCTAAAAAAATTAAATAGATAAAAACTAACAACAAACCAACACTAATTGCCATGTCAGCAATATTAAAAATATTGAAATTGATGAAATCTAGCTGAAACATATCTACTACATAATGCATTTGTAGCCGATCCATGAAGTTCCCAATTACCCCACCAAAAATAAGTGCTAATCCAATATCAAAAGTAATATTTTGATATTTTAAATTAAAAAGGTAATAAATTACTACAATGCTAGCAATTAAAGTGATAATATAGAAAATCCACATTTTTCCTGCCAGTAGATTCCAAGCAGCGCCGTTGTTTTGTAAATAATTAAAAGAAAATACGCCAGGAAGGACTTCTCTTGTTTCACCAACTCGAAAATTTGTTTTAATATAGTACTTTAAACTTTGATCAGCAAAAATTACCGCAAAGGAAATTAATAAATACCAAGCTTGTTTAAGTTGCTTACCCATTTTAGAATAATCCTGAAATTTTACCGTTGTTATCTACGTCGATATCTAAAGCTGCTGGATGTTTAGGAAGACCTGGCATATCAAGAATTGATCCAGTTGCTACTACAATAAAGCCAGCTCCATTTTTAAGAGCTAAATCCTTCACATGAAGAGTAAAGTTTTCAGGAGCACCTAATTGTTTCTTATCATCAGTAAAGGAAGCTTGAGTTTTAGCAATGATTACTGGAAGATGGTCCTTGTTCATCTTTTTAATTTCTTTTAATTGGTCTTCAGCCTTATCGCTGTATTCGATATTACTTGCACCATAAATATTTTTGGCAATTTTTTCAATTTTTGTCTTAATATCATCATCTTCACGATAAATAGAAGCAAAGTTGCCACCCTTTTCAGTTAGTTCTACTAACTTTTCAGCTGCTTTAACTCCACCCTTTGAGCCTTCATCATGGTAAGAAACTACTTCACAAGTAAATCCTTCTTGTTCAACTAGTTCCTTGAGGCGGTTTAACTCTGCATCTGTATCAGTAGCAAACTTATTAATTACTACCATAACAGGCATGCCGTACTTAGCCATGTTAGTCATATGACGTTTCAAGTTTGCAAAACCTTTTTCTAAAGCTTCAAGATTTTCTTCATCTAAGTGATCAGTAGTCTTTTCAGCTTGGTATTTAAGTGCACGAACAGTAGCTACTACAGCAACAGCATCTGGACGCTTTTCCAAGTGTGTTGAAACAAAGTCCATGAATTTTTGTCCACCCAAATCAGCTCCAAAGCCAGCTTCAGTTAAGACATAGTCACTCAAATGAAGAGCTAAATTAGTTGCAATAATTGAATTGGCTCCATGAGCGATATTAGCAAATGGTCCACCGTGGACTAAAGCAGGAGTATGTTCTAATGTTTGAACAAGGTTTGGCTTTAAAGCATTTGAGAGCAAGGCAGCAATTGCTCCTTCAAAACCTAAATCTTTAACAAAAATTGGTTCGTCTTTAGTTGAGAAACCTACTAACATATTACCGATACGACTCTTTAAGTCATCGATATCTTGGGCTAAGCAAAGAATAGCCATTAATTCATTAGCTACAGTAATTGCAAATGAACTTTCGTGTTCAATACCATTAAAACGAGAACCTTCTCCGACGGTAACTTTTCTTAGAGTACGGTCGTTTACGTCAATTCCACGCTTTAATAAAATACGGTTTGGATCTAAATCTAAACTATTATCTTGGTAAATATAGTTATCTACTAAAGCAGCTAAAGTATCAATCGCACTAGTTAAGGCGTGCATATCCCCAGTAAAGTGGAGGTTAATGTCTTCCATAGGAATAATTTGCGCATATCCTCCACCTGTAGCACCACCCTTTAATCCAAATACTGGACCCATTGAAGGTTCACGTAATGCAATTAAGGTATCTTTATGAAGTTGATTTTTAATTGCATCCCCTAAACCAATGGTAATAGTTGATTTACCTTCGCCAGCAGGTGTTGGTGAAATAGAAGTTACTAAAATTAATTTTCCTAACTTATCATTTTTTTGAACGCGATTAATTGCTTCCCATTTAATCTTTGCTTTATCAGCACCATAAGGTTCAATATCAGCAGCTGATAAATTTATTTTTTCTGCAATTTCAGCAATTGGGTTAGCAGTAGTTTTTTGTGCAATTTTAATATCTGATTCCATGTAGATTCTTCTTTCTTTTATTTGCTAATTGACAATACCAAGTATGAATGAGATTTACCTTTTAATTCGTAGATTTTAAAAAATTTCCATTTCATCCGCAACTTAGGTGAATTGATTGTCATGGCAGCTGCGTAAGGAAGTTTTAAAATATAATTTGTTTGATCTTCTTTATAATAAGAGGTTAGCCAAGTATAAATTACCAATAAAACAAAAATTATACTTAAACTTAAACATGGGATACTTACCCCCTTATTTGCTTCATAGCCAAAAATTACAGCTACAAAAATTAGGGAAAGCAACCAGGAATAGTAAGTAACCCCTTCTACTCCTAAAAAGATAAAATGTTTTTTCATTAGAATTTAGGTCCCACCTTAATTAAACTATCTTTTTTATTATAACAGATTTAGTATTTTTGGCTAATATATAGCAAATACTAAATTTAAACGCTTTTTAACCTTTTATTTAATTAAAATTTAGTTTAAACTATTAAAAAAATGCTTAATTTAATTAAATAATAAGGGAAGGAAATTAAAATGAAAATTGGTGTCTTAACAGATAGTTCTGCGTATTTAACTCCTCAGCAATGTGCTGATAACGGAATTAAGGTTATTCCAATACCAATCATTTGGAATAAACAAGTTTACCACGATATGGTAAATATTGGTTTTCATGAATTTTACGAAAAACTAGCAACAGCCTCCACTTTACCTTCTACTTCTCAGCCTTCTATTGGAGATATTCAAAAGTATGTTGATTCTTATGTAGAAGCTGGCTATACTGATTTGATTATCGTTACTATTTCAAGTGGACTTTCCGGTTTTTATGATAATGTTTTATCAATTGCTAAGACTGAAAAACGAATCAATATTCATCCCTTTGATTCAAAAATAACCTGTGCTGGGCAAGCAAATGCTGCTTTATTAGCTGGAAAACTTGTTAAAAAAGGTGCAGACATTGATCTAATCATGCATGACCTCGAAGACTTACGCAATACAACCGATGTTCGTTTTGTAGTGGATAACTTGCAACACTTAAAGCGGACGGGTCGCCTATCAAACGCTGCTAGTTTCGTAGGTTCCTTATTGAGAATAACCCCAATTCTTTCAATGGATGTTCAAGACAAAGGAAAAATTTCTGCAATTTCTAAAGAAAGAAAATACCAACGTGCTTATAACAGAATTCAGCAAGATTTTACTAAATTAATTACTGATCTTCCCTATCCAGTTCAACTAACAATTTTTCACGCAGATGATATTGAAAGAGAGACCGCTTGGCTTGAAGATTACGAAGAAAAGTTTCCGCAAGTCGAAATTAACTCAAGTATCATTGGCCCAGTAGTAGGAACCCACGTGGGACAACATACCATTGCAATGATTTGGAGTCGTAATATTAACTCTTACTTTGACCAAGATGGTCAACCACTACCTGCTAGTGAAATTCACTCACCAATTGTTGAAGACTAAAATATCTAGAAAATTTATAAATTTAAAATCACCAATACATCCAGGTTTATATCAGCTTAAACCAAGATTATTGGTGATTTTATTTTGCTATAAATAGAGGACAATCTACATGATTAAGGTGAAAATTATATCTACTATTCTTTTCAAAGTCATAAAACCAGTAGACCTAGCACAATTAAGTATCTAACTTAAAAAGTTATAATTGGTCTAAAATTTTTACTTTTATTTCCTCAGTAAGCTGAAGTTGGTTCAAATTTAACTACTAGCCTTTATTTAGTAGCATTACCGTTGTATGAAGCATTAAAGTCAGTGTCGGAACTAGCGCTTGACCAGCCACTAGGAAGTTTTACACTACCTTTTTCTAAAGTAGTATTTTCAGGCAGTGGGTCGCTAATCTTCAAGTTGCGTAAATCACGATCAGTACCGAGTTGGGCATCAATGCGGTAGCCGATTTCGTAGTCATGATTTGGATTAAGTGGTGGATTACTATCACCTTTAGAGTTACCCGGATCAACATCTTTGCCAGTAGTTAAGTCTTTGATGCTAGTAATTGACTTACTTACAGCAGATGGAATTTGATCCTCTTCAACAGGTTTACCTTCCCAAGTTGCTTCATCAGAAACTACATTGTTAGATGGTGTATTTTCTACACTAGTTTCAACGTAAGCTTTATCACTGGCACCGTCCCAACCAGCTTTGTAGCTGTATGAGTGATGAATAGTACCAGGAACTGCTAAGATAAAGTTATTTTCTTCATCATCAGGAAGTTTATCTAAGTAAGCTTTATTAGCATCTGCAATTACAGATTTACTTGAAGTTTGAATGTGGAAGTTACTTGTTACATCTTTACCGTTTCTAAAGACGCGGATTCCAGTATAAGTACCATCTGGAACATGACCATCATTTTCACTAGTCCAAGTCTTAGAAGCATCTAAGATTTCACTACTTTCAACTTTATCTTTTAAGCGTACTTGAGTTAAAGGTTTACCTTGCTGCTTATTAGAAGCTAAGTTACTTACTACTTCCCAGACCTTGTCTTGGTCGTTGACGACATTTCCACTATCTTCATAAGAGCTGTTAACTACTTTCCCGCCTCCATTATGTGGAACCATAAGGTAATTCTTAACCTTGTTAGTTTCGCGTTTCTTAATTAAATCAGATTCGCCAGCAATAGACTTGTTTGACGTTGTCCATGTATCACTTACAGTGGTGCGACTATATGGATTGCTACCACTAAGGTATTCGCTGTGATTTTCTTTAATCTTCTTTTTAGCTGCTGAATTAGGAGCTTTTTGCCATTCATTGTACCAGTAATCATAGGTAGCTTCCCATTCTTGGTAGTCAGCACTTTCAGTTTCTTCACGTGTCTTGTGAAGCCAGTGTCCATCAATGTTAGCCTCGTTTTGAATGGTGTGAGCTTCATCACGTTTACCATTATCTTCGTAATGTAAGTTAAGTGGCTTCAAGTACTTATTAGCATTTTCGCCAACTTCATTAGGTCTAATTTGAACACGGTATTGAACCCAGATTACACCACCATTCTTAGAAAGCTCTTTAAGCATGGTTTTATCTTTGTCTTTACCGCTGTCTTTGTTGATCTTAATACTTAACTTGTTACCATTGATAGTTGCACCGTGCGTTGCAGAGTTACTTTCAAAATCTTTTGGATCTAAGCTAACTTGCACGTGGTCAACTGCGGCATCGCCACTACTATCGAGTTTAGTTCTAAACTTATCGTCGAGCGTGTCGTGAATAGTAAAGTCAGTGTATTTATCATCTACCAACTTTTGCCCATCGCTACTGGTTAACTTGTGCCCGTCTTTTTTCTCTACTTGCGTAAAATCATTAATCTTAAAGTGTAAACGGTAGTATAAGTATTGATTTGGATAAACGGTTTGTTCATGAATGTCTGCTGCACCGGTATCTTTAACTTTAGTTGGATCCTTTGGATCGGCTTCATAAACAAACTTGTGAGCAGTTAAACCGTTTTTCGAGTCACCTTTAGTGGTCGTATCAGTGTGTTTGTAAGTAACTTTTAATTTGGTGGTTTTAGTTGTCTTACTTTCATTTAAAGTAGCCGTATTATTAACAATTGTAGAACCGTTGTAGATACTACCTTCGGTAGGTTGTTGGTCGGGCTTAGGCTTAACTTCAATAATCAAATGATAGTTCTTATGCCAAGCATCAGAAGTGGCCTCAGCAGCCTTATCTGTAATCTTAGCTTCAACTAAGGTGTAACCTTTTTTATTGTTAATGGCTGGAGTACCTTTATCGCTGCTAACCATTTTAAAAGCGTTACTTGTTTTAAGTTTCTTACCGTACTTATCGCCCCAGTCACTTTCATACACTTTAGCACTAACTACTTCTAAGCTAGGATCAATATAGTCTTTCAAAACAAGTTGCTGTTTAGCATGCTTAGCCTTAACATGGCTAATCAAAGGATCATCTTTATCCTTTAAAGCTGCTGCAATAGGAAGTGCATTGTAGTTGTCTTTGGTGTTACCAGATTTAACTAAAGCACTTGAGGGTGCTTTTAAGCTAGTGTGAATGTCAAAATAAGCAGTTCCAGTGTCATTGATTGTTTCTTTAGTTGAGTGCTTAGTAAAGTTATTGGTTTTAGAGACCCATTTGTCAACTGGTATATCGTAAGAAGTAGTCATACCTTTGTCGAAATCAAAACCAAAGTAGTCTGCTTGAGATGCATCTTCATAGTTACTTTTACTATCAATGTTGTTAGCGTCGTGTGCAAATTTACCAGTAAGCACTTTAAATGAAGCAGAAGGACGTGCGTACTTATGCCACTGTGACAGGTAAGTTTGATTATTGTATCCGTGAACAAATGTTACATTATATTCACTTGTTGGGTTCTTGGGAATATAAGAGAATCTACCATCTGGATCATCTGGCCAAACAGTACCTTGACGTAAATTCTTACCTGTCTTTTTGTCACGCAATATACGATGTTCATCACCAAAGATACGTGCTAGACCGTTTTGAATACCAGAATTTATTCCATAGCCTGTCTCAACACCAGCATTTAATTTAGTAGATTTATTAACAATGATATAACTTGGTATGTTAAAAAGTATTCCTTGTTGAGAATCTATATCAGTTTGGGATAATTCACTTTTAATCTTCTTAAAGGGTTGGCCTTTCTTTTTTCCTTTGGCGTAAGTTAAAATTAAAGAAAAATTACCTTCACCATCATAAGGTTCTTTGACAGCTAAATGCTCGGTATCAAAATGAATATTTGGATTACCCATTTTACCTTTATTATCATAGTGGTAGTCACCATTCCAAACAATACGAGCATCCAAGGGAACTTTTGAACCTTGCGTTTGATTTTTACCTTTTTCATTAGGATAATAAGTCAAAGCATTTTTATAATACATTCCAAGTTTACCTGAAACACCGTCCCCATTTTCGGGATCATTTTTAGGCAAGTGATAAACGTACCACTCGTGTTTCTTACCTTTTTTAATCCTTTTTGGGTCAGCTTCGTTGGATATATGCCACTTAGCTTTTTTACCACCAAATGGTTGACCACTAAGGCCTTTATTTTCTACTAAGAAACCTGTAGTGTCGTGACTATTCACATAGTTCGCCATGTTATTACCATTTTTACTACCTTGTTCAATACCAATATATGGTGAGATAGCAGGATTTTTTTTATTATTGTACTTCTTTATTTTGGCTACACCATAGGCATTTTTAATAGGTCTTTGAACATTAAGTTCGCCTTTATATGGCTTAGAGCTATCCCACGTTGCCTGCGCAATACCAGCAGAAGAAGTAAAAGAAATTAAAGTTGTTAGTGCAACAGCACTTAACATGAATTTTTGAAAACGTTTTCGATTTTTCACATAATTACAACCTTTCTATTTAAGATTGTAATTAGTATAAATAATTTTTAAGGTGTGTTATGAAAGTAACAAAAAAAGTTTAAGATAAATTTTTATTGATCTAATTCTGCTTTATAATTAAAAAAGTGCATTTCTTTAAATTATGACATTATATTATTGCTTTTATTTAAAAAATAGCTGTTTTTTTTAAATCCAAATTTTTGAATAACAAAAAAGCATCCCACGTAGGGATGCTTTCATTTTAAATATTACAAATCATGTGCTTCTGAACCACTAAAAATAGGATTATCAGCAAGACTAGTATAAGGGTGTGAATAAATCCAATCAATATGATTTAAGTCATCTTGAGTTACACGCCAATTTTTATTGTATTTTTCAGCAGCCATAATATCATCGAAATCACCTACTGAGTTTGGAACAGCATCGTCACCTTGTGCTATCGTTCCTAATCCAATAGCACGCCCTAATTGTTGAGTTACAGCATTAACTTTACCTTGTTCAGTTAAATTGCTAGACCAAACAACAAGATTCATATGGTTAGTAAAAGCATTCTTTCTCCAATCTTTAGGAGCAAACTTATTCGCAGTTGTATAACTTGGGTGTTTTTTAAGAAAATTAATACGTTTAGGTGTTAAGTGGTCATTAGCATAAGGCTGATATTTAGCATATCCAGAATTAATATTATGGTAATATTTAATTACTTCAGGATTTTTATTCTCATAAACACGCGTAGTAGTAATGTCTGCGCCACTTCCATCTTTGGTTTTATTATCATCATAAACCACAATATTAGCGTATTTAGCAGAGTTAAAGCTAGCATGTTTAGCAGACTTAACTAACTTAAATTTAAACTTAGGAGCCCAGAGTTTGATGGCCTTTTTAACAGCGGGCAAAATGGACTTGTCTTTAACATAGATGTTAGCAGAGCGCTTTTTAAAGTTACGATTAGAAGTGTCAAAATCTTTACCGTCTGCATCAGCATAAGTATCTTCATTAGTAGCATCATCAGGGTTAGAGACATAGTATTTGGAGTTAGGCACCCAACTAGCAGCTAGGGCGGCAGAATGAGAGAAAGCGCCGAGTGCAGGCGTAGCCAGCATGGCTGCAATAGTAACTTTTTTCACGACATTTTTAATTTTCATTTTTAAACCTCCATTAGTGTTTGGGTAGTTTGTGTTTAAAATAACTTTTCCATTCTTTACACAAGGTATTTTATCATGGAGTGTAATTGAAAATAGCCCATCTTCTAAATCGAAATTTTAATATGCCTCCCTCTCTAAATCTTCGCATTTTTGTAAAGCATTCCAATTTGGCCGTGATTTTTACTGTAGTCGCCATTAGGAAAGGTGTCAATATACCAGTAATGGTGATCGCCCTTTTTGATGTTGGCTGGATCACCTTCATCAGATTTACTCCAATTTTTGGCAGCAGATCCAAATGGTTCACCCTTCAGAGCTTTGTTTTCTACTAAGACACCTATAGTATTAGGAATTTTATTTTTTAAGTCCTCGGCCGCCCAAGCAGCAAGTTTATTACCATTTTTAGAACCTTCATGAATGGCAATTTTACCATTATTATGTTTGGTATTGAGTTCACCGTAAACGTCTTTAATATTGAGTTGTTTCAGGTGAGTCTTACTAGCCACATTTTTATTCCACTTAGCCTAACGCAATGCCAGGTTGAGATGTAAAAGGAATTAAAGTTGTTAGTGCAATAGCACTTAACATGAATTTTTGAAAAAGTTTTCGTTTTTTCATATAATTACAACCTTTCTATTTGAGATTGTAATTAGTATAAAGAATTTTTAAGGCGTGTTATGTAAGTGACAAAAAAGTTTGAGATAAATTTTTCTGAATAACAAAAATAAAATTTTGCTATGGTCAAAAACACCCCCTTTAATTTTAAAAGCTAAAAAAACACCCCCTTAACTTTCATTTTTCCTATTCTTAAAAATAGTCCCCTAACTTTTTTAGTTAGAGGACTATTTCTATTTAAGCAAATCCGCAATTGCTAATTCTTTTTTATGATAAGACTTATACTGTTTTAAAGCTTTAATTAAGTCATCAAAATGATTATCCCAAAATTGATAATTATCCTCATATGTCTTTACATGCTCTAAATCTTTATAATGACTACGAACATACTTACTGGGTTTATCATTATTGCCATTAGTATAATATTGAAAATCATTATGATAAATAATATAAAGAATTTCAATTTCTGGCCTCATAGTCACATTATTTATCTCTGAAATTTTTCTTTGATAAACTTTTGGTAACTTAAAGTTTTCTTTTCTAGAGTCTAAAATTCTAATTATCTTTATAGGGACTGAAAAACTTTTATTTAAATACATTTTTGCAAAGTTTGCTCCTTTTCTGGTTGTAATTATTTCTTCTTGGAGCATTTCTCTGCGGTCAAATGTTAAAGCTTCATGATCTAAAAGAACATCAATTACTGCCCGTTCACTTTCACCTTCTGCAATCACAGCAATTAGTTCTTTACTCATGTTTATCTTCTACCACCTTTTTCGTTTGTTTCTTTAATCGTAAATATGATTCATATTCTGGAGCCGTTCCTCCTAAAAGATCAGATTCAAATACTTCTGACTTTTTATAATCATTGCGAATATCCGTAGAAGAATAACGTTGAAGTTCTATTTTCTCTTTTCTTTTAGTTATATAAATTTCATCCCCTCTATTTATGTTATCTAGTAATTCATGATAGTGCGTACTAAAAATTAAAGTAGCTCTATTTACATTTACTTTTGGATCACTAAAGTATTCAATGAATGAACGTACAATTGCGTGATTAAAGTGGTTTTCTAATTCATCTACAAAAATTATTCCTCCAGATTTTAATGCAGATACTACATTGCCATATAATGTAATTCCTTTAGATGTTCCTGATGATAAAAAGCATTGAATTACATCGAACCCAGTGGCTGTGATCTCTTCATCTCTATTTTTAAATTTTAAGCGGTATAACAGCTTTATTGCTCCCGCCTCATCCCTTTGTTGCTCAACCTTTAAATAATCAATTGTAGGATCTAAAAATCTTAATATTTCAGTTGGTACCGTACTTTCACCGTAGTAAATAGCATTTACATTTGTAAATATTATATTTTCTATTATAGTTTGAGTTTTATAATTTTCTTTTGCGATTATTACTCTAAATATAGAGTCATTTGTTGCTAAAATAGTTGCGGCTACTTCATCTAGTTCTTTTCTATCAAGAATTGGCTTAATTCCAGTAAAATCAAGGATTTGCTTTTTTGTAAATTGTGGCTTGAATTCTTTCTGATAAATTTTTTCACTGTCTATTATCCACTTCTTGTCTGCTCCATTATTTTTAAATACTATTTCATCCTTATACAATTTTTCATTACTACCGTAGAAAAAAGTAGTAATTTTTATAGGATTATTCCCTATTAACATATTCTTTAGGGAGGTCTGTTCAATTGATAAATCATAGAAAAGTAAGGTTAAGATACCAGCAATAGTATTTAAGATTGTTGTTTTACCTGTAGCATTTTTTCCAACAATTGTTGCTAAATTCGTTACCCATAATTTTCCACTTAAATTTGTCAATTGATCTTTAGTACGTGCAGTTACTCGTGCACCACTCATCAAAGAGAATTCTAACCCATCTTTAAATAATGGGTGATTCTCTATTTTTACTTTCAAAAACGTAAGTTTTGGCTGTATTTTTTTAATATGCCTTGTTTCTCTGTTGGTCACCTGTTATTCCTCCTAAAATACAAACCTTATATTCTACTTAACTATTATACATTATTTTTAAACGGATTATACGATTAAAAATATTTACTAAAAAAACATCTCTCTTAATTTTTTTAAGCAAAAAATACCTCCTAACTTTTTAGCTAGAGGGTTATTTTGTAGACTTTATATTATCTTTTGTAAATTTATAATTTTTATAATCTAATTGATTATGTTTTTTGCTTGGGTATATCAGATGATGGTCAATAAACAATGGATAAAATCTAGTAATTTCGTCTGGTATCATGATTCCTATTAACATAATTTCTTCTTTTTTTGCTGCTAATTCCCATAAATGGCCTTTTTTTAAATTATGACATCATATTATTGCTTTTATTTAAAAAAATAGCTGTTTTTTTAATTTTAAGCTAAATTTTTGAATAATAAAAAACATCCCACGTAGGGATGCCTATAAATAATATTAAAACTCTGTGGCACGTGACTCATAATAAACAGGATTATCATTAATATTGGTATAAGGGTGTGAATAAATCCAGTCGATATGGTCTAAATCACTTTGGGACACATGCCAATTATCATTAAAAGAATCTTGATTATCAGAATTACAGCCAAATGCCATGATGTCAGTTTTATCTTTTGGCGCAACATCTTCAGCATTTTCAAAGTCCCCTAACCCAATAGCACGTCCTAACTGGTTAGTAACTGCATTTACTTTACCTTGTTCAGTCAAAGCGCTAGACAAAACAATAAGATTCATATGGTTGGTGAAAGAATTCGTTTTCCAATCTTTAGGGAAAAATTTACCTGCTGTAGTCATTCCAGGATACCTTTAAAAATATTGAATGCGTTTATAGGTGAGGCGAGAACTAGCATAGTGTAATTGAAAATAGCCCATCTTCTAAATCGAAATTTTAATATGCCTCCCTCTCTAAATCTTCGCATTTTTGTAAAGCATTCCAATTTGGCCGTGAGTTTTACTGTAGTCACTATTAGGGAAGGTGTAAATATACCAGTAATGGTGATCGCCCTTTTTGATGGTGTCTGGATCACCTTCATCAGATTTACTCCAATTTTTGGCAGCAGATCCAAATGGTTCACCCTTCAGACCTTTATTTTCTACTAAGAAACCTGTAGTATATTGTAATTAGTATAAATAATTTCTAAGAGAAACTATAAAATGTTGCTAATAAATTTGATTCCATCGCTAAAATAACAACTGTCCAATTTTCTTTTTTTCTAATTTTTCGACCAACTTCCGTTAAAAAAGTAGTTTTGCCCACACCACGAGTCCGATAGACAATGGAAATTTTGTATGGGCTATTAGGATTATCTAATTCATTTGTTACGTTATCTATTAACTGTCCTCGATTTAGAAAAGTCTCAGGTATTCTACCAAAACTTGGGTTAAATGGATTATTCATTTTTATCTCCTTATGTATCTTATCATATTTTGTGTATCTCTGTGTATCTTTATGTTTATATTAGTAAACTCATACTCATTCTTCTAAATAAAAAATCACCAATGATCTTAGCTTGATTTACATCATCAAACTTTGATACATTGGTGACTTTTACTATCATCTAGGCAAGCTTTAACTTTCCCAGATCCTTTTTAATATAACCACTTAGTTAAGTCTGCACCTTCACCTGTTGGTAATTCATCAACAAAAGGATTAAAATCTTCATCTTTAAGTGGTTGATTAGTATTTAATTTTTTAATAGCATCCATTGCTTTTTCCTCCTTGAAAATTATTAATAGTTAGTTTAGCGTTTTCAAAAAGAAAAAGCAACAAATTTGTTTCTATCCTTCTACAAAAAAGTCATCTTGCATAGTTTGCAAAATCTTGTAGCCAACTTTTTTAGCCACCCCATTATCACTTGGAGTCTGATTTAAGAAGATAACAATTCCATTGGCGTTATCAGGAGTAAGTTCCATCCAGTTGCTAAAATGTGTATACCCAATATTTCCGTAGGCTACTTTAAATTTACCTCCTGCTCTGCGATAGATGCCGCCTGAATAAGTTGTCTTTTTTGCCGAAAGAGTAGTCATGTAATCATATTGCGTAGGCGTTAAAATTTTGCCATTGTACAATCCCTGCATAATCTTATAGTAGTCTTGTGGTGTTGTAAATAAATTGCCTGCACCAGGTAATTGACTAGCTAAAGCTTTGGTGACTTTTACCGGATCTTGATAAGAACGGCCATGGCGATATCCATAAGAAGTTGCGATGGTTTTATTTTTGGGAATATCTTGATACTCAAAAGTGTTCTTTAATTTAAGAGGCTTAATTATTCGATTTTTTAAATTAGTATCGTAGGATTTACCAGTTACCTTACGAATTATGCCAGCAAGTAATAAATAATTAGCATTATTATAGTTAAAGCTATCACGTTTAGAACTTGAAGTAGAATTAATCTCGTTTATTGCCCATTGAATGGCACCAGTTTCAGAATAAAAATGATTTTGGGTTCTTTCTGTACCAATAATGTTGATACCAGAAGTGTGGGTCATTAAATGCCCAATAGTGATATTTTTACTTCCCTTAACCTTGGGAAACCAACGTGATAGTTTTGAATCTTGGGTGATAGGATTTTCAGAATCCTGCGATTCAAAAATTAATTGAGTCATCATCGCTCCGGTAACAACTTTTTCCATTGATCCTAAAGGGTACAACACACGATTATTTAAAGCCTTATTTTTATAATTACCATACCCATAATTTACGGTTTGGGACTTACCATCTTGTACCACCAAGACACTCCCACGCACATGATTTTTTTCTAAGATAGATTTTATTTTGCTAGTAGTATTTTGTTTACTCGAAGCAGCTGAAGCTCGGTCAGGTAGATGAGTAAGAATAGAGCTAGGTGCTCCTAAAATTAAAGTTAATGAAGCAGTAAGCTTTAAAGTAAAATGTTGCCAATTTTTCATTAATTAGATACTTCCCTTTCTAAAAGCAAAATCCTATGCTCTATTTTAACATGCATGCTAAACTTGAGGAGACAATTATTAGAAGTTGCCTACACAAAAAGCATCCCTGAAGTATAAAATAGGATGCTTTTTGCGAAATGAAAAAATTATATTAGAATTGATCCAAAGAGGATCTTATAGAAAGTAGAGACAAAAGTTTCTTCCCACATCGCTTTTGTCCTAAAATTATTATAATATAAACTTACCTAAAATTCATTAAAATTATTTTGCTTATTTTTCTACTCTGAAATAACTTGATAGAAAGGATTACTTAATGAAACACAGACTCATTTTCAAAATTTTGTTAGCAACTAGTATGATGTCGCTCTTTTCTTCCCAGCCTGTCCAGGCAGCTACAAAAGCTGCAAAAGCAACAGTAAAAACTAAAAAATACCAGCAAGCAAAATCATTTTACCCAAGAATTATACCCGGCATAATTTACTACAAGCTTTTATTAGTAGCCCTTCTACCAAATTTAAACAAGCTTGTGTAAAAGGGATGGACGAAAACAACTTTTCAAGAATTACTGCAGCTGAAAGTAAAAAAGATAACCAAACTAAGATTAATCTTAACAAACTAACTCCAACTCAAAAAAGAAAGCTAGCAGATTTTACCCTCAAACTTATTAATCAAGCACGTAAGCAGTTAGGACTACCTGTTTGGCGCTATAGTTCCAGTGCGCAAAAATTGGCTAATGATATTGCCATGCAGTACGCCCTTCACCATAAAAGTATCTCTGATCAAACTGGTCACTACATCAAAGGCATTACTACTGCTACTAAAGCAAATGGCTTTACCGGACCATTAACACAGGATAATTATGTGGAAAATATGGGAGGCTTTTTAGGAAAGCAAACTATCACAATGACCCAAGCTAAAAAGAAAATTTACTTCATCTTAAAACAAATGATTTTTGGTTTTGCTGGCAATAATGAAAGTCAACGTCAAGATCAAACTAAATACTTAGAGTGGCAACATGCTGCTTCAATTTTTAATACTCAAGGCTCTAAACATGATGGCGATTGGGATTACTTTGGTCTTAGTATTTCTAAAAAAGGCAAAGCTTACACAATTCACTTTATTTGCATTCCTAGTTTTATGGTGAAAGAATATCATCATGGAACTTGGAAATAGAAAGTGTGAATCTAATGAAAAAATTTCCTCCGATTGAAAAAATAATGGAAGCTTATACAGCTATTGGGGATCATCATGTTAAGATGTTTGAAAATTACGCCCTGGTTACTTCATCTAATAATGCTAAAACTTATACAGTAAAATGGCATGATGGTATTTATCAAGCAAATGATAATGCTACTTATTGGCAAGGATATGCTGGTTATCCGATCATCGCAGTATTATTATTACAAAATAAGCTCCCCTTTGATGAAGCTTTAGCTAAAGCTTTTGCCGGTATTAATTGGCATGAACTTAATGAAAAATTTAAGCGCAATTACACCGAAGCAGCTAAATTTATTTTTAAAGAAAAGAAGCTCGATGAAAATACCATTCTAACTAAAATTGATCAATGCTACGCTATTTTAAAAGAACTTCCTTTAACTATTAAACGCACTACTACAAAAGTCATCAAAAATTAATTTTAACTTTATGCAAAAAGCTACTATGTCCCTTTTAACGAAACATGGTAGCTTTTATAATGTTTAATTTTCTTAAGCGAAGTTTGATTTTTGGAAATGGTCACCAACTAATTGGCGGTAGTAATTAGCCCGAGTTACACCAAAATATGGACGCAACCATAAAAAGCCAATTCCGCAAGTAATAATTGAAAGCAAGAACCAACCAATAAAGCTCAAGTCTAAGCAAAATAATTGCCACTTATGTCCCTTCATTACTTGACGGCTTAAGCGAATTGCTTGTGTTGGTTGAACTTCATTTCCATTATCTGTTAAATCTTTAATAATGTATGGTGCCATAGAGTAAGCGTAAGATTTAATAATTCCTGGAATAATAAATAGCATACTCCAAAGAGCGATAAAGACACTTGCTAAAAAGCTAGTTAACAAACTTGGAATTATTCGTTTATTAGTTACAGCTGCAAAAGCGCCTGTGAACACATTGCCTGCTTGCTCTGTATCTACTAAGTTAAGGTATGCATAGTAAATGCTGTAACTGAGCATCCCTACTACAATTGAGCTAAGCGCTACAGTTGAACTGGTACTACTTAATAGTGCAGATTCTTTAGGCGCTTGGCCCAAAAATCCATTACTAAATCCAATAAAATAACTTGGATTTGAAACAATACCAATAACTCCAGCAAAAATACTATTTACTAGCGGCACTAAGATCGCCCAACCCCAGTCTCCCCTTAACTGAGATTTTGCATTCTTTTTCAATGTAGAAAATTTCATTTTTTCCCCCTAAATAAAATTATTAATTCCTAGTTATTATAGCAATAATTTTATTTAGAATCTATTCTATCTTTGATTTGCCCAATATTGATAGTAATCTGTTCTTAAGTTACCATTGAAAAATTTTCTCTTTTTAGTAGCTTTTTCACCAAAGTACTTTTCAAATTCAGGATCAGAGGTTAAATAGTATTGACTAAAACTTTCAAGTGGACGCAAAGTTTGCCCCATTTCCTCATAAATTTTTTCAGCAGCTTGCCGGTCTTTTAATCTTTTCCCATAAGGTGGGTTAGCAATGATAATTCCATTTTCTAAGTCAGTTGAAAAATCTTTAACAGCCACTTGCTTAAACTTTATATCTTGTAAAACTCCAGCATTATGGGCATTAACTTTTGCAATTTCCAAGATTGATTGATCGATATCACTGGCAATAATTGGAGCATGATCTTTTATGATTTCGGCTTTAGCTTTTTCAACTAATTCTGGGTGTAACTTTTTATCGAACCAGTCAAAATCATCAAAAGCAAATTTACGCCAAATTCCTGGTGCAACATGCTTAGCAATTAAGGCAGCTTCAATTGCAATTGTCCCGGAACCTGTCATTGGATCAATAAAGGGATGACTACCATCGTAAGGTGTTAGTTCAATTAAGCCAGCTGCAAAATTTTCTTTAAGCGGTGCACCACCATGTTCTACGCGATAACCACGTTTAAATAAACTTTGTCCTGTGGTATCTAAGCTTAAACGTACCTTATCTTTATAAATATGAACATCTAGTGGGTATAAGGCTCCTGTTTCTGGTAAAAAGCCACGTCGATGGTACTGATCTGTCATTTTATCTACAATTGCTTTTTTTACAATTGATTGGACATCAGGTTCAGAGTGCAATTTACTTTTAACACTCCGCCCCTTAACAGGAAATTGCGCATCCATTGGTAATAACTGTGCCCAATCATAGCTATAAGTTTCCTCATAAAGTTTGTCAAAATCAGTTGCTTTAAATTCTTTCAGCAAAATCTTAACACGATCAGCACTTCTTAACCATAAATTAGTTTTAACAATGTCTTCTTGCGTTCCCTCAAAAAAGACACGGCCGTTTTCAGTTTCAGTTTCATAGCCTAAATCTTGTAATTCCTTAGCTACTACACTTTCAAATCCTGCACCCATCGTTGCATATAATTTGTATTTTTCCATAATATCATCTCCATAAAAAAAGTTGAGCATTAATGCTCAACTTACCATACAAGTTTCTATAAGCCACGTTTTGTTCCAACAAAGCTTGGCAAACTTTGTTTTCAGCAATCATCTATCTCTACTATGTAGTCTCACCCATCGTTCATTTCCTTAGGTGAAAACGCCCCTACCAAATTTGGGTTGCTCACTTGCAGGGTTTACCTCGTTCCACCAACAAAATTTCTTTTGTTGCTCCGTCACTGTGGCACTTTCAGGATATTCACGCATGTCTAACAGATTTAGCGCTTTTTCCGCCATGATTTTTATAAAATCCCTCAGCTTATTGGGCTGAGTACAAACACTACGAGCATCGCAGCTCGTGTGAGCGTGGACTTTCCTCAGCTAGCTCTTGGCTAACCGCGATTGCTCAAAACTTGCAAAATAAATTATATCACAAATGCTAATAAAAATTAATCTCTATAGCCCTTGCTTATCAAGTCTTTGTTCTAGATTAAAGACTTTACGCTCTAAAGTAGAAATTCTTTGAATCATTGCTACGTTAGTCGTAATTTCGTTACTTCCATATTTATAATCAGTTATCGGCGGTACACTCTTATTACCCTCACTTGAAGGATAATACATCTTAACGTCGTCTTCCTCAACAGATTTTGCATTTGGAAAACGTCTACTATCTGTTTCAGCTTCTTGCTTTTGCTGTAATTTTGTATTTAATTCTTGTATTTTTGTTTGATATTCATTAATGATTTGGATGAAATTGGTATAATCTGCAATAATTGTATCTAAATAACTATCGACCTCTGTTTGGTCATATCCTTTTACTTTAGATTTAAATCTCTTTTGCAGAATATCATCCGCTGACAATTTAATGTCTTGTAAATCTGCCATGTTTCTCACAGCTCCTTTGCTTATATTTTAGCAAAAAAGCTCCTTTATTAAAATAGAAGTAACCTCTATCTTGCTAAATATTCTTCTGCTGTCTCTTGCAAATCATAAAAATCAATTAAATTAACATCATAATTGCTTTTTTCCTGGTTTCTTTTGATAAACTCATAATCATATCTGCTTTTGCCAGGATGTTCTGGATCGTAAATCAGTAAGGCTTGGTCGCTATGAGTAAACATAAATTGTTGATAGTTTTTCAATTGGCTTGGATTTTGATACGATTGCTTAGAAACAGAAGCATAAAAATCAACTTTATTTTTTAACTCTTCAAAATGAAGTTGGTTTTTTTCATTCCAATTTTTAGCAAAATCTGCATAAGGTGTTAACATCCCCACCTGCAAAGGATACTCCTTTGCTAATTCTAACCCTACTTCTAGACTCCATTGTTCAACACCTAAATTTCCCCCACTTAAGATCCAATCGAGTTCGCCGTTTTCTAAAAGAGATCGATAATATTTCTTTAATGCATACTTTATTACTTGCAGCTTTTTTTCTTTCTCATTAAAAATATTTAATTCATAACTGCGATATCCTGTTACCCATAATCTTTTCATAATTTTTCCTTACTTTTTCACACTTTTAAAATTTGTTCAATAACTGCTATAATTGATGCTATCAGGAGTGAAGTAAATGGTCAATTATCCTACTGGAAGTCTGATCAATTTTAATGATGGTCAGACAAGAGATTTAATTAATAAAACAAAGAACAAAAAGGTAGCTCGACATAAAGATACTGTTTTTTCTGATCGTGGAATGAACTTAGAGCAGCAAATTAATGAATCGAATAACTATTACCTTTCAAAAAATATAGCTGTTGTCCATAAAAAGCCTACTCCCGTTCAAATTGTCAAAGTCGACTATCCTAAACGTTCACGCGCCGTAATTAAAGAAGCTTACTTCAGACAAGCTTCAACTACAGATTATAATGGTGTCTACAAAGGCTACTATCTTGATTTTGAAGCTAAAGAGACCCGTAATAAGCAATCTTTTCCTTTAAAAAATTTTCATGAACACCAAATAATTCACTTAAGTCAATGTCTAAGACAACAAGGAATTTGTTTTACGATAATTAGGTTTGCGAGTTTAAATCGGTATTTTGTTACGCCTGCCAGTTTTATTGTAGATGCTTGGTATGCGTGGAAGAAAAAAGATAAAAGTTCAATTAGTTTAATTCAGCTTAGTGAAAATTCAATTGAAATTAAAAGTGGCTATCGCCCTACTCTCCCTTATTTACAAGCTGTTGACAAAATTATAGAAAGATCGGAAGTAAAAAATGACAGATAATCAAAATCAATCTCGACCCTCCAGAGTATCTCGCCTACGTTCAAAAGGAAAAAAGAAAAATATTTTTCTTAGAATCATAAAATGGATTTTTATTACTTTTTTGATTGTAATTGTGGGTGGAATTGGGCTTTTTGCTTACTATGCTAAAGATGCACCTAGCATTTCTCAAGCACAACTCCAAAGTGGCGGAACAAGTAGCTTATACACTAATAATGGAAAGTTTCTTCTTTCTTTAGGTTCCTCTAAAAGAACTTACGTCAAAAATAATAAAATACCTACTACTTTAAAAAATGCCGTTGTCTCTGTCGAAGATAGACGCTTTTACAAAGAAGGCATTGGTCTAGATCCAATTAGAATTATCGGATCAGTTTTAGTTAATGCTAAAAGTGGTGGCGTTGCTGCTGGTGGATCAACCATTACCCAACAATTAGTGAAGTTGTCCGTTTTTTCAACTGATGCTTCTCAGCGTACACTTAAACGCAAAGCCCAAGAAGCCTGGCTTTCAATGAAAGTAGAACGTGAATTTAGTAAAAACCAAATTTTAGAGTTCTATATTAATAAGGTTTATATGAATTATGGTATTTATGGGATGGGAACAGCCGCTGAGTTTTATTATGGTAAAAGTCTAGATGATTTATCTTTGCCGCAGTTAGCTTTATTGGCAGGGATGCCTAATGCACCAGTTGCGTACGATCCTTATGTATATCCTGCAAAGGCAAAATACAGACGTGACATTGTTTTAAAATCGATGCTGACTAATCATAAGATCACCAAGGCACAATATAAAAAGGCAGTTAACACGCCAATTACTGAAGGACTCCAGCCTAAGAAAACAACTGTTGATTCTACTTTGAGAAAAGTTGATGATCCATATATTAAAGAGGTAATTTCTGAAGTTAAAAGTAAAGGATTTAATCCTTACAACGATAATTTAAAAATTACTGTCAATATTGATCAAGATGCACAAAATAAACTTTATGAACTTGCAAATGATGGCGAAGTGCCTTTTACCAATGATAAGATGCAAGTGGGTGCAACGATTGTCAATCCAAAAAATGGACACGTAATTGCTATCCTTGGAGGGCGAAAACTCCCTTCTGTTCAATTAGGGCTTAACCGTGCTGTTCAAACTGGGCGTTCAACCGGTTCTACAATTAAACCAGTACTTGATTATGGACCAGCAATTGAGTACCTGTACTGGCCAACTTCTTACATTCTCAATGATAGTAAGTACATTTATCCTGGTACTAATATTCAACTCTATGATTGGGATAATACTTATAAGGGTAAAATGTCTATGCGCCAAGCACTAGTTGAATCACGAAATGTTCCAGCTGTCCAAACTTTGGCTAAAGTTGGTGTAAGTCGTGCTTCCCTTTTTGCTAAAAAAATGGGTGTCAATGTTCCTTCAGATTCAGGTTTATCTGTTGGTATCGGTGCCAATGCTTCTTCTCTTCAAATGGCAGGTGCTTATAGTGCTTTTGCTAATAATGGTGTATACCACAAGCCACAATTTGTTTCTAAAATTGAAACTCCTGATGGAATTACTCGTAAGTATGACAGTGAAGGAACTCGTGTTATGAAGGACTATACAGCTTACATGATGACAGATATGCTTAAAGGTGTCTTCACTGGAAAAGGATCTGGGACCGCTGCTAGAATTGATAACCTTTATGAAGCTGGTAAAACGGGAACTGTAAAATATTCAGAAGATGATCTTGTTAAATATCCGCAATACGCAAATTCTCCAAAAGATGCTTGGTTTGTAGGATATACTAAATTATATTCAATGGGTATCTGGACAGGATATGACAATCTTAAAGATGGAACTCCATCAGGCGTTGGAGAGAACTCGGCTCAACTTCTTTATAAAAAGATGATGCAATACTTGATGGAAAATAAACCAAATGAAGATTGGAGTCAGCCTTCATCAGTTGTTGGACGTAAAATTGTTAATGGTACTGAAAATGATGTTGCAAGATCTGGAGCAAGTAACGCAACTTGGCAATTATTTGTTAAAGGCCATGCTCCAATTGATCCTTATGGTAACAGTGATGAAAAAGTAACCACTGTCAAAAGAAGAGATGAAGATTATGATGATGATACAAAAGTAGATAATGATGAAAAAATAAGTAGCTCACGTAAAGATAAAGATGAGGATGATACTTCTTCCACTTCAAAGAGTTCTATTTCTGAAAAAGAGAGTTCAGCCTCCTCATCTAAACAAACTGCTACACAATCTTCAACTCAAAATAATGAAACAACAAATACAAATTCACAGTCAAAAGCTGAAAGTGTTTCTCAGTCTACCCCTCCATCATCTTCAGAAACTAGTCAGACAAATGCTCAACCTAAAGCAACCACTGATAATAAGGATACAAATCTTAACTAATTAAATAAAATAATAAAAAGCTTGATAATTCAACGTTTTAAACGAAATTATCAAGCTTTTTTATTTCTAACTAAGCAAACTATAAGGATCAATGTCTTTTTTGCGAGCTGGTAATTTATAACGACCAAAAGCAATTAGGGCATGATGAGCATGAATCCACTGCTCCTGTGGTAAAATTTCTTCCAGGCGTTTTTCAATTTGATGAGGCGTAGCTTTTGCAGGTACAATTTTAAAAAGTTTAGAAATTCTAGACACATGAGTATCAACAGCGATAGCAGGTATTTTAAAGGCTTCTGCTAAAACAACATTTGCTGTCTTTTCCCCTACTCCCGGAAGAGTAATTAAAGTTTGTTTTTCTCGGGGGACTACCCCATTAAAGCGGTCTGTAAGAATAGTTGCTGTTTCCTTTAAATGTTTAGCTTTAGTACGATAGAGACCAATAACCTTAATTGTAGACTCTATTTCTGAAAGAGAAGCATTTTTTAAGCTTTTACTATCCGGAAACTTTTGATTAAAATTAGGAGTTACCTTATTTACCATCTTATCTGTAGTCTGTGCGCTCATCATTACTGCACATAGCAAGTGAAAAACACTATCCCATTTTAGTTCTCCTTTTGCATCAGGAAAAATATTCATTATTTTTTGAAGAACAACTAGCGCTTCTTCATCAGAAAGTAATTTTTCCATCTTTGGTATCCCTTCATTTAAAATTTTGTTCTTTGTAAAAATCCCTTAACTTGTTCTGGTGTCTTTAAGTTGTGTTGTTGCCAATTTAATAGAATTCGATCAACATATTTAAAATTATATACTTGAGCTAAAACAGCTTCACATAAAGCCATCTTTATTATTTCATTATCATAATGATCAATATTTATCCAAGCAGCTACTTCTTGACGTTCAATTGGACTTAACAACCTTCCAAACTCTACTTCAAATTGATGGACTAAAATTTGAATTGGATCTTCTTGAACTTCCTTAATTTCTAAATTCTCACTGGCCACTTCCTGATGATTTTTAAGGTAATTGTCTAATTTTGTATATAATGGCGAAAGGTCATAATAGCTTGTAATCTTACCATTCTCATCCTTCTTTTGTCGCAAAGCAATCACTTTATCATCAATAAGTTCTTGAATTACTTCCCCAACTTGTATTGGACTAAGTGTCATTTCTTGAGCTAGTAATTCATTGCTAGGAAATAAATTATTCTTTTGATAGTATGCTTCCAATTTTAATAAGACCAGTAGAGATAATTCACTTAAATTTAAATGAATATAATTTTTTAACAGTACATTAGGAATGCTCAAAAAACCATCTGTGCGGTAGTTATTAAAAGATACCATATTTCCCCTCCTTTAAAAAAGAGCTGAACAATGAGTTCAGCTCTTTTAATCTAATTTATGGACGTAAGCGATTGATCATTCTTGGGAATGGAACAGCTTCACGAATATGATCTAACTTACAAATCCAGCCGAGATATCTTTCAAATCCAATACCAAAGCCAGAGTGAGGAACAGAACCATATTTACGTAAATCAAGGTACCATTCATAATCTTTTTCGTTTAATCCTGCTTCTTTAATTTGTGCCTTTAAAGTTTCATAGTCACTTTCACGTTCACTACCACCGATAATTTCTCCATAACCTTCTGGAGCAAGAACATCAGCACATAAATATTCTTTTGGATTATCTGGGTTCTTCTTCATATAGAATGGTTTGATAGAAGTTGGATAATTTAAAATGAAAACTGGACGATCAAATTGCTCAGAAATATAAGCTTCATCTGGTGCACCAAAGTCGTCTCCCCACTTAAAGTCACGTCCTGCATCTTGAAGCATCTTAACAGCTTCATCATAACTTAATCGAGGGAAATTACCTTCAGTAGTTGGTCTTAACTTTTCAGGATCTCTTCCTAAAAGGCGTAATTCATATTCACAGTTATCTAAAATACGCTTAGTTACGAAAGCCAATAATCTTTCTTGAATATCTAAAGATTCATCTTGACTCATCCAAGCCATTTCTGGCTCCATCATCCAAAACTCAGTCAAGTGACGACGTGTTTTAGATTCTTCAGCTCTAAAAGTTGGACCAAAAGTAAATACCTTACCGAAGGCAGCTGCTCCAACTTCTCCATATAATTGACCTGATTGTGAAAGGTAAGCATCAGTATTGAAATAGTCAATATGGAATAATTCAGTAGTTCCTTCTGGAGCTGATTGCATTAAAATAGGTGCATCAAATTTTATAAATCCTTCTTGTTCGAAGAAATCTACAATTGCCTTGAAAGCTTGATTTCTAATTTGCATGATAGCAAAAGGTCTCTTAGATCTTAGCCATAAATGACGGTGATCTAACAAGAAATCAATCCCATGTTCTTTATTACCAATTGGATAGCCTTCATTATTAGTTACAATCTCTAAATCAGAAATTTTTATTTCATAACCAAAGTGAGATCTTTCATCTTTATTAATTGTTCCAGTAATGTACATGCTTGCTTCTGGGTGTAAACTCTTTGCAGCATTAAATACTTCTTCTGGAACATCCTTTTTTAAAAGAACTCCTTGGAAAAATGCAGTACCATCACGTAATTGTAAAAACATGATTTTACCACTTGAACGCTTGTCTGTAAGCCATACATGCATCTTGACTTCTTCGCCAACATGCTTTGAGGCATCTTTAATTGAAATTAATTCTGTCATTCGTTACCAACCTTTATTGAATAAACTTAACTTAATTATACTAAAAAAAATTATTAACGTTAAGATGCTAAGAGAATCTAATTTATAAATTATCAATATAAGAAAGTTTTTCTCCAGACTTAAAACTATAAATTACATAGAGATAATTTCCATTATCTTTCTTATAAGTGATTTCCCAAACTGGGGTATCCTTATACCACCCCAATTCCACTTGAGGATTTTTGTAATTAGGATACTGCGTATTAAATAATTTTAATACTTTTTGCTCACTAATACCATCTTTTGAATTATAAAGATACGATTTTTTACTTTTTGGAAGATAAATAAAGTAATATTTTTTCCCTTTTTTATCTGTTCCTAGTAAGCTATTACTTTCTGTATCCCCACTTAAATGGTACGTCTCTTCAACTTTAGTAATTGGTGTTTTCTTAAGGGCAATCTTTTCGACTGCTTTTTCTCCTTGTGCTCGTGAATTAGTACCGACTAAAAAAATAACCACACAAATACCATAGATTATGATTAAAGTGGCAATAATCCCACCTAAAATTTTTAAACCTCTTTTAACTGTTTGATTCATGTTTAAATCTCTCTGCAAGTAATTTTCTTAATTCTTTTCTTGAAACTTTTTTAGCTCCAACTGGTAAACTCTTTAAAAAATTTTTACCATAATTTTTGTGCCAAAATCTTTGATCTAAAATTACAAAACTACCATAGTCTTTTTCATTTCTGATTAATCTTCCCACTCCCTGACGGAAACGAATAATAGCTCGTGGAAGAGTATCTAATTCAAAGAAATGGCTCCCAACTTGTTGTTTCAGTCGTTCATCTCTTAATTTAATTTCTGGTTGATCTGGAGATTCAAATGGTAGGCGTGTAGCTACCACAAGATCTACACCACTATCTTTAAAGTCCATCCCTTCCCAAAAAATATTTGCTCCTAAAAGAATTGATTTTTTGGCAATCCCAAATCTTTTAGCTAGACGCTCATTAGAGCCTGTAATTCCTTGGGCTAAAATTTCATAGTCTTTCAATTCTGGCGCATTATTTATTTTAGCAAAAACTTCTTTAATAGTTGAGAGATTAGTAAATAAGACTAACACATGATTTTGTTTTTTAATATCATTAATCAAAAAATCTGTAATAAAGTCTGTATATTCTTCTTCATTAGGATCTTGCGGAGCCTTTTCATCATCCAAAGCTAAAACCTGAAGGTGCTTTTCTACTGGATATGACGGCTTTGCACTGTAAAGTAAAGTCTTACTTGGATCTAACTCTAATTCTTTCAAAGAATAATTATAACTACCCTGTTGAGTTAAAGTAGCAGAAATAAATAATTTCTTTTTAAAATTTTGATATAGTTGCAATAATTCAGCTTGCGGATCTAAAGTTAACCATTGTAAATTCGTTGATAAAGGATCTTCAATATTTGTAATTTGTAAAACAAATCCCTTTTCGCCAAATTTACTTTGATCAGTTAATTGATCACTCAAGAGAAAGGTTTGCTGAGAATAATAATCTATCTTATCAATTTCCTCTTGTAACTCAATAATTAAACTATCAATAATTTGTTGGTTACTTGCAGAATTGCGGTATAAGATCGACTCAACGTTATTTACATCCCGACGAACCAGTTCAATTTTTCCCTGCAAAAAATTAAGCTTTTCCTTGAAGTTAGCTATATTTGGAAATAAAGCATAGCCTTGAATTCCTAAATTAACTCGTTCTTGATTCCCATATTCCTTTGTAAGAGCCTTGTCTTTTTGTGCATATAATTCTCTTTGAATATTATTAATAGCATGAATCAAATCATCGATTTCTTTCTCAAGTTTCTCTAAGTAAAAAGTTACTTGTTTATTTTGAGAAAATTCGTTTTTAACACTCTTATCTGCAAATAAGAGTAAATTTTTTAAATGATTTGCTACACCCCAAAAACTTTCAAATTGAAGAGAATCATTACGAGAATTAGCTACATTATCAGCAAAACGATGCGCTTCATCTACAACTAAATATGGATTTTGTCCCCAAATTGAATCTAGATAGTGGTTGGCAAGATAAGCATGATTTGTAACTAAAATATCTGCTTTTTCTTGCTTATCCCGGGCTAAGTTCCAAAAATCATATTCAGAAAACGTAGTACCTATTCTTGCATCCCCTGGATGGCGAATCATTTCAAATAAAGGATCTTTAAAATTAGTTAATTGTAATTCGTCTAGGTCTCCTGTCTTTGTTTCTGTCAGCCAGATAATAATTTTCATTTGTAAAATTAAGGTTTGAAGAGGCCAGTTTTTTTGTAATAAAGAGGCGTAAAAATTATCTAAATCTATATAGTGTGAACTTGCTTTTACCTCTTGCGCCGAAAGATCCAAGCCCGTTATTTTTAATAATTGCGGGATTTCCTGATGCATTATTTGTTCTTGTAAAACTTTAGTAGGAGTCGCAATAACCAGCTTTCGTCCTGAATATAGTTCATAAGCATAGGCCATTAAAAAACTTAGTGTTTTTCCGCTCCCATTAGGAGCTTCAACAACCATGTTTTCTTCTTTAGAAGAACTTAAAAAGTTGTGGATTCTATTAATCAGGCTAACCTGTCCTCTTCGAAAACGTACAATATTTTTAAAAAGAGCTTTCTTTTCATCATCGCTTTCTGGAAATGTAGTCTGTTTTGTAGAAACTTCCTTACCAACTTGTTCAGTTTGTCTTCTCAAAACAAGATTTTTTACTTGAACTAAATCTTTAGGGAGTTTTCTTTTCTGTAAACGCCTTTCTTTCGTAATTTCAGCGAAAACATCTGCAGTATTTTTTACCAATCCTTTGGATAAAGAAGTTAAAGTATTTAATGTGGATTGAGGAAGAGACTCAAGTTTTTCAATTATTTGAAGCAGCAGTTGTCCTGTAACGTAAGCATCTGAATCAGCCTGATGAGGATTTAAGTGTTCAATATGTAGCCGATCAGTTAAATCTTTCAGTTTATAAGATGGAAATGTAGGAAAAGCAATTTGTGCTAATTCTACAGTGTCGATTGCTTTGAGATTTAAAGGTTTTAAACCTGCATTCTCTAATTCGTAATTTAAAAAAGGAAGGTCAAAGTTAACGTTGTGTGCTACAAAAATGGTATCTTTTAAAATTTCTCGTATTTTACTTGCATAGTGAGAAAACTCTGGTGCGTGCTTAACTTCTTCATTGCTGATTCCTGTCAAATTTTCCACTGACAAAGGAATTTCTTTGTTGGGATTTATTAAAAAAGAATATTTTTTTACAATTTTACGATTTTTGATAATCACACAACCAAATTGGATAATTTTATCTCCCTGCTTTTTTTGTGTACCTGTTGTTTCCAAGTCAACTACTGCAAACGTATCTTTTGAAAATGCTTGGCTCATAAAATATCCTCCCTTGTTTATACTCTTAGTCTAATTTTACTAACTTCTTTGCGTCAAGTAAAACAAGAAATTTTGACTTAACTTTAACATCCTCAATCTCATTTAAAGCAGCTTCATATAGACGGAGCTGACCACTATATTTTTGTTTTATCTTCTCAATTGCAGTTTCAAGATTATTTTTATCAATGTAGTCTGTCTTGTAGTCAAATAAGACAATACCATCCGTATCCTTATAATATCCATCAATAGTCCCATGAACTAAAATTTCTGCAGTAGGATCAGAAAAGTTATCAAAAATCTTCGTTCCTTTGACTAAGCTTGAAAAAGATTGTTCACGATATAACTTAGTTGGATTTTTCCAAAAGTTTGCAGAAAACTCACTAGTTACGAACCACTTAATGGCCTCCTTATCGATGTGTGGTATCATATCAGGATTAAGCTTCCTCAAGTTAACTAGCATTTCAATTTCTTGATCTAAATTTTCTGCAGTAGGAGCATTTGTATAATCGTAATATTGCAAAATTAAGTGTGTTGCTGTTCCAATCTCTGCCCCACTAAATTTTTGGGTTTGTAAAAAGCTTGGTACTGGATCGATTGGTTGTAAATATCGATTTGAAGATTTAATGAGATGGGCATTTTTTAATTCTGGATCTATCTTATCATTAAAGGCATCCTTAATTTCCGAAACGGCTTGATAAGCGGTTGTTTGCGTAGCATCTTTGAATGGGTATTTAAAATTATATAGTTCTTCTACTTTTTTCTTAAGAGTTTCAGGAATTTTTTCTTGAATATCGTTTTTTGAAATTGAACTTATTTGTTTATTTTCCTGGTCTTTATAAGTTAAGTAAACTAGCTGATTACTGTATTCTATATCATGATTGATTTCAGAAATTTCTTGGGGAGTTCCAAGAGAGTCCCTGAGAACATCATCCATAAAATTTAGATAAGAACTATTATTCTTAGCATTTGTTTTTTGACCTACTAAGATTAGTTTTTGACGTGCTCTTGTTAAGGCAACATATAGAATTCTGGCTTCTTCCTCTAAATCTAGTTTTTTCTTTTCTTCTTTAATTGCAGACATTAAGAGAGATTGCACATAAAAATCTTCTGTTTTAATTTTTAACCCTATCCCTAATTCTGGAGAAATCATATATTTCTTTTTGCTATCTTGAAGAGAAAAAGGCTGCTCTAGTCCTTCAACAAATACAATCGGAAATTCTAATCCTTTAGATGCATGGATTGTCATTAATTGAATTGAATCGTTAGCACGATCACTTAGTAATGGCTGAGCGAGATCACGGTCATTTTTACGCATTTTTTCAATAAAGTTTATAAATTGATATAGTCCTTTAAAACCTGCACTTTCATACGAACTTGCGCGTTCATATAAGGTTTGCAAATTGACTCGTCTTTGCTGCCCGTTGGGAAGAGAAGTAACAATTTCTAATAAGTGCGTCTCTTCATAAATACTCCAGATAAGCTCTGAAATTCGATGATTAGTGGTGAAGTTTCTAAAAAATTCTAATTGTGCTAAAAACTTCTTAACTCTCTTGCCTAATTCATTATTAGTACTGGCATAATTGGCAACAGCTTCAAAGAAATCAGCCGAATTTTTTGATTTAATTCGAATTTGCGCAAGTTCTGGTTCAGTAAAGTTAAAAATTGGAGATCGTAGAACTGATACTAAAGGTATATCCTGATGAGGGTTATCAATAATGCGCAAATAGTTCATGATCATTACTAATTCAAAAGTTTGAAAGTAATTTTCTGCGTCTGTGATAAACAAAGGTAAATTAGCTTTAGCAAATTCCTGCATAATTTCTAAATTGTGACTCTTTGTACGCGTCAAAATTGCAATGTCTGAATAACGTATTAAACGAGTTCTTTTTTCCTTCTCATCCCAAACTTCAAATTTTTCTTCAATAAGATGATTAATTCGATTAATTATTCCTCTAAATTGATGACTTTTTTCTGTTTCACCATCTACATAAATATATTCACTCGCACTTGGAATATCTTCATTTTCGTCAAAATCGGCTGCATGTTGCAATTGAGCTTCTTTTTTATAATTAATCCCACCAAATTCTTCAGTCATTATTGAATTAAAAAATTTATTAACTGTATTAACTACGTTTGAGCTAGAACGATAGTTTTTTGAGAGAATTATTCTTTTGTGATCTTTATTTTCTGATTTAAACTCATTATATTTTTCTAAAAAGAGTTTAGGTTGAGCCTGTCTAAAGCCATAAATGGATTGCTTAACATCTCCTACCATAAACACCGCATTTTTTCCTGGCTTCTTTAAGGCTTGAATGATACTTTCTTGTAAATAATTAATATCCTGATATTCGTCAACTAGAATTTCTTCAAATTTATTTTGGTAAAACTCTTGTGCTAAATCGGAGTTGGAATCGTTGCTAGTCAAAATTTCATAAGCAAATTGTTCCATATCTTGATAATCAAGAAGTTTTTGTTCTCGCTTAAAACTAGCATATTTTTCAATAAATTCTTTTTCTACCTGCGCAATTATTCTATTAAGTTTGTAGTTAGCATTGAGATAACTAAGTTGCTTTTTTTCTTCTTCAATGAAATATGTAGCATAAAATTGTTTTAATTGCTCTTCTGTTTCCTTTTTGTAAAGTTTAAAGTCTTCATAAGTTGGGCTGTCTTTAATTACTTTTGATTCAAGAGTTAAAGTGGAAAATTGAGAGCGTAAATCATCATAGGCTGAATTGTTATTCAGATTAGTTAAAAAAGTTTCTGTTGCTTGGATAAATTTATTTAAATTTGTAATGTTGAAGGCATATTTTTCAAGGATTTTTTTGTCGGTTTCGGTGGTTTGTTCTGTTTGCAAGCGATTTGTAAAATCGCTTGCTTTGTTTTTTATTTTATCTATTTTTTGTAAAAGTAACACTTTTATGCTTTTATTCCAAAAATTTAAATTTGTAATGCTTTTTGCTTCTTGGTCACCAACTTTTTGTAAAAAATTCAAATAATTTGGCTGCGTCATTACAATATTGTATAAATCATGGATTAAATTTTGTGCTTCCTCTGCATTACTATCACCCGCAAAATTATCATAAAACTTTAAAAACTCCTCATCTTCATTTTGAAAATGCTGCTCCTCTACTTCCTTTAAAGCCCGTTCTTTTAACAGCATCCCTTGCACCTCATCAGTCAAGATACTAAAACTTGGATCTAGCCCAATTACATAATAAAATCTCTTAATTACATCTAAACAAAATGAGTCAATAGTTGAAATGTTAGCTACATCAACTTTAAGCAATTGCTCTTTTAAAAAATAATTTTTGGGATCCTCATTTACTGCGCGAGAAAGGCGAGCCTTTATTTTCTCTTTCATTTCACTAGCTGCTGCCTTAGTGAAAGTAATAATTAATAAATCCGTAATTGGGACATGGTTAAAAATCTTTTGTATTACCCTTTCTACTAACACCGCCGTCTTCCCCGACCCAGCTGAAGCCGAAACTAAAATATCCTTACCATTAGTTTTAATTGCTTCTTCTTGTTCTAAAGAAAAACTTATTTTTTTACTCGTCATTATCTTTCTTCCCTAATTTTTTATCAATCTCATCTATTAACTGTGAACTATCTTTTATCGTTGGCAAATCATGGTATTCATTTTCTGGTAACATTGGATCAAAGAAAAAGATATCTTTATAATCTGAATACTTAAGTGCCGTATTTTTCCCATCCCTGAATGGATTCAATGCGATTTTTCCGCTTAGTATTTTCTGAGCAGCTTGTTTAATCAAAAAGTCATTATACTCAAGCAGCTTATCTAGCTGATTAGGGGAAAAGATTACTGTTTTCCCCTTTCTTTTACTAAAAGTTTGATCTTTGTTTAACTGAACACCATTGTAAAAATCAGATTTTCTACTTTCTGCCAAAGTTGGCTCAATTTCCTTTAACAAAGATAAATCTTTTACCAAAATTCCTCTATACTGAACTTGTTTGCGATTTTCGGCCTTTAAATCTTTTACTTTAAATCCTTTTTGAATGTTAGTTTTCTTATTTATTAACTCTCTTTTATTCGCAATTGTTTGATAAAAAGCACCCATAATTTTTAAAGGCTTATCACCATCAGCAAAGTAGCCGGCATTTTTATTTAAAACGTCTAGATATGACATCATTTGTAATGAAATTCCAGAAAAGAATTTGTTCATTTCAAAATTCTTTTCAGACGACTTATAATCAATCAATTGTGCTATCGTTTGGTCATCAATTTGAGCTAGATCTATGCGATCAATTTTTCCTCGGAGTCCTACCTGATGCATTTTCCCCTTAAAATCTGGTACTTCAAATTTTAATCCCTTAACTTTTTGTGAACTTCCGAAACTTAATTCTGAATACTGAGGCCTAAAAAGAGTTTGATTTAAATGATTATGCCAAAAATTAGCTACATAGTTAGTAGTAGAGTCCAATCGTTTAAATAAATACTGATTAAATGGATCATTTAAAAGTTGACGATATTGGCCCTTTTTTTGTAACTCTAATTGAATTTCTCTTAGAATCTCATATAGTTGTTCTATGCTAATACCTGCTAAATCTAAATGATGAGCTTTTAAATATTTAACCAAATTATCAAAAGTTTCATGATAGTAGTTTCCTGCTTGGATAACATCCAATTCATTCTCAACTCTTTTATGAAGTCTTAACCCATAATTCAAAAAATATTCAAATGAGTTTTTGTAATAGGTTTCTAACTGAGAAATTGAGGTTTCAATTGTTTGACCATATAGCTCTTGTGCCAACTCTTCACTTAAATCTTCTGGAACATTCTTAAATTCACTGGACAAGATTAAATGTTGTGCTAACTCGGGTTCTTTCGGACTAGTCAATTCCACTAATGCCTGTGCATAGGAAAAATTATTATTCTTCATATAAGTTAAATAACCCAAACTAGCTTTAGGATTTGTAACAAATGAAAGAACTTCTTCCTGATTTACAGGTAAGTCACGCTGTCTTTTTTCTGGCTGCTCTGTTAATCTACAAAGTTCCTTATAGTACAAAGACGGTTGCATTTTTTCATTTGAAGCATTCAAAATGGGGTAAGAAAAATATATCTTATCTGAAGCTAGACTTAGTACATTACCAAATTGATAATTTTGATCTAAATTATTGACTTTATGAGAATCTTCTAACTGATTTTCACTTTCAGTAATTGTATTATTAATTTCTTCAATATTTTCACTACTTAAAAAACCAGGGGTAGTTTGTAACTGTGGCAAATTAGTACTAGTTGCTCCCAAAATAAAGACTTGTTTATATTTTGGAATCTGCACCATCCCTAATTCGGAAATATTCACAGCATCTAATGTTGAAGGAATTTGAGAAAAACTTGCCTCTCCAAACCCACTAATTAATAAATCAAAAAATGAGTCAAGATCGTATTCTTTTGCAATTAATAGGTAGTCCTTAATTAAAGTTTGTAATGTCGACCAAACTTGCTCAGGTTCCTGCGCTAATTGTAAATCACCAGTATCAATAGCTTGTTTACGCCACTGCTCAAATCTTTCCGGAACATGATTTTCAACTAAAAAGTTCCAAAATTTATTTATTCCTTCTTCTACCTCTGTTACCTGCTTTAATTGCTCGATGATGGTTTTGATGGTTTTCAGTAAATAAGTTCTTAACTTATCTAAAGTTTGGACCTTCTCTTGAGCATTATCCAATTTAATGACATTAGCATCTACAAAATCTGTCAGGGGTCTTTCCCAAAGAGAAAAGTTTATTCCATGAGCTAAGACAAAATTTTCTAGATTATCTAGGTCTTCTTGATACTGTTGTTCAGTTTGATACCAATCTGGAAGAAATAACTTTGTTTTAGCAAAGGCTAAGATATTTGTAGTAGAAAAATTACCCTTGGCTATTTTTCTTAAACTTTCAATGACTACCACTAGTGGATGATATTTCATTTGTTTTTGTAAATCATTGAAGAATGGAATTTTATTTTGGCGCATAATTGGGGCTAAATAAGTTTCGTATTCACTAAGATTTGGTGCTAAAACTAAAAAATCACGATAACGATAATTATGTAAGGCAACTTGTTGATAAATTGTTCGTGCAACAAAATAAGCCTCTGCATATCGTGAATCCGCCTTTATAAAATAGGTAAAATCTTTAAATTCATTACTATCTTTAAACGGAGGAAGCTCTTGCACCCACAGACCATTTAACTTTTCAGCTTTTGAGATTTTATTCTTACTTAGGAAAGCTTCTTCTTTAACCTCTAATCCTTGCTGGAACCAACTTGCTTTTAATTGCTTAATAGTTTTTTGCACAATGTAATCGTAATCTCCTACTTGAGAAGTTTTCTTTATCGTGCCATCCTTTGTTTTAAAAGCAAAAGTTATATTATTAGCTTTAGTAGAAATTAACTGGACATTTTTCAATTCTTGAGATGTAAAATGCGAAAAATCTACAAAGAAGAAATTCATTTCTTTTAAGTTCTTTGCCTTCATCAAAAACTTGTTTAATAAATTTTCTACTTCATCTTTTGTAGCAAATTTATCAGAGAGTCTAGCACTGAAAGCATGATAAATTAGTTTTAAATCATGAATTTTTCTTTTAGTTTCTTTATCACCAAGCCCATCTTCATCAATTTCTTCCAAATCTAAATTTCCTTGTTTAATTGAAAGCATTGCTTCATAGACTTGTTTTAATGAGCCATTATTAACTTCTGAATCTTTAAAGATCAATAAATTATCTTTATTTTCCTCGACAATTTGTTTCAAAAGCATGACACTTCCAGCATCATCCAAAATCTCTGGAAAATTAATTTTTTCATTTTTTAAAAAGAACCATGCCAAGCGGGAAAATGAGAGTACCTGCAAATTTTTTACGCTTGATTTTTTATACCTAGAATTTAGAGTGCTTAAAACATCTATTTCTGTGGTAAACTTTATATGATTTGGTACGATAATAAAAGTTAACTTATCTTCGTCATCTCTATAACATTCAATTGCACGTCGAATAATTTCTTCTTGTAAATTATCAGTTTGACGTCCAGTTAGTAAATTAATCAATTTACGACCTCCTCAGAGCTAGTTAGTCAATTTCTTGCTTTATGCGAACACGTATTCTAATTATACAAAAAAGATAATTCAGAGAAAAGAGGATAAAACGAGAAAATAATGAATAAAACTACTGTTACAAGTCATGGAAAAGTAATTCTCATTGGTGAACATTCTGTTGTTTACGGCAAAAATGCCTTTGCAATGCCAATTAAAGCTTTGCAGATCAAGACGACTATTGAACCTCTTGCTGTAGGTAATAGTCAAATGATCACAAAAAACTATCACGGCGATTTTCTTAGTGCACCAGCTACTTATGATGGTCTTAAATATATTTATAAAACTTTAACTTCTCGCTTATCTTCTCCTCCCACTTTAAAGATAACCTATGAAGGAGAAATTCCAATAGAACGTGGTTTAGGATCAAGTGCAGTAGTTGCGTTAGGCACTACGAAAGCTTTAAATGAATTTTTAAACCTTAATCTTTCTAAAAAAGAAATTATGAAAATTGCCAATCATGCAGAAATGATTAATCACGGAAAAGCTTCAGGTTTAGACACAGCTACGGTTAATTCTGATTATTTGGTAAGTTTTAGTAAAGCAACTGGTCCCACAGCTCTTAAAAGTCATCTAGGAGCAAGTCTATTAATTATGGATAGCGGTCAGCTTGGCAATACTCGTCAAGCTGTTGAATTAGTTCGAAAGCAACTTGAAACTACTCAAGATGGTAAAACGCGCATTGACCAACTTGGCTCATTAGCCAATGATTTTAAAAAAGCATGGCTTAGCAAGGATATTTTTAAAATTGGTGATATCTTTAACCAAGCCCAAACAATTTTAGCTTCTTTCCATCTTTCCACTTCTAAAATTGATCAGATCATTGAAGTAGCTAATGCAAGTGGTGCTTTAGGAACAAAAATTTCAGGTGGTGGTTTAGGTGGTATTGTAATCGCCCTTTGCCCTACGAAAGAAATAGCTCAGCAAATTATCGGAAAAGTAAAAAGTAACATCGTTAATTATTGGATAGAGGAAATTTAATAATGAATAAAAAAACAGCACGCGCCCATACTAATATTGCGTTAATTAAATACTGGGGTAAAGCCAATCCTGATTTAAAGCTTCCTTTAATGTCCAGTCTATCTATGACACTAGATGCTTTTTATACTGACACAACTTTTGAACATAGTCCTGAATTAACAGAGAATAGCTTCTATCTAAACGGCCAAAAACAAGATTTAAGCAGTAGTAAACGAGTCTTTGAATATATTAAACGCCTCCAGAAAATGTATGGTTTCAACGACCACTTTAAAATATCTTCGATTAATCATGTCCCCACTGCTGCTGGCCTTGCCTCTTCTGCCTCTGCATTTGCGGCCTTAGCTGCTAGTTTTGCAAGTAGTTATCAACTTGATTTAGATAAAAAAGATCTCTCTAAACTTGCCCGCTTAGGATCAGGTTCAGCAACACGTTCTGTTTATGGTGGTTTTGTCATTTGGGAAAAAGGAAATTCTCATGATACTTCTTTTGCTACTTCCCTTATTGAAAAACCAGCTTGGGATTTACAGATGTTAGCAGTTGAAGTAAATACCCACCCTAAAGAAATTTCTTCTTCTACAGGGATGAAATTAGCTCAATCTTCTCCCTTTTACCAAAATTGGCTTGCTCGTAATCAAGAAGAGATTGATTTAATGAAAAAGGCTATTGATAACAAAGATTTCACTCAATTAGGAGAACTAAGTGAATTATCAGCTAACGAAATGCACTCCTTAAATTTAACTTCCCAGCCTAGTTTTACTTATTTTTCTCCTCAAACAATTGCTCTAATCAATTTAGTTCATAAATTACGTCAGCAGGGTATCGAATGTTATTATACGATTGATGCTGGCCCGAACGTTAAGATTCTTACAAAACATAATTATACTGAAAAGATTGTTAACTCTGTTCAGGAACTGTTTCCTAATGTTAAAATAGTTACTGCAGGTTTTGGTCCAGGAGTGACCATTTTAAACTAATATGATTGAATAGATTAGAGGAAATTCTTTTGATAACTGAAAAAGCACCTGGAAAGTTATATATTGCTGGCGAATATGCAGTTTTAGAACAAAACTGTCCAGCTATTTTAGTAGCACTTAATGAATTTGTAACTGTTTCAATTGAAAAATCGACTGGATCTTCAGGATTAATTCATTCCAAGCAATATTCTCAAGACTCCCTTCATTGGGTTCGCCAAGGTAATCAAATGGTTATTGATAATCGTGATAATCCTTTCGAATATATTTTATCGGCTATTAAATTTACGGAACAATTTTGCTTAGAGCAAAAAATTTCAATGTCACTATACGATTTACATGTTAATTCTGACCTAGATTCTCCAGATGGTAAAAAATTTGGTTTAGGTTCTTCAGCTGCAGTTACTGTTGCAACTGTCAAAGCTATTTTGAAATTTTATGGTTTAAATTGTAGCAAAGATCTTATTTTTAAACTTTCAGCTATTTCTCACTACAGCGTTCAAGGAAATGGTTCAGCAGGTGACATTGCAGCCAGTGTTTATGGTGGCTGGTTAGCATACCAAACTTTTGACAAAAAATGGCTAAAAAAAGAACTCAAAGCTAAAAGTTTAAGTGCTGTTTTAAATGAAGCATGGCCTGGATTAAAAGTACAACTTTTAACTCCTCCAGATGATCTCGAATTAGTTATTGGCTGGAGTCAAAAGCCAGCATCTACTTCTCAACTTGTTGATAAGACAAATGCTAAAAAAGCCCACATTCGTCATCAATATGAAGATTTTCTTCAAAATTCTCGCGAGTGTGTTCTAAAAATGATTGAAGGGTTTGAAAAGGGCGATATTTCAATTATTAAAGATCAAATTCGAATTAATCGCACCCTTTTAAAAGAATTTGCGGCTCTCAATCATATTGCAATTGAAATTCCACGCCTCAGCAACTTAATTGAAGTTGCTGAACAGTTTGGTGGTGCCGCTAAAACCTCTGGTGCTGGAAATGGTGATTGTGGTATCGTAATCGCTGACACCAATACAAATATTGAACAAATGAAAGTCCTATGGAAAGAAAATGGTATTTTACCATTAAATTTTTTAGTTCATTCCATTAATTAAAGAGGTTCTTATGTCGCAACACTCCCAACGAAAAGATGATCACTTAAAATTAGCAAAAAAGCTCTTTTCTTCTTCTCATAACGAACTTAATCAAGTCCACCTTATGCGACCTGTTTTACCAGAAATAGCCCTTTCCGAAATTTCACTTACTACTAAACTTTTTAACAAAATAGTTAGTGCTCCTTTTTTTATTAATGCAATGACTGGTGGATCAGCTAACGCAGAAGTTATCAATCGGCGTTTAGCTCAAGCAGCTGCTAAAGAAAACATTGCTATGTCATTAGGATCAGCTAGTATATTAGAAAAAGAACCTAAACAACTAAATAGTTTTTTAGTTGCTCGACAAGAAAATCCTCATGGTTTTTTATTTGCTAATGTCAACCCTAATACTTCTCCAAAAACAGCCGCTAAGATTGTCAAAATACTCTCTGCCGACGCTCTTCAAATCCATTTAAATGTCTTACAGGAAATTGTAATGCCCGAAGGAGATCGAAACTTTCACTGGTTAGATAACCTGAAGAGAATTCAAGATAGCGTAGAAGTTCCTGTCATCTTAAAAGAAGTTGGCAATGGAATAAGCAAAAAGAGTTTAGCTTTTTTGAAAAGTAACGGCTTTGAATATATTGATATTGGTGGAAGTGGTGGAACTGATTTTGCCACTATTGAAAATAATCGTCGTGAAAAAAATAAGCTAAATTTTATCGATGATTTAAATCTATCTACTGCCAAATGTCTGCTTGGAGCTCAAGAAAATCCACCTGAAATTTTAATTTCTTCAGGAGGAATCACTACTTCAATGGATATTTTTAAGTCCTTGATTCTAGGAGCAGACTTTGTTGGAGTTGCTAACTTATTTCTACAACATGCTGATTCTACAACTAATCTTATTCAGTTAATTCAACAATTAAAATCAGAATTAACTACTTTATGTGCTATTTTTGGCATAAGTGATTTTTCGTCTATCTCTAACATTGACTACTACTTAGATTCAGATTTATTTAATTATTTTAAACAAATTAATACCAAAAAAGTTGACTAACTCTTTTAGAGTTAATCAACTTTTTTAATTACGAAGTCCTTTAGGATAAAAGTTTTTTAGAATATTGTCCCCACCTACTTTACCAAAACTAAAAATATTTCCTTGGTAGCTTACTAAGACAAATCCTCTTAATTGATTATCAGTTAACTTAATACTTTCACCATGAACAAACTTTTTAAATTCTTCTTCACTTAATTTTATTTCTTCCGTTTGTGGCTTTTGGCCCAATACTTCAGCTAATGCATGTGAAGGTTCAAAACGATTCTTTTTTAATAAGCCTAACTCAACCCCATTATTTAAAACATGTAATCCTTTTAATAAAACTGGATTTAAGGCTGGAAAAACCACATGATCATTTCTCTTAATAGTCTTCTTCTCCCAGTTTTCCATTTCTGTGGGTAAGTTAAATTTATCAAGAACTTTTTTAATTAGTTCAACTTCTTTTTTATCAATTTTTTCAAAGCTACTCTTTGTTTTTTCCTTTTTTCGCTTCTTTTTCTTTTCCTTCTCTTCTTTGGGTAATTCTCCTGGTTTTTGCAATAAACTCACAAACTGGCCTTCTCCAATTCCATTTTGAAACCACATTCTAACGGTATTTTTTAAATTTTCTTGCTCATCTCCCCATTCGGGCTGACCTGCACTCATCCCTGGATAGTGTTTAAGTGGTAAGATCTTAAAATCATAATTTTCTACTAGCCAACTTACTATCTCTTCATCTTCTTCTGGCGCATAAGTACAAGTTGAATATACCAACATCCCACCTGGCTTTAGCATTTCTACAGCAGAGTTTAAAATTTCTTTTTGCCGACTTTGACAAGTTAAAACATATTCTTGTGACCAATATTTAATTGCATCTGGCTCTTTACGAAACATCCCTTCCCCAGAACAAGGAGCATCAACAACAATTTTATCAAAGAAATTTTTAAAATTATCTACCAAGCGAGCTGGATTTTCATTAGTTATCACACTATTTACAGCTCCCCATCTTTCTAAATTTTCCCGTAAAATTTTAGCTCTAGCAGGAGATATTTCATTGGCTACTAATGTTCCTTTACCTTGAAGCTTTTCTACTAGCGCTGTTGACTTTCCTCCAGGAGCTGCACATAAATCTAATACAACTTCTCCTGGTTTGATTTGTGCTGCTTCTGCTGGATACATGGCAGAAGGGTCTTGCGAATATACTTTTCCTGCTAACCACTCACTATCTTTTCCTGAAGCTGTCCCATAATATCCATTCTCAGTAAAAGATACTCGACTATCTAGCGGATAACCTACATCTTTAAAGCCATTCTTTAAACTGTTTAATCTAAATCCCTTTGTCTTATCTTCAGCTTCAATTGCTTTAAAAAACTTAGCTGCTTCTTTTTCTCCCAGCAACTTATTATATTTTTCTTTAAACTCGGTCGGTATTTTTTGCATGATTTTTATCCTTTCGCTGGTTAAAAAGTAAACTTAAACCATAAGTAGCACATTCTAATAAGTAAATAATGAAATATAAGCCCAGTAAAGATTGCTTATTTAAGAAGAAGCATAAAGCTTGAATTGCTAAATAAGTAAAACCGATTAAAACTAAGTTTTCCATTACAAATCTAAAAATATTATTTTTAACTAAGAACTGAATAATATCTCTTTTAACCAGTAATCTTCTATTTTGGTTACTGTCAATCATTCCCCAAATCCAAGAACTACATAAAATAACTACTACACATAATAAAGTGAAGATGAATTTTTTAGTTGGATTAATTCCGTGCTGACGGTTATAAGTTGTTGCATAGTCTACCACTTTGTGGGAGGCCTTTAACTGTTTAGCTAAAGTAGTAGCTTGTTTATTACTTAAACCATCTACAGATATGATATAATTTTTTAGTTTCTCATTGGCAGTTGGTAAATTAACTCCAGTGATTAGGTAGTATCCCTTTGCTTTTGCTGAATTTTTAAATTGGCCAATTACACTAATATACTGATTATCTAGTTTTAAATAGGGATGATTTTGATAAGTAATAACATTATTTTTTGCAGCCTCTCCCACTACTGCTAAGGGTACTTGATTGGTAAAATCACTCTTTGAAAAATAACGATCACTACTTTTTTCTAGAGGTAAACTTGAAGGAGTATAATTAGCCCAAATTAAAACTCTATCAGTATCATATTTCGACTTTAGATGAACCTGTATTTGATTATTAGGATACTTATTTAAATCCGTAATTAATTCTTTAATAGTTTTATTATTACTTACCTTATAAACATTATACTTGGGTGACAAACCATTATTATTTAAAATACGGTCTGCTTGCTGGGACTGTTGGAGTGATAAACTCAACCCAATTCCAACTAAAGCCAGCAAATTTATCACCAAGAGAAAAACTTTTTTTATATTTATCATTTTTACCTTATTCCATAAAACCTTTCATCTATAAAATCAAAACTTTGAAATACTTGATTGATCTTCTTTATTTTCTTTTTATCAATTAATTTTGCTTCTTGCCAAAATAGCGGCGTATTTGTTGCGCCATCCTTTTCACCAATAAAAAGTAATTTTGTGCTCAAATCGTAATATTTACGATAACTTTGAAGTAATTTATAATCTTCACTACCAAAATTAGGCGCCCAAGCACATAAAATTATATCTACATCGGGATACTTTTTTACTGCTTGCTCAGCGGTTAGTTTTTCTACTGGATAAAATCGATTACTACCAGTTTGAGAGGTTTTCGCCCATTCTAGTGAATCAGTTGCTTTTGTCTTAATACCCACCTTATTTAAAGCTAAGGACCAATAACCGTTACCAGCCATTACCTCTAAAGCGGTTTTAGCATTAAACTCTTCTTTTACCATTTCTGCAGCTGCTAAATTAGGTAACGACCAGATACCATACTTTCTTGATAAATAGCTTCTAAAGTTAGTTAATAATTTATTTAAGACATTTAAGTCTTGAACTTCACTTAAAGTTAATCCTTCACTGATTTCCTCAAACTCATCTGGGAAAATTTCTAATCTTGCAGGCATTGTGGATATTACATCTTTTTTACTAATTTTATCGATAATTTTTTCTACTTCTACTACTCGTTTATGAACAAGCTCTGAATTAATTGTTCTATCTAGTGTAATTAATTTATTTACTAAATTTTCCATTTTATTTATCCTTTACAATAGATTTTAACATTCAAAAACATAAAAAACAGTTATAATAGAATAGTAAAGATAAAGGAGTTAGATTTATGGCAAAGGATAATAAAAAAACCTCTCAAAAAGAAGAATCTTGGGGGAAATCACTACTTGAAATTGTAGTAATGGTTTTAATTTTCATGGGAATCTACTTTATTATTTTTAGATTCTTTCTTTCCAATGAAACTGTCTCAGGGCCGTCAATGCAGCCGACATTTGAAAGTGGCGACCGAATTATTGCAGTTCGACATACTAAGTTGCAAAGAGGAGATATTGTAATCTTAAAGGCCCCTGATGAGCCAGGTGCTCTTTATATTAAGAGAATTATCGGCTTACCTGGTGATACAGTGGAATCAAAAAATGATGTCATGTATATCAACGGGAAACCAATCAAGCAACCTTATTTAACCCAATATGAAAAGAAATTACCTAAGGGACAACTTTACACTAATAATTTTTCTTTACAACAACTTTTTGGAGTTAAGCGAGTTCCTAAAAACTCCTACTTTGTAATGGGTGATCATCGGAATGTCTCAAAAGATTCCCGACTGATTGGTTTTATTAAAAAGAGTGCAATTATTGGAGAAGTTAAGTTAAGATATTACCCACTTAACCAAATCAAGTACTTTAGTAATTAGTTTAGAAAGGACTTTACAATGAATACAAATGATTTAATGGACGCAATTATTGATTACGAAGTTAAAAATGGAATTAATGATACCGCATTAGCATTTGGAAGTCACTTATCTGTTGAAAAAATCCACGCAATGAAATCTGGTCAAGATAATTTTACTAATGAAGAAGTGGAGCAAGTTTTGAGTTACATTCAAACTCACTAATATCAACATTTTTCGATGAATTACTAGATAATTTCTTGTATGCCAAATGTGTACCAAATAATTATAAAATAACTGCTTAATATTTTCATCCCCTGTTAATTTAGAGGGTGAAAAGATATTAAGCAGTTTTTTTGCCTTAATTAACTAACAAGCTGGTTTCATCTTAGCAACAAATTATCCAGTTTTTATCAGCTTATCCCATTATAAAACTCCCAGTTTGGATTCTGATTCTTTATCCAATCTGGGAGTTATTTTTTATTTACTATCTTTTAAATAATGTCCAATTTTTAACCAATCTTGTTCAATCGTCTCTTGTAGTTTACGTCGATATAAAACGGCTGCAGGATGGTACTCAAGAAAAATCGTGTACTTATCTTTTGACCATTCATATCCATCTTCATTTTGATTTAATTGTAAGATTGCTTGATTTTCTAAAACTTTGCCATGATCTGTCGAAATTTTGTATTCTGAGCCTAATAATCGTTCACCTGCAGTTGAGCCCATTACTACGATGATCTTTGGCTTTACTTGCTCTACCTCATAATCAAATAAGGGCGCATGAGCTAAAATCTCTTTCTTCGTCGGCTTACGATTAGGATACTTAACTATTTTTGTATTAAGCTTTTTATCAAATACTTTCTTTTTACTATAAGGTCTACTTCTTACAACCGAAGTTATGTAAACATCTTCCCTTTTTAATTTTAACAAAGCAAGTGACTTCATCAATTCTTTCCCTGAGCTGCCATTAAAAGGAATATTGGTTTTAATCTCATTACATCCTGGTGCTTCCCCAACTAACATTAATACAGGGTTCACAGGACCAGCACCTTCATTTATACCTTCTAGCTGCATCCCTTGACTTCGTTGCCTTACCTTTTCTAATAATTTTTCTGGATATTTCATATTATTAGACTATTTTCCTTCGTAATAATTTTTTAAAAGCCAAATATTGATTAAACTAAATATTACCACAAAAATTCCCACAGATACATTAAATACGCCAAAGCTTTCTAAACTACCACTCATTAGTGAGAGAGCAATAGATAGATTATTATAAAGTTTTTCAATAAAGTTGAGTGAGATAATTAATAAAACAATAAATAAAACAGTTAATACGATAAAACGGTACAAACGATTAAATTTTTCTGGTAAAAAATCTACAATTACTCTGGAACTGAGATTAAGAAGTGTTACCCCAGTGTAAAAAATTAGGATAATTAGTAGTAAAGCTATCAAAAAAGATAACGCAAGTAAAATAAACTCTGGGCCTCCATCTTTAAACTCATTTCCGATTTCCCTTAAAGTCGCAGGATTAAATAGCCCATCTTTTTTATTACTAAATAGAATTCCTAATCCTCTTCTTACATATTTATTAAAAAGTAAAGGTAAAGATGTGAGAATTACACCTACAATCTGCAAAAGCCCTAAGTAAATCCCACCAATAATATCACTTAATAAGTTTCCTAAATATAATTTGGTTGAACTTACCGGTACTAATCTCCAAGTATTTGACCCATAAACTTGCTCATTTTTCCAAGCTGAAATTACTAAGTACAACATATCAACTATCGGTGCTAATATACTAAAAATTTGTACCAAGACGGTTAAATTATGAAAGGCTGCTGTTTTTAAATATCCAAAAATGCTCAAAAGTACAGTTGCAACTACTTGGAGCAAAATTAATGTTTTTACACTTCGCCAACGTATTGACAGAAGTTCTCTAAATAAAGCACTAAATTTTGTCATTTTATTCTTCATCCTCATAAAAACTAGTATAGTATTCCTCGATCGTTTTACCCTGCTGCCTAATATCCTCTGCTGAAATTTGTGCTGCTATTTGATGATCCTTGATAATGACCACTTCATCCAATAGATTTCTAATTTCATTTACAAAATGATCAGAAATAATTAAGGTACTATCTTCATCTTTCCACAATAAAATCGAATTAATTATTTTCTTTCTCGTCATTGGATCAATTCCCGAAAATGGCTCATCTAATAGATAAAGTTTTGCATGGCGACTTAAAGTTAGAGCAATATTCAGCTTTTCTTGCATCCCTTTTGAAAGTTGCCCTAATTTCATTTCATCATTTAACTTCATGAACTTCTTTAATTCTTCAAATTGTTCTTGATCAAAATCTGAAAATAATCTTTCATAAAATTCTTTTATCCACTTAATACTCGTGCCATTTCCAAGTCCCTTCAAAGAATCTGACATTGATACAAGGGCTTTTCTATTTTCTGACTTTGTCTCACCTTCTACTTGAATTTGGCCTTTGTAATTATTAGCTAAACCAGCTATTAGACGCATCAAGGTCGTTTTACCTGCACCATTTTCTCCCAAGAGTGCAACAATCTTTCCACTGGTAATATTTAAATCTATCTTACTCAAAATTGTTTTTAGATTTTTATGGTAAGTTAAGTTTTCAATTTGTAGCATTTCTTTATTTTTCATCATTTTTAATGTAATTTCTCAAAACTTCTTCTGCTTCTTGCTTATCTAAGCCTAACTGGCGACAGCTTTCCAAAAATTCTTTTATTGTATCTTTCACTAGCTCCATACACTTTTTTTCAATTAACCTCTTATCGGTTGTCACAAAAGACCCGAGTCCTCTTTTAACTTCTAAAATACCTTCACGATTCATTTCAGCCAAAGCACGCTGCACTGTATTTACATTTACGGTCAATTCAACTGCTAACTGCCGTACTGAAGGAATCTTCTCACCTGCCTTGATATTTCCCAAGGCTATTTGACGGTACAAGTATTTTTCAATTTGTAAATAAATTGGTACATTATCTTGGAATTCCATTATCTCTCCTTTTAAGTGTAATATTAAACTATTACACTGATATATTACCAAAAGTCAAAATATTAAACAACCCACTAAATTAATTGTTTCACAGTACACTAACTCCTCATTACCAATTTTTAGTTATTGGTTATTATTCCTGTTGTAGCAGTACTTTACTGGGAATGGCAAAAAATTAATACTATCGGTGTAAAACTCAATTTGTTATCTTATTCTAAAATATTTACCCAATTTTCTTAAAAATATACTATTATATTAAATAAAAAAATAGCCTATTTTTTTGATTTTTAGCAAAAAAGTTTCACAGCTCTTTACTAAGCAGCGATGTAGTAAGATAAAAAGACCTAAAAGTATTAAACTTCTAGGTCTTAAATGATTATTTTAGGAAATGTTTACCGTATTTCATTAATTAGGACTTCTTCTTTACGCCAAAATTCTATCTTATTTTACATCTACATCTGTATCCCACTTAGGAGTTACGATGTAATCAAAATCATCATCGTCAGAGCTCCATTTAATTACTCTGGAATCTGAATTTGCACCATAAGTATTAAAATCTGCTAGTTGGTCAATTAACCCTTTGATAGGTTTAGATTTTACTGTCTTACCATCAACCACAGTGGTTAAATAGAATTCTCCATCTTCATCTGGATCATATTTCTTATGAGAAGAAGAGGAGCTTTCATCATTACCCCCACGAAAATATGTTCTAATGGTTTCACCATTCTTATCCAATGTACCTTCTTTTTCATGGATACCATTAAAATAAATCTTACTATAAGCTGGTCCTTTTATTTTTACACTATATGTTTTTACATCCAGGAATACTGGATCGTTATTAACTATATCGACAGTCTTGTTAGTTTCTTGTTTCTGTTTATTATAGACAGTTATATCATACATTCCTGCTAAAAGATTTACCTGTTTCTTGCCATTAGATTTTATTTTTCCCATATTAGTCCCATTGATATAAAGTAAATCATTGTCATCATCTGTATTAATTACAGGACTATAGGTTCTAACTTTTAATGAATATTTAGGGAAAATCATAAAATAATTTCCATTTCTCACTAATTGAAGAGTTTCTTTAGAATTTGGTTGTTTTAAAGAATTAACTAGGTAATCTTTTAAACTCTTTTTATCACTTTTGTTAAGATATTCATAAGATGTTTGCAAAGGCTTTAAAGTTTCTGGAGTAATTTTAACAGTCGAATTATCAGTAATAACATAGTTTTTTAATTTAGGAGAATTAGTAGTAAGAGCATTTACAATTCTAGAAGCCTGACTATCCTGACTATAATATTTGGTGCCAGCAAATCCTAGAGCTGCCACAATTACTAATATTCCAATGTAAATTAAATATTTTATTTTTTTCTTTTTTGATTTTAAGGGTTTAGGATTGGGAGCTGTTGGGGAATTTTGAGAATTGTTGGTAACTTGACCACAATTTCCACAAACTTTATCAGTAGGTTTTAGGGGATGGCCACAATTTGTACAAAATTTTTTCATTTTTATTTTTATAATCCTCTCTAATCATCAACTTCTTCAGGTGTTGTAGGGAAGCCACTAACTTTAACTTTTATTGGAGTTAGATCCACATTATATTTAGATAATAATTTTGTATCTCCATCTAACATTACCTCTACTTTTTCACCATTAATTAATTCTTGGGTAGTTGGAGAATAGGTCACATAATATTTTGAACCAGTAAAAATATTTTCCGTTGCGTAATTATAATTTTTCTCTGGGATACAACTATCCATCCAAGCTTGCCAATCTTTCCAAACTTGGGCTGCCTTTTTATCTTTTTCTACTAGTCCTAACCAATCCTGATATTCATAGACTACTTCCTCTGAAACATCTCTATATCTTTTTCCTAAGTTAACATGGTTAAAAAATCCACTAGTAGCTGCTACATTTTGGAGTAGTTTGGGATGACTTTTAAAATACTTATAACTCTCCGACTTTCCATCTCCATTTTTATACATAATTGAAAATATATTATTCACTATAGACACTGTTGACTCAATTGAAACTCTTTTTACTGGAGCTTTTGTAAACGTTCCATCCTCAGTGTTATAGGTTACACGCTTATATTTATAATATCCAAAGGTTATATTCTCTTTATAAAAGGGACTATTAGGGTTATATTTGGGAGAATTATGCAGATGAATCCCAATTATTACAAGAATTGCTACAATAATACCACCAGTAATTAAGATTATTTTATTATGATTTGTTCTTCTTCCTTTAGAAAAAGAAGAAGGAGCTTTTAAATTGTTATCTTCCATTTTTCACCAAACAAAAGACGGCTGAGTTGTTGACTCATCCGTCTTTATTACTTTCTAAACCAGATATACTACTTAATTACGAGACTTGTCGCACGAATCCAGTAGCTTTTACCGTAGACTTTGTAATAAGTTTTACCCTTAATTGTTTTCTTTTGATTTAATTTATAAGTATGGTGTCCGTAAACCTTAGTTCGAGTAGTCTTTCCAGTTGAAGTGTAAGTGGTAACCTTGGCATTCTTTCTGCCTCTAACGTAGCCTTTTAAGTTAACCTTCTTTACTGAAGAAGCTGAGGTATTGTTTTCAACTTTAATTGGGACGACAATTGAGGCGGCGTTCTCATTACCACGCCCTTCATATCCTAAATCCATTTTATCTCCACTAACAATATGTGGTTCTGGTGCCCCATTATCACCTGTATCCCATACATATAATGACCATTCTTTGCCTACATAATTTCCCCAATTCCCTTGTTGTAATAATCTGCTATAGTGAGAGCCATTTTTCACATTAAAAGTTAGCACAGCACTATAACTTTTTCCTTTTCTTAAGGGAGTATTTACACTTAGAGCTTCTGTGTAGTCTGGATCACCATTATCCATATTCGCATAAACTGACATTCCCAACATTTTTGTTACTTTACTTACATTAGAAGTAACATCGCTAACTGGACGTAGAGCAAGAGAACCAACTGTTTCCCCATTTTTAGCAACAAGATATGGAGTCTTTTTCTTAAGCCATAAGGTTGCAGTTTGATCATCATCGTCTGCGGCTTGAACAATGTTTGGATGAATGCTGTTTGCCACAACACCAGTTAAAGGAGTTACTCCTAATAATGCAGCTACAACCAATCCTAAGTATTTCTTCTTCATGTCTTTTGTCTCTCCTATATTAATATAATTTTTTCAAATTCTACTTTACTATTAAAAATCACATCTGTCTTGAAATCTTCCATATTGATATAATACAAGCGTTATTTAAAATTACTTCTACTTATCATTAATTTTTTAAACAAAAAGGTTGATTCCAACTAATAATTGCAATCAACCTAATAAACTAGAGACACTAACTTATCTTCTATAATGCTTCAAAGCAGCTGACTTACTTTTATAATAAGTCTGCATAGCACTCGCATCCCTTAAACTTTGGTGATTAGATGAAAGGTTTAGAGGATAAATTCGTCCACCAATGTAGTAAAAAGTCAAAGTATTTCCTTTACTACTAATTAAAACTTTACTTGGAATTGAAAGTGAGGTAGCTCTATATGCCTTAGAAGAATACTTGTATACTCGAGCATTTACTCCATCTAATTTAATTCTAGTACTATTAATCTTATAGGCATGAACTTTCTTTCTAGATGTTGCTAAATACCAAGTACCTCTAAATCTTTTGGGAACAGTTGTTGTTTTTAAGACACTAGCTTGAGCAGATTTCACATTAACTTTATCTGAAACTCCGACTACGCCAATAAAAACTAATAATGCAATCCCTAATAACTTTAAGCGTTTCATTTTGTATCTCCTATATTAATATAATTTTTTTCAAATTCTACTTTACTCCCAAAAATTACATCTGTCTTGAAATCTTCTATATTGAAATAATACATTTGTTATAAAATTAAAACTCGATAAATTTTACTTCAACTTAAATAATTCTTTTGCTTCGTTAATTTAAGCCATAAATCAATTTTATTTAACGTGTTACCTCTAATTATTTACGTGATAATTTTCTAGACAATTGTCTATTAGTAGTATTAAGGGCTTCATTCATACCATCTAATTTTCTATTCGTATTTCCCAGTTGTCTATTTGTTTCATCTACCTTAGAAGTAAGCGATGTATTTACTGCTACATTTGCTGCTATGCCACTTTGAATAGTTCTCTTAATTCTTTTAGCATTCGCATTAATAGACGAAGTGATATTATCAGCACTATTTTTCATATCGGTATCTATAACATTAACACCCTGCTTAATATCCTTTAGTTCTTCCTTAATATTTTCAATCCCATTACGAATTTCTTGATGTTGCTCAATAATTATCTCTAATTTATCTGATACGTTTCGAAAACCTTTTTCAACAGTATTTCTCATTAAAGTACTATTACGTTCAATATCTTGACGTAATGCTAAATTTTCTTCTGCTCGTCCCCAACGATCCTCAGCAAGCCGAACAGCATCCCCCGCAGTTAGTGCTTGCTCAGTACGAACAAGTTCATATAACTCTGCATAATATTTTAAATTACCAAACCGCTTTGCTGGAACATCAATAAACAAATCTTCTTTCGATTTAAGTAACTTTCTGAATTTTTTTGCTTGCTTTAAGTAATAAGTACATTGATCTTTCAGATACTCATAATTTTTAATTTTAATCTTATTTTGCCCAATTATAGCCGGAAGTTCTTTTACTGCTCTCTCTGCCCCAGCTCTACGCCTTTTATTTTCCTCTATTCTCTCATTTCGGCTAGTAACTTGTATCTGATACTCTTCATATTTTTTCTGTGCAGCAATCTTTTCTCTATACTCAGATATAGCTAGTTCATAGTTTTTTATCTTTTGATTGTATTCAGCCATCTTTTGATTATACTCACGCTTAGGCACCGTTTTTCTAAATATAATAATAATACCAATAATAACGATCAATCCTACAATACATCCAATATTCTCTGCTTTACCAGAAGCCAAGAAATTAAACAAAGTTTGATCATTTTTAGAAGGATTTTTCATTATTGATAATGCTATAATTTTGCTTTGAATTATCTTAGATAGTCCATAAGCCCATAAAACTAAAGGTATAAAGATTAATAGAGCATACTCCCACCACTTCCACTTGTGCATAGGTTTATAATCAGGTTTCTTCAATTTACGAAGCTCATCTTGTTTTTTCTTTAATTGTTGTCTATATTCCAGGATTTTTATAGTAGTATTATTCGGTGTTTCGTCGCTTAGAACTGGCTGAGTTTTTTCTATTTTGGGAACAGATACTGCTTTAAATTTTCCTGAATTGTTTTTAGCGTTTGTTAGGTCTATTTTATTACCACTCATAACTTTTTGAAAAAAATTAATTTCAGAATTTATATCCCTGATTTTATTATGTAAATCTATAATATTCTGGTTATTTTTCTCTGTTTCTTTAATTACAAGATATGTTTGCTTAATTTTATAGAGTAACGCTTGCTTTTTGTCATTCATTTTTCTATCCACCATTTTACTAAAAGTAATCCAATTAATTATTAAACTTAAATAATACTTTTAACTCTTAACTTCCATTTTATCTACTAAATTCTTCACTTCATCGCTATCTTTAACTTGCTGAATTTCTTTAGCACTTAAGGTTGCAAAGGGAGTTACATGGCGCGTTGCAGAATCTTTTGAAGATTGCTCGTAACAATAAACAGTTGATCCATCTGAACTTATCCGATATTCAAGAATTTCTCCACCATTTTGCCCGTCACTGGTAAACATATAACTTACTCCCGTTCCAGGCTCAGAATAATTTTCATTTTCTGCGCTTGCTTGAATTACATTGACTTCAAGACTATCTTGAGTTGCAAAACTCTTCCAGCCTTCACTTTTTTTTCCACCTAGTAATAAAACAGAAGAAGCTAATGTTTTAGGACCAATGTTTGCTACAGTTGCTCCATCACCGTCATCTTCATTATTATCAGATGCCGCATCTTCTTGATTACTACTGCTACCAGCATTAATACTTTGTGCACTATCAGAACTTGTTACTGAAGAAGAGTTTTTTGTTTCCATCACTGCCGAGTTATTTGAATTATCCATATTTTGATAAACTAGATATCCACCTTCGGCTAAAAGTGCTACCACACCAATTCCAATAAACCATTTATAAGCAGAATGATTTTTCTTACTAGCTTGCTTAGCTGGTTGCCTCATAGATCCCCTATTTTTAGTAGATTGATTAATTTGCTCTACTGGAGTAAGGGGTGTCCCACAATTTCCACACACCTTATCAGTATTCTTAACTGGATGACCACAATTTGAACAAAATTTATTCATTAATATCCCTCATTTTTACATTCAATAATCCTTACTTTATCATTAAAGTTTATTTTCGTCTTAAAATCTTCCACATTGAAATAATCCGCCTGTTATATCTACTACCTACAAATAAAGGATAAGCCGATTTTATTACTAGCTTATCCTTTATTATCCTTATTTATTTGTAACTAATTTTCGCCGGTCAGTTCTCTCTTTGATTTTTTAACAATCATAATTCTACTAGTTTAGTAGATGGAGTAGCCATCATAGGGGTGCGCATAAATCCAATTTATATGTTCTACATCCATTTGCGTTACAACAAATTGTGAATTTAACATTTTTTCAGACACGTAATTTTCATCTTCATCTTCTCCATATTCCTCTAATCCATGGAACGCAGAGATATCATTTGTGCCATAAGTTTTATAAATATCCTCGAAAAAGGCATCATTATAACCAATACCGATAATTTGTCCTAATTGACTCGCTATTTCATTAATTTTTCTTTGCTTGGACATATTTTTAGTAAGTACACAAATATTTGCAACATCATCATTTAAACGAGCTTGACCTTTTTTCTTCTTGTGAACTTGACCGTTACCATCCCAATACTTAATATGTCTTGATTTTATTAGTTTTTTATCTGTAACTTCAATTAATTCCGATCCAGTCCAAGATTTATTTCCATCATATTCTTCAGAATAAGGATCATCACAAATCACAATATTAGCATACTTTTTTGAAGTTGAACGAAACTTGGCATGTTTCATTGAATTAACAAGATTAAATTTAAAACCTGGCTTCCACATTTTAATTGCCGCCTTTACTTCTGGCAACAAAGACTTATCCTTTACGTAGATATTTGCTGAACGTTTTTTTAAATTACGATGCGCCATTCCTTCATAGGGATATAAATATTTCTTACTAATATAATTAATATACATATTCCAATTATCTGGATTCTCTCCACGTTGCCAATCTTCATATCCCGGAACTTTACTTTTATTATACACATCATTGTATAAATCAACCTTTGCTTTTATATGTTTTGGAGTATCATCTTCCCAAGGATGGAAATTAGTAAAATAAAGAGACTGAATAGAATGGACTTGGTGATCCCATGCTCGATCCCATGGCAGAGTTGTACCTACATTATTAGCTGCTTGTACCTTTTGAAGTACCCCGATTGGATGCACAATTGATATACCACCTAAAAGTAACCCCATTCCTACTAAAGTTGATAAAAATTTCTTCATGTCTTTTGTCTCTCCTACTATTAATATAATTTTTTCATGTTCTACTTTACGCCCAAAAATTACATCTGTCTCAAAATCTTCTACATCGAAATAATACAAGCGTTATCTAATCAATTGTAAAAATTCTTTCTTTAAACCAGCTATCGATACTTGATTCTCAATCCACTTTACTGTCTTAAAATCCCTTTTTCTTTTAGCTACTAGATATTGAACGGCTAATTTTTGAAGAAAAATATTTGGGGTAGTTTTCAATGAATCCAAAACCTCTATTCCATATTCCTTTAAAGAAGACCTTTTATTCGCTTTACTTAACAAAAAAGCTACTACGATATCAGCAATCAGCCTTACAGTAGAATTTGCTACATCTTTTTCATCATATTTATAGAATATTTTTTCAACTATTACTGCGAAATTATCATTTGGATACAATTTTAAGCTGACTAGTAAACACCACAAAAAGTTATCATCGTAGTCTTTTAACTTAAAAAGTAATTTTTTAACGTTTTCATTTTCTGTAAGTTTCTCACCTTTTAATGATCGAATCATTTCTTTTATTAATAAATTAAGTAACCTGCTTTTCACTTCTAAATTATTAAAAAGAATACTTAAGCTTGCGACATCTTTATTTAAGAAGTAATAGAGTGCTTGATCTTGATAATAACGAACGGTTTTTTCAACAGTAGAATATTCTCCTAGAAATTTCATCTTTGTAATATGATTATTATCTAAAATATTTATTAAATCTTCCGCAAATATTGTCGTATCTTCACGCTCAATTCTTGAGAGAGCCGATACACTAATTGTATTCTTCCCCACTAGGTTGCTTTGAGTAAGTCCTAAAGTTCGTCTAAGTAATAATAGTTTTCTTGAAATTAACATTCTTATCTTTGTCTATCCTCATTATTTAACTCAGGTAACTCTTTACTGATTTTTTCATAGCCATTGAAAGTTAAAAGTTCTTTAATCGTACTAATTTTCTTAGTATTTTTCTCAAAGAGTGCATGATAATATTGCGCACACAACTTTTCAATAGCTAAAATTGGATATGGGGGCAATCTTTCAATAAATTTAATCACTTTTTTACCCTCAGCTACCCAACTATTAACATAGCAATGATGTAAATACCTAATAGCTAAATCTGCTACTTCAGCTTTTTTATCAATCTTATTTTCTTCAGCTTCTTTAAATAAAAGCTCCATTAAATCCCAACTATCTTTTTGGGGTAAGGTAAGCAGACTAGTTTCTAAAACATCAAGAGTTGTTTTATCAATTTCTGGATTATTAATTTCAAAAAAGTCTTCTAAAGAAATTCCATTTCTATTCAGCATTGTTAATAAAGCATCTATTTTAACTTTACTAATATCCCGCTCAACTTTAGAATAATAAGATTCAGTCATCACTCCTTCTGACATCTCTGTTTGTGTTAATCCTAAAAAAAGTCGAACCGTTTTTAAACGTTCTCCAATTCTCATTTCTCTCATCCCTTCTACACTTCTATAATAGTGATTTACCAATAAAAGTCAGAAAATCTTCTATATCGAAAATTATTTGAGGGAAAATAACGTTTTATTAAATTAAATTATCTATAATTTAATAAACTACTTTATTTCTTGAATACTAGCATCTAAATTTTGCTATAATAATCAATTATGGAAATTCGAGTATTAAGATATTTTTTGGCAGTTTGTGAAGAAAAAAATTTTTCCCGTGCAGCAAAGAAATTATTAATTTCACAGCCTGCTCTTTCAAAACAAATTAAAGATTTAGAAACAGAATTAGGAGTTAAGTTATTTATTAGAGATCATCAGTTAAAACTGACTCCTGAAGCTTATTTTTTACGTCAAAAGGCTCAAGATATCGTCAATTTAAGTGATCTTACTGCACAAACTCTCAAAAAAGATAAAATAATTAGTGGAGTTTTACGTATTGGTGCAGGAGAAAGTCCTGAATTGGGAAATTTAATGAAAATTTTAGGCGAACTAGGTAAAAATAAAAATGTTCAAATTATGATGGAAGATGGAAATGCCGATCAAATCGAAGCTAAAATAGAAAATGGGCTCCTTGATTTTGGGGTAGTGATGGGTAATCGCCAATTAAGTAATTTTAATACTATTGTTTTACCTCAAAAAAATGAATTTGTTGCTTATTTTAAAGATAATTTACCTCTTGCAAAAAAGGTTGCTCTCACTTCAGAGGATTTGATTAACTATCCTTTAGGAATAATCAGTCAACGAATGGTTAATGATAAATTTAAAGTCTGGGCACAAGAAAACTTCGATAAATTAGATTTTTATGCGTTATCTAACTTAGCTTACAATTCTATTTTAATGGCTTATGAAACAAATACGGTCGTTATTACTTACAAAGGTTTACCCGCTATTAAAGATCCTCACTTTATTTATCGTCCACTCTCACCAAGAGTTTTTGATTTAAATACTCTAATTTGGAAGAAAAATATTCAATTAACTTCTTTAAACAGCAAATTTTTGGAAAAGCTTAAAGACTCTTTGCACTAAATTTAATCAAAAACAGACTATCCGTTTTAGAATAGTCTGCCTTTATTACAAATCTGAATTTTTATCTTTCAAGATGACTCAACCTATAGATTCTTTTTAAAGAATGACTCTAATTTATCAAAAGGAATTTTGTCCATTTGGTCATATAAATCTACATGTGTTGCATCAGGAACCACTATTAATTCCTTCTGAGTTCTTAAACGATCATATGCTTCTTGTGCCATATAACGTGAATGCGCCTTTTCTCCAGTAACAATCAAAGCTGGAGCAGTAATTTTCTCAATTTTTTGTTGCAAAGGAAAGTTGTAATAACTCACAGGAGTAGTTGCATCCCAGGCTGAATTAGAATTAATTGAACGTGGATGAAAAGCTCTTACTTTGTAATACTCAAAAAATTGAGTAGTTACTGGATCTGCTCCATTCGGTAAGGTACTCCCAAATAATTTAGGTGCATAAATTGGATTATTATCTTCATCAAATGGTAATTCATGTAGACCAGTAATTTGCTCTCCTTGATCTACTTCTTTCCATCTCATTTCTGCCAAATATTCTTTTTCTTTTTTCTGTTGTTCAGCTGTTTTTGTATTATTAAGACCTTTCCACATTGAATCAGCCATATCATACATTACACTTGTGGCAACTGCTTTAAGGCGTATATCAATTGAAGCGGCTGTTAAAACATGTGAACCCAACCCACAAATACCAATGGCACCAATCCGCTCTCTGTCAACAAAATTTTGTTTTCCGAGAAAATCTACTGCTGCACTAAAATCTTCTACGAAAATATCACTACTTGCGACATCCCGTCTTTTACCAGAACTTTCCCCAGTCATTGATTGATCAAAAGCTACTGTTACAAAGCCTCTTTCTGCTAAAGTTTGAGCGTAAAGACCACTGGCCTGTTCTTTAACTGCTCCAAAGGGACCAGAGATAGCAATTGCGGCATGTTTTTTACTATCATCAAAATTTGAAGGTATATATAAGTGACCCGCTAAGGTAAAGCCATATCTATTTTCAAAGTGAACATTTTGAACATCAATTTTAGGATTTATTTTGAAAACTCGCGTATCATTAGCTAATTTACTCATAAATTTCCACCCTTTCTTTTAATAAAATTATAAACTAAATTATTAATCAAAGATAATACTTATTAGTTAGTAACTCCAATAACTTTTTGCTATGAAAAAACATCCCTCTCACAAGGGATGTTTTATCTTACTTCCATAAAAAATTAATTAAATATTTATCTACTTCTTTATTCTCATGCAATTTACTATGTTGAGCATTTTTTCCAGTTATTTCAATTTCTTTATATGATTTAGCTCGCCCATTAATTAAATATTTATATGATTGCGCCGAGGCTACTGAAACAGAGCCATCTGATTTCGAACCATCTTTTTTATCACCGTAAATATTTAAAACCTGGCTATTTTTAGGATAAGTCTTTCTCAAAGAAAGTAAATTTTTAAAACTTTCTGCGTACTCATCCGGCTCACCTGTTTGCTTATTTTTTATTTTTGCTTTCCGGCCTACTTCTTCACCTAAATAACCATTATAATGGCCGGCAATTGAAACTACTTTATTAATTTGTGGGAGGTTCTTGTTATTGTAATTATCTTTAATATAATTAGCAATCATCAAATTTCCCATTGAATGTCCTACTAAATTAATCTTTTGGTAGTGATATTTTTGCTCAAAAGCTACAATTACATCCTTAACATAGCTAACATTACCACTCCTATTATCTTCTAAATTTACTTCTACGATTGGATTTTTGGTACTTTTTGCCATTGTCTTGTTAAAACTCACTTTACCGTCAGCACTAACATTAGCTCGAATTACCGTATGAGTTACATCAGCTTTTAAAGCTGCATTAGTCATTTGGTGTTCAGCATTTGCACTAGAACCATAGCCATGAAAAAAGAAGGTAGGAATACTACTAGTATTTGTTAAGGTTAACTTTTGCTTAACATTCGGCTTAGCTCCAGTATTTTTACCGCATCCTGTAATTACTAATAGGAGGATTGCCAAGGATAAAATTAAACTAAATTTCTTCTTCATAATTACTCCTTTTCTCTCCCTAAAATGGAAGGTCATCATGATTAGAATGATCATACTTTTCTACAATTGCTTCTCGAATTAAAGGTACACAAGTGAATACGTCTTTTTGGGTTTCTGGATAAAGTTCCAATAAAGTTAATAAATAATCAAAAAATAGTTGAGCAAAATTCTGTGCACTTTCATCTTGAAGCAAATGGGAACCGCCAAAGATTTTAAAGTCAAGCTCAGCTATCAGCGGAAACTGGGTAGCAGCTAATACTCCTTCAATTCCATCACTTCTTTTATAAGTTAAAGGATCTTTCTCCTCTTCTCTAATAAACTTATTAAGAGCTATTACTTTTTTGGGAGCATCCTCAAAAGTAATCCATTTTTCTGGATTAAATTCTTTAGTCGGTTTAAAACTTTTCATTAAACCCTCTAAATAGTCTAAACTCCGATTCGCAAAATCTAAAGGAAAATAGAAACGATCTATTTGATCAGCACTTACTACTAAAGCCTCAAACATATCAAAAAGTTTTGCTACTAATTGACCTTTTTGATAGGTCGTTGCTAAATAATTTGTTCCTGGTGTTTGCACAAATAAAGTAATCCATGTTCTCTCAAAGTCGGCTGCTTGTTTTTGCGCAGTTTGCAAAAATAATTCTTGCCGCTTCAGCTCTTGAAAAGTTTGTTGAAAGCCACTATCACCTCGAGGTACTTTATAAGCAATAATATTTTCACCTTTAGGCGTAGTAAAGATATTTAATAATTTAGCTTTAGAAAATTTATTATTAAAATTATTGACGTTAGCCACTGAAATTCCTTTCTAAACTCTGAAATACATGCGAATAAGTATAACCTAATTTATAAACTTGAGCAATTGAAAAATATTTTTAAATGAATTTAAATATTTTTCAAAAAATTCTTCCATTAAAAAATTCTCGTGTTATAATCATTATTGATATGTATCATCATTCTTAGATACATATCATCTCCTAATCTTGCATTAGTAAGATATTTGGAAGTTTAATATTTTAACTTTTTTTATAAAATTAGCTACTATCTCTAATTTTATAATATCATCTCTTTTCTTTAAATGTTAATTTAATTAACATTCAACATTATACTTTGTTTTAATTAAATGCACCTTCTCTAATTCTTCAACTGAAGGTGTATTTTTTTGTACAAAAAAGGTGAAATTCATTTTATTTAGCAGAATTTCACCTTTTATTTCATTATTTAACTTTTACATTCCAATAGTAAACGACATTACCATATGGAGATAATTGGAAGTTCTTAACGTTAGACTTTAATAAGTAAGAAGTTGCAGATTGATATAATGGAACTGCAAAAGCATCCTTCTTAATTAATTGATTTTCAGCCTTAATTAGAGATTGAAGTCTCATCTTCGGATTAGTGGCATATTTTGAGCGTGCATTATCAATTTCATTCCAGAAATTATCATTGTGATAATCAGGAGCTAAGTTAAACAGACCACCAACAGTTAAGAAATCAATTGGATCTTCATAACTTGGTTGCCAAGTACCATAAACCATATCATAATTATGATTTGTAGTATTAGCCAGACGTGACTTAAGTGGCATTGAGCGTACTTTTACAGTCAAGCCTGGGAGATTTTCCATTAAATTACTTTGTAAAAATTCTCCAACTGCCTTAGAATCTGTAATATCTGAAGTTAGCAATTCAATTGTAATCTTTTTACCAAGATCTTTTTGGGCTAACTTCCATTCTTTACGTGCTGCTGCAACATTATAAGTTACTACATCCCCAGCATCTTTTCGGTAATCATTACCAGTTGCTTGGTCTGTAATAAAGTCTGAAGCAACAATACCATTAGAAACTTTGCCGGCAAATAATACATCATTTACTAATTGCTTCTTATTAATTGCTTGACTGATGGCACGACGTACATGCACATTACCTGATACTTTACGCTTTAAGTTAAAACTCATATACCCATTAGTTGGAGTAATCTTTGAATGATACTCATCATTATTACGATATTGTTTTACATAAGCAGAAGAAAGTGGAGTATAAGAAATTTCATTAGATTTAAACATATTAATTCCAGTTGACGTTTCCTTAACAACTTGGTAATTTACCTTACTTAAATTAACAATCTTTTTATTCCAGTAAGTTTTATTTTTATTTAAAGACCACTTCAAGTTAGATCCGGTCCATCCCTTAACTACAAATGGACCATTGTAAGCCATTTTGTCACTACTTGTACCATACTTTGAGCCATATTTTTTTACTAAATTGGTATCTTGTGGGTAAAATTGTGCTCCTTCCAAAATTTGAGGAAGATAAGGAATTGGATTTTCTAAAGTAACTTGTAATTTATATTTTCCAATCGCCTTAACACCCAGTTTACTTGGAGATTGCTTTCCTTGTGCAATTGCATCACCATTTTTAATAATCGCATAACTATCTGCATCCAAAGATTGACTCTTCGGATCAACAGTTCTTTGCCAACCTGTTACATAGTCTTGAGCAACAACAGGATCACCATTTGACCATTTTGCATTTTTTCTTAAAGAAAATGTGTAAACTTTTTGATCTTTTGAACGACTAACAGCAGTCGCTCCAGCTAGCTGAGGTTTATTATTTTTATCAAAGCGATAAAGTCCTTCAACAGTATTTTGTAAAATTTCTGAACTTGTAGTATCACCATACTTACTTGAATCCAAGGTCGAGATTTCATTCGGAGTTGAAGTATTCAAACTCGCAGTATCCGAACTAGTCGCATTTTTATTTCCACATGCTGCTAAGAGTGCTCCAGTAGTTAGTGTAACTAATCCAGCAGCAAAAACTTTTAATTTAGACATTTTACTATCCCTTTCCTACACAAAAGGCGAGTTAAATTCCAACATCCAGAATCTAACTCGCCTTATTAATATCCTAATTAAAAATAAATTTTAAAGAGTTAAGTTAAAATGGATGCACGTCAAATAAGTTACTATTTTCACAGCAACACATATCCATATTAACTTGGTTCAACTTAAAATAAACCATTGTTTTCTCCTTAAATACTTATTATTTATAAGCAATAATACCTATCTTTAATATAAATGTCAATAATTCTTTTAAATAAATTATTTCTTTTTATCAACTAAAATTAATCTTCTGGGTTCTTTTTAACATTGCCAAATAAAGAATGTTAATTATTGCAATCACAACTGCTCCAAACCAAATTGTTTTCAAATAGAAAAAATTTTGTAGATAAGAAGAGACAATTGCACCAAGGGCAAATGCAATAACTAACCATAAATAGTTTTTTGCAGCACTATATTTTCCTTTATCTGCACCAAAAAAGTAAGCTGACCAAGCAACTGCAGAATTACTTAAATTTCCTGTGGTGAAGGCATTACTATAATTCATTCCTTCAATTTTACTAAAAGAAGCATTTTGAAGCGCCATACAGAAAGAAGTAGCCGGTACAATATAATAATTAGGAAAACTAGCCGGTAAAAAGCCTACAATAATACAAATCAATAAAATTGGAAATAGGCAAAAAACTCGCCAATAATTGCTTTTTACATATTTATGAAATAACCCTACCATTAATAATCCAATACTAAAAGCTACAAAAGTACTTCCTCTCGTCAGCATCCCTTTAACATTTTCTGTTACTACAGATTCACCAAAAAAAATTACATTTGCAGTTTGCTCAGCTGAAAGGGTATGACCTCTTTGAATATATGTATAAGCATCTACAAATCCTCCTGAAAAGGTCAGAGCAGTTGCTAAAATACGGGATTGAGATGGAACTTTTTCCGTGAAAAGTCCTTTTATTTTTTTGATTACTTTCACCCTTTATTCCCGCTTTCTTTACAAGTTTAATTTCTTTTTTCTTTTTAGCAAGAGAAAGTATCCCATATTAATTAAGGCTAATAAAATCGCCCCATACCAAATTGTCTTTAGTCCATAGCTTTTTTGTAAAAAAGCTGACACCATTGCCCCAATTGCAAAAGAAATTACTAACCACATATAATTTTGCGCAGCCGTGTATTGACTTTTATCTTCTCCAAAAAAATATGCAGACCAAGCTACCATTGATTTCTTTAGGTTTCCTGTTGTAAAAACGTTATTATAACCCATTCCTTCAATTTTACTAAAAGAAGCATTTTGAATTGCCATACAAAAAGCAATTGCCGGCACAATAATATAATTAGGAAAACTAGCTGGCAAAAAACCCACAATGATACAAATCAATAAAATTGGAAACAGACAAAAAACTCGCCAATAATTACTTTTTACATATTTATGGAATAATCCTACAATCATCAAGCCAATTGTAAAAGCAATAAATGTGCTCGCTCTTGTAACCATTCCACTAACATTTCCTCGGGCTAATGAATGGGCAAAAAAGATAACATTACCTGTTTGGCCAGCTGACAGAGTATGACCTCTTTGAATATAAGTATAAGCGTCTACAAATCCTCCTGAAAAAGTAAGCGCACTGGCTAGTAAACGCGATTCAGAAGGAATATGATCATTAATTAATCTTTTAAAACTCACTTGTACACCTTTTCATATAAAAAGGCGGTCTCCCGCCTTAATCTTCGATAGAAATTGTCTCAATAATTACATCTTCTACTGGCTTATCAGTACTGTCTTTTTTAACTTTAGCAATTTTATCAACAACCTCCATCCCTTCAATTACCTGGCCAAAGACTGTGTGTCGCCCATCAAGCCAAGGAGTTCCACCTTGCTTATACGCCTTGATAATTTCCTTAGGATAGCCCGCTCCATCTAATTCTCTGATGAAACGCTTAGGCATATTCTTATTTTGAACAATGAAAAATTGACTACCATTTGTGTTAGGACCTGAGTTTGCCATTGAAAGTGCACCACGCAAATTGAACACTTCTTTAGAAAATTCATCCTCGAAGGGATGACCCCAGATACTTTCTCCTCCAGTACCATCCCCTTCAGGATCTCCACCTTGAATCATAAAATCATTTATTACCCGATGAAAAGTAGTACCATCGTAATAACCCTTTTTAGATAAACGAACAAAATTTTCAACTGTCATTGGAGCTTGTTTTTCAAATAGCTTAATTTTAATTTGTCCTTGATTAGTATCAAGAGTTGCTACTGGACCACTTACTTTTTCTAAATTTAATTGTGGATAGCTCATATTAAACACTTCCCTTTTCTTTATCTTCTCTAATCATTATACAATTTTTAGAGAAATCATGTGAAAAAGAATCTATGCTGCACTTAAATTTGTTACTCTAACCACATCTCGTTCAATCATTAACTCTTCATTAGTTGGAATAATTAGTGCTTTAATTTTAGATTCTGGTTTACTAATTATTCCTTCTTTATTTAGCTCATTTGCTTTAAGGTCTGGTACAAGTCCAAAAATTTTCAGTCCCTCCATTACACTCTGCCGGACTCCACTGTCATGTTCACCAATCCCTGCTGTGAAGATTATCGCATCTGCACCAGCCATTTCAGTTATATAAGCTCCTACATAGCGCAAAATTCTATTTTTAAATATATTTCGCGCTAAAAGTGCTTGTCGGTTATTTAGATTATGTTTTATATCTCTCATATCCTTAGATAACTCTGAAATACCTAACAAACCAGATTTGGTTTCCAAAATATCAATCATTTTCTTCATTGGTATCTTTTCTTTTTCCATTACATATTCTAGCAAAGAAGGATCTACATCTCCTGAACGTGAACTCATTGTAATACCAGCAACAGGACTAAAACCCATTGAAGTATCATATGACTTTCCATTTTTAACTGCAGTAATAGATGCTCCAGAACCTAGATGGCAAACAATTAACTTTAAATCTGCTAAATTTTTATGCATTAATTGAGCGGCTCGCTGAGAAACATAACGAATTGAAGTACCATGAGCTCCATACTTACGAACTCCATATTTTTTATACCATTTATAGGGAACTGAATATAAATAGTGAATTGGATCAAGTGTTTGATGAAATGAAGTATCAAATACTCCTACTTCTGGAACACCTGGTAAAAGATCCATGAATTTTTTTACAACCTGACCTTCAATCCTATTATGAAGAGGAGCATACTCACCTAAATCAAAAATTTCTTGTAGATTATCTTGAGTAATTAAAGTTGAATCTTGAAAAGACTCTCCTCCTGCTACAATACGGTGGCCAATTCCTATAATTTCATTTAAATTATTAATAATTTTATATTTTTTTAGAGCACTAATTAATAATTCAACTGCAGCTTCTTGGGTGGGGATTTCTACGTTTTGAACATATTTTTGCTTATTTCTTCCTGTAAGCGTAAAAGATGCATCAGTCATTCCAATTCTATCTGCCATCCCCTCTGCTAATACTTCTTCATCTTTTAAAGCAAATAATTTAAACTTAAAAGACGAACTTCCAGTATTAATTGCTAAAACACTTTTCATAAACTTCCTCCTAACCTATGTAAATTAAAAATCAGAAACCATTTAATAATCTAGTTTCTGATTTTAATGAATTTTCTTTATTGATTACTCACCTACTTTTTTCACATGATACTTTTCAGCAAAATAACTAAATGGTTTCAAATCTTGAGCTTGGTATTTCTGAACAAACTCTGGATCATCTAAAGTATTCAATTCAGTTGAATATGGCATCTTATGAGTATATTTAACATCGATCAGCATAGGACCTGACATCTTTTTCCATTCTTTTACTGCTTGTTCAAATTCTTCCTTTGTTCTTACAGTCACACCTTTTACATTCATCCCTTCAGCAACTTTGGCCCAATCATTATCCGGAAGAATAACTCCAGACAAAGGTTGATGAGATTCATCAGTTTGTTCTGCTTCAATAAATCCTAATGTTTCATTTGTGAAAACAACGTTTAAGATATGGAGATTGTACCGTGCCATAGTTAAAAGCTCTTGATTCATCATTGCAAATCCACCATCACCAGCCAACTGCCATACTTCACGCTCAGGATAAGTTAAAGCTCCTGCTATCGCAGCTGGGGCAGCATAGCCCATAGTTCCATGGAGACCTGAAGTAGTCCATTTTTGGTCACCATGCATTTTTAAGTTACGAAGATGATCAATGTTTACATTCCCTACATCAATTGCAAAGACAGCATCATCAGCAGCTTGCTTACTAATCACATCCCAAATTGGTTCACGACGAACTGGCCTTTCCTTAGAATCTTTAAAGCTATCAACCCATTCATCCCAATTGTTACGATCAGCTAAAGCTGCTTTAAATAGCGGAGACTCACTACGCTCTTCTCCATTATCAATCAAAGCTCTCAAAGACTTTTTTGAATCAGCTAGTAAAGATACATCGACTGAGTGTCTTTTACCAAATCTAGCTGGATTAGTATCGATTTGAATAACTTTAGCTTTCTTATCAAACCAAGCAGCTGAGAACGGAGAATTATTTCCAACCCAAATTACTAAATCAGCATATTTTTGAACTTCATTAGGTGCTTTTGTACCTGCACGTCCAATAGTACCAATATAAGTTGGATAGTCATCCTCAATGATTCCTTTGCCAAGGTAAGAGGAAAGAAGAGGCATTTTAAACTTTTCAGCAAACTCCTTTAATTCTTTTCCTGCTTTCTTTGCTCCATTCCCAAAATAAACAACAGGATTTTTAGCTTCTTTAATAAGTTTAAGAGCTTGAGTGACTGATTCAGAAGTAGGTTCCGGATAATTTGCTTGAGGATAAGCTTCTTTATTCACCCTAAAATTATCCTCTATCTTCTCCCATCCTAAATCTTTTGAAACAATTAATACAGCCGGTCCTTTTTTAGCATAAGCTTGACGAATTGCTTCATCCATCAAAATTGGTAGTTGTTGTGCCGTTTTTGGTTGAGCTGACCAAACTGCTGCATTAGTAAACCATTTGTCTTCATCAAATGCTTGGAAAAAATCTACATCTTGATGATCTGTTGCTACATTAGCAATGATTGTTACCATTGGAGATTTATCATATTTTGCATCATACAACCCATTAAACATATGGGCTGCTCCTGGACCAGCGGAAGCAAATGCTACCCCTAGCTTACCAGTTAATTTATATTCTGCTGAAGCAGCTAAACTACCTGCCTCTTCATGACGAACTTCAATAAATTTGATTTTATCCTTCCAATTATGAATTGCATTCATCGTCGAGTCAAACGAGCCACCTGGCAAACCATAAATATGATCAATATCCCAATCATACAATACTTTTAACATTGCATCTGAACCACTAATTTTACTCATAATAAAATCTTCTTTCTTATAATCTTTTTTAACCTTGTTTATTCCTTTTTTATCGCTAATGATAGCGCTTTCTTTTTACATCTTTAATATAGCATCTACTTTTTAAATTATCAAACAATTGATTTCCTCCACAACTCAAAAAGGCACACCCTTATAAACGGATGTGTCTTTCTTAAGTTATTTAGTTAATCCTTTTTCTTTTTACTACCTCTCAATCCTAAAATTGCTGACATACTTGCAATTGCTAAACCTAAAATTCCTAAAGTATTGGTATCTTTAACCCCAGTTTGTGGCAAAGTAGATTGATTCTTATTGCTACTTACTGATGCATCAAAGTTTCCATTTTCAGAAACTGTATTATGATTTGGTTTAGTACTCATACCTGTTTGTGTTGGCTTACTTGTCGAAACAGTATTAACAGGTTTATTTGAAGTAGTAGGCTTGCTTGCAGTATCTGGTTTATTAGGTGTACTTGGAACTGATGGTTTTGATGGTTTGTTTGGAGTGTCGGGAACCGATGGCTCGTCAGGCGTAGTTGGTGTATCAGGAATTGATGGTTCATCTGGGGTAGTAGGCTCATCTGGGGTACTTGGAACTGAGGGTTCATCTGGCACAACTGGTGTAGATGGTTCAGTGTCCTTAGTATAAGTTACTGTTACAGTGCTATCAGTGCTATCCTTAGTAATTCCATCTTTTGCAGCTACTACTGAATGATCAGGCGTATAGCCTTCAATAGTTGGTGAAACCACACTTTCAAAACTACCTGTAGCTGGAGTCCAAGTAATCTCACCAATCAACTTTCCAGTTACCTTATCAATAATCCCTGTTCCCTTAAAAGTAATGGTTTGTACTTTATCGGGTGCAGCTGATACATTAGTATCTTTGTAAACATACTTAATAGTTCTAGTTACAGTCTTGCTCAAGCTCTTAGCATCAAATGGATATTTTGGACTATCTGGATCATCCGGATTAATTGGAGTATCTGGAGTAAAGTCATCATCTGGTCCGACTGGGATAGTTGCGTGCGTGAAGTAAACTTTGAATAAGTTCTTATAGTTATCTTCTTGGAATGTTGCACCTTTATTATAAGTACTATTTTCTAACTTGTAGCCGCGAGCCTCATAGTAAGCAATCATTTGGTCAGGTGAAGTTGGGAAACTAATCACAGTACCAAACTTACCTGCGGCGTTTTCGCTATTTAAGACAACATTATCAGTTTTATCAATATATTCAATTTGAGCTGTTTGTTCATTAGCCAAATATTTTACAATCTCAACAATATCTTTTGAATCCTGATTAATATTGCCCTCTTCTACCACTTCAATCGGTTCAGGACTATAATTTGCTACTTCTGGAGAAGTTACTGCAGCAAAATGTGTGCCATTTATTGCAGTCCAATTAATTGTACCAGCTACTGGTTTACCTTGAGCGTCCACCTCAATTTCTCCATTTGAATCAAGATTTACTAATTGCCCAGTTACTTTATCAATAATTCCCTTACCAGTAAACTTCAACTCTTGAACTTTATCACTAAGTCCTTCTACAGGTTGGTTATTTGATGCATATACATACTTGATAGTTCTAGTTACGGTCTTGCTCAAGCTCTTAGCATCAAATGGATACTTCGGACTATCTGGATCCTCTGGGTTAATTGGTGTATCTGGAGTAAAGTCATCATCTGGTCCAACTGGGATAGTTGCGTGAGCTAGGTAAACAGTAAAGTTGTTAACATTTGGATTTTCTTGAGAATCCCCATATGTTGTTACGCCATTAATAAACTTAAATTGATCCTTAGCTACTTGTTCATAACCACGTTTTTCATAGTCTGCGATTATATCTTGAGGATCATTTTCAAAGAAAATTGACTCATTATATTTTCCGTCAACACTTTGTTTTTCCAAAACTTTATTAGTTGTAGTATCAATATAAGTAATTGTAGCCTGTTCTGGATTAGCATCGTATACAACAGTTTCATAAATATCAGGTGTATAACCATTAACTTCATCAACTGTTGGAACTTCCAATCGATCAGCACTATATCCTGTAATCTTAGGAGAGGTTACAGCTGCAAAACTCGTTCCCTCACTACTCCAGTTAATTGTACCAGCTACTGGATTACCATCACTGTCTACTTCAATTTGACCATTTGAATCAAGATTTACTAATTGACCAGTTACCTTATCAATAGTACCAGTACCGGTAAAAGTAAGAGTTTGTACTTTAGTTGGAGCTGCAGTTGCTCCGGTAATATTGTAAATATAGTTAATAGTTCTAGTTACAGTATTCTTTAAACTAGCTGCATCTAAAGGATATTTAGGGCTATCTGGATCCTCTGGGTTAATTGGTGTATCTGGAGTAAAGTCATCATCTGGACCTACAGGAATAGTTGCATGCGTTAAGTAAACGATGAAGTTGTTAACATTTGGATCCGTTTGAGAATCTCCATATGTTGTTACACCATTAACAAACTTAAATTGATCTTTATCTACTTGTTCATAACCACGTTTTTCATAATCTGCAATTACATCTTGAGGATCATTTTCAAAAGTAATACCTTCTTGATACTTTCCATAAACAGAATCTGAAAGTAAGGTCTTTCCAGTTACCTTATCAATGTAAGTAATATTGGCTCTTTCATTATTTTCATAGTAAGTTACTAAGAATTCTGTATCAGCATTATTTTGAGTCACTCCACTGATTTGGTTAATAACTGTTTGATCTGCAGTATAACCCGGAATGCGTGGCGAAACTACTTCACTAAAGCTATCACCTGATCCAGTCCACATTAATTGACCAGTAACTAGGGAACCGTCTTCATTTACCATGATGTTACCATCATTATCTAAAACTACATAATCACCAGTAACTTTATCAATTACTCCCATAGCTTGGAAATGAAGCGTGTCACTTACTGGTAAAGCAGCTTGACGCCCATCAACGTATTGGTAGTTTACAGTTCTAGTAACATCTTTTTCTAGCTTATCAGAATCAAGAGGATATTTTGGTCCATTTGGATCATCTGGATTAATTGGTTCTCCTGGCTTACCTGGATTTTCGGGATCAACAGGTACGGTACCATGCTTTAGTAAAACGTAAAATGTATTATCCTTTTCATTATTAGCAAACTTGCTTCCTACTTTAAAGCCATCCTCTACTAATTCGTAGCCCTGATTCTCAAGAGCTGTAATCATATCAGCAGTAGAATAATCAATAACTTCATTATATTTACCTGTGACCGTTGCTGTCTTTAAATCTTTATTTGTAGTAATGTCACGATAAATAATTTGAGCTGTTTGGTCCTGAGCTCCATAAAAAACAATTTCAGTAAGATCGGGTTGGTCGGGAGTAACAGTTACTTGACCTACTTTTTCTTGATCAGGTACATAGTTAGCAATTACTGGTGAAGTTACTTCTGCAAAATCGCTTGTTTCAGGGGTCCAACTGTAACTTCCTTCTTTGATAATCCCATCCTCAGTAACAATCTCGTTATTGCTATCAAGTTCTACTAAATTACCAGTTACCTTATCTTTGTAACCATTTCCTTTAAACTGTACTGTTTGGGTTACACTAGGAGCAGCTTGGCTACCATCTTCTGCATATTTATAGTCAATGGTTCTAGTAACTTGTTTTTCAGTGCTTACAGGTTCAATACCGTGGGTAAAGTAAAGATTATAAATATTTTTATCATTATCTTGTTGATAAGTATAAGTTGCTTTAGGGTCAAAATTCCCCTTACCTGGAATTAAGACATAACCTTGGCTTTCAAAAAGTGCAATCGTCTTTTCTGGATCAAATGGGAAAGAAATTGTATCTCCATACTTACCTAAAGCATAGTCAGTACCAATTGCTGCCCCAGTTACATCATCCCAATAGTTAAGTTGAGCAGATTGTAAGTTTTTCTTATAAACAACAATTTCATCAATGTCATTACTTGTAGGTACAACATACTTAGCTGGAACTTCAAGCTGATCCGGACTATAACCAGTGATTGCTGGCGAAACCACAGTATCAAATTTTTCATATTCTGGCTCCCAATCAAGGTTTGATACTGTTTCCCCAATTTCACCGTTATCATCAAGCTTTACATAGTTTCCAGTTACCTTATCTTTGTAACCAGTCCCAGTAAATTTAACTGTTTCCACTTTAGTTGGTACTGCAACACTACCATCTTCATAGACATATCTAATATTTCTAGTAACACTTCTCTCTTCATTGACAGGTTCTACCCCATGTTTAAGAGTAATCACATAAGTGTTAGCATCTGGTTCATCAATTGAATCCTTATATTTAGTACCAGCTTTAAATGGATTATTAACTAAAACATATCCTCCAGTAATATAGCGGTTAATTGCATTTGTAGGACTGTAGGAAATAGTTGTATTGTAAATACCTTCAGCAATTCTAGTTTCTAAGATTTTATTATCAGTAATATCTTGATAAATGAACTTAGCTGTCTCACCATGAGAATATTTAACTGTTTCAACTAAATTACCGGTAGTTGGAGTCACTACTACTGGTGAAACTTCAGTTGGATCTGCATAGTAATCTTCCACCTCGGGTGATTCTACACTATCTAGAACAACGGAAGATTGAGTCCAACTTGGACCTTCAGCCGTACCAGTAATATCATTATTTTCATCAACAGTTACCCATTGACCAGTTACTTTATCAAGATAACCTGTAGCAGTAAATTGGGCGGTTTGAACCTTGTTCTCTAAACCATCAACTGGTTCATTATTACGAGCGTAAACATACTTAATCGTCCGAGTTGCAGTTGCAGTCAGATGACTGGCGCTACTATTTTGAGGAAAAGTAGGACCATCTGGATCATCTGGGTTAATTGGATCACCTGGCTGACCTGGGTTATCAGGATTTACAGGTAATACACCGTGCTTTAAGTGAACAACATAGTCAATTTGGTCTGTCCCTAACTGTTGTCCTGGAACATAATTGCTACTTACTAGGACATAACCTTGCTTTTCATAACTTTTAATTTGAGTATTCGGATCGACCCCAAAATCTATCTCATCCTCATATTCTCCATTAAAACTATCTGCATATAATACTCTATTCGTCGTATCATCAATATAAGTTATTGTGGCTAATGATTTGACCTTAACATATTTAATTGGATGATCTTGACCCGGATTGGTAGGATTATAATTTTTTTCATTAAGATTTGCTAAGGTCCAGCCCGGGATATCAGGGGCACTAGTCGTAGTGGCTTTAGAGGCATCTGCAAGGTTATTATTATATTGAGTATTATATTGTCCATCATCAATTCGATTTCCATCTTCATCAACTGGGATAATCTTTCCAAGTGGACTGTAGTATAAGTTAGCGACACTGACATCATTAGGAATATAGGGACTTCTGGCATAAATTCCATTAGTAAATTGCTTATATTGACCGGGTTCAACGGTTAGCGTTTCAATAGCATCGCCATCTTTACCCGCATATAAAGAAGCATTCATAGTACCTGTATACAACCCATCTGCATTAGGAATTTCATAATATACAATTGTATTTGTAATTTGTCCCTCACTATCAAATAAAACTTTTTTATAATACCTATTAGGTTGGAATAAGGAAATAGTCCCTGTATAGTTAGCCCCATCGTTGGCAATATTATCACCATTAGTTAAATATTCACCAGTAATAACTTTTTTATATTGGTTAATATTAGGAATAGTAAAAGTTTGCCCACTTAATCCTTCTACATTAATTCCCTCAATATCATGATCTGGATCTTCATATTCATGATATTTTTTATCGTCTCCTAAAACATAATATTTTACTGCTGCTTGATTAGATCTAACTGGGTCAATATCTACCTTTTGAAAAAAATCAGTATCATTTTGTGCCCCTAAACCATAAATATTTTTTATGGAGGTATCGGTTGTCATTCTTTGAATTCCAGTAGCACCTTGGGTAGGTCTTGATACACCATCAATATTTAAATTATAGACACCCGTATTGTGAACCCAATATTTAGCGTTCCCTACAGCAATGTCAACATAATTAGTCGCCTTATTGGGGTCATTATCCACTTTAACAATCTTATTAGTATTATTAGGATCTAAACTAGCAAAATCAGAGTTAGTAATGAAAACGTGAACCTCTTGACCCGGATTCATTCTATCAGTTGCAATAATCATTCTGGCACTTTTGCCACCATATAATGCATTATTTAATTGTAAAATTGAATAAATATATAAATTATTATTTTTAATTAAATTTTTAGCTTGGTTAAGAACAGTATTATTAGGATCTTTACCAATAAGGGTATTTACTCTAGCCTGTTTATCACTAGTAGTAGCAACTACCTTTGAATCTTTAAGATTTTGAAGATTAGTTTCTTTGTTAGTAGTTATATCTTTTACATCAATTGATGTGGCAGTGGGAGAAGTGTTATCTTCCTTAGAAAGGTTTATAGAAGGCCGTTCTCCCCCCCCTATTTTTACTTTATTGGTTGCATCCCCGTTAGCACTAGCATCTTTACTTGAAGCACTAGCTTGAGGAGCTGCTTTTTTATCTAGAGTTTGTTCTTTACTACCTTCTTTTGAATTTTCTGAATTAGTAGTTACTCTAGCTTCACTATTCTTTTGATTTTGAGTATCTCCAGTTTGCTTGGCAACATTATCATCTACTTCAGTCTTATTATCTTTAGTTGCGTCTTGTGAAGACTGAGTAGTCACCGTAGTAGATTGAGCTGGGCTAACTTCAGCTGCTTTTGCAACTCTACCAGAACCCATAAAAGCTAGTCCAATTAAAACTGAACTAACTCCTACCTTTAAAGTACGGATAGAAAAGATTTGCTTTTTCGGCTCCATCTTTCTCAATTTTTCTCTAAAATTATTTTTTGATAACATTTTTTCTCCTTCAACAGTTAAACTACTACCATATTGTTATTAATCACAGGTTTATTATACTTCTTATTTTTATTAAAAGCATTAAAAACAGCAGTTTTTTAATTATAATATTTCTTATATTTAACATATTAAGTAATTTAGACACAAAAAAAAGGCCGGTTTTCCGACCTAGTTTATTAATCTTCGAAAGCTGCTGTTAAAGGAGGAACAATTTGCTTTTTACGAGAAACTACTCCTGGTAAAGCAACACTTGAATCATTTAATTTTGTATCAAAAGCCTTTTCAAAAATTGCTTTATTCTCATCACTACCAACTACAATAGCTTCTGAATTTGAATTTAATACATCAGTTAAAGCCAACATAAACATATCATAATTATTATCAGCACTTGCCTTTTCCATTGCTTTAATGAAATCAGCTTTTCTTTCCATTGCTTCTGGTAAGTCAACTGTGTTAACTTGAGCAATACGCACAGTGTTGCCGTTTAATTCAAAGCTTTTGGCATCTAAATCAATGAGTTCCTCTTCAGATTTATCAGCAATATTGGTACCAGCTTTAAGAAGTGCTAAACCATATTCCTTGTAATCTACACCAGCAATTTTGGCTAAAGCTTCTACAGCTTTTTTATCTTCTTCAGTAGTTGTAGGTGATTTTAATAATAAGGTATCAGAAATAATAGCTGAAAGCATTAAACCAGCTATGTTCTTTGGAATTTCAACTCCATTTTCCTTAAACATTTTGTAAACAATAGTACTGGTACAGCCAACTGGTTCTGCACGGTAAAATAGTGGACTAGCAGTATTGAAGTTCATAATTCTGTGGTGATCAACAACATGAGTAACTGTTACCTTATCAATATCAGCAACACTTTGTTGAGGTTCATTATGATCGACAAGCATTACAGCATCTACTTTATCTGCAGCGGTTTCAATAACCTTAGGTGCTTCAAAGCCGAACTTTTCTAATGCATACTTAGTTTCATCATTTGCTTCACCTAAAGCAACTGGCTCAGTATCGTAGCCTAATTTATTTTGTAAATATGAGTATGCAATTGCAGTACCAATTGCATCAGTATCTGGATTTTGATGTCCAAAAACAAATTCTTTTGCCATGATTAAAAACTCCTTTAAATCTATCTACAATAATTATCACAGTATATCTTCATTTGGTCAATTCCTAAATTAGGGTTTCCACATCATCTAAACGGCTGTCGTAACTAGTGTGAGCTAGATAATCTTCCCATTCTTTCAAAAAGAATCTAAAAGTGAAAACTTAGAATTTAGCTTTTTAATTATAAAATAACTTTGAAAATAAATTTTTGGCTGAAGTTCTACTGGATAGAGTGAAATCTTACTACGATGAGCTTGATAAAAACTCTGTGTTACATAAGTATTATACGGACGAGCTTGAGCAAATTGTAAGAGCTGGTAAGTCGCAGAAAAACGAGCCACTACTTCAGGTGGATTAGGTAAAAAGTTTAGCTGATAAGTGGATCTAATTAAATCCGGTAAGTAGGTATCTGCAGCATAAGAAACCCATTTTGTTTTAGTTAATCCCTCATAAGTAGCAGGAGTATTTTTATCATGAGTTAAAAATACTATTGAATCTTCAAAGACTTTTTTGACAATGATACTCTTTAGTTCTTCACTCGTTAGACTACTTTCTGGCAAATAGGTAAAAGCTAAATCAATTTCCCCATTACGTAATTTATTCCAAATACTACTTCTTCCAAAAAATTCAACTACAAATTCTACATTTGGCTTAAGTGAATTATAGTGGATTAAAAACTCTTCTAAAATTCGTGCTTCCATAATATTTAAAACACCAATTTTTATTACTTTATTATCTAACTCACTATTTGCAGGTCTAGAAGGACCTGTTACCTTCTCCATCATTTTATTTTCCTTTTTAATCAAATAAGTTGCTTATGTCTTTATGGTTAGGAGCAAGTGGCTTAGAAAGGTTAAGAGATATGGGTTGTCCATCAGTTGTAGGATCCAAAACAAACGAGCCATTAGTGTAGCGATCTCCTAATGGAAATTCATTGGTATTAAGAGTTAACTGGCGATCACTGCTAGTTGTCACAATCAAATCATGATCCTGACCATACCAAGTAATTGCATTAATACGATGAGGTTTAGTCTTTAACTCTCTTAGAATTAATACGCCTCGTTTTGCACGTGTAACTACATTCACTAAATTCAAAGCAAACTGCTTGAAAGCTCCTCTTTGGGTAATTAGACCTACTTTCACTTGATCCACTTGCTCTGGCTTAACTAAAATATAGCCTACAACATAGTCCTCTTCTTTTAAGTTGACTGACTTAACACCAACAGCACGCGCTCCACTACTTGGAACTTCATCAGTCTTGTAGCGCACTGCATAAGCTTGATTAGTAATCAACGTAAGATCATAATCTTGTTTTTCATCTAAAAGATCAACACCAACTACTAAACTATCATTTTCTTTTAGCTTAATTGCCATCATTGCACGTGATTTATATGTTCGAGTTGGTTGTAAGTCACCTAATTTAACTTGCTTAATGTAACCATCATTAGTTGCTAGTAAGAAGTTTCTTTCTGCACTTAAATCTGGTACTTCAAATACTCTTAAAATCTTTTCATCGGGATCTAGTCCAATTTCTTGAGATAAGTGTTGCCCAGTTTCCTTCCACTTGGTGTCGACTAACTCATGAACTGGTCTGAAAATAATGTTTCCCTTAGTAGTAAAAATATAAAGATTACTTAGAGTAGATATTGTCTTTTCAAAAATTATTTTATCTCCATCTGGCAATCCATTTTCACTTGCAGCAGTTGATTGGAAAGAACGTAGTGATGAGCGCTTTAAATAACCTTCTTGACTAACCAATACTCTAACATCTTCATCTGCCATCAAAGCTTTTTCATTAATTTCAATTTTTTCAGCTTTATCAGTAATTTCAGTTCGACGTTCACTGCCAAATTCCTTTTTGACAGCTCTTAATTCCTTAATAACTACTTTCTTCAAAACCTTTGGGTCGTTAAGAATTTCTTGATAAGTAGTAATTTTTTCTTTCAAATCAGCTTCTTCTTTTTGAAGTTGAGTAACATCAGTATTACTTAAACGATAAAGTTGAAGAGAAACAATGGCTTCTGCTTGATTAACAGTAAAATCAAACTTATCTACTAAATTTTTCTTGGCTGTCTTTTTATCTTCTGAAGCTCTAATAGTCTTAATTACTTGATCTAAAATATCAAGCGCATGAATCAAGCCTTCAACAATTTCTAACCGTTGCTGAGCTTTATTTAAATCAAATTCTGTTCGTTTAGTAACAATTTCTTTTTTATGGTCTAAGTATGAACTTAAAATTTGTTTTAGTCCAACTTGTACAGGAGCCATATGATCAATTGCTACCATATTAAAATTATAAGATACCTGTAAATCAGTATTTTTAAATAAATAATTTAAAATATTCTGACTGTCAGCATCTTTTTTTAATTCAATAACAATCGATAATCCATGACGATCAGTTTCATCTCGAACTTCCGCAATTCCATCAATTTCTTTATTTAATCGGATTTCGTCAATTTTTTTGACCATTAAAGCTTTATTGACCCCAAACGGTACTTCACTAACTACAATTTGCTGACGATGGCCCTTAATATCTTCAATTCTAGTTTTAGAACGAACTTGAATTCGACCACGACCAGTTTCATAAGCTTCTTTAATTCCCTTTTTGCCGAGAATAATTCCGCCGGTAGGAAAGTCAGGTCCTTGAACATACTTCATTAATTCATCAGTTGTAGCTTCGGGATGATTTAATAAATAAATTGAAGCATCTAGCACTTCACTCAAATTATGTGGAGGAATTTCTGTAGCGTAACCTGCTGAAATTCCTGTTGAGCCATTCACCAATAAGTTGGGGAAATGAGCTGGAAGAACTGTGGGTTCATATTCAGTATCGTCAAAGTTCAAAATCATTTGAACAGTGTCTTTATCAATATCTTCCAACAAGAGATTAGAAATTTTGTTTAGACGAGACTCTGTATATCTCATTGCAGCTGGTCCATCACCATCCATTGATCCATTATTACCATGCATTTCAATCAATGGTTCACGCATTTTCCAATCTTGAGATAAGTGAACTAAGGCACCATATATAGAAGAATCACCATGAGGGTGAAAATTACCCATAACATTTCCGACAGCTTTAGCTGCTTTTTTGTAAGGTTTATCGTATGTATTATTATCTTTATACATTGCATAAAGAATACGTCTTTGAACAGGTTTTAGGCCGTCTCGAATATCTGGTAAAGCACGTTCTTGAATAATATATTTTGAATAACGTCCGAAACGTTCACCCATTACCTCTTCTAAAGGTAAATCTTTAATTCGTTCTGTTGTTTCTACCATCTACAAATTAGTTCCTTTCTTAAATTATTGACGACTCGTTTCTAAAATGGAACCTTCTTCACCCATTCTAAACTTCACATTTTCATCAATCCATTTACGTCTAGGTGCTACTTTGTCGCCCATTAAAGTAGTAACACGTTTTTCTGCTAGTTGTGCATCATCAATCTTGACACGAATTAGAGTTCTTGTTTCTGGATTCATTGTTGTTTCCCAGAGCTGATCCGCATTCATTTCACCCAAACCTTTAAATCTTTGGAGCGAAAAGCCTTTCCCCATTTTTTTAGAGACTTCAGCTAACTCTTCATCTGTCCAAGCATATTCGATTTTAGCTTTTTTATTGTTGCCTTTTTGCAATTTATATAATGGAGGAAGTGCAATATAAACCTTCCCCGCTTCGATCATTGGACGCATATATCTATAGAAGAACGTTAAAAGTAAAATTTGGATATGAGCTCCGTCTGTATCCGCATCCGTCATAATAATAACTTTATCATAATTTGAATCTTTTACTTCAAAATCTGGACCTACTCCTGCCCCAATTGTATGAATCATAGTATTAATTTCTTCATTTTTGAAGATGTCTTGTAATTTTGCTTTTTGCGTATTTAATACTTTTCCTCTCAAAGGTAAAATTGCTTGGAATTTTCGATCTCTTCCTTGCTTTGCTGAACCCCCAGCAGAATCACCTTCGACTAAGAAAAGTTCATTTTTCTTAGGATTACGAGATTGAGCTGGTGTCAATTTACCAGAAAGAATTTCTTTCTTTCGTCTCTTTTTACCATTTCGACTTTCATCGCGTGCCTTTTTAGCTGCTTCACGAGCATCACGTGCTTTTTGAGCTTTTTGCACTAAACTCTGGGCAAATTCACCGTTTTCCATTAAGTAGTAAGATAATTGTTCATAAACAATATTATCAACTACACTTCTTGCTTGTGGTGTTCCCAACTTACCTTTTGTTTGACCTTCAAACTCAAGTAATTCTTCCGGAATCTTGACTGATAAAACTGCACTCAAGCCTTCACGATAATCAGATCCTTCAAGACCTTTTTCTTTATTTTTAAGTAAGCCTTGCTTCTTAGCAAAATCATTAAAAGCACGTGTAAATCCACTTCTCGCTCCTGCTTCATGACTACCACCATCAGGAGTACGGACATTATTTACAAAAGAGACAAAATTCTCTGAATATCCATCATTATATTGACCAGAAAATTCAACTTCAATTCCATGTTGTTTTCCTTCAAAGTAGAAAACATTTCCCATGGTATCTTTACCCTCGTTTAAATATGAAACAAAAGATTGAATTCCCTTATCGAATAAAAATTCATCATGGTGATTAGGATCTCTTTCATCAGTTAAAGTAAATTTAACTCCCTTTAAAAGAAAAGCTGATTCTCTGATTCTTTCTTGAATGGTTTCATAATTATATGTAGTAGTAGAAAAAATGGTTGGATCTGGCTTAAAAGTAATTGTTGTTCCTGTTTTGTCAGTAGTTTTACCTAAATTTTTTAAAGTACCTACTGGATGACCACCATTTTTGAATTCTTCTTCGTAGGCAATTCCATCCCTCACAACACGAACTTTAAGCCAAGAAGAAAGAGCATTAACTACTGAAGACCCCACTCCGTGAAGTCCTCCAGAAGTTTGATAATTCTGTTCGGTAAACTTACCTCCAGCATGTAGTACCGTCAAAATAACTTCAATCGTTGGTTTACCTGAGGGATGCATCCCCGTTGGCATTCCCCGCCCAAAGTCTTGCACAGTAATTGAATTATCTTCATGAATAGTTACATTAATTTCTTTCCCATATCCTGCCATTGCTTCATCAACAGCATTGTCTACTATTTCATAAACTAAATGGTTAAGTCCATAACGGTCAGTTGAGCCAATATACATTCCGGGACGTTTTCTAACTGCCTCTAAACCTTGTAAGATTTGAATCGATGAATCATCATAAGTATTTGTATTAGTTTTAGTCAAAAAAATTCCTCCATTTTTACAACAATTACCTTCAAATTCCCATAACCTAGTAATAATTTGCTACAATAACTTTATAATAAGATGAGGTTGAAAAATAATGTCTATATTAAAATATATATTTGTGTTTATTTTAGCATACTTGATCGGTTCCTTTCCGACCGGTGTACTAATTGGAAAATTTATTTGTCACAAAGATTTACGTCAATACGGTTCTGGAAATATTGGAACAACTAATGCCTTTAGAGTCTTAGGTCCACTTGCAGGAAGTGTAGTTTTAATCATTGATGTCTTAAAAGGGACATTAGCTGCAAGTTTGCCATATTTTATCTTGTCAACTTCGCCACATTACTTTGTCCTTCTAGCAGGATTAGCTGCTATTTTAGGACATACCTTCTCAATTTTCTTAAAGTTCCATGGTGGAAAAGCTGTTGCAACAACAGCTGGGGTATTATTAGCCTATAATCTTAAATTCTTTGGCTTAGCTGCCATTGTATTCTTACCAATGGTATTTATTACAAGTTATGTAAGTTTATCGAGTTTAATTTCAATTGTAATTTTATTTATCTGTTCTTTCTTTTTTCATGATGTTTTTTTAACAGTAATTATCGGATTTATGACTATCGTTTTATTTGTTCGTCATCGTTCTAATATCAAGCGTTTACTCCATCATCAGGAAAATATTATTCCCTTTGGACTATGGTATTGGTATAAAAAGGCACATCATGAATTAAAGAAATAAATTAATTTAAACTCTGATTTTTTCCTTTAAATATTATATATTTCAAAACATTTGTTCGCAAGTGCTTTTAAAAAAAGATAAGTCCTTTTGAAAAGAAATAACTTTTTCTTAAAGACTTATCTTTTTTATTATGAATGACGTAATTGATTTAAACTTTCTCCAAAAATATCGTCAATAACAGCTGGATCACGGTGATCAAAGAATTGACTTACACCCTTGTCTAAACCACGAATATTCTCCATTTCGTCTTTAGTTAATTCAAAATCAAAGATGTCCATATTTTCTTTTTGGCGATTTGAATGAACAGACTTAGGAATAACCACAATCTCACGTTGAATAAGCCAGCGTAAGATAACTTGAGCAGGTGTCTTACCATATTTTTCGCCAATTTCTTTCAATAAGTGATTATTAAAAATATCATTTTTACCTTCTGCGAATGGTGCCCAAGCCTCTACAGCCACATCACGTCCTTGGAAAAACTTCACATCATTAGTTTGTTGGAAAAATGGGTTAATTTCAATTTGGTTAATAGCTGGTTTTTCTTCATGAGCTAATTCTAAGTTCATGTATTGATCTGGATAAAAATTAGACAACCCAATTGATTTTATTTTACCTGCCCGCTTTGCAGCAGCCATTGCATTCCAGGCACCAAAGATATCTCCATATGGTTGGTGGATTAACATTAAATCAATATAATCTGTATCTAGTTCTTTCAAGTCATCATCAATTGCTTTTTGAGCTTTTTCAAAAGTAAGATGATTTACCCAAATTTTACTAGTTAAAAAGATCTCTTCTCTCTTAATGCCACTTTCTTTAATCGCTTCACCAACTGCTCTTTGATTTCCATACATTTCTGCAGTATCAATTAAACGATAGCCATTGCGTAGTGCTTCTGCAACTGCCTTTTTAGCTTCATCATGATCTGGAACTTGGTATACTCCAAACCCTAATTGGGGCATTTCATTACCGTCATTTAAAAAAATTGTTGGAATCTTAGTCACAATTTAAACCTCCTATTTCTATCCCCTTCATTATACTTCTAATTCTTAGATAAAGTCTTCGAAAAGAACTCAATTACTTATTTTTATCTTGGAAGGTCATCACAAAACCAGCTTTCCACGTTTTGCCAGCAGCTAGATGATTCATTCCCTTTTTATCTTCTAAATGCCCTTTAGTCTCTAAAATATCTGCTATTCCCCACCATGGCTCAATGCAAACGTAATCTGCTGTTTGAGGGTATTGCGACCATAATCCAACATAAGGTGCATCCATTTTAATACTTACTTGATAATTATTTTTATCTGTCGCTACGCTCACTTCATTTTTACCACGTAATTCTAAAACCCAAGCATCTTCTTTAAATAGTAGGTCACTGATTTTAATTAAGGAATCTGTCGCAGCTTGCGATCGCTTACTCCAATCTAGGAGCGGTGCCTTTAAGGGAATCCGCATATGCTCTACTGAGGGGGCAAATTTGAAGTAATAATCATCTTTCTTAATTTCTTGATTAGTTGGTAAATTAAATGCCGGATGACCACCAATTCCAAAAATCATTTCCTTAGTATCTTGATTTATAACTTCAAAATTTTCTTCAACTGAATTATTACTCAAGGTATAGGTTACTCTAAGTTCAAATTTAAAAGGATAATTTTTTAAAGTTTCTGGGGTATCCTGCAACAAAAAGGTAATACTTGTTTCACTAGCATTTTCCACCCTAAAATTCATATCTCGAGCAAAACCATGCTGAGACATATTATAAATCTTGTCCTTATAAAAGTACTGATTATCTTTCAAAGCTCCGACAATTGGGAATAAAATTGGCGCATGTCGTTTCCAAACTTTTGGATTTGCTTGCCAAATATATTCTGTTTGAGTTTCATTATCAACGATACTTTGAATCTCAGCACCATGATCAGAAATAGTAACTGTCAAAAAATCATTTTTTAATCTATATTCCATCGTTTCTTTTCCTTACCACTAGCTAACCTTACTTACAAAAAAGCTGCTTCATCACAGGGATGTAGCAGCTTAGTAACTAAAGAATAAACTTAGTTAAATCTTTATTAGTAACAATATCTTGAAGCTTATCATCCACATATTTTTGAGTAATAGTAATTTCTCCCATGGTCATATCTGGACCTTCATATAGTACATCTTCCAGTAATTTTTCTAAAATCGTAGCTAAACGACGAGCTCCAATATTATCTGTACCTTGATTTACTTGATAAGCAATTTGAGCAATTCGATCAATTGCTTCTTGTGTAAAGACTAATTCAATTCCATCAGCTTTTAAAAGCGCAATGTACTGTTTTAAAAGAGAATTTTGTGGATCTTTTAAGATCTTTACAAAATCTTCTTCAGTTAAAGCATTCAATTCTACACGAATTGGGAAACGTCCTTGAAGTTCAGGAATTAAGTCACTTGGCTTACTTTCTGCAAAGGCACCTGCTGCAATAAAAAGAATGTGGTCTGTAGAAACTGGACCATATTTAGTAGTTACAGTTGATCCTTCTACAATTGGTAAAATATCTCTTTGCACACCTTCACGAGAAACTTGTGCTCGACTATTTTTATCGCCACCAGTTGTTTTGTCAATTTCGTCGATAAAAATAATTCCATTTTGTTGGGTACGTTCTATGGCACGTTGATATAAAGAATCATAATCAATTAACTTTTTGGATTCTTCTTGAACTAACACATTACGGGCATCTTTAACCTTCAAAGTACGCTTTACTTTCTTCTTAGGTAAGATATCACCCATCATGCTAGACATATCCATTCCCATTTGTCCCATCATGTCACCCATTGGATTTACACGGGGAGCTTGTTCAACTTCAATTGTTACTTCATGATCTTCTAATAATCCCTGATTTAACTTTTGAGCAGTACTCATTCTTTTATTTTTAATATCTTCAGGAATTTCTTCCTTAACTTCTTCTTTATTTCCGAAGTTTCCTGAGAGCATCTTCATCATTTGATCAAAAGACTGCTCACGATTTTCTTGACGTACTACAGGAACTAAAACTTTAACTAACTGTTCATTAGCTTTTTTAATTGCCTCTGTATTTACACGTTCAAATTCCTCTTTTTCTTCCATGCGGACTGCTTCTTTTACTAAGTCACGCACCATTGATTCGACGTCTCGACCAACATATCCAACTTCAGTAAACTTAGTTGCTTCTACTTTTACAAAAGGAGCATCTACAATTTTAGCAAGTCGACGGGCAATCTCTGTTTTACCTACTCCAGTTGGTCCGGCCATCAAAATATTCTTAGGAGTAATTTCTTGTTGAAGAGTTTTTGGCAATTGTAAGCGACGATAGCGATTGTACAAAGCAATAGCTACTGCCCTTTTAGCTTCATCTTGACCAATAATATATTCATTCAAAATATCTACAATTTTCTTGGGAGTTTTTTGTGTTGTCAAATTAATCACCTAAATTTCATCTGTTGTAATATGATCATCAGTAAAAATGTCAATTCCAGAAGCAATTTTTACAGCTTCTTGAGCAATCTCTTTTGCACTCATTCCATTGCTATGACGTGTCATTGCAATTGCAGCCGCTTGGGCAAAATTACCACCTGATCCAATTGCTACTACATCTTCATCGGGCTCTAAGACTTCACCATTTCCTGAAATTAATAATAAGTCCTTGCCATCAAAAGCAATTACCATAGCTTCTAATTTAGCTAAAGTTGGATCCTTACGCCAACTTTGTGCCATTTCAACTGCTGCACGTCGTAAATCACCTGAATAAGTTTCAAGTTTTCCTTCTAACATGTCTTGTAAGCTGACTGCATCAGCCACTCCACCTGCAAAGCCTATTACTACTTTATTATGATAAATACGGCGAATCTTCTTAGCAGTTGCTTTAGCAATAACTTTTTCACCTAAAGTGACTTGTCCGTCACCTGCAATTGCAGTTTGTCCATTGTATCTTACAGAACAGATTGTTGTCATTTACTTTGCCTCGTTTTCTTTATTATTTCTGGGGAAAAACTTTTGATAGTCGCTTTGTAATTTCTTGGTACTGATGTGAGTATAAATTTGGGTAGTAGATAAAGATTCATGTCCTAACAATTCTTGTACACTACGCATATCAGCACCATTATCAAGCATTTGGGTAGCAAAAGAGTGTCGTAACATATGGGGATGCGCTTTAGCACTCACCCCTGCTTTTAAAAATACATCTCTCATTACCTGTGCAATTCCACGTTCCGTGATTTTTTTACCTCGATTATTCAAAAAAACATCCCCTGCATCAAAGTTTGTTTTTAACAAAACAGGACGTGAATTTTCTAAATAATTTTTTAGAGTCACACAGCTTTCCTCAGTGAAAGGAACATAACGATCCTTCCTACCTTTACCATGCACTAAAATGACGCGCATGTCAAAATCTATTTGCTCTAACTTTAAATTCGCTAGTTCACTTCTTCGCATTCCGGTTACATAAAACAACTCAATAATTGCTTTATTACGCATTGTCAGCGGCTTAGAATCATTTAAAGAATCAATTACTTTTTTTACTTCATTTTGGTAAAAAAATTCTGGTAATTTTTTCTCTCCTGCTCTAATCGAAATTGCAATGGTAGGATCAATTTTTAATAAATCCCTTTTTACTAAAAATTGATAAAAAGAGCGTAAAGAAGACATCTTTCTTTGTAGTGTTCTTCGACTCGCTTCTTTACCTAATTTTTCTAAAAATCTCTCAATATCTCTAGTTTTAACTTGATCCCAGCCTATAAATTCACCATTTTTTCTTAAAAAATTTTGAAATTGTGTTAAGTCTTCAAGATAGCTATTCAAAGTGTACTCACTATAAGCGCGTTCATACATCAAATACTCTTTGAATTTTTTTAAATAGTCATCAAGTTTAATTGAGTTGGTCATAAGATTTTAAAACATCTTCTTTAAATTTATCTAAACTAGCTAGAGCGTTCTTTGAAATCTCTAAGTGACGCTCTTGTTTATTACGTACCTTGTGATCCAAGCTAGGAAGTAATGCATAAGATGCATTCATTGGTTGAAAATGCTTAGCACTAGTAGTAGTGATATAGTTTGCCATTGAACCCAAGGCTGTATTTTTAGGAAAGGCTACTGTATCTTGACCAGCAGCTTTTAATGCTGCATTAATACCGGCTACTAGGCCACTTCCTGCACTTTCAACATAGCCCTCTACCCCTGTCATTTGTCCTGCAAAAAATAACCCTGATTGAGTTTTTGCTTCATAAGTCGCATTTAAAACTTCAGGACTAGCAATATAGGTATTACGGTGCATCTTCCCATAGCGAACAAATTTAGCATTTTCTAACCCAGGGATTTTAGAAAATACACGTTTTTGTTCACCATATTTCAAGTGGGTTTGAAAGCCGACAATATTATACATACTTCCAATTGCATTGTCTTGACGTAGCTGAATAACGGCATAAGGAGTTTTTCCAGTTCTTGGATCTTCTAACCCAACAGGCTTCAAAGGTCCAAATAGCATAGTTTTTTCACCTCGGTGTGCCATCACCTCAATTGGCATGCATCCCTCAAACACATTACTATTTTCAAATCCATGTAGTTCAGCCGTTTCTGCACTAATTAAAGCCTTGTAAAACTCAAAAAATTCTTCTTTTGTCATTGGGCAATTAAGATAAGCAGCTTCACCTTTATCATAACGTGATTTTTTATAAACAATATCATAATTAATGGAATCAGCTGCTACAATTGGAGCCGCCGCATCAAAAAAGTGCAGACTATCTGTTCCACAAAATTCCTGAATTTTTTCAGCTAAGTCATCACTTGTTAAAGGACCAGTTGCAATTATTGTAATGCCATCTTTAGGAATACTAGTGATTTCTTCTTCATGGATTGTAACATTTGGTAAAGATCTTAACTGGTCAGTAATTTCCTGTGAAAACTTGTCTCGATCAACTGCTAAGGCACCTCCAGCAGGAACAGCAGTCTTATCAGCAGCTCTTAATACTAAAGAGTCAAGCTGGCGCATTTCTTCTTTCAAGAGCCCAACAGCATTAGAAAGTTGATTTGAACGCATTGAATTAGTACAAACTAATTCTGCAAAACCACTCGTATGATGGGCGGGAGTTTGTTTTTTAGGACGCATTTCATAAAGATCTACATTAATTCCTCTTTTTGCCAATTGCCAGGTAGCTTCACTCCCAGCAAGTCCTGCACCGATTACTGTTACTTTTTTTGTCATATAATTCTCTTTCTACTTTATATTTTGTTTTTCTACAAAAATAATACCATTGCTTTAAAAACAATGATATCATTTTTAAGTTTAAATTTTGTTAAATTATTCTTCTTTTGGTTCTTCTTTGTAATCACCATTAGGACACAAAATAGTTAGACCTTTTTTGGATTTCTTTTGCACTAAGAAATGGCCATCATTAGGACAGTTACGTCCAATTGGTTGATCCCAAGAAACAAAATCACATTCAGGATACAGAGAACAGCCATAGAATTTTCGATTACGCTTCGACTTTTTCTCAATAACTTCTCCCTTACCACACTTAGGACAAGTTACACCAATTTTCTTAACAATTGGCTTAGTATTGCGACACTCTGGGAAACGAGAACAAGCATAGAACTTTCCATATCTTCCCATTTTAATAACCATTGGGGCACCACAGATATCACAATTAAAGCCCGCAGGTTCATCTTTAATTTGGACTTTCTCAATTTCACTATCTGCTTTTTCTAATTCTTTAGAAAATGGTTTGTAGTAGTTGTCAACAACCTTTACCCAATTTTTCTCTCCTTCTTCAACATGATCAAGATCATCTTCGAGTTGAGCAGTAAAGTCGACATTTACGATATCTGGGAAAAATTCTTCAATTAATCCATCGACAATTTCACCAAGTTCTGTTGGTACAATTGAACGGCCTTCAAGTTTTACATAATATCTCCGTTGAATTGTATCAATTGTTGGGGCGTAAGTTGACGGACGACCAACACCGTTGGCTTCCAAAGCATGGACTAAACTAGCTTCTGTATATCTTGCTGGTGGTTGGGTAAAGTGCTGACGATCATCAGTACTATTTAGTTTTACCTTATCGCCCTCTTGTAAATCAGGTAAAGCATTATTCTTTTCTTTACCAATATCATAGACTTTAGTAAAGCCTGCAAATTTCATCTTTGAACCCGTAGTTCTGAAAATTACACCATTTTGTTCTAAATCAGCTCTCACAGTATCATACACTGCACTAGTCATCTGACTTGCAATGAAACGGGCCCAAATCAAACTATAAAGACGATATTCTTCACTAGTTAAATATTGCTTAATAGAGTCTGGGGTGCGAAAAGCAGAAGTTGGACGTATGGCTTCGTGAGCATCTTGAGCTTCAGAATCATTTTTGAAATTCTTTGGCTTAATTGAAGCAAACTGTTCTCCATATTCCTCATGAATAAATTTCGAAGCTTCTTGTTTAGCAACATTAGCTATTCTCTTAGAATCTGTACGCATATAAGTTATCAATCCTACAGAACCTTTACCAAGGTTAACCCCTTCATAAAGTGATTGAGCTATTCTCATTGTTCTACGCGTACGATAACCTAAACGTTTGTTAGCTTCTTGTTGCAAAGTGGAAGTAGTGAAAGGAGCTGCTGGTGCACGCCGACGCTCTTTTTTCACTACTTTAGTTACTTCAAACTTTTTACGCTTATCAATTCTGCTTAAAACATCTTTTACAGCTTCTTGATTTGGAAGATCACTCTTCTTCCCATCTAAGCCATAGAAGCTACCCTTAAACTTTTCTTTGTCCTTTTGGAATTCACCATCAATTGTCCAATATTCTTCTGGTTTAAATTCCTTAATTTCTTTTTCACGATCAATGACTAATTTTAAAGCTACTGACTGCACACGACCAGCAGAAAGTCCTTTTTTAACTTTTGCCCATAAAATCGGACTTAAAGAATATCCCACAAGCCGATCTAAGACACGGCGAGCTTGCTGAGCATCAACAATATCCATATCAATTGTACGTGGATTTTTGAAGGCATTTTTTACTGCATCTTTAGTGATTTCGTTAAAAGCTACTCGATTAGGTTCTTGAGGATTTAAATCTAAAGCATGGGCTACGTGCCAAGCAATTGCTTCTCCTTCACGATCGGGGTCAGATGCCAAATAAACATATTTTGCTTTTTTAGCTTCACGCTTTAATTCTTTAATTGTTTCCCCTTTACCACGAATTGAGATGTACTTTGGTTGATATTCATTTTCTAAATCTACACCCATTTGGGATTTAGGTAAATCTCTAATGTGACCTTTTGAGGCAATTACATGATAATTACTTCCAAGATATTTCTCAATTGTCTTAGCTTTATGAGGCGATTCGACAATAACTAAATTTTTCTTTTTCTTTTTAGTAGGCATTCAGATGCCCCTTCCTTGTTCTATAATTCTAATTATAACTTACCAGAAAAAGTCACCTTGTCAACTACCACATATCTTTAAAATCAAAATTTACAATTGGCTGAGCGCCTGCGGCAATTAAATAATTAGGCCCTTCTGCTAGTTTACTGCCTAAGGGACCAGGAATTGCAAAGATATTTCGATTTTCTTGCAGCGCAATATTTGCAGTAATTAATGATCCAGACTTTTTCCGAGCTTCACCCACAATCACATTTTCACTTAAGCCTGCTAAAATTCGATTTCTTTGCGGAAAATAAGGTGGAATAGGCTCGGTATCTGGTAAGTATTCACTTAAAACAAGACCTACTTTTTCGATTTGCTTTTGTAGATCTCGATTTTTTGCTGGGTAAAAATAATTTAATCCATTTCCTACAACTGCTATTGTTTGCCCTTTACTTGCCAAAGCTTGCTCATGAGCAATTGTATCAACCCCTTTGGCTAATCCACTAGCAATTACAAAATTTTGTTTAACTAAATTTGGAATTAATCGCTTTAAAGTAGAGGTACTATAAGAAGTTGGATTTCGAGAACCTACAATAACAGTAATTCGTCTAGAAAGCAAATTTAAATTTCCCCGTGCAAATAAAATTAACGGGGGATGATACATTTGTTTTAATTGAATAGGATAAATGTCATCAAAAAATGTTAGTACTTCACATTGTAATAAAATCCGCTCAACTAGCTGACCTAATTTAGGACTCTTGTAAGCCATCAAAACAAGCTCTTTTAACTTATCAGGTAAATCTGCTTCTTGAATGATTGAAGCTGTGATTTCAGGGCAATCTCCTAATGTATCCATTACCTCACTTATTCCCTTATATCCAATTCCCTTTTTCAATTTCAAGCGAATATAAAAATCTCTTTGTTTCATAACAACAAAACCTCCAATTTTTACATACGCAAAAATAGAGGTCGATTGTTAATTTAATTAAAAAAGTCACTTACTGGTGCAAAAGTTTTTCGATGAATGGGAGTTGGACCATATTTTTTTAAAGCTGCAATGTGTTTAGGAGTACCATAGCCAGCATTATGAACAAAATCATATTGAGGATATTTTTCAGCATATTTATTCATCAAATTATCTCGATATACTTTTGCAACAATACTTGCTGCCCCAATAGAATTGGATTTTGCATCCCCTTTAATAAGTTTAATTTGAGGAAGTGGTGAATCAATCTCCATCGCATCCACCAAAAGTCCATCTGGCTTAACTTTCAATTTTGAAACTGCCTGTTTCATGGCCAATCTATCGGCTTCATAGATATTGATTTTATCAATTACTTCATTATCTGCAATCCCAATTGCTACACTAATGGCTTGGTCCATAATCTTGGGATAAAGTTCAGCTCTTTTTTGAGGAGATAATTTCTTTGAATCATTTACATCAATTAAATTAAAATCCTCTGGTAAAATTACTGCAGCAGTCACAACCGGGCCAGCTAATGGTCCACGTCCTACTTCATCTACTCCCGCAACAAGCTGATTATTTTGCCAAAATTTTCGTTCATATGAAAAACGCAGGTCAAATTCATGCTGCTTTTTTTTCAATTTTGCTAATTTATTATCATAGGAAGCTAATAATTTTTTGACACCTTTACGTTCATCCTGACGTAACATCTTTATGGTATCTGCATTTAAACTGGGATCCTGCAGTAATTCTTTAATTTCTTTGATTGTCATCTTAAATCAAGTGTAATCCTTCCAATTTTGGCTTTTCTAAATCGCTGTAACATGTAAAGTGAAAAACGCTCATAATCATCTCTCATGCCATACATCTTTGTCATTTCTAACATCGCATCAACATCTGATAAAGATTCTAGTTGGTCTTTATCTAAGCGAGAAAATTTAACTAAATCACTTAAATAATGTTCTTTTAAGAAATTTATTAAAAAAAGTGCTACGTCATCTGCATGAAAAACATTATCTTTAATTGCTCCACAAGCAGCTAATTTATACCCAACTTCTTGATCGGAAAATTTAGGCCATAATATTCCTGGCGTATCTAAAATTTGGATACTAGAATCAGAAGTTTTTAACCAGCTTTGTCCTTTAGTTACTCCTGGTTTATCTCCAACAATTGCTGCATTTCTCCCAACCATTCTATTGATAATAGTGGATTTACCACAGTTGGGAATACCAGCAATTGCTACCCTAATAATTGGATTTGAAGCACCTTTGTTTACTAAATTATCAACTTTCGCTTTACCAGCTAGTTTTATTATTTTAAAGAGTGCTGTCATATTAGTGTTGTGCTGAGCATCCATTGAAAGGACAAAATTTCCCTCATCTTGAAAATAATGAGTCCATTTTTTGGTCTGAATTGGATCTGCTAAATCGGCCTTATTCAAAATAATAATATGAGGCTTTTGCTTAGTTATTTGCCCAATCATCGGATTGCGTGATGATACTGGTAAACGCGCATCTAACACCTCAATTACTACATCAATTAAATTAAGCTTATCTTCTAATTGATTTTTGGCCTTATTCATATGACCAGGATACCATTGAATTGTTGCCATAATTTCCTCCTATTTAGCCTTTTAGACTTAATGCTTTCTTTAAAGCAGGATTATCTTCTGCAGCTTTTTGAGCCACTGTTAAATAAAGTTGTTGCTTTAATTGAGCGTCTACTTTACCAGTTTCTTTAATACCTTGACTCTTTTGGTATGCCATTACTGCTGCTTTAGTATTACTATCAAAGACTCCAGTTGGGTACTGATCTAAATAACCTAATACTCGTAAGTATTGTTGTAAAATTGTCACATCAAGCCCAATCATTTTTTCTTTTAACGTATCACTAGTTTGAAATGCTGGCAAGTCTTCAAACTTAGATACAGGAGTTTTATACATCGGCTTAATTCCTTGATGATTAATCCAAGTACCATTAGGAGTTAACCATTTAGCGATTGTATATTTATATTCTGTACCAGCTGTTGAACCAACTTGTTGAACTGTCCCTTTTCCATACGAAGTTTGACCGACGGTAATTGCTCTTTTATTTTCTACTAAAGCCGCTGTAAAAATTTCACTTGCACTTGCAGTGTTTTTATTTATTAAAATTATTGGTTTTACTTTGACTTTAAAATTATCAGCTAATTTATTAGATGATTTGATTGTCTGCTTCTCTGTCTTTGATTCATACTTCATTAAAGTTTTTCCATTAGGAACAAAGTAGGCTGCACTAGTTAAAGCACTTTCCATGACTCCACCTGGATTATTTTGAAGATCGATAATTAATTTAGGATATTCCTTAAAATTAATATTTTTCAAAGCTGCTTTTAGATCCTTAGCAGTATTTGTATCAAATTGCGAAATAGTGATAATTGTCGCATTCTTCTCATTTTTTACTGTTAAACTAGATTGATTAATTTTTGCTCTAGTCAGTACGACTTCAAAAGTTTGACTCCCTCTTTTTAAAGTTAGCCTTACCTTGGTCCCTGTTTTTCCCCTAACAAGTTGAGCCACCTTATCAAAGTTCTTTGCAGAAACTGGTGCATTATTTACCTTTATAAGTTGATCATTAACCTTAATTCGACTTTTTGAGGCGGGAGAATCACTAACAATTGAATCTACTAAGATTTTATTGCCGGAAACTTTCATTTGGATTCCAACTCCGCTAAAACTCTCACCTTGGATAACACTATTTACTTGTTGCTGAGTTTGACCAGAAAGTGTTTGAGAATACGGATCCTTTAAACTAGCCAACATCCCATCAATAGCACCTTGAGCAAGTTGAGATGAAGAAATTTTTTGATAGTAAGAAGCTTGCAGCTGCTGATAAACACGATCAACTGTTGCTAAAGGTGAAGAAAGTTCTTGATATCTCATCACCCCAAAAGTACCAGCAGCTCCAATGATAATCCCACCTACCCCAGTTAGCAAATATTTAATTGGTTTAGGAATTTTTTTCTTAGTTTGTTTTTTATCTTTATGATCACTTTTTTCCATTTAACTAATCCCTCAGTTCATCGCTTCTTTATATAATTCATAGGCACTATCAAAAATACTCATTGTTGGTAAGTAAGGTGCATTTAGTTCTAAGTATTCAGACAGCTTTTCATAATCCTGCTCTTGTTTAGGGAAAGAACTATCAAACTGAGCATTATTAGCAAATTCTGCAATATCATCATGAGAATGAGGATTTCTCTGTGTCATCAAAAAACGATAAAAACTTTCTCGATACATAAATTTACTCCGTGTAATAAATAATCGCATAAGCTCCTGTGCCTGAGTGAGTAGCAATTATTGGACTTGTTTGTTGTACTAAAATATCAGCATTTGGAACTATTTTTCGAATTTTATCAGCTAATTTTTCCATTTCTTCAGGAGTATCTACATAAGAAATTCCTACTCCTTTAACTTGATCCTTCTTTTCTTCTAAATCATGAAGAACTCGTTCATCAAATTGACGAGAAAATTTCTTCCCCCGTCCCTTTTTAAAAATATTGAGATTTCCTTGTGGCATTTGCAAAGCAATCCGGATATTTAAAAAACTAGCAATTGTACCAGCTAATTTACCTAAGCGACCACCTTTAATAATATTTTTTAAATTCACAACCATCATTTCAAGTTGTTGAGAATCAATAATTTTTTGTACATGCTCAAGAATTTCTGCTTTGCTTTTTCCAGCTAATGCATCTTTTGCAGCTGCCAATACTTGAAAACCTTCTCCTCGATCTGTAAGCTCTGAATCTATTATTGTAATTTGATCTTCTTTACCTAAAAGTTGTGCAGCTTGGCGGGCGGTTTCAATTGTTCCACTTAAATTATGAGAAAGGAAAATTCCAATAACTTGATCATCATTTTGAGTAAGTTCATCAAAGGTCTTTTCAATTACTCCTAATGCTGGTTGACTAGTTTTAGGTAATTCCGTAGAAGTGTCCATTTTTTTAACAAATTCACTTCGTGAAATGTCTACCCCATCAATATAAGTTTCTCCATCAATAGTAATTGTTAAAGGAATCACAGTTATATTATATTTTTCAACTTCCTGGGGACTTAATTGAACAGAAGAATCAGTAACAATATTAATTTTTGACATTTTCCAAACCTTCATTTCTTACTAAGTTTTTAATTCATCCGTAAAATGAATTGATAGTATGTTAGAATTTACCTTATAGATACAAGGATTAGTATAACAAAAGATTACTCCAATCGGTAAAAATTATTTAATTCTCTTGGCAAATCTACTAATTCTAATTTTTATTTTACGAGGATGACTTTATGCGATTTAAACAATTGTGGGAACCTCCTACTAATCCCTCGAAGACTTATCTAATTTTAGACAATATCTTCAGTGCCATTACTCACGGGGTCGGCTTTGGGCTCTCAGTAGCTGGATTAGTTATTTTGATAGTACGAGCAGTTCAGACTGGGGGAGCTTTAAAAATTGTCTCTTTTACTCTCTATGGTAGCAGTTTAGTGCTTCTATATCTTTTTTCAACTCTCTACCATAGTTTGGTATTTACACGTGCACGACGCGTCTTTCAAATATTCGACCACTCATCAATTTTTATTTTGATTGCAGGTTCTTATACTCCATATACTTTAGTAGCTATTGGAGGCGCTAAAGGATGGACCATGTGGGGAATTATTATTGGATTGGCAACTCTTGGAATCTTATTTTATATTTTTAATCAGGGGAAGTTTATTATTTTAGACACCATCTTATACGTCTTGATGGGCTGGATGGTAATCTTTGCAAGTGCTGACCTATACCCCATTTTAGGCCGAGCAGGTTTTACTTTATTGTTCATGGGCGGAGTCGCTTATACAGTTGGAGCTGTTTTATTCACAATGCGTCGCATTCCCTTTATCCACGTCATTTGGCACTTATTTGTAATGCTAGGTTCAATCCTAATGTATTTTTCTATTTTACTTTATATTTAAAAACGAGTACTTATCATCCCTTGATGATAGATACTCGTTTTTAATTATAGTGTCTGCAAATAAGCACTAATTTCTTCTTCGTTATTTGCTATCTTTCCTTCAACCACTGCTTCAGTAATCGTATCTAGTAACTCACCAATTTTCGGTCCCGCCGGAATACCACTCTTTAATAAGAACTTGCCATCAATTGCAAGTTCTTTTGCACTTTTAACTGGTAGAGCTTCATAACGATCGTACAAGGCACTCCCATTGATGGGCTGTCCCAAAATATGGGCTAAATCAATTGTAGCTAGAATCGTCTTTAAATCGCTTTTAAACAGTTCATAATTACTTGGAGTAGTATCACTAATTAAATCAAAAAATTCAATTATTTTTGTTACTTGATGGATCATTGCGTTAGAATTTTTCCAAGCTCGCATAAACTTTGGAACATCTTTTGTGTTTAATTTCAACAATACAATCATCGTTGTCCAGAGGTTTTCTTCTGTACTTGGACTAAAATTAAGTTTGGGAAAAATTGCCAATGCATCCCTTTTACCTGCAAAAAATGGCACTTCCTGGTATAATTCTGTTTCTAAAAAAAGCTCAAAAGCTTCTTGGCTACCAGGACTAGTTCCCATCTTTACAAATTCTTCTCTAACTCTTTCTACTGCAATCTTACTTAGCAATTCATGGTTGTCTTTAATGGCTTGTTTAGTCTTTTCTTCTAAACTAAATTTTAATTGACCCATAAACCTGACCGCTCTCATCATTCTTAAGGCATCTTCATGAAAACGATTCTCTGCTACTCCAACAGCACGGATTACTTTCTTTTTTAAATCTTCCAAACCATTAAAGTGGTCGATTATGTTTCCCTCGATGTCCATGGCTAATGCATTAATAGTAAAGTCACGTCGTTTAAGATCTTCAGATAGATTTTGCACAAAACTTACATGATCAGGTCGGCGAAAATCTTGGTAACCAGATTCTGTTCTAAAAGTTGTTACTTCATAACTTTCATGGTCATATCTTACGGTAACTGTTCCATGTTGAATTCCAGTATCAATCGTATGTTGAAAGATTCTCTTTATTTCTTCTGGATAGGCACTAGTTGCAATATCAACATCATGAATGTGTCTGTCTAAAAGTAAATCTCGAACACTTCCACCTACAAAATATGCTTCATAGCCCGCAGAAATTATTTCTTTTAATACTGGAAGAGCCTTAGTGAAAACTGGTGATAATTTTTCAATCTTCATTAAAACACTCCTCTTATCTAATCCTTTTAATCTTGTCAACTTAATTTTACAATAAATCGCCTGATAACTCTAATCCTTTTAAATAACAATTAAATCTACTTCTATAATTCATCATATAAATTTTGCATTTCATCATCTTCAGGGATGAGTTGAAGATATTTACTAAGAACCTCTTTAGTAATCTGATTTTCTCCGATTTCCTTAAAGAAATTTGCCATCTGACGTAAAAAGTCAGGATTTTCTTTAAAGGCAGGATAGGCCAATAAAAATTCATTCTTTGCTTGTTCATAGTCTTCTAAACGTTGGTAAGACACTGCACGATTCCAATGAATTTGGGGCTCTAATTCTTCTTCTGGCAACTCCTTAAACAGGGCTAAATTCTTTTGATCATCTTTTTTTAATAAATATAAATTTGAAAGCTGGAGACGTAAATCACTATTTTCCGGTGCTATTTCTAGTCCCTTTTTTAATAATCTCTCAGCTTCTGTTAATTCATCTAAGTTAGCTGCTGCTTTAGCACCCAAGTTATACAAGACCTCATCAAATTCATTATAGGTTAATCCTGTCTGGGCCGTTTCTAAAACTTTTTCATTATTATCTTCTTTAGAATATGCAGTTGCTAGCAGAGGATAAGCATTTACAAAATCTGGTTGTGTCTGCAATACTTCAGTCAAAAACTTAATTGCTTCTTTGTTATCTTCTACTGCTAACATAATGAGACCTGCTTCATATAAAGCATCAATACTTAAAAACTCGTTTTGGTGTTCCCTGACTACTCTAGCAGCCTCCTCATATTCTCCTAATTTTGCTAAGGAAGTCGCTATTCTTTCATTGATAACGACCTCACCAAAAGTTTTATAATTTTTTGCAAGCTCATCATAGTATTTCAATGCAGAAACGTAATCTCCAGTTAAATAATCCAATTCTGCAAGACCAAAAGTTATCGCATCTTCCTCAGGAGCTAAATTCTTTGCTTGAAGTAGCTTTTGCTTAGCTGGCTCTATTAACCCATTAGTTTGATAATAATCAGCCTGCGCTAATAAACTCTCAACGTAAGCATCACTATCTGAACTAATATTAAATAATAGGGTAAGGCCATCATCTTCTTGCCCATCATTTAAAAGAATTTCACCCAAATATACTTTAAAAAGATCTTCTTTTGGAAATCGTGCAATTAAAGCCCGATAAACATCTTTTGCCAAATTGGTAAAACCAAGATCAGTTAAGTTACTTGCTAGTGATGCTAAAATTTCTGGTTGATCATTATCTAAAGCCTTTTTTAAGAGAATATTATTTTCAGAAAAATCATGATTTTGGATTGCATCCAGTAATTGTTCAGAATAGCTCATTAGTGTTGTTCCTTTCATGAATACAAAAAAGCGTTAAGCAGTAGGCTCAACGCTTTTACTAAAGAAGTGAAATATTACTTAACAGCATCTTTAAGTGCTTTACCTGGCTTAAATGCAGGAACCTTAGATGCAGGAATTTCGATTTCTTTACCAGTTTGTGGGTTACGGCCCTTACGAGCAGCACGATCACGAACTTCAAAAGTACCAAAACCGATTAATTGAACCTTTTCACCTTTAGCAAGATTTTCTTGAATTGAGTTAAAGATTGCGTCTACAGTAGCAGCAACATCCTTTTTAGTTAAGTCAGTCTTAGCAGCTACTTCAGAAACTAATTCAGCTTTATTTGCCATTATAAATTCACCTCCTAATTTAAACTTTAAGTAAGATAAAGTTTAAACTTGTCATTCCTGAAAGGAAATGGAAGAATGATGACTACCAATCATTAGCTCCCTGTATTAAAGTTAGCATACCAGCCCTTTAACTACAAGCTTTTTAAGAAATTATCTTATGCATAAAGTTAACATTTTATAGTTTACCATACTATTTGCGCTTTCGAGCCATAATTTTTATTGGTGTACCTACAAAATCAAAGTTTTGTCGCAATTGATTAATTAAAAATCTCTGGTATGAAAAGTGAAGCAATTCTGGCTCATTTACAAACACTACAAATGAAGGTGGATTAGTTGCTACTTGAGTCATATAGTAAATTCTTAAGCGTTTCCCATTTACTAATGGTGTAGGTGTAATTTGGGTAGCTTCAAGAAGTAAATCATTTAAGACACTTGATTGAATGCGACGATTTTGATTGATGTGCACCTCTTTAACAAGGTTTAAAATTTCTGGAACACGTTGTCCTGTTTTGGCAGAAACAAAGATAATTGGAGCGTAATCAAGATACTGAAATTCTCTTCTAATTGTATCTGTAAAATCTTTCATAGTAGTACTATCTTTTTCAGGTACATCCCACTTATTAACTACAATGATAACTCCACGTCCAGCTTCATGGGCATAACCTGCCACATGCTTGTCCTGTTCTCTAATTCCAGTACTGGCATCCAAAACTAGTAAAGCAATATCACTATTTTCAATAGCACTCATTGAACGCATTACAGAATATCTTTCTGTGTTTTCATAAACTTTACCTCGTTTACGAATTCCAGCAGTATCAACAATTGTATACTTTTCACCATTATGCTTAAATGAGGTATCAATAGCATCACGTGTTGTCCCTTCAATATCAGAAACAATTACGCGTTGCTCACCTAAAATCGCATTTACCAAAGAAGACTTCCCAACATTTGGACGTCCAATTACACTAAAACGAATGCTATCATCTTCATGGCGATTAGACTTATCACCAAATTCTCCCACAATTGCATCTAATAAGTCTCCAATACCAGTACCATGACTTCCGGAAATTGGAACTGGATCTCCTAAACCAAGACTATAAAAATCATAAATATCTTGGCGCTGTTCAGGATTATCAGCCTTATTAACTGCTAAAATAATTGGCTTTTTAGTTCGATAGAGCATTTTGGCAATAGTTTCATCCATATCTGTCATATGACTGGTTACATCACCAAGCATGACAATTACATCTGCTTCTTCAATAGCAATTTCAGCTTGAGCTTTAATTTGTTCTTCAATTTCACCTTGCTCTAGTGTAATCCCACCAGTATCGATTAAGATAAATTCGTGTCCCATCCACTCTGCACGAGCATAGATTCTATCTCTGGTTACTCCAGCTTCGTCTTCAACAATTGCTACTCGGGAGTTAATGATTCTATTAAAAAGTGTAGACTTCCCAACATTTGGACGTCCAACAATAGCTACAACTGGTAATCCCATAATTCATTCCTTTCTCTTTACTCACTATACTTTGTTTAATAAAAAAAGCTGACGTAAGCCAGCTTTTTTTATTAATCGTTATCTTTAAGTTGATCACCGATAATATCACCTAAAGCAAAACCGTTATCATTGTTATCGCTCATGTACTTCTCAGTTACAGATTCTTGGCGACGACGTGGACGATCTTCACTCTTAGCGTTTGGATCAGCTTGTTTAATTGATAAAGAAATGCGTCTATCGCTTGGATCGATATTTAAGACCTTAACCTTAACTTTATCTCCAACCTTTAAAACATCACTAGGCTTTTCAACATGTTTGTTTGAAATTTCAGAAACATGAACTAAACCTTGAATACCGTCAGTTACTTCTACAAAAGCACCGAAAGCAGTTAATGTCTTAACTTCACCTTCAATGATGTCACCTTCAGTTAAGCCAGAAGTTGCTTCTTCAAATGGTGATGGCAAAGTTTGCTTAATAGAAAGGGAGATGCGGTGTCTATCGTTATCGATACCAATTACCTTAACTTTAACATCTTGTCCAGCTTTCAATACATCGCTAGGCTTATCGATGTGCTTGTAAGAAATTTCAGAAATGTGAACTAAACCATCCACACCACCGACATCAATAAATGCACCAAAAGCAGTTAAACGAGATACTTTTCCTTCTACAGTGTCACCAACAACTAATTGACTAGCAACATTTTCAAAGGCTTCTTCACGTTCTTTTTCAATTAAGTCTTTTCTTGAAAGAATTAATCTATTCTTGTTTGGATCAATTTCAGTGATCTTTAAGTTCATCTTCTTACCGATGTAAGGTTTCAAATCTGATACGTAACGATTTGAAATAAGTGAAGCTGGTAAGAAACCTCTTGTACCAACATCTACTAACAAACCACCGCGAACAGCACCAGTTACAGTACCTTCAACAGTTTGTCCATCTTCAAATACCTTTTCTAATTCCTTGTAAGCTTCTCTTTCCTTTAAGCGAGTTACAGATAAGAAGAATTCACCGTTTTCCTTATCTCCACCAGCTCTTCTAAGTACTAAAGCTTCAAAGGTATCACCAACTTTTACTAAGTCACGTAAATCTGCGTTACGATCTGCAGTAAATTCACGTTTAGTGATTACACCTTCAACACCGGCATTTTCTACACCAACAACAATTTGACCATCTTCAACATCTAAAACTTCTACGTTAACGATGTTTCCGACTTCAACACCTTGCATTTCTTTTAAAGCATCTAAGAATTGATTACTATTATCTGACATATGTACCTCCCAATATCAAATTCCATTTTAAATGAAATAAGGAATTTTTTCTACTATTTTGTCTAATTTTTTTCGTTTTTTTCAATAAATTTAGTGATTTCAGCTACTACTTCTTCAATTGAAAGATTTGTAGTATCTAATTCTACTGCGTCAGCAGCTTTTTTTAGTGGAGAAATTGCACGATGTGAATCTTTATAATCTCTTACTTCAATGTCATGTTCAATTTCTTCAAGGGGTTGCTCGATACCTTTTTCTTTAAAATCTAAAAAGCGACGCTTAGCACGAGATTCCACGCTTGCAACCAAAAAGATTTTTATATCTGCATTTGGTAAGACGGTAGTTCCAATATCACGCCCATCCATAATTACATTTTCCTTACCAGCCATTTCACGTTGTAGCTCGACCATTTTTTCTCTAATTTTTGGTAAAGCTGAAACTTGAGAAACATTTTCTGTAATTTCTGGTGTTCTGATAGTCAAAGAAACATCTTTACCATCAATGAAAACCTTCTGTTCACCATCTATCTTTTTGAATTCAATTGAGCTTTTGTCAATTAAATCCACAATTTTATCTTCATCTCCGTAATCAACATTATTTTCCTGAGCTAACAAGGTACATACTCTGTACATTGCTCCTGTATCAATGTAGATAAAACCTAGATTATTAGCTACAATTTTTGCAACTGTGCTCTTACCAGCAGATGCTGGCCCATCAATAGCTACTTGCATTAATAAAAAAAGTCCTTTCTCTATCTCTAATTCTAAATTTTACCATATAAATGAATAAAAGGTAGAACTTATTTGTCCTACCTTTATCTCTAATAATGTTTTTTTACAAATTTAACAAACGTTGGTAAAAATGTTCTTGCTAATAGTAATACCACAGCCCCATTAATAAGTCCTTTTAAAATATTAAAAGGAACTACCACTGAAACTACATATTTTAAAATTGTAGAATTCAATTTAAAGCCAATCATTGTAATATACATTGGCATTAAGAAAAAGTAATTAGCTAAGGACATAATCACTGTTAGTGAAATAGTCCCAACAAGAATCCCACCAATTTGGTACCAAAACTTTTCATGATGCTTTTTACTAATGAAATAGATTGGATAAATATAAGCTAGAGTGGCTAAAAACGCAGCAATATCACCAACAAGAGAAATTGGATTAAAGCCTGCAAATATCAAACTTAGCAAAACTTTAATTAAGGTAATCATAAAACCACTTAGTGGCCCTAAGGCCATAGTACTGATTGCAATCAAGGCATCCGAGAGATCGAATTTTAAGTAATCAAATCCTGGCATAAGTGGAAATTCAATCTTCATTACTAGAAACGCTAAAGCTCCTAGCATTGCCCATGTTAGCCATAAATTAAGTCCTTTTCTAGATGACTGCATAATAAAAACTCTCCCTAAATTTAAATTTAAAGTAAGTAGTCTGTTGCTCCAGCCCAGACTTAAATTAGGGAAAGCTTAATTTCTCATAATCAGTCTGTCTTCTTCCATCTAGACTTTACTATCGGTATCAGAATTTCACTGATTCAGCTTAACGCTCGCGGACTTTAACCACCGGTCTGGAATTTCACCATGCCCTGAAGACAACATTTATTACTTTTAATAAGTAGATTATAATCCTAATTATATTTTTTGTAAATATGCAGTATAATTACTGGTTATTTTGTACTTGCGTATCGGTTGTTGAAGTATTTGTAGTAGTACTATTAGTATTATCAGTTGACTTATTGCTCTCAGAAAATCTTTCAGTAGTCTGACTAGAGGTGGCAGCACTTTCTTCTCTAGTATCCTCACTAGAAGAGGTATTTTCAGTATTAGAAGTATAATTATCTGTGTTTTGGTTATTTGAAGTATCTGAAGTTGTAGTAGCTCCTACTTCTTTAATCTTTAAAGTTTGTCCAACTTCAACATCATTCTCACTGGTCAAATTATTTAATCTGATAATTTCTGCCACAGTCGTATTATTTGCCTTAGCAATTTCTGCTAATGTATCGCCTGCTTTTAAAGTATAATAGCCTTCCTTATTTGCTAAAAATTTATTTTTAGTAGTACTCTTTTTCTTTGACTTTTTATGAGAAGTAGTTGAAGTCTTTCTAGTAGATACTTCTTTTTGTGCAAGATTTTGGCTGCTTCCATTTAACTTGGATTCAATAATTGGAATAATAGCAATTAAAATAATTGCTATTATTATGATGCCTGCCCAAAGTTGTGGGTGACCCTTTTTGTTTGGAGTAACTTCTGCATGTTTATTACTAGCTCTTCGAGGGGTAGTAGGACGTTCAAAGTGTTTGTAAGGTCCCTTTTCATTTGTATTCTTATTATTTTCCATTAATTCACCTTAAAATTACTTCATATTTTTTAATTGATGTACTTCTTCACGGGTTAATTCACGATACTCCCCAGAAGTCAGAGACTGGAGCGTTAAGAAAGCATACTTTTCTCGTGACAATTTATCTACTAAATGACCAACTGCCTGAAACATCCTTTTAACTTGGTGATAATGACCTTCATGAATCGTTAATTGAACAATTTGGTACTTTTTATTTGCATCGGTCCGTAAAATTTTCAACTTGGCAGGAGCTGTTTTCTTACCATCAATCTTAACTCCATGAGTAAGTGAATAAATTTCCTCTGGAGTTAAAATACCTTTTATTTTTGCGACATACACTTTAGGTACTTCATGGCGGGGATGCATCAAGCGATTGGCTAATTCGCCATCATTAGTCATTAATAATAATCCAGAAGTATCATAATCTAAGCGTCCTACTGGATACAAGCGATAAGGCACGTCTTCAAAGAAATCAACCACGGTCTTTCTTCCCTTATCATCACTTGCTGAGGATATAACCCCACGGGGTTTATAAAACAGATAAGTGTGCAAACTTTCGCTTTCAATTGGAACACCATCAACTTCTATTTTATCACTTGGTTCTACCTTTGTTCCTAATTCTGTAACAACTTTTCCGTTTACTTTAACTACTCCGGCTGTAATTAGCTTTTCTGCTTTTCTACGTGATGCTACCCCTGCTTGGGCAATTACTTTCTGTAGTCTTTCTGCCATGTTAACCCTCTTTTCTATGAATTATGCTTCGTCAAAATTTGGCTTATCAAACAAATCAATTGCTTCATTCTCTTCAAATTTTTCAATTACTGGTAGCTCTGTTAAATCTTTGTAGCCAAAATACTCTAAAAAATAATCTGTTGTCCCATATAGATTAGGCCGACCAGTTACATCTTTTTTTCCAGTTACCTTAATTAAACCACGCCAAATCAAAGTCTGAAGTGCTGCAGAGGAATTTACTCCCCTTAATTCGTCTATTTCAATACGAGTTATTGGTTGCCGATAAGCAATAATTGCTAAAATTTCTAGTGCTGATTGACTTAAATGTTTATTAACATCTTTTTGAAAATAGTTTTCAACTATTTCGCTATATTCTGCTGCATTAGTCATTTTATAACTATCTGCAATTTCAATTATCTGCAATCCTGTTTTTTGCAAAGCTGACTTTAACTCTTCAACATCTTGAGTCAATTCTTTTGAATTCTGGCCAAGCAATTCCTCTAAGGTTGCCTTAGATAATCCTGCATCCCCTGCCACATATAATAATGCTTCTAACTTAGCTGCTTGTTTTTTCACCTTCGGCTCTCCGCTCTATTCTAATATCACCAAAATCTGCAGTTTGACTAACAACAATTTGATGATTTTTTTCTAGTTCTAGTATACTCAAAAATAGACTTACTACTTCATCAATCCTTGTAAAATTACTAACTAAACTAAAAAAGCTCAACACGTTTTTTTGATTTAACTGTTCACTTAATTGTGCAGTCATTTCTTCAATTGAAACTTCTGCAATTTCAATTTTTCGTTCAATTGGATTCTTTAATTTAAAACGATGCAAAACATTTTTAAAAGCATACACTAAATCACTTTCTTTCATTTCACCTAAAGGAAGTGGTACTACTTCTACTTCAGGAGCACTAGAAGGCTCTTTAGCTAGTAGCACAGGAGATTGCTCTCCTTTTTCTTTTAAATATTCTGACACTCTTTTAAAAACAGAATATTGGATTAATTGCTCTACTAATTCAGTTCTTGGATCTTCATCTTGTTCTTCAATTTCAACAAAGTCATTTTTGGGTAATAAATACTGAGATTTAATACGCAAAAGTGTTGAAGCCATTACAAAATATTCTCCTGCAATTTGCAAATCCAGTTTTTGCCAATAATTAAGATGATCTAAGTATTGCTTAGTAATTTGAGCAATTGGAATATCATAGATGTCTATTTCCTGCGATTTAATTAAATGTAGTAATAAATCTAATGGCCCAGAAAAATTAGGCAAATTTAAAGTTAAGTCATTTTTATTCAACTGTATTTCCTCTTCTTAAAAATGGTAACAGGAATGTATAGCTAGGAAAAACAGTAATGTTTTCCTTAGGATAGAGTTGTTTTAACTCTGTCATCATTTCCTGACGTGTCTGATTGTTACGGAACCCTGGATCTAGAGAAACATAACGAATGACTAAGCAATCTGGCCCTTCCTGCAAGCTAATAATTCCTCGTACATGTTGACCACCACTTCTAAAAAGTAAAACTTCAAATTGATTGTCTTGTTCATTATAAAGTTTCAATTCTTCTTTTAAATTGGTTAAATTTTTAAAATCAGGCAAGTAAGATAAATAGCCCATCACTACTTTTTCGAACTCTTTTTTATATTTACTTAACATAGGTATTTAAATACGTGGATGCGTATTTTTATAAACCTCCAAAATATGATGTTGGGTTAAATTAGTATAAATTTGTGTTGTGCCAATGTCACTGTGACCTAAAATTTCCTGCACAACTCTTAAATCTGCTCCGTTTTCAAGTAAGTGAGTGGCAAACGTATGGCGGAGTGTGTGCGGAGTTACCTTCTTTTGAATCCCTGCTAATTGGCAATACTTTTTAATCAATTGCCAAACAGCTTGACGCGTCATTGGTTTACCACGTGCATTTAAAAAAATCTTATCACTCCAGACGCCAGTTTTTAAAAGTTGTTCTTCTCGCACTTTAGTATTATATTTATCGATCCAGCTAAGTGCTACTTCAGTAATAGGAATAAGACGTTGTTTGCTTCCTTTCCCAATAACTTTCACTAAATGCAACTCTTCGTGTAAATCGTCCTGTTCTAAATTTAAGAGCTCACTTACACGCATGCCAGTAGCATATAGTGTTTCTAAAATAGCTCGATCTCGAATTCCTAATTTTTTATTGATGTCTGGCATTTGAAGTAATTTATCAACTTCTGCTGCTGTTAAGGCAACAGGCAAGCGGTGCTCTTTTTTAGGTGAGTCAATTTTTAAAATTGGATCTATTTGAATAAGGTCTTTTCTGACTAACCACTGATAAAATCTTCTTAAGCTCGAAAGCAAACGTGCAATAGAAGCAGTTGCTTTACCTTGATCTTTTTCCTGGGCTAAAAAATGGTTTAATTGGTCCACACTTACTTCCCAGCTAGTAATATTGTGCTTATTTAAAAAATTAAGATATTCAATTAAATCTAGCCGATAAGATTCTACTGTATTTTCACTCAGACCTCGCTCAATTTGAGCGTATCGTAAATAATCTGCTATATTATCCTTCATTTTCATTATTTTCTACTAATGAAATTGTTCCAGCATCTTTATCTTCAGTGATTAAATTATCTTTCAATAACTTACCCAAAGCACGTTTAAAAGCAGATTTTGAAATTCCAAAATGTGTTTTAATCTCTTGAGCATCACTTTTATCATAAAAAGGCAAAGTCTTAGTTTGTTGACGTCTTAAACTCATTAAAATCATTTGAGCATCATCATCAATTTCCTCAAAACTTCTAGGTAAAACACTTAAATTCAGGCGACCATATTGGCTGACACCAATTACACGTGCTTTAATTTTTTCACCTAAACGTAATGGTCGATAAGTTTCTGAATTATGAACAAATGCCAAATAATACTGATCGGTTAATACAAATGAACCAACTTCGTAATTACGATATACAGTACCATTTATATTTTTATTTTCTAAATGGCTAGGGAAATTAGCAGCCAACTGTTCAAAAACATTTTCTTCTGCCATTTTTGCCCATACTCGATTTTTATCATCTGTTTCAAGTCGAACTAATAAGCGATCATCACGCTTGGGCCATTGATTTTTATCTAAAGGAAGGTCATCTAAAGAAATAACCATATCTTTATCATTTAGTCCAATGTCTATGAAAACGCCTAGATCCTTTCTTACTTCTGTTACAGTTCCCCATCCATATTGATCTTGCTGAGCAAAAGGATAAAACTGTGTCATTTCTTTCTTTTTATCTTTATTTTCATAGATAAAACCTTGAACCATATCACCTAATTTAATGGGATCTTCTTGGGTTATTTCAATTTTCTTAAGTTCAAAAGTTACCCCATCTACTTGTACATAATAAGATTCTTCATTTTCATCAGTAACTTTACCCTTAGTAATTTCACCTAATCTCATCTTGAACCCCTATTTCTTATAAAATAATTTCTTTTAACTTTAATTCTAGTATAAAGTAAAGATAAAAGAAATAAAAATAAAATAGCCAGTAAGAACTGGCTATTTTATAAAATGATTTAATTATTAAGTTAAATTATTTAACTTTTCTGATAGTCATTAAGTTAGTCTTACCAGTTTCACCTAATGGTAAACCAGCAACGATAATGATATCATCGCCAACTTCTGCTAAGCCGTTTTCTTTAGCTAACTTCATAGCTTCTTCAAGGGCATTATCAGTGTTTGATGGCTTATCAGCAAGAACAGGCTTTACACCCCATACAACAGTTAATGAGTGTTCAATCTTTTCGTCAAATGTCATAGCAAGGATGTTAGCATTTGGACGGTACTTAGAAATCATACGTGCAGTGTAACCTGAAGCAGTAATAGTAACAATAGTCTTAATACCTAATTCTTCAGCAGTTCTAACAACTGATTCACCAATTGCTTCAGTAATGTTTGAGCCTTGGTATTCTTCGAATCTTTGAAGAGCTAAAGTGTTACGTTCAGCAAGTTGCTTTTCAGTACGCATGTCGATTTCAGCCATAGCCTTAACAGCTTCAACTGGGTAAAGACCGTTTGCTGATTCACCTGAAAGCATAGTAGCATCAGTACCATCTAAAACAGCGTTAGCTACGTCAGTAACTTCGGCACGAGTTGGACGTGGGTTTTCTTGCATTGAATCAAGCATTTGAGTAGCAGTAATAACTGGCTTACCTAATGCATTACATCTTCTAATGATATCTTTTTGTACAAATGGTACGTTCATGAATGGAATTTCAACACCCATGTCACCACGAGCAATCATAATACCATCAGAAACATCCAAGATTTCTTGAAGATTGTCAATACCTTCTTGTGATTCAATCTTAGGGAAGATCTTTACGTATTCACAGTGTGCTTCTTTAAGTAAGGCACGAATGTCTAAAACGTCTTGTGCTTTACGTACAAATGAAGCAGCGATGAAGTTAATACCTTCACTTAAACCAAATTTAATGTCATCAGTATCTTTATCAGTGATTCCTGGGAGGCGAATTTCAACACCTGGTGCGTTAACACCCTTCTTAGAACCAATAAGACCAGTGTTTTGAGCTACACAAACAAGTTCGTGGTTAGCATCATCTTTGTCAGTAATAAGTAAGTCAACTAAACCATCATCGATTAATACGTGACCACCCTTTTTGGTGTCATCGTATAAACCTGGGTAGGTAACGTAGATCTTGTCCTTGTCACCTTCCTTAGTTGCATCCATAGAAATTCTAATGGTATCACCAGTATGAATAGTGAACTTACCATCTTTTTGAGCAGTAGTTCTAATTTCAGCACCCTTAGTATCAAGTAAAATACCAAGTAACATGCCAGTATCCTTTTCAATCTTACGAACCATGTCCATGCGTTCCTTGTGTTCTGCATGGTCACCGTGTGAGAAGTTAAAACGGAAAACATTTGCACCGGCTTGTGCTAATTTGGTAATAGTCTCAACATTATTTGAGGCTGGTCCTAAAGTACTAACAATTTTAGTCTTTTTCATTTGAAAAACTCTCCTGTATAAATAAATAATCAAAAACTATTTGGCTAAGTCTTTGTTTAATGAGTATAACGAGTAATCACCGTGGTGCTTAGCATCAAACAAGTCAAGCATATTGTGTGAACCAAGTTTACCATTTTCGATACCTACGGCTAAGCCACCTTTACCTTCAAGTAATAACTTAACTGCATAAGCACCCATCTTGCTTGCTAAAACGCGATCACGAACAGTTGGACTACCACCACGTTGCATATGTCCTAAAACATTTGCACGTGCATCGAAATCACCATATTTCAAAAGTTCGTCCTTGAATTTTTCGGCGTCCATGACACCTTCAGCCAAAACAACAAGACCGTGCTTTTTACCATTAGCAAATCCTTGCTTCAAGGTTTCAGCGATTTCTTTGATATCATATTTTTCTTCTGGAATTACAATAGCATCTGCACCAGTTGCAACTCCAGCGTGAAGTGCGATATCACCACAATCGCGACCCATAACATTTACAATAAAGACACGTTGGTGACTTGTTGCAGTGTCACGGATCTTATCAATAGCATCCATAGCTGTATTACATGCAGTATCAAAACCAATTGTGTAATCAGTGTATGGAATATCATTATCGATTGAACCTGGAAGACCAATAGCATTATAACCATGTTCGGTTAATCTCAATGCACCGTGGTAAGAGCCATCTCCACCGATAACAACTAAAGCCTCAATACCGTGTTTCTTTAACTGTTCGATTCCCTTAAGCTGAGTTTCTTCTTCAGCAAATTCTGGAAAACGAGCAGAGTAAAGAAACGTACCGCCGCGGCCAATTTTATCCGCAACTGTTTCGGAAGTCATTTGGAAAATATCACCAGCTACAAGACCAGCAAAACCATAATGAATTCCAAAAACTTCAATATCATTTGCCAAAGCTGTACGAGTAACAGCTCTGATAGCAGCGTTCATGCCTGGAGCATCCCCACCACTAGTTAAAATACCAATCCGTTTCATGAATTCACCTCTACGATTTTTCTGAGTTTAATACTCACATCGACTTTATAGTACCATTTTTTTGCTAAACTGTCTTGTCTGTTTAACAAAAAAAATCGGATTTTAAAATGAATTCGTTTTCAAATTCTTTTTTTATTCCTTTACGTTAATTTTTTCGTGTACTTTAATTTTTCGTGCATCTTGTAACAAAAACTGAATTTTATTCGGATCATAGCGATCGTTTTGGGTACTAACTCGTAATAAGTAAATCTTGCCCTCATCCAATTTATCTTTTAACTCTGAATAACTTCTTGGAAAAATAATTATTTCAAATTCACCACTTGTATCTTTAAAAGTAGTAAAAGCCATTTCTTCATCATTTTTGGTTCTTACTTTCTTTAAACTAACCAGTTCTCCAATCGCAATTCCTTGCTGCCGACTAGTAAATTCTCCTAGTTTTTTAGTATTATATTTTTTCTTAGTAAATTGCTGTAAAGTCATTAACATACTAGCAGTAACTGAAAAACCCATTACCTCTTCTTCAAGTTCTGCCCGCTTGTACTGCGAACTTCTGTCTTTATTTTGCTTAACTACCGCATTATACTTAGCATCCGCATAGGAATTTTCTTCTTTAAATTTTACAGTAGAAATTATAGAAGACAGTCTGCTTAACACCTGTAAACGATCAATTTTAAATTCATCAAATGCTCCCGCTTTTACTAAAAGCTCAACTTGATCTTGTCTTAAATATTTTTTATCTATTCTTTGCAAAAAATCTTCCAGCGAATAAATAGACGTTAAGTTTTCAATTTCTTTAATAAAATCTTGGTTTAAATTTTTAATTTCTTTTAACCCTACTCGAATTCCATCTTTTTCAACTGTAAAAGTAGCTGCACTTTTATTAATTGATGGGGGTAAAATTCTAACCCCTTTATCTCGTAAAACTTGCAAATATTTTTTAACCTTTTCGGTATGAGCAAAATTATCATTTAGCAAGACAGTATAAAATTCTTTGGGGTAATTAGTTTTTAAATAAGCCAACCAATAAGCTAATTTTGAATAAGCAACCGCATGAGAACGATTAAAGCCATATCCAGCAAACTGAGCAATATTTTCATAAATTTTTTCAGCTAAATTCTCAGGGTGACCATTTTTCAGTGCTCTTTGAATAAACTTATCTTTTTCGTGAGCAATAATTTCTTTATCTTTTTTTGAAATTGCTCGCCTCAGCAAGTCTGCTTCTCCTAATGAATACCCTGCAAATGCTTGGGCTGTCTTCATTACTTGTTCTTGATACACCCAAATTCCATAAGTAGGTCGTAAAATATTTTCTAAACTTTGATCAGGATAAGTTACTTTTTCATGACGATTTTTTCTTCTAATAAAAGAATCAATATTTTGCATTGGACCAGGACGATAAAGGGCATTGATGGCAACAAGTTCTTCAAAACTAGTCGGCTTTAATTTTCGTAAAACACGTTTAATTCCTGCTGACTCAAACTGAAAAATCGAATCTGTCTCTCCCTTTTGAAAAGTCCTAAAAGTTTTTACATCATTCAAAGGAATCCTTTCCAATTCAATTTTGGTTCCTTCTTGTTGCACCAAAGCTAAAATATTTTCTAAAATCGTTAAGGTTTTTAAGCCCAAAAAATCAATTTTTAATAATCCAAGTTTTTCCACATTCTCTTTTGTTTGTTGCGTAATCGGAATGTCTAAAATTCCTGGTTGTAATCCAACTACTTCATCTAGTCTTTTATCTGAAAGGACAAGCCCTGCTGCATGAATTGAAGTCCTAAGAGGTAGTCCTTCCAAATGCTTAGCAGTCGCAAAGAGTAAATTGTTCATGGGACTAGCATTTACCAAAAATTGTAATCTTTTTGATTGCTGGTAGGCTTTCTCTAACGTCATCTTTCCTTGACCTGAAGGAACGGCTTTAGTCCACTTAGCTATTTCACTTTCATTAAAGCCAAAGACTTTCGCTACTTCTCCTAAAACTTGTTTAGCTGAAAAAGTCACAAAAGTTAAAATTTGGGCTGTATGCTCACGCCCATATTTTTCAGCCATGTATTTAATAATAGTACTTCTTTGCTTATCAGGAATATCTAGGTCAATATCCGGCATCTGCTTTCTCGCTGGATTTAAAAATCTCTCAAAAAGTAAATTGTACTTTATTGGGTCAACACTAGTAATATTTAAAGCATATGAAACTAAGGAGCCAGCTGCAGACCCGCGGCCGGGTCCTGTCAAAATGTTTTTGCTGTGAGCATAGTTGATGGCATCCCACACAATTAAAAAGTAGTCATTAAATCCCATCTCATGGATAATTTTTAATTCATATTCTAGTCTTTGCTGATAATTTCTAGGAATGTGGTTATTAAACTTCTTTGCTAGTCCTTCTTGAACTAAGTTAACTAAATATTCTTGAGAAGTAGAAAATTTATCCTGAGGATATGTTGGAAGCTGCGGTTCTTGAAATTCAATTTCAGCATTTGCTTGCTGTGCTATCTTTTCAGCATTTTTTAATGCTTCCTGTAAATCAAAATTTCGATATCCAATTTCAAGTTTTTGCTCGTCCTTTAAATATTTTTCCCCTCTCTCATTCAAAAGCGATTTAAGATTACTTTTTATTACCTCTCCAACCTTGATATTTTGTAATGCAACTTGCAAAAACTTATCTTGGGGATTTTGGTATTGCACATCTTCTACAGCAACCAAAGGTAACTTAAACTGCTTGCTCATTGTCTTTAGATAATTAATATAATTACTTTCTTCTTTGTCGGCATGAATTCCTAAATATAATTCATTACTTGAATCAAGCAAGCTTGTTAATTTTCTTAAATAGCTTTCTCCTTGATTATCACTTCTATCTGCTAGCTGCACTAATTCACTATCTGCATTAGCAGGTACAATTACAAATAATTCTTTAAATTCCTTAATCACTTCTTCTGCAGCCAAGGTTTTATTTAATTGAATTTTACTAGATAAAGACAAAAGATTTTGATAACCCTTATTACTTTTAGCAATCAAAATTAGATTATAATTCTCACCACTACTGATCAAACCTGTTAGAGTAATTTGCATCCCTAATAAAGGTTTAATACCTTCTTGTTTTGCTAATTTATAAAAATTAACTAATCCATATGTAACATTTAAATCGGTTAAGGCAATACTAGAGTATCCTTTTTGTTTAGCACCTTGCAAAAGAGATTGCACTGTCATTGGACTTTCTAGTAAAGAATAGCTACTAATATTTTGCAAACTCACTACCATTTAATCGCCTCTTTCTCTTTTAAAGTATACCAAAAGTCTTGCCACAAATGATTTTTTTTGCTAAGATGACTAGCGAAAGAGGGAGATCAAACTATGAGATTTATCGTAACAATGGTATGGTCAACTATTTATTGTGAAATCATCGGCTTTATTGCTGCTGCTTTAACTCAAATGGCATTTGACCCAATTCAAGCAGGAATTATCGGACTTATTTTTGGCTTCTTGTTTGCTTTAATTATTCCCGGTATTACCGCTAAAAGTCACAAAGGTAAAAGTAAATTTAGTAAAATGATCTAAAAGAGAAGCATCGCATGCTTCTCTTTTTGCTTAGTAAAATTTGTAATTTTTTTGGACATCAACACTAATTTTTTCTTGGTTTAAATACTCTTTAAATAATTGTACGTAATCTTGGTCATATATTTTTTCAATTTTATCCATCCCGTATCCTGGATAAAAGCCACCACCAAGTGCTCGATAATTATTAACTGCTAAGTGATAAAACTTGTCATTACTAATTTCTTCCCCATGAAGCGTTAACTTTGTAATTCTCTTTCCTTCTGGCCGAGAAATATCTGCTTCATAATGAACTGGATAAAATAAGTCAAAATTAAATAAGAGATTTTTAGGTTTTAAAACATTATCTTTAAATTTAACCTTACCATTTTTATCTTTATCCAAGAAACTCAAACTATGTTCAATTATTTGTCGAATATCTGCTCCCGAAACTTTAACGAGTGCTAGCTGATTAGCAAAGGGATAATTTAGCAAGATCTCACGCATTGTCACATCTTTTGAAAACCCTCCTGCATCTTCTGCCATAATAGCTGTTGCCGACAAATCAGCGTTAGTGAAATACAGTTGCATTTGGTGAATTAAGTTGATAAAAGGCGCCCCTTTTAAGCGTCCTGTAATTGCATCTTTAATTGGTGCCGCTTGCGAAAGGGATGCAATTGGCTCATCGAGCCAGTTTTGGGTCTTTTTATCTAACTCTGTCATTAAAGAAATAATTTTTTTATCAGGAGTTACTCCTTTAGTTTCAAGTAACTTAGTAGTTAAGTTATTGATAATAACTTTCCCATTTTTTTCTTTATCAAAATCAACTATAACTTCAGCTACTGTTTCGCCTTTATGCCCAGGTTGAACAATAGCTGTTTTATTTTTGACTAAATTTAAGCGTCGATGCTGATGACCAGTTAAAAATACATCAATTTCTGGGATATTTTCAAATATTTTATAACCCTCATTTTCACCATTATGAGGTTCCGTGGCTTTGCCCGTTTCCAAATCACTTTCAAATCCTCCGTGGTAAAGGGCCACTAAAAGATCAACTTTGGGACGAAGTTCTTTTACTTCTTTTTTAATCCTTCATAAGCAGAAAAAAATTCTAAGTTAGGAATATTTTCAACTGGTTCCCATTTGGAAATATACTGCGTTGTCACTCCAATTAGTCCTATCTTGAGACCAGCTTTTTCAATAATTATACTTTTCTGCCCAAAAGCAGGCTTTTTTGTGCTTTTATTTAGGACATTATCATTTAAAAAAATCCCATGATCATAACTAATAAATTTCTTTAAATAATCTAGTCCAAAATTAAAATCATGATTACCCACTACTCGCACATCGTAGCCAACAACATTATATGCTGCTGATAATGCCTGCACTCCACTATCTTCTGGCAAACTCTTTAAGTAAGAAGCTAAGGGAGAGCCTTGAAGTGAATCACCACTATCAGTTACCAAAACATTGTCTTTACCATATTTTTCTCGTTCCTGAGCAATTAAGGTGCTAACTCGGCTTAAAGAAAAAGGTGCAGTATAATTATTTTTATCTTGATAATTTGTTGGTGTAATAAATCCATGAGTATCACTAGTATGTAAAATTGCTAATTTCATCTTTTCCCCCTTTATACAAAAAAAGACACCCTGCGGTGTCTTTTAATTAATCGTTATTTTGTTGCTTTGCTTCGTTAGCAACTTGACGGCCTTTGTAAAAGCCCTTACGTGATACACGGTGGCTTAAACGGTATTCACCAGTAGTTGCATCGTAATGCATTGCTGGAGTTGTTAACTTAATATGACCACGACGTGAACGTTTCTTTTGCTTAGAAGTTTTTCTTGCAGGAACTGCCATTAGTTAGATCTCCTTTTTTATAGAATTGAGACTTGCGGACTTATACAAATAAGTCACTAAATACTCACGTATTTCAATCATACAATCTAAAGCTAGATAAATCAAGTCTAATCTTTAGTTGTAGCGGTAGATTTTTCTTTTAATTTTGAAATTTCTTGCTTTAACTTGTTAATTTCCTGATCTTTTTTATTAATTTGATCATTGAGTTGCTTTTTTAAAGTAGCTTCTTGTTTGCTATATTCTTCTTTTACATGCTTTACATCCTTATTAGTGCCCAATAACATTGAAATGAAGGCTCCTAATAAGATCATTGTAATTAAAATAATAATTAATGGCATCTTAGGTTGAAAAAAGCCAAAATTAATTGCTACTTGTTCAGTATTTAAGCAAGCAAAAATCACCAAAATTAAGACAATAATTAATCCAAAAACTAACTTTCTTTGTTTTTTCACGTTACTCCCCTTTTCCAATGTTACTTTCTGCTCCCAAACTTCAAACTTGCCCAATCACCAAGCTTAGGAAAAATTTGATACAACTTAGCTAAAACAGCCAAACTCACTGGTAAGTTTAATTCTCTTCGATTAGAGCCAAAGAAATGAACCACTTGCCATGCTACATCATCCGGATCAAGCATAAAGCGTTGAACATTAGTGGCATATTCTCCAGTTTTATCTGCAACATTGAAGAAGTTTGTGTAGACTGGTCCTGGATTAACTGTCATCACTTTTACACCAAAAGGTTTAAGTTCTAAACGTAAAACATTTGAGAATTGAATTACAGCTGCCTTAGTAGCACTATAAGCTGCTGTCTTAGTAGTTGGAATAATGCCAGCAATTGAACCAAGATTAACTATCTGTCCTTGTTTTTGGTCAATCATAATTCTTGCAATTAAGCGCGTGAAATACATCAAGCCTAAAACATTAGTTTGGAACATTTCAGTCACTTGTTTAGGAGTAGTTTCTAAAAAATTTTCAAATATTCCAAAACCAGCCGCATTCACCAAAAAATCAATGTGCTTAACATGCTGAATAATTTTTCCAAAAGTACTTTCAATTTGATCTGCTTTGCTCATATCAGTTGGAAAAACAAAAGCTTGTCCACCAGATAGTTGCTTGGCTTCTTGTGCAATTTCCTGTAATCTTTCTTCATTTCTAGCAATTAGAATTACATCTGCACCTCTACTAGCACTTTCTAAAGCAATTGAACGACCAATTCCACTAGAAGCACCAGTAACCACTACTACTTTTTCTCTTAATGTTTTACTCATAATTGTCCTTTCATTTCATTGGAATATTAAAACTATCTAAATCACGCACCAACTTTGTATGTTTAAAAATTGAACGAGCTTGTTTTTCTAAAATTTGACCACTTTTACCAGTATAACGAGCAGAAATATGTGACAAATATAATTGTCCGACGTTTTTTTGCTTTGCTACTGAAGCTGCATCAATACAAGTTGAGTGGAAATAGCGGTGAGCCATTTTACTATCTTCTCCGCTAAAAGTAGATTCGTGAACCAACACATCGGCATCTTGAGCCAGTTTGCCAATATTAGGAGTTGGCCTTGTGTCATAGATAATCGTAATGATTCTTCCTGGACGATCTTCACCCAGAAAATCTTTTCCATCAAGCACTCGTCCGTCACCTAAGGTTACTGTCTCTCCAGCTTTTAATTTACCATAAATTGGTCCATTAGGAATATGATATTCAGCTAATTTTTCTACTTGCAATTCACCTGGATGTGGTTTTTCAACAACTCTAAAACCAAAACTTGGAATACGGTGATTTAATTTAGCTGTGTATACCTCAAAATGATCATCTTCAAAAATTAATCCATCTTCTTCTAAGATTACATATTTTATTGGATAACTAATTTGGGTACGTGAAACTTTAAGTGATGTTTGTACAAATTGATCAATTCCAGCTGGTCCATAAATGGTTAATTCACCACCATCCCCTTGGAAAGAACGTGAAGATAACAACCCAGGTAACCCAAAAATGTGATCCCCATGATTATGAGAAATAAAAATTCTTGTAATTTTTCGTGGGCGAATGTTAGTCTTTAGAATTTGATGTTGGGTTGCTTCTCCTACATCAAATAACCAAATTTCATTTATTTCGTCTAATAACTTTAAAGCTAATGACGAAACGTTACGTCCTTTAGAAGGTTGGCCTGAGCCTGTACCTAAAAATTCTATTTCCATGAAAACCTATTTTCTAATAAAGTCCTTTTTCTACTAATTCTTTTGTAATAAAACTACTATAATACTTTGATCCTATGTCATTTGGATGTGTATGATCATCATAAAACCAATTTGGATGAGCAGTAGCAACAGCATTCCAGTTAATAATATATAAGTTTTTGTATTTCTTACTTTCTTTTTGCAAAAGATTATTTACTGGTTTTTGCCAAGTACGAGTTGGCACATAAACATTGACCCAAAATACGCGTCGTTTTTTACCAACAATCTGCATTACATGTTCCAAATCTTGGGGTGGAAACATTCCATTTGTTCCTAATCCAACCAAAACATTTTTGTTTAAAACTCCCTCAGCTTTGTACTTTTCAAACAAAGGAATTGTATCAGATAATTGACGAGAAACGGCAGCATCAATTATGGCATGGGGCATCAACTTCTTAAGATTTTCACTAGAGCCGGCCATTACCGAATCGCCAATTGCAGTTACCGGAAGCTGACGCGCTAACTGAAGTTGTTCTTGGCTAATACCATATTTTTCAAAACTTTTATTTACTGGGTGTGCCTTAGCAGCCTTTTTTGCCTTAGCTAATAAAGTATTTTTAGTAGTTGTTTTTTTAGATTGACGTTTTGCTTTTGCAATTAATTTCTTATTATCTTGAAGTTGTTGCTTTCTATTTTTCTGAATTTGCTTTGCAAGTGGAGAAGCATTAGGATCTTCTGCTTTAGCAGCTGGTGACTTGAGAATTGCTACACTACCTGCTACTAAGAAAAACGCACTTACGATACCTACTACTTTTTGAGCTACAAAGTGTCCATTAAAAGTAAAGAATCTTCTAAGATAAGTTTGAACCTTTTTAACAGTAAGTTTGCCAAATGGTTTTTCAATGTAACGATATGTTAATTCAGAAACTATTAAAATTAATGCTACTTCAATTACACGATATAAAATCACATGGTCGGCAATATTTTTAACCTTATCTTCAAAGAAAATCATAATTGGAAACTGATAGAGATAAATCCCATAAGAACGTGATCCAATCCATTTAAAAAGTGGATTAGTTAGCCAAGCATTCCAATGAGAAGAAGGATGGGCAATTACAGCAACTAAAATCATTGTTAAGAATGAGAAAATAAACATCCCGCCACGATATGGGAAAGCATGCTGTGGATTTAATGCTGGGGTTGCTGTCATCCAAAGTATTAAAATTAAGGTTAAGGCACCAATTAAATCTAAAATTACTCCGTGAGTTTTGCCGGCTTTTTTATTAAGCTTCCAAGTTGGCCAAATTATCGCCAACATTGCACCTAATCCCAGTGAGAAAAAACGTGTATCACTACCATAATAAATTCGACTAGTATCTACACCTGGCTTGAATAAAATTGCCATTTCAAGTGCTGAAAAGATTGTCAAAGCAGTAATAATCCAAAAGCGTGTTTTTTTCTTCTTTACTTTGGTCATTAAGAGCCAAATTACAAGAGGCCATAAAATATAAAATTGCCCCTCAATCGACATCGTCCATAAATGAACAAAGGGTGATTCATTGGCTGCAAAACGTTCAAAATAGCTTTGTCCGTTAAAAATTTCCCAAATATTATAAACATTCAATAAGTTAGTAATTACTATTTGATACAACTTTGCCAATAAATTTCTTTGAAATAGCAAAATATACGTTCCCGCCATCCAAATAACAGCTATCATTTGAGGATAAAGTTTTTTTATCCGGCGCAAATAGAAACCTTTAGTATCATATTTTCCACTTTCTTCATATGCATGAAACATATGATCAGTAACTAAATAACCAGATAATACCAGAAAAATTGGTACTCCAAGATACCCACCTATGAATCTATTAGGATCTAAGTGATATAAAATAACTCCAATTACGGCTAATGCTCTTAAACCAGCATAACCAGTAATAAAGCGGTTTTTATTTTTCAAAAGTATTACTCCAAATTCTTATTTTATTCTACAAATTCAAACGTCAAATCACCAATGTGCACTTCATCACCTTCATGTGCACCCTTAGCACGAAGAGCATCATCAACACCCATTTTCTTTAACTTACGTGCCAAAAGCATAATTCCATCTGTGTGATCTAAGTTAGTCATTTGAACTAAACGCTCAAGTTTTTCACCAGTAACTGTGTAGTCACTTTCACCAGTTTTTGTGATTTCAAAACTATTATCTGGACGTTTATAAACAAATTCTTTTTCTTGAACTTCTGCTTCTCCAGGTTCTTGGGCTTCCTTTTGAGCTACCTCATCAACCACATCAGCTGCTGCACTCATTAATTCATTTACACCTTTATGAGTGACACTTGAAATTGGATAGACCTTTTTATCACCAAGTTTTTTCTTAAACTCTGCTAATTTTTCTTCACTACCAGGAATATCCATTTGGGTAGCGACAATCAATTCTTTCTTGGTAGTTAAATCAGAAGTGTAATTTCCAAGCTCTTTCTTGATAGTTTTGTAATCTTCATAAGCATCACGGCCATTATTAGGATCCATCGAAACCATGTGCAAGATAACTTTTGTTCTTTCCACGTGACGTAAGAATTGGATTCCTAATCCTACTCCATCAGCTGCCCCTTCAATTAATCCTGGTAAATCAGCCATTGAAAAGTCGCGTCCATCTGGTAAAACAACCATCCCTAAATTAGGAGTTAAAGTTGTAAAATGATAAGCTGCAATCTTTGGCTTTGCTTTAGTAACTACCGATAAAAGCGTAGATTTACCTACTGAGGGAAAACCTACTAACCCTACATCTGCCAAAACTTTTAATTCTAAGCGTAAAGTTCTGAATTCTCCAGGTTCTCCATTTTCTGCAATTTCAGGTGCAGTGCGTGTTGAAGTAGCAAAGTGAATATTACCACGACCACCACGGCCACCCTTAGCTACCATAAGTTCTTGACCATTTTTTACTAGGTCACCTAGTAATTCACCAGTATTAAAATCATACACAGTAGTTCCCATTGGAACCTTTAAATAAACATCTTTGGCACCTTTACCATACTGAGATTTAATTCTTCCATTTTCACCATTATCGGCTTTGAACTTGCGTCTAAAACGAAAATCCATTAATGTTCGCAAACCTGAGTCTGCAACTAAAATGATGCTACCGCCACGGCCACCATCACCGCCAGCTGGGCCACCAAGTGGAACATACTTTTCATGGCGGAAAGCTACAGCTCCATCGCCACCTTTTCCAGCTTGAACATCAATTTTTGTTTGATCAACAAACATCTCTATCCCTCCCATTGTTTTATTCTATCTTATAATAACATAAGCACCTTGATATTTTAGTACTCATCTGTTTAATTTCTCATAAACTTAATTTTATCGTCTGTGCTTGTGGCAGAGTTAACCCAGCCTTTTTTAAATCATCAACTGACGCTTCTTTTATTTTTTTCAAGGAGCCAAATTCACGTAGTAATTTATTACGCGACTTGGGGCCAATGCCTTTGATTTCATCTAACTTACTTGCAAGAGAATTTTTAGCATGCGTTCTACGGTGGAAAGTTATTGCAAATCTGTGCACTTCATCTTGGATACGCGTCATTAGATAAAACCCTTCAGACTTTGGATCCATTGGAATTAATTGATAATCTTCTCCTTTAGTTGGATCGCCAAAAATCAAGTGGTTAGTTCGGTGTTTATCATCTTTTACCATCCCTGCTACTGGAATCTGAATATTTAATTCGTTTCGTAACACATCCAAGCAAGCATCGACTTGAATTTGACCTCCATCCATTAAAATTAAATCAGGAAGAGGTTGATGTTCTTTTAAAAGACGACTATATCTTCTACGCACTACTTCACGTGTATTTCCTACTTCATCGCCTCCATTTTGGTGCTCTACTTCTCCCTTTAATTTATATTTACGGTATTGCTTTTTATCAGGTTCCCCATCTGTAAAGACTACCAAAGCAGATACAGGATCTGTTCCTTGAATGTGAGAATGGTCAAAACTTTCAATTCGGTGACCGTAAGGCAAATGCAAGGCATCAAAGATTTCTTTCTGGGCTCCCTTAGTTTTCCGATTACCTAATTCTAAGAGTCTAAATTTTTCATCTAACTTAAGTTGGGCATTGTCCTTAGCCATTTTTAATAAGGAGGCTTTTTGCCCACGTTGAGGTGTTCTTACAGGTACTTTTAGAACCTCACTTAGTGCTTCATTATCTAAACCTGCTGGCACTAAGACTTCTTTCGGCAAAACACGATTCTTTTGATCATAAAATTGAGCAATAAATGATAAAAATTCATCTTCTGGATCAGTTGTATCGGTCAAAGGAAACATGCGAGTTTCTCGGCGCAATAATTTAGCTTGTCGTAAGAAAAAGATTTGAATTGAAATCCATGATTTATCAACATAAAAATTAAAAATATCTCTTTGAGTATGATCATTAGAAATAATTTTTTGCTTTTCAACAGTTTGTTCAATGTAGTTTAGTTGATCACGAATTTCGGCGGCACGTTCAAACTCAAGCTTTTCAGCTGCTTGAGCCATTTTCTCATTTAAAGTCTTTTTAGCTTGTGAAATATCACCATTTAAAAAGCTCTTTATTTGCTTGATCTGTTCATCATATTCTTGCTTAGAAACTTCTCTAAAACATGCTCCTAAACACTGCCCCATATGATAGTACAAACATGGTCTTCCTTGATGACCACTACACCTACGCAGAGGCCAAACTTTTTGAATAAACTTCAATGTTGCCTGAGCTGCATAAACATTAGGATAAGGGCCAAAATAATATCCACCATCTTTATGAACAACTGAAGTTAACTTTGTTTGCGGATCTCGTTCATTAGTAATTTCAATATAAGGATAACCAGTACCTTGTTTTAATTGCACATTATAGTAAGGCTGATATTTTTTAATTAAAGTAATTTCCAGTAAGAAAGATTCTTTATCTGAGGAAACAGTAATAATATCAAAATCTCTTATTTCCTTAACTAATTCTGCTCGGCGACCTACTTGCTTGCTTTTAAAATAAGAACGAACTCTATTTTTTAAATTTTTAGACTTACCAACGTAAATTACCTTTCCGTTAACATCTTTCATTAAGTAGCATCCCGGCTGACTAGGTAATAATTTAAGTTTATTTTCAATAAATTCAGTTGCCATAATTTTCCTACTTTCTTTCTCATTATTTAAGGATTGATAAAATTAGCCTTATTTCTATCTTTTGATTTACCTTATCTGCTGAATCGATTAAAATATAAAGTATATAATTCAGATAAGAGAAAGGTAATAAAAATGAAAAATATTTATTTTAACCATGACGGAAATATTGATGATTTTGTTTCTTTGCTTTTACTTTTACAAGCACCTGACATTAAATTAATTGGTGTCAGTGCAATTGATGCAGATGGCTATATTGAACCTTCAGTAGAAGCTTGTCGCAAAATGATCGACCACTTTAATCTTCGTGGTGATAAATTAGAAGTTGCACGCTCAAACTCAAGAGCTATTCACCAGTTCCCTAAAGAATGGCGAATGGCTACATATTCATTTAACTACTTCCCTATCTTGAATGATACTAATAAGATTGAAACTCCTCAAGCAGCTTTACCTGCACACTTAGACATGATTGAAAAAATTAAAAACTCAACTGAACCAGTTACTTTAGTAATGACTGGTCCTTTAACTGATTTAGCCCGTGCCTTAGAAATTGATCCAAGCATCCAAGATAACATTGAAAAACTTTACTGGATGGGTGGCTCAGTTGATGGTCATGGCAATGTAATGAGTGTTGATGCAGATGGTACCCAAGAATGGAATGCCTTTTGGGATCCTGAAGCCGTTGAAAAAGTTTTGGATTCAAAACTTGATATTCAAATGGTTGGTTTAGAAAGTACTGAAGAGATTCCTCTTACTGATGATTTACGTAATCACTGGGCCAAAAATCGTCAATACCCAGCTTTTGACTTAGTTGGATTGGGCTATAGTCTTATTGTTTCAATTCCTGGAGCAGAATTATATCTTTGGGATGTTCTGACTACGATGAGTGCCTTAGATGATTCTGTAGTAAGCACCCAAAAAGTTAAAGCAGGTGTTTTAACAGAAGGCTTAGGGGCTGGTAGAATGTTTGAAACTCCAAATGGCAAAGAAATAACTTTAGTTACAAGTGCTAATAAGAATGCCTTCTTTGATAAGATGGATAGTATTCTCAAACGTCAAGCCTAATGATTACTTGGATTACAAGTTTTATAGAGCAATTTGGTTATTTAGCCTTATTATTATTAATTGCGATTGAAAATATTTTCCCACCTATTCCATCAGAAATCATTTTAACTTTAAGTGGATTTCTATCAACCAAAACAAGTCTAAACCTGGCAGGAATTATTATCTTTTCCACTTTGGGCTCTTTAATTGGAGCCATAATCTTATTTTCAATTAGTCGAAATCTAACTTTAACACGTTTAGAAAAAATTTTAAATACAAAATTTTGTAAACTACTCGGCTTTAAACAAGAAGATGCCCAAAAGGCCATCTCTTGGTTTGAAAAATACGGAATTGGCGCTATTTTTTACGGTCGTTGCATCCCAATCGTGAGAAGTTTAATTTCTATTCCAGCTGGTATCGCTCGAGTTGGTTGGGGAAAGTTTATTTTACTCACAACTGCTGGAAGCTTAATCTGGAATACTATTCTCATTCTTTTGGGTTACTACACCGGCCAAAACTGGGCAGTAGTTGTTAAAATTTTCGATGATTATACACTTATTATTGCTTTCATTATTTTATTAATTTTAATCTATTTACTTTACAAGTGGTATAAAGCTCGCTTGAAAAAGTAGTATCTGGCGGTTCTGCAACAGCAGAACTGCTTTTTATATGATATAATATTTTTGTAAAAGTAACAATTATATTATTTAGGTGATCTTATGTATAATTATCCATACATTAAAAATTTCAATGAGTGGTGTGCTGGTCGTAATCTGCGCCCTGAAACCGTTATTTCAATTAACCAATCAATTAATTATTTTTGGAATTACTACCGGGATACTTCTAGCCATCCCCCTACCCTAGAAGATATTACCGGCCAAGATATTCGGCAATTTTTAGTGGAATTAGAAATTCGTCAAAATCGTTCTATTCAAACTATTAACAAATATGTAACTCATTTAAAAAAGTACTTTTCTTTTTTATACGATCATAAATTAATGCCAAACTATGTTCTCACTGATATTAAAGGTTATACCTTTGATCGTACTCCTCGTTTTTGCTTAGATTGGATCGATCATTTAGAAGAAATTGTTAAAAATTCTGCTGTAAGTCTAGATGCTAAAAAAATTCTGATTTTAATTGCCCATGGTTATGAACCTGAAAAATTTTTAAAGTTGACACTTACAAGGGTCAAGGCAGACAAAATTATTACTAATTCTTTGTATCTAACTACTCTATCTCAGCCTCTAATTGAAACGGACTTAATTTTTCATACCAAAAAGGGACTACCAATCACTGCTCTTACTTCTTTGAGTCGCCGTATTATACCTGATCGGGAGATTTTAAACTTCAATTTAACGCCAGGCAGTTTACGTTTAAGCTACATTTATCGCTTAGTTAATGATTCTTCTCTTTCAGATGATGACTTAATGAAGTTGCTTCATGTCAATCGTAAAAATATTACTTACTATCGTGACCAAGCATATAAAGCTAAATTTACTAATTTTTCTCCTTCTTGGAAAAAATAATACTTTATACTACTCTTCTTATCATAAAAAATATTACAATATATATTAGGTACAAGAATTTGTATAATTTATATTTAGAGGTAAGAGAAAATGAAAGAACAAACTTCTGTACCTAAGAAACTGTCGTTTATCTCGATCTATTTTTTAGGTATTAATGCTGTTATTGGATCTGGGACATTTTTACTTCCGTCTACGATCTACAAATATATGAATTTGATGGCAATTGCAGTTTTGCTGTGTACAGCACTTACTGTCTCAATGATTGCCTTATGTTATGCTGATTTATCAAGTCGTTTTAAGGGTTCTGGAGCTGCTTGGCTTTATTCTTACAATGCGTTTGGTAGATTTGCTGGGTATGAACTTGGAATATTTACCTGGTTTTTAGGATGTACTACTTTGTCAGCCGAAGTTGTAGCTTTGCTTACTATTCTTAAAAGTTTCCTACCAGTCTTTAACAATCCAGTTGTTTACACCTCAGGAGTTATTTTCTTAATTTTACTTTTTTCTATCATTAACTTCTTTGGTAGATCATGGGTAAAAGCTGTTAATAATGTTTCTGCTGCCGCAAAGATTATTACTTTGATTGTCTTCATTGCAGTCGGAGTTTTCTTTGTTAAAAAGTTTAACTACAGTCACATTATTCCAGCTGCTGCTTTGACTGGGGTAGGACCATTTTTTAAACACTTCGGTGCTGCCTTTACTCCTATCTTTTATTTATTTACTGGATTTTCATTTATTCCAATTGCTGCTAAGCAAATGAAAAATCCTGAAAAAAATATTCCTCGAGTTTTAATTGCAGTTATGACTAGTGTTACTATTTTGGACTGCTTGATGTTATTAGTAGCTATTGGACTTGCAGGAACTAAGTTAGGTGGTTACTCTAACCCACTTGCTAGTGCTTTAAAGACTGGAGTTGGTGAATGGGGCTTTGCCTTTATGATTGTTGGAATGTTAATTTCAATCTTTGGAGTAGCATTTTCAGCATCATTCAACACCCCTTCTTTAATAGCTTCTTTAGCTACTGAACATGATATGTTACCAAGTTGGATGGGTAAAAAGAACAAACATGATGCACCTTGGGTAGGTATTATTTTTACCGCTATTTTATCAGGTGCCCTAGCAACTCAAAGTTACTTATTCTTAGTTTCATGTACTGTTTTAGCATCATTTGTTCAATATGTTCCATCTATTTTAGCTGTAATTAAGTTTAAGCACACTAATGAATATCCAACTCATGGATTTTCACTTCCAGGAAAATACACTATTCCAATTATCGCCCTCTTAATTTCTTGCTACATGGTAACTAATTTTACTGCCAAAACTCTCTTAATTGGTAGTGCAGTTGCCGTAATTGCTGCAGGTTGTTACTTCTTTATTGATCGGGACAAAGATAAAGAAGCTAAACATGAAGCTTGGCTTGCTTCGCTAAGAAATAAAGATTTTAAAGATTAATTATTAACTAAAAAGCAACCTAGCTCTTGCAATAGTTAGGCTGCTTTTTGTATGATTAAATAAACAATTAGGGAAAGGATGACTAAAATGGGTTTAACTTTCAAGAAAAATGATGACTTAGAAAAGGCTTTTGAACGTTTTGCGATCTTGCCAGATGATCCTAAAGTAGATGGTAAGAAAAAGCCAGAAGATGAAGATAAAAAGAAGAAAGATAAAAAAGACTAGTTAAAAGGGATGCTATCAATTTATGGTAGCGTCCCTTTTAACTTATAGCTTATCTTGGGTTAAATTATAACAAAAATGATGTTAAAAATGTGTGTAAAGGAAATCTAACATATTTTCTAACACTTTTTGCGCGTAAAATCTTAAAATACGCACATAATGTGCGCGTAAAAATGTTAGAAAAGAAAATCGCACATCTTTTAACACTTTTTTGTGCAGAAATGTGTATTTGCCATCTACCAGCTTTTGCCCATCACTACTGGTTAACGGGTGACCGTCTTTTTTCTCTACTTGGGTAAAGTTATTGAGCTTAAAGCGTAACCGGTAATACAAGTATTGGTTTGGATAAACAGTGCCGTCGTGCATGTCTGCTGCACCGGTATCTTTGACTTTAGTTGGATCCTTGGAATCGGCTGCGTAAACATACTTGTGCGCAGTTAAACCGTTTTTCGAGTCACCTTTAGTGGTTGTATCAGTGTGGTTGTATTTAACGATAAGTTTACTTTTTGCACCACTGTCTTTACCGTTTAACCATGCTTGGTTGTTAACAACCATAGAACCGCTGTAGATACTACCTTCTGCAGGTTGTTGATCAGGCTTAGGTTTAACTTGAATAACTAAGTGGTAGTTTTTATACCAAGTATTGGATTTATTTGCTTGAGTAGCCTCAGGTTTCATTTTAGCTTCAACTACAGTGTAGCCCTTTTTATCCTTAAGGCCTTTCTTGTCTTTTTGTACAGTGAAAAGGTCGTCAGTAACATTTTTACGGTGCTTACCGTATTTATCACCCCAGTTACTTTGATATACTTTAGCACTAACTACTTCTAAACTAGGATCAATGTAATCAGTTAATACAAGTTGTTTCTTTGCATATTTAGATTTTTTAGTGCCAGCTAGATAAGGATCGTTCTTATCATTCATAGCATCTGCTAGTGGCAGTGCATTGTAATTTTTGTCAGTGTTACCAGCTTTAAGAAAAGCAGTTGAGGGCCCTTTTAAGCTAGTATGAATATCAAAGTAAGCACTACCTGTATCACTGATTGTCTCTTTAGTTGAGTGCTTAGTAAAGTTATCGGTTTTAGAAACCCATTTGTCAACGGGTACAGTGTAAAGAAGGGATGTTCCCTTGTCAAAGTCAAAACCAAAGTAGTCTGCTTGAGCGTGATCGGCATTATACTTTTCACTATCAGCATTACGGTGAGGATCGTTCTTAATATTCTTGGTCTTAATTAGGTTATATGAAGAAGCAGGCGTTGCCCATTTATAAGAAGTTGCCCCATAGTTTTCATTATTAAAATCGTGAACAAATGTTACATTATATTCACTCATTGCTTTCTTTGGAATGTAAGAGAATCTACCTCTTGGGTCAGTCTTTAAAACAGTACCTTGACGCGCATTTTCTTTCTTTTTATTAAGAATTGTTGGCCCATACTCACCAAAGATACGTGCTACGCCATTTTGGACACCAGCCTTTACACCGTAATTGGTGTCAACACCAGCATTTAGTTTAGTGTCGTTACCAGCTTTATTAACAATAATGTAGCTTGGTGTGTTAAAAAGTATCCCTTGTTGATAATCTATATCAGTTTGGGCCACTTCACTTCTAACTCTAAAGGGTTGTCCTTTCTTTTTCCCACTTGCATAAGTTAAAAGTAAAGAAAAGTTACCTTCACCAGTGTATGGTTCTTTGACAGCTAAGTGGTTTGAATCAAAGTGGACATTGAGGTTAGGCATCTTATTTTTATCGTATTGATAGTGATAATCGCCATTCCAAACAAGGCGTGCGTCTAACTTGACAGGCTGTTTTTGAGTCTTATTCTTACCCTTACCTTTTTCAGCTTTTTCATTTGGATAGTAAGTCAGAGCATTTTTGTAAAACATTCCAACTTTACCAGCTCCTGCATTGGAACCATTTTTAGGCAAGTGATAAATGTACCACCAGTGCGTATCGCCTTCACCAGCTTCGTTAGACTTACTCCATTTGCTGGTAGTACCACCAAATGGTTGCCCACTAATCTTCTTATTTTCTACTAAAGAACCAGAAGTATCATTATCTTTGACATATTTCGCCATGGCACTACCATTTTTACTATGTTGTTCGATGGCAAGATATGGTGAAATAGCAGGATTAGATTTATTATTGTAACCCTTTATTTTGGCTACGCCGTATTTACTTCTGATGGGCCGTTGTGGATTATAAGGATCATTTTTAGTCCAAGAATTGTTAGCCCATCTAGCATGAACAATGCTAGTTTGAGATGTAAAAGGAATTAAAGTTGTTAGTGCTACAGCACTTAACATGAATTTTTGAAAACGTTTTCGATTTTTCACATAATTACAACCTTTCTATTTGAGATTGTAATTAGTATAAATAATTTCTAAGAGCAACTATAAAAAGAACAAAAAAAGTTTAAGGTAAATTTTAGACAACAAAAAAGCATCCCTATAAGGGATGCTTGAAATTTAGTCTTAAAGTCCACCAGCCACTGAGCCATTACGAACAGTGTTATCAGCAATACTAGTATAAGGATGCGAATAAATCCAATCAATATGATCTAAATTATCTTGAGTTACACGCCATTTCTTATTGTAAGAACATTGATCAGCCATCATAATATCATCGTATTCATTTACTGAATTTGGAACAGGGTCATCACCTTGTTCTATATCACCTAATCCAATAGCGCGCCCTAATTGATAAGCTACCGCATTAACTTTTCCTTGTTCAGTTAAATGTTTAGACCGTAAAACAAGATTCATATGATTGGTGAAAGCTTTCTTTTTCCAGTCTTTAGGCATAAACATATTAGAGTTTTGCCAGCCAGGATTTTTCTTAAGAAACTTAATCCGCTTAGGAGTAAGGCGCATTTCTGCATATGGGCCATATTTACTACCATGGGTATACTTAATTACTTCCGGATTCTTTTCTTCATAAACACGAGTTGTAGTAATGTCAGCAAGAGGACTATCTGCTTTAGTGTCAGCCTTATTATCATCATAAACCACAATATTAGCGTATTTAGAAGAAGTGAGGCTAGCATGTTTAGCAGACTTAACTAACTTAAATTTAAACTTAGGAGCCCAGAGTTTGATGGCCTTTTTAACAGCGGGCAAAATGGACTTATCTTTGACATAGATGTTAGCGCTGCGGCGTTTGAAGTTGCGGTTAGAGGTATCAGCATCCTGATTATAAATGTCCTCATTAGTAGCATCATCAGGGTTAGATACATAGTATTTGGAGTTAGGCACCCAACTAGCAGCTAGGGCGGCAGAATGAGAGAAAGCGCCGAGTGCAGGCGTAGCCAGCATGGCTGCAATAGTAACTTTTTTCACGACATTTTTAATTTTCATTTTTAAACCTCCATTAGTGTTTGGGTAGTGTTATTTGGTATCCTTTGATTTTTCTTTTTTATCAATTGAAATTTTATCGGGAGAAATCATTATCTGCTTAGACTCAGCATTTGCATTATCTATATTCGTATTTTCCCACTTTACTTCATAGTATAATACTAATATTAAAACAAGGATCATTAGTACAAGGTCTATACTAGCGAGCACATTGTCAGCAATTATATCATCTTTAAATATAGTCTCAAGAAGAGTGGGAATACTAATTACCGTTATTAAATTTTGAACAATTCTACAATAAGCTATACGTGTCGTCATATTCTTAGATGAATGTTTAGTGTTAGACATTATTCCCATAATAATAGTAATAACTAAAATTAAAATTAATCCCACTAGAATTACTAGCCATAATTTACTGCTATAACTAACTGCTGTTAATTGTAAAAACTTCATTCTTGCTCCTTTTTAAAATTACTTTTCAATTACTAACTCAAAATAAGGAAACATATTCTTTTCCTTTGAAAATTGAATCAATTCAGCTGGTTTTACTATATATGTCCCCTCATTTTGCTTGTCTTTAATTATAGTAGGGGAAAATATAATGCCTGTGCCTTCCAATCTAAAGTAAATCTTCTTTTGATTTTCTCCTACTTTAAGCCAAATCATTTGATCTGTTACTGGCATTCTTACCTCCTTTTTACTAACTACTTTCTCTATACGCTTTGAGTAAACTTCTATATCATCTCCACTTATTACCAGATAATTACACGGAATTAATAAATTTTCTACTGATGATTCTTCTAATTTAGTAACTGCTCCTAATAAACAGATCGCAAGTCCTATTTCAGCAATCAGGGGAAATGTTTGAGAAAATTGGAAATTCTCTCCAATAGAAATAAGCTTTAAAAGTACTGGAATGATGTATATTGTTACAATAGTTTTAGTAAATTTTCCAAATACTATTTCTTTTCTCTTATATTTACTAATTTTTGCAGTGTATATCAAAGAAATTCCAATTCCTACATAACCAATAATTAAATAAATCCATAGTGCAGACACTTTATACTTTTTCCTTCCTCACCTATATTGTATTTTTGACTTAACCACCTTTATTTTTCGATCACACTCTTTGATATATGGAGCAATGTAGTCAATATCCTTAGCTATTGGTCCTACAATTACTTCATCATAATTAACTGGCAAATTTTCATTGTCTTGTTCTATCACCCCTTCCTTATTCTTCTCTACATCCTTATTTTTAATTGTTGTATAAACAAATGGAACCGGATATCCGGGTTTCTCATCAAAGAATACTCTTTCATCCCTATCTTCTATATTTTCCAAATTTATAAAAATTCTAAATTCATTTTCATAAGAATATTCCATTCGTTTAAAAGAATAGATAATATCTTTGATAGATGCTAAATTACTCAACTCTTTTAAAGACTGGAATTTTTCCTTTAGATCTGCTTCTTTTTCCCTCACATCTTCTCCCGGAAAAGATGCTAGTTTCAAATTAAAGTCACCTGTATCTTTCCAGTCTAAATAACAAACTCGTCGTACTTGAACAAGCCCACTGTTACACAATTTTTTAATGTAATCTGATGAATATTTCAGAAATAATCCTTTACCATCATTTGCATATTGTTTCCACATAGGTAAGATATCAATTGCCGCAGTTGTAGAAGAAAGAAAGATATCACTTGCTTCATAATCCTCTTGTGAACTTCCTGGTACTTCACCTTCTTCTTTCTTGCTCATCTTATCTAAAATTTCCCAGAAAATTTTTCCCTCTTTAGGATCATTAAGTTGATTAGAATTAGTTAATCTTAAAGTACTCATCCCCGGATTATTATTAGCATCTATTTCATGTTCTTTATTTATAAGATATTTTAGATTTTCTGCTGATGTATATTGTCCTAGTTTTCTTTCCTCCACATTTTCAATCTCACTCCAATTTAAAGTTAAAATATTTCTTATATCATTTATTAGAGTGGAACCTTTTTTCAAATTATTAAATAATGTTACTAATTCATTATTTTGATTAAAGACTTCTATCGTCTCCAATTTATCAACAAAATCTTTTGCCTCTTTCTCAATCCTTATTTCATTTTTCTCACTATAATCCATTAAATCCATTAACATTCCATCTGTAAGAGAAAAAATATCATTCTTTTCATACTTTTTTATGTCAAATTTAGAACTATTTTTTAAAATTGCACCAATTATATTAATTACTACATTTTTCAGCTCTTTTTCCCCATCATCCCATTCGGCTTTTAAATTATCATTTAATTCTTCAAATTGCCCATCTACATCTTCAAGAAGATTACCTATTTCACCTAACAAATCTGGTGTTAATTGCTTTGCTAATTCTTCTAAAGTAAGGTCAATCCATTTTTGATCATGCTCATTTTTTCGAAAAAGTCTGTAAAAACTAAACATAATTCTAGTTCGTGGATAACGAAAAAATGAATTACTTAATAAACTTTTACCCTTATCTTTAAAGCTCAAGAGATCGTCATACAAAGTTGGAGTTAAGGCTAAATCCCCCATTGTTTTCAAAAAATCTTTTGCCTCTTCTAACTCCATCAAATCTATTAAATTTTTATAAACCTCCGGGCTATCTCCAATCATAAAAAAATTATCTATAAGTCCCTGATACTCAGAGAGTGCCAAGAGATCTTCATTAATTTCTTCATCTACAATTTTCACTACTTTTATTCTGCCAATTAAATTATCGGCTGACTGGTAGTATAAACTGTAATTTGTACTCCAACCATAATCATTCCAAGAAATCTGCTCTAAGAAAAATGTCCCAGCCTCTTCATACTCTATTTCATCCTTACTATTTACCAACATAATATTATCAACTATCTGTTCCATACTTATTCCTTCTCTACTATTGATAGCTTTTGTAAGAGCTCATTCGCTGCATCTCTTGTAAACGTATCTTCTGTATTAAATAAACACTCAGTAGCTATCTGAATTAAAAGTACCTTGGTTTTTTGTGATATCTTATAAATATTCTTAATATCTAATACTTTATCAACCACCATATTCCAATTTTTATTTTTATAAATTTTTACACTTACCAAAACACACCAAAGAAGTGCATCATTAAATTTATCAATGCCTTTAAGTATTTTGTAACTTCTATCTTCGTTTTTAACAGGACTACCTTCTAGCGTTAAAACCATATCTTGCACCAAATAAGTTAGCAGCCCGTGTTTACTAGGTATCTTTTTTGCCAACTCTTTTAATTTAGGGAGATCTTGGTTTAAAAAATAGCTTAGCAATTGCTTTTGATAATCTTTAATTCCAAATAACACTGGCGAAAATTCTTGTAAAAACTCAATAACAGAGATATTTTTATTTTTAAGTATCTTTACAAGAGCATTAGCAGATAGCGGATTTTCATCTCTTTCAACTCTTGATAGCGTCGGCGTACTCACTACCCCTTCAGTAAATTCTCCTTGAGTAATTCCAAGAGTTTGTCTTAGTTCTAATACCTTTTTATTAATCCTCACTTTTTGCTGCTCCTACTTACTCCCTCAAACTTCTCCAAAAAAATCTTGCAAAGAAATTCTATTTTTATTCAAAATGGCAATTAGAGCTGTAATTCTAATTTCTCCTATTCCTCTTTCAATTTTTGAATAATAAGATTCACTCATGATTCCCTTAACAAATTCTTCTTGCTTGCATCCTAACAATATTCTGAATTGCTTGAGTCGTTGACCAATATCCATACTTTTAATTTCCTTTGATAAATTTATTCACATCTTCTACTGTGTAACTTTCTTCAAGTGTTCGAATTAACCACCAATCTAAAGCCAATACACATATCATGAACCCCATCATCCACAACTGTTGCGATATATCAGGGATTTCAGTAAAAAAAGTTAAAAAAGCAGGTAATAAAATAATTGTGGCGATATCTCTATATACCAAAAGAATTGCCCTCATTTCTTTCATCCGACGATAAGTTGGATGCTTTAAAACAAATCGATCACTTATTTCCATTAACATAACTCCTAATGCAATGGTTAAAAATAATACTCCCAACATAAATTGACCTGAGCTCATAAACTCCTCCATATTTTATAAATTTAAAGTTTATAGTGCCCATTCTACCCCCCCCCTCAGTTATTCTTGTCAAGTTCACTTTTTTACTACTTAAGCAGCTACAAATCGCGTAATTTCAACATTTTAAAAACCAAAATTTAATTAATCTACACAAAATGTGTAACAAAAAACACCATTTCAGAAAATCTTCCAAAATGGTGTTATTTTAATCATCTAATTATTTTAGTTTCCTAAATAGCTCAAAGCAATTTGCAACTGCAATAAATCACTAATTGCATCTGGGACATTGACCAAATCCTCAACTTCGATGAAAATTACCCCATGTTGTTCATCAAAGTCAAAACCAGACCCAACTACAATATCTTCCGCCTCTTCCAACAAATCATAATTTTCCTGAAGCGGATCTAACTTAAACATTAATTGGCCATCATCACTAATTCGATAATAATCCTCTATTTGCTCTACCCAAGCATACAAGTTATCTCCATATGAGCCAATCAATGGTGTAGTAACTTCAATTGCATCCCCTGCCTCAACCAACTTCACCCGCTTATTAAACCAATCAACCCCTACTTGCTTCAATTCTTCTAATTCCATGACTCTCCCTTTCTACTAAAAAAGTCTCGGTTTTATCCGAGACTCTAATTAAAATCTTCTTGCTAAATCCATTTCTCTAACTAGCAAATCTGTAAATTCATTCAAAGCATCTGATAACTCTTCAGCTTTAATTCTTTCTTTTACAAACTCACCGCGTGCATTCATTGCCACTCCGTAATTAGCAGCGAGGGCAGCTAATTGTTGTGCTAAATCTTGGACATTAGCTAATGAACGAGCAATATGGTAACTAGTTAAATCACGATCTGATAATGTAAAAGTATTATCTTCATGTGGAGTCAAGTAAAAATTAATTCCGTTTCCTAAACCGTTAACATTATCAGTATAAATAATATATTCATCAGTTTCTGTTGGCTCAATAGAAAAACGGGTATCATCCCAATCTTTCCAATAATTGTCTAATAATGAAATTAATGGATCTTCCATTTTAATCACTCCTTTATAACTCTCTTTCTTTATTATAATCATTCTTTAGCGAAAAAAGAATTAAAAGGATTTTTAATGTTAAAATAATCCACTCCCAATTACAAGTACTATCACCATCACTGCTAGTGCAATAACAATAGGAAGGTTTTCACTTCCTTGATGAGCTTTAACTAGTTTTTGATAATTTTTTTCTTCCTTTACCAACTTATTTTGTTCTTGCGCAATTAAAGGTTCGTATTTTGTCGTAACATTTTGCTTTTGTTGTTGGAGTTTTTGGTATTTTGCTACTTCTGTTTCAATATCATTCATTTTTAGTTATCGCATCAATAAAGGTATAATCATGAGTTTGTAATTGATTATTGTAATATGCTTTTGCTTGAGCAAATCCTTTATCGACTGCTTTCACCTCTTTTAATGCATCTTCTTGAGCCTTTAAAGTTTCAAGTTCATGTTCAAGTCCAATTAAGTGTTTTAAAGCTTCATTCAAAGTTTGCAATTCTTTTGTTAAAGAAGTTACCTTATTAATAATCTCTTTGAATTCCTTATCAGTAACTTCCCCACCCCAAAAGACCAAGTTACCTGCATGGCCTTTATTAGCACGATCTTTACTTTTTTCAATCAATACCTCACCAATTGCTTTAACTTCTTCATCAGTTAAACTCACTGGCACATCTGTCTTCACACCGTTAGAGACTACTAACTGCACATCTGCTAACTTTAAGACGTGGGCACCTTTTTGAGTATAGAGTTCACTATTTTTAAAGGTGAAGTTTTGCTTACTTCTACTAATGAATACTACTAAATTATGAACTAGATATTGACCTGCAGGTTTTTTAAGTAAGTTTTTGATAACAGGATTATCAGACTTTCGAAGTGCATAACCAATCGCATCCCTGTGCTTGGCAATTTGACTACTAATATCTTGATAACCACTACTTACATTATATAAACGAGAAGTAATTGTTCTTACTTTAGTTTCAATACAGAAAATTCCCTTATTAGAAACAACTAAGTTATCAATTTGATTACTATTTAAAGATGGTCCCTTATTATCATAAGGATAGGGCAGAATCACATTGTGGCCAATATATTTTCCTTGTCCAATTTGGCGTAACTTCTTGTCAACTAATAATTCACCTAGTTCACCAGCATACTTATTACTTAAACTAGTAATATCATGTTCAGTTAGTTCTAAGGTTTTTTCTGGTAACACTAGATCTAAAGTTTTAAAATTCTGCTCTTTTAACTTATTAAATTCAGCAAGTTCCTTATTTAAAGCAAGGTAATACTTTTGTACTTCTTTTAAGCCTAAAATATTATCTTTTGACAAATTATTATCATGATCTAGACCAAAATATTTTCGACTAACTGTCTCAGCATTAATTAAGGACTTATTAGCCAAATCATCTTTAAACCAATGACCGTCACTATCTTTTCTTAAAAACCAATTACTAGCTGCATCTTGAATCTTCTTAATAACTACCACTTGATGATGCAACTTATTCTTCAATTGTTGGTAATACCAGTTCTTTGAAGTAAGTTGCGCCTCAATAGTTTCCTTTGCTGGTAAGTTATGAAGGTCAATTGTACCTTGATAGTTTGAATGATATTCAAATTTAGGTGGATTTTCTCTAAAGTCTACTCTGGTATAAGTATCAGGCGTTAAAAAATGCCAAAATTGTAAAATATGACCTTTGCTATTGTAAATGAGTTGGTATTTTAAACTTTTAGCATCATATATTTTACGAATTACTAAAGTTTGCTGATTGTGATAAGTAGAAATTTCATAGGTTTGAACTGAAAGATCTTCCGAATTAGGGAATTGATAAGGAAAGTGTCGTTTCTTTAAATTAGAAACCAACTTATTTTCTTGCTCATCAATTTGTTCTAATTCCTTTGTTTGTTCCTTTTTTAAAGAGCCAATTTTTTCTTGAAGCTGAGTAACACGTTGTTCTTGTTTAGCTAAATTTCCTTTATCTTTAACTAAATATGAGCTTGCCCAATATACTATTGCTCCTAATAGAATTGCCCCTAAATCTACTAAAAATTTATTTTTTAAAAATAAAAGCAGCGTAATCAAACCTAAAACTACAATCACTTTCCAACTATTAAGTGATCCTTTTAATTTCATTGCTTTAATTTCTTTCTAGAATTTAAGATTAAATCTTCCTATTAAAATTATAGCAAGATTTTTACTTAACAGCCACGTTACTTACTCAATATTATTGAACTTTATGAGTACTCAGCATTTAATCCACTTTTTATTGTAAAATATTTTAATTTTCCATCTTTCAAATAATTCCTTACCTGAAACCATTGTCGACATCTTTTACTATAAAAATTGAAATTTTGTTTAAAGGTTGGATTAAATTGATTAATCGTCTTCCTTTGCTTAGTAAACTGCAGATTATTTTCATTCCATATTTTTTGGATACATTCCAAACTATCTTTTGGATCTAATAATAAATTATTACTTTGATAACGTAGCTCGCTAATCTTCCCTTTCTTAACTAAATAAGAAATCTGCGGAAGTTCTTTATTAACGTAAAACTGTTTTCTTTTCTCAACCAAGTTTAAATTGATCTTTTTTCCTGGTAATAAATTACTTTGCTTTTTCACATGCTGACGATAAGCGGTTGAATTATTAAAAATAGTTATCACATCTACAGTTCGATGACTATCTTCCAAATTTAAAAATAGCTCCTGTTGGGAAGCAGGTAAAGAAAAAGAAATCTTAGTTACCTTATTAGGCTCAACACTAACAGTTCTGATTAAGTGATTAAAACCTGTCTTGTTACCAGATAAAACTTTAACTTCTCCGACTCTTAATCCCTTCAACTTTAAAGTATAGTCTCCTGCTTGATCAGTTTTAAATTGATAGTTTTCTCCATTATAATCTTCTGGCTTGGCCACAACGTCAAAAAAACTTGATCGGGTTTCTGACAATGTGGCATGTGGCAAGCTCTCATGAAGTTTATTAAAACTTTGCCATCCCTGATAACCTGATCCTAAAGCAATCAAGAGTAAAACTATTCCCCCACTTAAAGCTAGCTTTCTTTTGCTTTTAACCGCATAAGATGTAAAAACTATTGCTAGAAAAATAGCTCCTAGCGCTAGGCCAAAAGCTAGATATATTTGTTCTTGATAATTCAAAGAAAACATAATTTTAATTATTTATCTTCTTGATCATAGATTGTTTGTAGCTTATCAACATATTTTCTTAAATCAAGGTTACCACTGGTGCCACCTTTTGCTACATTTGAAAACAATTCATAACCAATATTTAAATCATCAGGCGTTTGAATTCCTTCTAAATCACTGTCAGTAATCATTTCAGCTTCTTGTCCTGATGCTCTAAAAATTGTTACTAAGAGATAGGCAATATCCACATTAGTAAATTTATGAGCTTTCATGTTTTTGGCTATCATCATTAAAAATGGTAACGAATAGTCTCCCATAAAATCCTTACTCCTTTAAATTTCTTCCAGATATCGTATATAATTGTAGCATTTTTTTGAGATAAATGCTTGTCGATTCAAAAGGAGCCTTTTATTTTTGCTGTCCTTTTGATGCTAAAAGAAGAGAATTTAAATTTGCAGAAGGATATTTAATATTAATTTTGTCTAGCGCTGACAACTTGTTTTCTGCTCTATAGAGGGCCTTTTCGATCTCAATCGAACTAGCAGTCTTAGCAATGAATAAATTTAATTTTTTCTCTTGGTGATACTTTCTTAATTTTTCATAAATTTCTGAACTAATATTATCTTTGACCACAATCACTATTTCTGCACCAGCAATTGCAGATGTAATTGTTTCTTTTGCCTCATTGCCTAAAAGCCTTACTTGCCCATTATGAGCCTTAATTATTTTTTGACCAATTCGGCCAATTTTATCTTGAGCATAGACTAAAGCCACTTGTTTATGATGCAAATTAAAATCTAATTGGGGCACGTACAACACATTACTATGTAACTGTTCATTTAAGTGATGTTGTTTAGGAAAGGATTTACTTTTTTGAGAATCTTTAACTTTTGATTTCTTTGCAGGCAGCTTAACATTTTTTCTAGTGTTGGCTTTTGTTTAAGTGAATCTTGATATACTTTTACAATCAAATCTAAAGCCTGAATGCTCTGACTAAGTGACTGCTGGCTAGCTGTGGTTGATTTCATTAAGTTAATGACATCATTACGGTAATCATACATTGTTAAAATTCCTTTTATTTAGCGTTCGTTATATTAATCATACCAAAAACAGTGGATTTTATTCTTCCTTTTTTGCTATTTTCACTTATCTAGCGAGCAATTAATTTATAATAACTTCCTTTTTCATCTACAATTGCTTTTAACTCATATTCTTTTCCAGTATTATCACTGACATCGCCAATTTCGATTTCACCATATCCTTTTTCAGGATCAGTAATTTTTAATTCTTCAAATTCATTTTTGAAAAATTTACTCATTATCTTTCTTTTAACTTTAACATCCTTAGCTCTTTCATAAGCTGCTGCTAAGGTATATCCCTCATCTAAATTATGTTTAATAATTGCTATAAAATATACTGTAATTAAGTTATATCTTCTCACTCCACTATTTTCTTTTAAAGGTGCAATATAACCTTTTTGCTCCCAATAGCGCAATTGTCTTGGCGATACACCTACCACATTACTAACTTCTCCAATGCTAATTCCAGTATTATGGGCCAAAGAAAAGAAGGTATCTTTTAATTCCATTATTATTCCTCTCTAATTGTATTAATCTTAAGCCCCATTTTAAATTGTTTTGATAAATTATGCAACATTATTGTTAATTTGTATAACTTATTTGTAAGATAATTTGACATTTTATTTAAAAATGCTAAATTAAATAGTGGACTTTATATTAAATTAGAAAGAAGGACTCCTATTGAACTCAACTCCTACTGATATTCATGGAAAAAGTTATAATAGAAATCTCTTAGTTCTTGTGTTGATTGTAGGATCATTTTGTACCGTACTAAATGGTACACTTTTATCAACTGCCCTACCTTCAATTATGAGAACTTTTGATTTATCAACTGCCACTGCTGAATGGCTTTCTACCTCATTTCTATTAGTTAATGGGGTTATGATTCCAATTTCTGCGTGGCTAATTAACCGTTTTGGTTCTCGCAAAATGTACTTAACAGCAATGTCTGTTTTCTTTACTGGAACTGTGATTGCTGCGATTGCTCCTAACTTTGGTACTTTACTTGCCGGAAGAATTATTCAAGGACTAGGAGTTGGTGTAACTATGCCACTACTTCAAACTATTATGTTAACTATTTTCCCACCTGATAAACGTGGTGCTGCCATGGGAACGGTGGGAATCGTTATTGGACTAGCACCAGCTATTGGTCCTACTTTATCCGGTTGGATTGTTGACAACCTTTCTTGGCGATACTTATTTAGCATTATTGCTCCAATCGCTGGTTTAGTAGTCATTTTGGCCTTCTTTTTAATTAAAGATGTCTTACCTACTAAAGATGAAAAAATTGACATTTGGTCAGTTGTAACTTCAACTTTTGGCTTTGGAAGTTTATTATACGGTTTTTCCGAAGCTGGTAATAAAGGTTGGACTAATCCCGAAATTTTAGGCTTTATAATTTTTGGGACAATTTTTGTAATCTTATTTGGAATTCGTCAACTAAGAATGAAAGTTCCATTTTTAGATATTACCGTCTTCAAACATTTTGAATTTTCTTTGGCTGCTGCTTTAAGTGGAATTACCAACTTGGCAATGGTTGGAATTGAAATGGTGTTACCACTTTATTTACAAAACTTACGTGGAATTTCAGCCTTCCGTTCAGGATTAATGTTACTGCCTGGTGCGTTAATGATCGGGATTATGGCTCCAATTAGTGGTCGTATTTTCGATAGATATGGTGCGCGCAAGATGGCAATTACGGGGATGGTTTTACTTACTTTAGGAACAATTCCTTTCATCTTCTTGACTGATAATAGTTCTTATACCATGATTACCATCTTGTATGCCGTCCGGATGGTTGGAGTAGCTTTAGTCATGATGAACGTAACTACTTCAGGGATGAACTCACTTCCTCTTAATAAAATGTCTCATGGTACTGCAGTTAACAATACCTTTAGACAAGTATTGAGTTCAATTGGTACTGCTATCTTGGTTTCGGTATTAACTACTACTACCAAGAATAATATGCCAACTAAGCATTTACTTCATACTTCACCACTTCAATATAAAAATGATGCTATCAATGCCACTTTAGCTGGATTTAGAGCTTCATTTGCAATTAGTATTGTCTTTGCTTTAATTGCCTTAATTCTTACTTTCTTCTTAAAGAAAGGTAACCGTGCTCGTGAAATCGAGAAAGGAGGCCAACAATAATGATTATTGCCATTTTAATTGTAGCGGCCATCTTATTTATTTACTTTAATGTCATCTCTGGCAAAGCTCATACTCTGCTTGCTTGGATAGCTCTAATTTTTGTTGGCCTTTCAATTGCTGGGATCACCCTCCATGATTGCAGCCACTACGGTATGAAAGAAAAAGTTCAAACTCATACTACTACTCTTTCATCTAGCGCTAGTCCTCAACTACCCCTTTTACTTTACCAACCTCTTGGTAATGGAACCGAAAAAATTTATCTTTATAAGACGAGCGATAAACAAAACAAGCCTCAAGCTATCAAAACCGATAAAATGAAAGTTGAGGTCAAACAAGGAGCCACTCCTAGATTAAAAATTACTACTACTCGTTATACCTATAAAAATGACTGGAATAAAATTTTATTTGAAATTTTTGGTCACAACAATGAATTAAAAGAACGTAAATATACTTTCTACGTTCCTAAAAACTGGAAAGTTCTTTCTGTCAAACAAGCTCAAGAACTCCAAAAGAAAATGCAAGCTCAAGCAGCTTTAATGAAGAAAAAGCAACTAGCTGCTCAAAAAGCTCAAAAATGAACCAACTAAAAAGGAAGTTAACTCAATTAAGAGCTAACTTCCTTTTTAGTAGCATTAATCTTCTTTAGGAGCTTCAACTGTGATATCTTCGTCATCATCAGTTTCTTCTTCAGGAGTTGAAAGTGTGCCTTCTTCAATGACATCACCATTTTCATCTTCTAAAGTACCATAGTAATCTCTTGCTTTCTTAACACCAAGTGCAATTGCTGCAGCTCCTACTAAAGCGCCAGTAATACCTAAAAAGATTCCAAGTTTTTTACTCATTTTTAACACCTCATTCATTAAACTTTATTTCTGAATTCACTTTTATTATAGTCCCTTAGCTTTTGAAATTCACTTAATACGACTTAGCAAATCTATCCTAACTTTAGGCCAGCTTGAACATAAGCTTTTTCTACTACATCCATTACTGCATCACTATGGTCAAGACGTTTTTTAACTTCAGCCATATCATGTTCTTCAATCATGCGATTAAATTCTTCAAATTCTTCTCGCATTCGGTGTGTATATGGGTTATCAGCTACTTCTTTAATCTTATCTTGACCACGATAGATTTCAAAAGAATTTAATTCATTTGTTGGTCCTTTAACAATAATTGAACCCTTTTCTCCTTCAATAGTTGAAGTAATTGGTGCACTGCAATCTTTAGCTGCAATCAATACCGCCTTAAAATCTCCATAGTCCATGGTTAAAATACCAGAAGTATCAATTCCATTTTGAATGTTTGGTAAATAATTTACCTTTTTAGGTTTGCCAAACAACCCTACTACAAAATGAATATTATAAACATTTAAATCCATTAATGCACCGCCAGCTTTTTTAGGATCAAAAACTGGTAAAATATTTCCTGCTTTGAAGTCATCATAGCGGTGAGAATATTGTGAAAAGTTCATCGAAACAATTCTAACTGGACCCAAGTCTTTTAGATTTTCTTTGATTTTCTTGTAGTTAGTTAAATATTGGTTAGTAATTGCTTCAACTAGTACTAAATCTTTAGCTAAAGCTTGTCCTTGCAATTCTTTTAATTGATCATAGTAAACTGTAAATGGCTTTTCACAGATTACATTTTTATTAGCATCTAATGCTTTTTTAGCATAAGCATAGTGGAGAAGGTTAGGTACTGCAATATAAACTGTATCAATATCTGCCTCCCTTAAAGCTTCATCATAATCCAAATAGATCTTTTTAATTCCATATTCAACTTGGAGTTCTTTCATTACTGATTCATTACGTCCAGTAATTCCTACTAGCTCAATTCCCTTTATTTCTTTAGCAATTTTTAGCCAATCATGCACAATGAATCCTGATCCTGCTACTAATAACTTCATTATCTTACCTCATTTCTTACTCGCGAATATCTTCATAAACGTATGAAATTTCTTTAGGCCGATATACCCCATTTAATTGTCCTACTCGTTTAAATCCCATCTTATCAATCAAATGTTGCATTGCCTTATTATCTTCGTGTGTATCAATCCGGATACTATCAATATCTTGACGATGATCACGAATATAACTAATTACTGCTGCTAAGAGTTTAGTTGCATATCCGTGACCCGCATGCTGTGAATGAATTGCTACTCGATGAATGACAACGTATTTATCGGTGTCAACTAACCATTTTCCTTCAAGTTGGTCATAAGAAGGATCTGGTGCTTCAACCACTGAAATTGCTCCAACAGTTTCGCCGTCATCAGAGACTGCTAAATAGGCAAAGCCTTTTTCAATATCCTCCTTAATTTGATCTGGTGATGGATAGTCTCCTTGCCACTGGTCAACTCCATGTTCGGCAAGTTGATTTGCCCCATCTTTTAAAATAGACATAATTTGGTCAAAATCTGACATTGTTGCTTGTCTTAACTTCATTTTTCGCCATCCTTTCTGCTTTCAAAAATATTATATCCAAAACCAGATAATTCTCTCAACCTTTAATAGAATTCTTGGTTAAGAACATCCTTTAATTCTTCTAAATCTAACATTTTTGGAAATTCTTGGCCATTAATTTCCATAAATGGAACACTATTAACTCCGCGCTCAGTCAACATATCTTCTTGTTCAATTACCAAATCACGATATTCTTCAGAATCTAAAAAGTTTTTTACAACATCTTTATCAAGACCTACTTTTGCAGCACGATCAATTAAAACTTGGTGATCAGCTAATTCAACATTTTCTGTAAAGTTTGCTTCAAAAAGAAGATTTGCTAACTTAATTGCCTTTGCACGATCTTCTAGCCCATGCTCTACCCATTGAACTAAACGGTGAGCATCCATCGTGTTTGTTTCTTTCACTCCAGCATAATTTATTTTTAAGCCAGCTTTTTGTCCCATTTCAACAATTGAGGCAAATCTTTCCTTAACTTCTTTTTCAGTAAGATTATCTTTTTTTGCTAATAATTCCCCATTAGTGTCCTTGGCTACTTTAGGTGCATTTTTATTAATTTGTGCAGCATGGATATTAATTTCTACCTCTTCAGGTAAATTAACTTCAGCAATTGCCTTTTGTAATCTAGTAAATTCAACATAGCAATACGGACATGCATAATCTATCCAAATTGAAACTTCCATATTAATTACTTCTTTCTTTTTTACTTTGTCTTATCACTTTAATTGTAGTTTTATTCCCTTCACATAGCAAAAATAAGAACCAAAATCTTTATTTTTCCACGAAAAAAGCTGCCCCGAAGGACAGCCAAAAGGATTTTCTTTTATTAATTATTCACTAGCTTTTTCAATAAGCTTCTTTAATTCAGCTTCTGAGAAAAGATTACTGTATTGTGAAGATAAACGTTCAAGAATAGTACCGTTATCTTGGTCACGGTGGATCATTTCTCTAACTTCTTTAATAATCTTTTCTTCATCTGCGTTAAATTCTGGCATTGCCATAATAATCATCCTCGTTTTCTAGTAAACACATTACTTCTTTTGCTTACATTTATATAATAGTTACCCTATTTTTAAAATGCAAATATTACGCCTTAAAATTAAAGATCTCCATCCATGACATCACTAAAGTTAGCGGTCATACTTTTATCATTACTTACTGTCAGGTTAACTTTTTTACCTAACTGGTTAGTATCAACTAATACGATTGGCTTTTTATCATGTAAACAGAATAAGAAAGTACTATAGCCTTTTGTTCCACCTAGATTTTCATTGTAAATAGCCATTACCTTGTAGTCGTATGTATCGCCACCTTGAGGACTCCACCCAATGCTGATCTTTTTACCATTTAAATAAAAATTATCTTTCTTAAAAGTATCAGGGTAAAGCTTTTGAGCTGCTACTTTTAATGACTTTCTTCCATTATATTTTTCATAAGTAACTTTACGTTTCTTAGCTAAGGCTTGCATGGCATCTTCTAAATGAGCATCTTTTTTCTCAGTCCAAGTAGTTTTTTCAATTCTTTCTTGTAATTGCTTTTGCTTAGCTTCTGAACTACTTTTACTTGCAGAAAGACTAATACTTTTTGACTTGCTAATTGACTCAGACTTTTTAACTGAATTTTTATCCTTGCCAACGATTACATTATTACCATCTGGAGACACTTTGACAGTGCTACATCCCGCAGCTAATCCTCCAACTAATAAAATTATCCCACTGATTAATACACTCTTTTTCAATTTTACCTCATCCTTTTTACAATATATATTAATCTTATCACTTTCCCTATCCTTCTTCACTTGCAATTACTTATCAATTATTAGCAACTTTGCTATCATTATTACTAGAGATTATATCTTAAAATTATTTCAAGGAGCAGAATATTTATGAAAAAGAAAAAACTTCTTAGTATTTTTTTGATGCTAGGAATATTTTTACTAATTTTAACTGGCTGTGGTAAGCAAAGTACCACCTCTTCCAAAAAAATAAATATTGTAACAAGCACAAATATTTATGCCAACATCGCACAAAATATCGTTGGAAAATACGGCAATGCTACTGCGATTATTAAGTCAGGAGCAATAGATCCACACGATTTTGAGCCTACTACTAATGATGCAAAAAGTATTCAAAATGCCCAACTAGTGATTAGTAATGGACTTGGTTATGACGATTGGATGGATAAACTAGCCAATGCCAATAATAAAAGGATTACCAAAGTTGGTAATGATATTTTAAAACTACCAGCTAATGCTAATCCTCATATTTGGTATGATTTAGAGATGCCTACTAAATATACTCAATATTTGGTTAAACAACTTTCTAAACTTGATAAAAAACACGCTAGTTACTATCAAAGTCAAGGAAAGAAATATCTAAAGCGAATTTCTGAAGTCAAAGCTATTGCTAATCACATTGATGGCAAACATAGCAAGCCTGTTTATGTGAGCGAACCAGTATTCGATTATGCGCTTAAAGCTACCGGCTTTACGATTGGTGATAAGGCCTTTGAGGAAGCAATTGAAAAGGAAACTGATCCTACTCCTCAAGTAATTAATGAAATGACTACCAACATTAATCATCAGAAAATTGCCTTTTTTGTTAATAATACCCAAGTTAATAGTTCAACCGTCGACACTTTTGTCAAGAAAGCCAAGGCACATCAAATTCCAATTCTTTCTGTCAGAGAGACAATGCCTACCGGAGATAATTATCTTTCTTGGATTAAACAAAATTACCAAAACTTAGCTAAAGTCGCAAAAAAGAAATAACAATAAAAGGGATGCAGGAGCATCCCTTTTATTTATCCCTATTTTTCTTGCACAATTTTTTGAAAACCATCATTTAAAGTTTGATCGGTGTTTATTGTTAAGGGGATCACAGCTACATTATGAGTTGAATCCAGTAAGACTACAGGCTTACCCTTATGTAAACAGAATAAATAAGTATTATGCCAGCCCATATTATTCACATTTTGATTGTAGATAGCTACTACATTATACTCATATTTATCTTTACCATCTGGACTCCAACCAAGTGAAATATTATCATGATTCTCAATCGAAAATTTCTTACTTGAAAAAGCTTCTGGATAAGTTACTCCACCAACTGTTTTGATAGAGTCATGACCATTATATTGTCGATAAGATTGGGAAGCAGCCTGGCTCCATTTTTTCACAAACTTAGCTAATTCTTTATCTTTTTTCTGGTTCCAGTTAACCCCTTTTTTAGAAGGGACCTTCATGTCCTCAGCTTTTTTATTTGATTTACTTAGACTACTTGCTCTCTTTGGCGCCTGAGTAACTGGCTGAGAAGAAGAATTGGTATGAGAAGAGGCTTTAGGATTAGAACACCCAAATAATCCTACACTACATAATGATATTAATAATAATTTCTTATACACTGTTTGCCCCACCCTTTCTTATAATTTTCAATTATAACAAATTTGCTTTTCTGCTGAAATATAAAAAGGATTCTCTTAGTAGAAAGAGAATCCTTTTGAGCTAGTCTACATATGCATACTTATAACTCCACTGAGTTCCAGCAGTATTATGAATAATACCATGAACTCGACTCTTTTGCATATAAGCAGTTGTTTGTTGGTAAATTGGCGTAATTGCCTGAGTCCGATTAATTAACTGAGCAGCCTTCCTCAAATCTTCCCAACGCTTTTTAGAATTATTAGCGTCTTCATTTGTAGCTCTATCAACTAATTCATCGTATTTTTCACTAGCAAATTTCCCATAATTATAAGAGGTACCAGTCATTGGAATTTGCATAAAGGTCATTGGATCATTAAAATCTCCACCCCAGTGAGAAAGATAAAGATCAAATTCCCCTTTCTGTGCTCGACTAGTTGCAGACTTTTCAGGAATATCAACTACATTAATCTTAATTCCTGGTAATTCTTTTGTCCATTGCGATTGCAAATATTGAGTTAACGCTCCACTATCTGCCTCATCATTTGATGATAAAAGAGTAAGATCTAAGTTTTTAATTCCTAACTCTTTTAATCCTTCATGCCAATACTTTTTGGCAAGTGTTGGATTGTAATCTACTGTGTCTTTTACTTTTTGTTCTTGAGCAAAGTCCTTTTTAGTATTTGGATCAGTTGCTAAGCCAGTTGCTACAAAACCAGTTGGCAGTGTTGATCCATTTCCTAACACTTTCTTTGTAATGATATTTCTATCAATTGATAAAGACATTGCTAACCGAATCTTTTCATTATTCAAAGCTCTACGATTAGTAGAATTAGGTGCTTTAAAATTGTAAAGTAAAAATCTTACTAATGAATATGGATAAGTCTTAAATTCTGGATTTGACTTAAGATTTTTGACTTGTTCATTTGAAAGTGGAGTTAAATCCAATTTATTCTGTTCAAATAATTGATAACCTGTATTAGTAGACTTCACTACCTGATAATTTATTTTGTTTAACTTAACTACTTTCTTATCCCAATAATATGGATTTTTTTCAAAGCTCCAAGTATCGTTAGTACCATTCCAGTTACTAATTTTGAATGGACCTGAGTAGACCATATATTTAGAATTAGTTGCGTATTTCTTTCCGTATTTGTCTACTACTTTTTTATTTTGGGGCCCAAATAATGGATAGGTCATTAAGACCTTAAAGTATTCAATTGGTCGCTCTAGTTTAACTTGAACTGTTTTATTATTTAATGCCTTAATTCCTATACTGCTTGAAGATTTTTTTCCAGCGGTAATAGCATTGGCATTTTTAACTCCTGAGAAAAGATAAGCATATGGTGACTTAGTGGCTGGATCTAAACTTCTTTGCCAAGAATAAACAAAATCTTGAGCAGTGATTTTATCTCCATTTGACCATCGAGCATCACGCAACTTAAAAGTCCAAGTTTTGCCGTCTTTAGATACAGTACTGCTTTTTGCAAGACCAGCTGTAGGCTGGCCATTTTTTCCTAAACGATAAAAACTTTCAAATACATTTCCAGTCTGTCCATACCCAGTTGATTTGCTAATATCAATCGTATCTAAAGGTGCATTAGTTGAAAGATTTAAAGTTTGTTTTTCTCCACCACTTGAAGAGGATGAATTAGCACAGGCAGTCATCACCACTCCCACTGATAATGTTATAATAGCAGCAATAATTTTTTTCAAACTGCGCATAATTTCAATCCTCCTTCAATAAGTTACTTCTTTTTTGTAAGTTCATTACCACTATACTAATCTTCTTACTTTTTGTCAACAAAATAAAAAGTCGTTTCTCCATATAGAAAAAACGACTTTTTATATTATTTACAATTTATCTTTACCTTTTCCTTAATCCATCACTTCTAATACCTCTGCTACTCTTAAAGTTCGCTCAGAAAACATTATTGGTAGATGTTAATGGGATGATAAAAATAAAATTATGATGGTATTTTTGAACTCAAATTTAACTTTTAAATTTCTCTGAGAACAATACACCTCTAGCATATTCTTGCTGCTTAATTTAATAAGTAATTGAGTTACCAATAAATTGTATAATTATATTATTTTGTTTTATTATATTGTGCAGTTGTCATTAAATATTTTGCGTAAATAAATGATCCATCACTTAATTGCCAAGTACGCTTAGGATCTGTTGCTGCACCTTTTACACCAATTGCTTCAATCTTGGTACCCTTTTTAACAGACTTAATCTTTTTACCATTCTTGTCCATTAAGTAAGCACCTGGGTAACCTACTACCCAGTTTTCTTTTGAAGCCTTAAATCCAGTAGCTACTTTTACCTTTGAACTAGTTTTCTTAGTAGTTGTAGATTTAGAACTAGTAGTCTTCTTGGTGTCTTTGTTTGATTTAACTGAAGGTGCTTGGTGGCCTTTAGTTACCTTATCAACATCACTTGCCTTAATCCATTGATTACTCTTGTAACGATATGCAACTACTTTGCCATTTACTTTCTTTACATAGGTAGTGTAAACATAAGAAGCCTTAAGGTGAGCAGTTACTTTACTTAGCTTGTAATCATAAAGTGGGATATTATTATTTACATCACTATTTACTTCAACAGTTGCTGCATAAACTGAATATGTTGTTTTATTAGAAGTAGTATCCTTTGAAGTTGAAGTTGGCTTTTTATAGCCTGCGGTTACCTTATCAACATCACTTACCTTGATCCATTGATTGCTCTTGTAGCGATATGCAACTACCTTACCATTTACTTTCTTTACATTAGTAGTGTAAAGGTAAGAAACATTCTTTAAACTAGTTGTAACTTTCTTTAATTTATAGTCATAAAGAGAGAGATTCTTTTGAGAGTTCTTTTTGATAGTAATAGTTGCTTTGTAAGCAGGGTAAGTTACTTTATCGGCTGCTTTAGCCTTGGTAAAGGTTACAGCAGAACCTAAGAGCCATTGATCTTTTTTGGTACTACCAATTTGGTAATATACCTTACCATTAATGGTCTTCTTAGCAGTTGTCTTCCAAGTACTACCCTTCTTTACAGAAGTTTTAGTCTTTTTACCCTTACCAGTGTAGACGTAGGTATTTTTCTTAACTTTGACAGTACCATTTACTTTAGTAGCGCTACCTTCTACAGTAAGTACATCACTTGGCTTCACCCAAGCAAAGCCATCAGTTACATTACCAAAAATTACTCTTACATAACCATCATCAGTTACGCTAATAGTAGTGCCATCAGTAAAACTGTTTTCTTCTTTAATAGCAGCAATAATTTTATCTTTTTCACTATCAGTTAACTTAGAACTATCTTTAACACTAACTTTGGTCTCTGGTAGAGTAACTGTAGTAGCTGAAGCATTTAAACTTCCAGTTAGATTAAAAGTACTAATCCAACCTTCATTTACTAAATCCTTATTAGTTAAGTTTTTAGTTGAACCGTCAGTAAAAGTAACCACTACTTTAGAACCAGATTGAGAAACTGACTCTACTTCTTTATTCAAAGATTTAATTAAATCAGATACTTTATCAAATTCACTAGATGATAAAGAAGTTAATTTGTCTACTGCTACAGGAACAACTAAACTATCATCCTTAGCAGTATTTGGAGTTACGAAAGTTCCATTTGCTACTGGACCTTCGTTAATCAAATATTCAACAATCTTTAAAGTCTTAACAGTTTGCCCATCTTTAATAATATTTACTTCAGTTCCATCATCACTGAGTTTTACAGTATAGTCTGGATTTAATGTTTGAATTTTATTGACAAAATCAGCTGCAATCTTCTTACCATTATCATTTGAAGTAAAGAAGTCTTTATCATTTACTTTAGCAAATTCTGAATCACTTAAATGAACACTTAAGTGATCTACCTTTACTTCACTACTAGTAGTTGATGAGCTAGTTGTGCTATCAGAACTCGTAGTTACAGCTGTATTTGTAGTATCAGCTTGAACTTGTTGGCTTTGACTAGCTACACCAAATAAAGTTGTACCAATAACAACTGAAGCTGCACCCACAGCTAATTTTCTAATTGAAAATCTAAGTTTTTTTTCGTATTTCTTCACTGTTGAATCCTCCGACTATTGTTTAATAATTATTCATTCAACACTTATATTATAGGGTAGTGATGGACGGAATATCAATTACAAAAGTATTAAGAATTGGTAAGAATGCAGATCTTTTTCACGTCGTGATTTTTTAGAGGTAAAATATAAGAGAGAGATGAGGTGAACAACACATGGATAATTCAAATAATATTTTATCTTACATTAAATGGCGAGGAGATATTGATCTATCTGCTCTTCCTTTTAATGAAGTGGATGGATTAGCATTTGCAGTTTTATCTTATTTAGATTTTAGTGGCATTGTTTCTGATAGTGGAAAACAAATTACGATTAAAGAAGCTGCTAAAAAATATTTTGCTAGTGAAGATCAGCGCCATAATAGTCTTAAACAGCGAACCTTATTACAATTAATGGCAAATTCAAAGAGATTTGCTAATGCTAAACTTTCTTATTATGTTGCTATTAATAATGATCAAACACAGTTTAGTGCCATTCGCATTACCTTAGATGATGGGACTAATTATATCGCCTTTCGCGGCACTGATGATACAATTGTCGGCTGGAAAGAAGACTTTGAAATCAGCTTTAAAACTACTGCTGCCCAAGCTTCTGCCCTTGAATATTTAGAAAAACTTCTAAGTGAGGTTAAAAAAGACTTTACCCTAGTCGGTCACTCTAAAGGAGGGAACTTGGCTGAATTTGCTGCTTTAAATTTACCTGATGATCAAAAAAAGCAGATTAAAGGTGTTTATACTTATGACAGTCCTGGTCTTAGTAAAAGAGTTCAAGAAGTTCACTCAAAAATTCATCGTTACGTACCTGAGTTTAGTATTATTGGGCGACTTTTTGAACCTGCTGAAGGACAAGCAGCCACTATTGTAGTTTCCAATCGCCCTAAACTTGCCCAACATGATCCAGTGAGCTGGCAAATTGAAGGTTCTCATTTTGTTACTGCTAAGCACCGAAATGCTGAAGCTACACTTTATAATCAAATGATTAATAAGTGGATTGAAGAAGCAACGCCACAAGAACGCGAAGCTTTAACTAATGATTTATTTAGTGCTTTAGCTGCTAGCGGTTCTGACAAAATTACCCAACTTAATAAAAATGGTTTTGGTGGCTTTGGCGCAATTCTTTTTTCATTAACTAATTCTTCACGTAGAACTCGTTTTGTCCTTGGAAGTTTATGGCGGACTATTTGGAACAGCATTAAAGCCTTACATTTAAATCGACTTTTTATTACTAAACAGTCTTTAGTTGGTTGGGGGATGATAGTTCTAGGAATTATTAGTTTAACCTCTCCTGCTCATGCTTATCGAGCTTTTGGTTGGTTAGCTGCCTTAACAGTAATTATTTGGAGCGGTATTCATATTGTTAAAGCCGCTACCTCAACTTTTAAAAACCGCCAAAAACGATTCTTTATCATTACCTATTTGATTACCTTTGGTTTAGCAATTGCTATTATTGCTAATCGACTGCTCTTAGCTTTTCTAGCTCACTACGTCTTGGGAATTTTTCTTTTAAGTTTTTCTTATTTCAAATTGCGAAAAGTAATTCTAAAACGTGTAAAAGAAGGAATGCGCAAATTCGTTGATATTGTTGAAGGACTTTTAGCTTTTGCAGTAGGAATCATTGTAATCATTCGCCCACAATCACTTAATAAAGAGACAGTTGTCTTTTTGGGAATTTTTTTAATAGTTTATGGCCTATTGAAACTGCTTTTAGAACTTTGGCAACAACGTAAAAAAATGCCTACTGACCATCGTTAAGGAAATAGAGGAAACATGGATACCAGGGTTTTAAATTACTTTTTAACCGTTGCTAAAACTGGAAATGTCACTAAAGCCGCAAATAAGTTACATATTACTCAACCTACTTTATCACGGCAAATAAGTGACCTTGAAAAGCAACTTAATATTACTTTATTTGATCGAACAAACCGGCATCTTCGTTTAACAAAAGCCGGCACTTTTTTCAAAAAAAGAGCAGAATTAATTTTAGAATTAGTTTCTCAAACAGAAAAAGATATTCACACCCAAGAAAGTGAGCTGAGTGGTATCATCCGTATTGGCTGCGTTGAAAGTTCTGCTTCAACTTGGTTAATGAAAATTATCAAAAAGATGAATCATCACTTTCCTAACGTTCAATTTGATATTTATACGGCTAATGGGGATGACTTAAAAGAAAAACTAGATCAAAATTCACTAGATCTTGCTTTACTTTTAGAACCCATTGAAGCAAAAAAATATAACTATCTTCCCCTTCCAATTCATGATACTTGGGGAATTATTACTACAAAAGATGATGAATTAAGCAAAAAGAAGGCCATCACTACTGATGACCTTTCTCAAATTCCACTGGCTATTTCTGCTCGCTCCTTAGTTCGAAACGAGCTAGCACAGTTATTGGATCTTAACATTAATAAACTCAAAATTATTGCCACTCATAATCTTGCTAGTAATCCTCTTCAGCTTGTTAAAGCCCACATGACCTACCTACTGGGAATTGATGGAATTTTAACTTTGCATCACGACCCTGATTTAACCTTTATCCCTCTCATTCCCAAAACTACTACTAGTCATATCATTGCATGGAAGAAAAATACTTATCTTTCTCCTCTTACAAAAAAATTTTTAAAACTAATTAGCGACGAACTCAATCAAAAATAAAAGCTCTTCGTGTCCTCTAGACATGGAGAGCTCTTATTTTTTACTTCTTTTTATCAGGCAAACTAATCGAAATACTTTGATCTTTATACATATTCTTTTCACTAAGTAATCGTAATACTAATTGTGCAATCTCTTTAACTGAAGTATCAAGTGATTCAACGGGAATATCTGCAATAACTATATCATATTTTACTGGGCCATTCTCTATTGCTTCAGATCTCAAAATGGTATAGTTTAGTCCTGAATTTTCTACAAGTTCTTCAGCTTTGTGGAACTCATTCAATACTTCTTTAGAAACTTTATGGGTACCTTCTTCTAAGCTTGCTGCTTCATACATCCCTAAATAACTCGCAAAGATAATCTTTTTTACCTCATGTTTCTTCATTGCTTGTAAAACTAATTTAGTTACCTTTACTACATCTTTATTAACAGCTACAACTACTGCATCTTGCATAATCATCAGGTCATCTAGATCTGCTGCAGTTGCTTTACTTACATCTTTACTGATAAGCTTTTCTCGTTGTGAATCAAATCCCATTGATTCTGCATCAGCTGAAAAAATGGTCAAATGCCAATTAGAATTAACAATCATTTCTTTGCGAATTGCTTTGTCTAAAACGCTTCCTGAACCAATTAATAATACATTTTCCATGTTTTTTCCTCCTCAATTAGGGCTACTTATATTGTAGAACTTGTTTATCAAAAAGTGTTAAATTAACTCTTACTCTAGGGTTACCTCCCCTACTACATCTGTATCAAAAAACTTCGCAATTTCATGAATATCCATTCCTTGTCCTAAAGCCCACATTAACTTGGTAATGGCACTTTCAGAAGTCATATCACGAGCGCTAATGGCTCCTTCTAGTAAAGCTCTTCTCCCTACTTCATAACGAGTCAAATCACTACGCTCATATAAACATTGACTTCCTGCTACTACAGGAATCCCTCGCTTAATTAATTCGCCAACAGTGGCAGCCAAATTTCTTCTAATATTGGTCATCCCTCCTAAGCCATATGCTTCAATCACTATTCCTTTACAACCACTATCTGCCATTGCAAATAAAAGATTCGGATCAAAGCCTGGGAATAACTTAACTAAAGAAACATTAGTATTAATATTAGTATTTAAAGATACTTTTTGTGGATGGGGAATTTTAAGTTCTTTATTAAAAATCAAGCCATCTGAAGTAACGGTTGCCACTGGAGGCATATTAACGCTCTCAAAGGCATCAAAGTTAATTGTTCTTACCTTTACGCTACGACAACCTAACATTACTTTTCTATCAAAGGCTAAATAAATTCCTGGACGACAACTTGTTGCCGCTGCAAAAGCTAAACGTAAATTATCTGGTGCATCACTCCATAAGACATTGATTGGCACCTGACTTCCTGTTAATACCACTGGCAAATTAATTCCTTGTAACATAAAAGATAACATTGATGCAGTATAAGCCATTGTATCTGTTCCATGAGAGACTACTATACCATCATAATCATTACGATTTTGATAAATGTTATCTGCAATAATTTGCCATTCTTCTGGCTGAATGTTTGAAGAATCTAATTGTAAAATATCTTTTACTTCAATCTCATATGGTAAATCACCCAATAACTGTAATAACTCTTCTCCTGATTGTTTAGGAGCTAGTCCTTCCTCAGACGCAACTGATGCTATCGTACCACCCGTTGACAACAAAAGTATATTTTTACGCATGATTGTTCCTGCTTTCATTAGCAATTTTACTTTAATTATACAAAAAGACCTAGGTTTTTAATATCCCTAGGCCTTTAACTTATTTATCTAAACGGTTTTTAATAGCATCTAATGAAACTTGTGCAGTAGAATCAAATTTTACATCTGCATCTTTTAAATCTTTTCCAAAACCAATTGATACTTCTCCAGCACCATTAATTGATTCAATTCCAGATTGAGCATCTTCTAAGCCTGCTACTTGACTTGGTTGTAAATTCATTGCTTTTGCTGATTCAACATAAATTTCTGGATCAGGTTTTCCATGACTTAATTTAGCTGGATCTACTATTGCATCAAAATAATCACTTAATCCTAAGTATTTTAAAATCTTTGGTGCATTTAATGAAGCAGAAGCCAAAACTAATTTATAGCCTTTTTTACGGGCATCATCCAAAAATGCTTTCATTCCTGGCAAAATATCTGCAGGTGTTAAAGTAGAAATTAATTTTAAGTAATTGTCATTTTTTTCTTTAGCTAGTGCTTCTTTTTGTTCTTGAGTATAGTCCTTTTCATGACCACCAGCTTTTAAAATTAATTCTAATGAATCCATTCGACTAACACCTTTTAAAGAGTCAGCCAATTCTGGTGTCCACTTAGTACCTACTTTATCAGCTACTTGATGCCAAGCCTTACCATGAAATTTTGCAGTATCTGCAATCACTCCATCAAGATCAATTGCAAAACCTTTAATATCTTCAAAGCTCATTTTTTACTCCTTAAATTACTTAAGTTCTAACTTTTTACCATTTAAGTCAATTGTAATGGGGTCACCTTCGATTAACTTAATATCGGTCTTATCTCTAGTTACACTTACTTCAATAATTCTGTCTCTAAACATTTGACGGAATTTATATGAAGTCCACTTCTTAGGTAAGAATGGAGCATAATGTAATTCTCCACCACGAACACGCATTCCAGCAAAACCTTGCACAATATCTAACCAACTTCCTGTCATAGAAGTAATATGTAAGCCATCACCAGTATCATTGTTGTAATTATCAAGATCAAGACGAGCTGCACGTTCATATAATTCTACAGCTTTTTCATGGTAGCCAATATCTGCTGCGATAATTGAGTAAACTGAAGCTGATAAACTTGATTCATGAACTGTAAATTGTTCATAGAAATCAAAGTTATTTTTCTTTTCTTCTTGACTAAAGTCATCAATAAAGTCCCAAAGACCTTGGATAACATCTCCTTGCTTTACGTATGGTGAACGTAAAATCTTATCCCATGACCAATTTTGATTTAATGGTAATTGATCACTTGGAATTTCTGAAACAGGTTTTAATTCCTTATCCATAAAGCCATCGTTTTCGGGGAAAATCTTCTTTTCAGCATCATATGGAAGATACATATTATCTACAATGCCCTTCCAGTGACGTTTTTCATCTTCACTAACATTTAATTCTTTGGCAACTTTGTCATCAACTTGATCAAGAATATCTAAAGTATATTGTAATGTCCAACGGCAAAGTAAGTTAGTGTACCAGTCATTATTTACATTATTATCATATTCATCAGGACCAGTAACAGCATGCAACATGTATTTATTCTTACTTTGAGCGTAGTGAACACGATCAGCCCAAAAGCGTGAAATTTCAGTTAAAACTTTAGCCCCTTCATGAAGTACGTAACTCTTGTCACCAGTGTAATTAGTGTAAAGATAGATCGCATAGGCAATGTCACCATTTCTATGAATTTCTTCAAAAGTAATTTCCCATTCATTGTGACATTCAATTCCGTTGAAAGTTACCATTGGGAATAAAGCACCCTTTAAGCCTTGTTGTTGTGCATTAATAAATGCACCATCCAATTGCTTATAACGATACATTAAAAGATTACGTGCAATCTTAGGATTTGCTACCCCTAAGTAAACTGGAATACAGTATGCTTCAGTATCCCAATAAGTAGCACCACCATACTTTTCTCCAGTAAATCCTTTTGGACTAATATTCAAGCGATCATCTTCACCATAGTAAGTAGAAAATAGTTGGAAAAGGTTAAATCGAATACCTTGCTGTGCCCCAGTATCACCGTTGATTTCAACATCTGATTGTTTCCAACGCTTTTCCCATTCTTTTTCATGAGGAGAAAGTAATTCATCGAAAGTTTGAGTATCTAATTTTGCAGATAATTTTTCTAAGGCAAAGTTTAATTCATCCTTAGTTTCATAATCACGTGAAGTTACAATCAAAGAACGCTTTTCAAAATCTACTTCTTTATTTGCAGCTACTTCCCCTTCAAAAACATTAAAAGCAGTCTTTTCAGTAGTACCGTCTTCTTGGTGAGTTAAATCGGTTTTAACTGTTGTTTGCATCCCTACCATAAAGCGAGGTGTACCAAAATCATTCTTTTTAGTCATTGAAAGTAAATAAGCTTTTTCTCCAGCTGCTTTTTTATCCAATACTTCCCAGAATTGTTCATCATAGTTAGCATCCTCATTATAAACATCTGCATCAATCATATTGGTAATGCTTAACTTAACAGGAGCAGCACTCAAATTCTTAACATGAATTCTTTGACCAACTAATTCTTTTTGGGCAACACTTACAAAACGTTCAAATTCAAATTCTAGTTTTGCACCACCTAGTTCAACTTGAAAACTTCTGGTATAAGTACCCTTCTTCATATCAAGATCTAACTTAAAGTTACTTGGAGTTTGTTTAGCTAAATCAAGTTGTTCCCCATTAACTTTAATGATTACTTTCATAAAGTTAACTGCATTGATCATCTTACCAAAATATTGTGGATATCCATTTTTCCACCAACCAACACGAGTCTTATCTGGGAACCAGACACCACCAAGATAAATTCCTTCTAAAGTGTCTCCACTATAACCTTCTTCAAAGAATCCACGCATTCCAAGATTTTCATTGGCTAAACTTGTAATTGATTCTTGGATCCTCTTATCCTTTGGAGCCCATTTTTCAGTATCAACATTCCATGGCTTAATTTCAAAAGTCTGTTTCATAATTATTACCTTTCTAATTTACATATTCTTCTTTAATTGTAACTACACTTACTGCTCCAATTGCAAGTACAACACCTGCCAATACTAACATATTTACTTGTGAAGCACCTAATAATGGGAAAAGAGCAAAACTCAAAAGTGAAGAAACAATTTGTGGTAAACAAATTGAACCATTAAATAATCCCAAGTATGTTCCCATGTGCTTTCCAGAAAGTGCATTGGTTACAATCGTTAATGGATAAGTATTAATACCTGCCCAAGAAATTCCTACCAAAATATAAGATAAGATTAGTAACCATTGGTTGTGGACAAAGAAAATTGAAACAAATCCAACTGCACCAATGAATAAACTTACTGAGTAACATACTTTGTGGTATTTGTTAGGAATTTTTGCCAAAACTAGGGATGCAATAACTGCTGCAATTGATTGGACAGCAGCTAATACACCATACCAGTTACCAGCTGCTTGATATCCGGCCGAAGTTGCATCAGTGGTATTCCAAACATTTTTGGCAATTGCACCTGTTGAGTAAGTCCACAAATATTGAAATGCAAACCAACTAAAAAATTGAACTAGACTTACAGTCCAAAAAGTTTTTGGCGCATTTTTCAATAAAGTGAACCAATTTCCACCTTCTTTATTATCTTCTTCGCTAATTCCATGATACATTGCATAGGTTGCTGGATCATATTCATGGACTTTGAAGACAGAAAACAAACTAGTGATAATTAATAAAGCTGCTCCTACATAAAATGCAATAATAACTGATTGAGGAACCACCCCTCTTTTAGCAGTATTTGAAACTCCCAATAATGTTAATACAAATGGGAAAATAGCTGCTAATACTGCACCTGTATTTGATAAAAAGCTTTGAATACCATAAGCATATGATTTTTGCTTATCATTTACCATGTCTCCAACCATCATTTTAAAAGGTTGCATAGCGACATTGGAAGATAAATCAAGCAAAGCAACTGTAATTGCTCCAAACCACAAAGCTGCTAATGATCCATATCCAAAGCCAAAACTACCAGCATTGGGCAACAAAATCATTACGATAACTGCCACAATCATCCCTAAAAGAAGATAAGGTAATCTTCTTCCTCCAAGCTTTGGCAACCAAGTTCGATCTGAGTAATATCCTACAATCGGTTGTACCACTAATCCTGCCAATGGCGGTAAAATAAAGAACCAACCCAAATTATTAGGATCTGCACCTAAAGTTTGGAAAATTCTACTCATTTGCGAACTTTGTAACGTAAAAGCTGTCTGTACGCCTAGGAAACCAAAGTTAATCATCCAAATCAAGCTTTTGGGTAACATTGGTAATCCAACTGTCTGTTTCTTTTTCTCCTCTTCCATATATTCTACCTACTTCAATCTATAATCTTTGTAAGCGCTTTATAATGTTTACATCAATATATTACCTCTTTTTTTAAAATTATGCAATCGTTTGCACAAAAACAAAAATAAAGATCTATACTTTTTAAGTACGATCTTTAATGCTAAAGTCTATAACCTTATTTTCTATCTTCTTATTAAACAAAACTTCAACGGCCTCTTGCCCCAATACCTCTGGCTTTAAATCCACAAAAGTCCATCTTTTTAATAATTTTCCCACTAAATAGCTGTCATTAAATGTGATAACAGGCAAATCTATTTTCAAAATATGATTTAATTCTTTAATCATTAAGGCATCATCTACACAGACTATTCCATCTATTTCGGGATGTGCCTTAATAAATTGCTCCAAATCAGTCTTCTCGGTTAATCTAATCGGAGTTTTCAAAATGCTTTTTAAGTAGTCTTTATATCCTAAATATCGATCTTGTTCAAAATGCTGATTTTTACTAGATTGAAAAAATAGAGGATTCTTACTACTTTTATTTTTAACTAAATATTCAGTTGCTGCTTTACCAGCTAAAATATTATCATTATTTATAGCTCGCACCTTTTGCTCAGGATGGCCAATAACTAAAAAATTTATCTGATTATCGTTAAGAAACTCAACTATTTCATTACTAAGTTCATCCTTCAAGAAAATAAAATTTTTAATTCTAAACTGATTGTAGTTTTTCGCAATCCGCTTCAATATTTCATCTTGATTTTTTCCTGTTAGCCAAACTAGCTCATAATGTCTTTTATTTAAGCTCTTACTGATAGACTGAATTAAGTCCATCTGAAAAAGATTAGCCGAAGCATCTCCAGCAATACTTTCTGAAACAACCCCTACCAGGTTAGTTTCATCTAAACTAAGATTTCGTGCATTATAATTAGTATGATAATTTAGAATTTGAGCTACCTGCTTCACCTTTTGCTTAGTTGCGGCACTAATTAGAGAGCTATTATTAAGCGCTCGAGAGGCTGTTGAAGTAGACACACCTGCCCTTTTAGCTACATCTTTAATTGTAACTGCCATACTTTACTCCTTTTACTTTAGTATACTAAATTCTAACATTGTTATCTTATCCTTAAAAGTTTATACTATTTAAGTATGACTTTTTAGGGGAGGAATATTTTTATGCCAATAGGTGTTTTAGTTGATGTCGGCTCTGTTATACTAGGAGGTATTTTAGGAGGTATATGGGGAGAAAAATTATCTGAAGACTTCAAAGAAAAATTAAACATGGTTTTTGGAGTTTCTTCGATGGGCATGGGAATCTACGCCATTGCACCCATGAAATACATGCCAGCAGTTATTTTTGCAATTATTTTAGGAACAATTGTTGGTTTATGGATGCATTTAGGAACAATCTTTAATAAAGGAGCTGCCTTAATGCAGCGTCCTATTACGAAGCTCATTCCAACAGAAAAATTAACAATTACTCAAGATGAATTTACAAGTTTAATGGTTACGGCTACCGTGTTATTCTGCGCAGGAGGAACTGGAATTTATGGATCTATGACTGAAGGTATTTCTGGGGATAGCTCGATCTTAATTTCTAAAGCAATTCTGGACTTCTTTACGGCAGCTATCTTTGCCGCTAGCCTTGGCTATGCTGTTTCAGTCATTGCGATCCCACAATTTATTATTTTTTATTTACTCTTTTTATTAGCGCGTTTCATTATTCCGTTTTCTTCTCCCAGTATGATTGCAGACTTTAAAGCTTGTGGAGGATTTTTAATGGTCGCTACTGGCTTTAGAATGCTTCGTCTAAAAATGTTTCCAATTGCGGAAATGATTCCCTCAATGATTTTCGTAATGCCTCTTTCAGCTTTATGGGTTAATATAATTTTACCCTTGATAAAATAAATGTTTGAAAATCATCCAACTTTCATTAAAAAATCGTCAATAATTCTAGGCTTTTATCACTAATATTGTGAGATGAGCCCGGAAATATTGACGATTTTTACTTAATAATTCTTCTTAAATACTTTTATTTTCTAACTTTTCAAATAATCCTTTGCATCCCTTTTGTATTTCCTGATAAGCTTTTTCAAAATCACCTGTATACCAAGGATCTTCAATATCGCTCCAAGAAGATACAAAATTTAAAAGTTTTGTTTCCTTTTTTTCAGGATCTCCACCTGTAATACGATTCATATCAAAAAAATTTTCTTCATCCATTCCTACCAGATAATCATATTTTTGATAATCTTCCTTTTGCAAGAGACTAGCATGATGGGTTCCAAAGGGAACATGATGCTTTTCCAAGACTCTTTTAGCCCGCGTGTCCATTTCTAAGCCTAGTGCATCCTTAGTAGCTGCTTTAGAAGTAATCTCATATTCTGCTTCTTTATCACCATTCCAAACAATATCTTTCATAATAAATTCTGCCATTGGAGAGCGACAGATATTCCCATGACATACAAAAACAATCCGTTTCATCTAACCTTTCCCTTCTAAGCTTGATGCTTATAATGTGGCTGAGCAGGTTTACTACTTACCTTTTTCTTGCTGCCTACTTTTGCCAAAAACAGCCAGCCGATTGAAATGATAATCGCTATTGTAACACTTGTCATAAACTCTCCACCTAAGTTAATCTTAATCCCTGAATATAGGGTTTGCTGCAAGCTTTCCATTGCTTGAGTGCTACCATACTTCAGAATCTCATACGAGCCTACAGATGCAATCAAAAGCGGAATAATAGCGCCTCGATTCCCAAATAATACCATAATAATTGCAATCAAATACAAAAAGAGAATTATATAATAACCTAATTGATAATATTGAGCTATTTGATTAAATGTCTCCTTATTCTCCTGAATTTCATTATTTGCTAATTTTACCAAAACATCATTTAAAATTTTTTCCTGATCTGTGGAATTTTTTAAGTCAAAATCATTAGCGGTTACACTATGATTTGTCTGAATGGACTGAGCCGTTTGTTTAAATTTTGTTAATGAAGTTTTTAGAGTTATTTTTTTCGGTAGTTGATTGGCAATTAAGGATTCTAAACCTAAAGATTGAAATAGTTGTACCCCTGTTTGGACTCCCTCATTTCCAGAATTACTTGCAGCTTTATTTAGTCCAGAATTAATGAGTCCACTAGTTGAAGATGTCATGGTAATTGAGCCATTTAGTGTAAATAAGGCCGATATTATAATTCCAATGATAGCAATTACTTTTATTATTAAACCGTTTAACTTTCTTAACATACTTGCTTCTTTCTATAGTTCATGAAGATGTTTCTTCAGCAAAACTAATCCTATCCATATCGAAATAAATGATGGTAAAACAATAATTACAAAAATATTTGGATCTAAAAAGTCCCCAATCTTTATATAATGTGCTACTGAAGTTAACTTTTTAATATTCGAAAACATTGTTTGATAGATAGTGATATAAATTAATACCCACTGAATACAGTATTCAATTAACGTCAATGTTGTAAGTGAAAGTGGGAAAACTTTATTAAATCCTCGTAGTCCCCAATATATTATAATTCCTGAAATTACCACTAAAATTCCAATCAGTAAAAATAAATTTTTTAGTTCTAAAGCCTGATCACTTCTTATCAATAGAAAGGCTACAAAAAGCAGAATTACAAAATTTAAAAAACTAAATGCCAACATTCCTAAAAATAAAACACAGGCTTTTAAAAAATATAAATGTTGTTTATCTTTAAAAAGTGTTATTGCTAATATAACAAGCATAATTGCTAAAAAAATTGGCCATATTTGATCCATTATTTTCCCCCTTAGTTCTCTTCAAAAATAAAAGCATAGCAAGGAGCGCTATGCTTTTATTTATTCGTGTTCTTCAATCCAATCCCAAAACTTATCTATATTAAGTTTTTTTACACTCGAAAATGGCAAAAATGAAACATGTTCTTGGTCTAGATCAAGACTCTTACCAATTTTTTGCTTAATTTGACTTGCTTCCATCTTTTTTAATTTATCCATCTTAGTGGCAACCACTAAAATGGGAATATCTAAGTATTGAGCATATTCAAACATGCTAATGTCATCTTTAGTCGGATCATGACGGGCATCAACTAGTAAGACTAAACCTTTTAGATCTGCTCTTGTTTCTAAATAGTCTTGAATCATTTCCCCAAATTTTTCGCGTTGTTTTTTTGAGACTTTTGCATACCCATACCCTGGAACATCAACTAAATAAAGCTCATTATTTACTTTATAAAAATTTAAAGTCTGTGTTTTTCCAGGTTGTTGAGACGTTCTCGCCAATTTTCTTCTATTTACAATTGCATTGATTAAACTAGACTTCCCTACATTTGATCTCCCAGCAAGTGCAAATTCAGGCAAATCATCTTTTGGATATTGTTTTTCTCCTACAGCACTGATAAAAAATTCACTATCTGTTACTTTCATTTTTTATTAACCTGTGCCTTTTCTTCTTCCTTACGAATAATTTTAGCTGGAGCGTGATTTTCAATCACATCTTTTGTAATTATGATTGTATCAATTGTATCGTCACTAGGAGCAGTATACATGATGTCCATCATTGCATTTTCAATAATAGTTCTCAAACCACGTGCTCCCATATCTCGCTTCAAAGCTAAATCAGCAATTGCCTTAACTGCTTCGTCATCAAATTCAAGGTTAATATTATCAAGACCTAACAATTTAATATATTGCTTTGTTAGAGCATTTTTGGGCTCTTTAAGAATTCTTGTTAGTGATTCTGAATCTAACTTATCCAAAGTAGAAATAATTGGAATACGTCCGATAAATTCTGGAATAAGACCGAATTTCACTAAATCACTAGTAGTTAAAAATCTTTGCCAATTGTCATCTGTAACATCTTTACTACTATTTTCAGCACCAAAACCAATCACCTTTTCACCTAAGCGATCTTTTACTATATTTTGAATGCCATCAAAAGCTCCACCCACAATAAATAAAATATTGCTTGTATCCATACGAATCATTTGTTGTTGCGGATGCTTACGTCCACCTTGAGGAGGAACAGAGGCAATAGTTCCTTCTAAAATTTTCAAAAGAGATTGTTGTACCCCTTCACCAGACACATCTCTTGTTATTGAAACATTTTCAGCCTTTTTTGAAATTTTATCAATTTCATCAATATAGATAATTCCCTTTTGTGCTCTTTCAATATCGTAATCGGCATTTTGAAGTAACTTAAGCAAAATGTTTTCAACATCTTCCCCAACGTACCCTGCTTCTGTTAAGGTAGTTGCATCGGCAATGGCAAAAGGTACATTTAAAATTCTAGCTAATGTTTGCGCAAGATAAGTTTTTCCTGATCCAGTAGGGCCGATTAAGGCAATATTAGACTTTTGAAGTTCTGTATCAGACTTACCCAAATTTACTTGACTAATTCTTTTATAGTGATTATAAACAGCTACTGATAGAATTTGCTTAGCCCGATCTTGACCAATAACATATTCATCTAGTTGCTTTTTAATATCCATTGGCTTAGGGAGATCCTTTGCTTCTTTAAGAGAATCAGCACGTAATTCATCTTCAATAATCTGCTGTGAAGTGGCAATACATTCATCGCAAATGTATACGCCATTTCCAGCGATTAGTTTTCTTACTTGAGATTGAGATTTGCCACAAAAAGAACATTTTACTTCTTCTTTAAGAGTAATATCATTGTTCATTTATGGTCTCCTTTCTACACTTTCTATTCGCATAGAATAAGTTTATCATGTTATGAGTGATTAACAAAAAAATTAGTTTGGAAATAAAAAAGCGACTAAAAAGTCGCCTTTTTATTATTATTTTTTGTCTTCTTTTTTAGTTGTCTTTTTTGCAGTAGTCTTTTTCTTCTTAGGAACTTGCTTTGCCTTATCAGTTACTAAATCAATTGCCTTTCTTACAGCAATATCATGCTTAAGCATGTCATCTGTTAAAGTACGACGTACAACTGCTTCTTCCATATTGTAGTCATTAGCTAAGTTAGCAATTTCTTCCTTGATTTCATCTTCATCAGCATCAAGTTTTTCTTTGTCAACAATAGCTTCTAAAACAAGATTTGTTTTTACACGTTCTTCAGCATCTTGTGCTAATTGATCACGTAATTGTGCTTCAGTAGTTCCAGTTAACTTGAAGTAAGTTTGTGGATCGATACCTTGACGTTGCATGCTACCCAAGTATTGATTCATTTGAGTTTGAACATCTTCTTGAATCATAGCATCTGGAATTTCATCAATTTCAGCATTTTCTACTGCCTTTTTAATTGCAGCTTCTTGAATTGCATCTTTAGCTTGATCTTCCTTAAGCTTCTTTAAATCTTTCTTGATTTTATCTTTTAATTCATCAAGAGATTCTACAGAGTCATCTACATCTTTAGCAAATTCATCATCTAATTTTGGTAATTCAGTAGACTTAACTTCGTGAATCTTGGTATCAAAGTGTGCTTCTTTACCGGCTAAATCCTTAGCACCATAATCTTCTGGGAAAGTAACTACTACATCAACATCATCCCCTGCTTTGTGACCAATAAGTTGATCTTCAAAGCCAGGAATAAATGTATTTGAGCCTAATTTTAAGTTATAGTTTTTAGCACTTCCACCATCAAATGGCTTACCATCAATTGTACCAGTGTAATCAATAGTTACAGTATCACCTTTAGCAGCTTTACCATCTTTTAAGACTAATTCTGCATTTTGTTGGCGACGCTTATTTAATTCAGCATCAACATCTTTTACCAATACACGTGTACTTTGCTTAGGAACTTCTACACCCTTGTAATCACCTAATTTAACTTCAGGTTTTACACTAACAGTAGCCTTCATTTCCCAAGGCTTACCTTTTTCCATTGAAACTGGAGTAATTTGTGGTTGACCTACTGGGTCAATACCAGCTTCTTTAACAGCTTCAGTATAAGCTTGTGGAAGCACAATGTTTAAAGCTTGTTCGTAAAGTGCTTCTTCACCATAGTATTGGTTAAAAATAGTACGTGAAACGTGTCCTGGACGGAAACCTGGTACACGTAAGTTTTTCTTAACACGCTTAAAAGCTTCATCTAAGCCTTTTTTTACTTCACTAGTAGGAATTTCAAAAGTTAATTCGCCGGTAGTTTTACCGGTCTTTTCCCATTTTACAGACATTAATAAAATACCTCCGATGTCAAATTTGGGTTTGTGCACTTGCATACTCATTTATCTTACCCTAAATGGCTTTAAATCGCAAATTTACCTGTGCTTTTTCAAAAAATAACATAAAAAAAAGACATGTCCGAAGACACGTCTTTTAATGAAAAATTAGTCAAGAATTTCAGTTACTTGACCAGCACCAACAGTCTTACCACCTTCACGGATAGTAAACTTAGTACCCTTTTCAATGGCAACTGGCTTAATTAATTCAACAGTGAATTCAACATTATCACCAGGCATAACCATTTCAGTACCTTCTGGCAATTCGATCTTTCCAGTTACGTCAGTAGTGTGGAAGTAGAATTGTGGACGGTAATCTGAGAAGAATGGAGTGTGACGTCCACCTTCGTCTTTGTTTAAGATATAAACTTGGCCCTTAAACTTCTTGTGAGTTTGGATTGAACCAGGTGCAGCTAAAACTTGACCACGTTCGATTTGATCACGGTCAACACCACGAAGCAATACACCAACGTTATCTCCGGCTTCACCTAAGTCAAGAGTCTTGTGGAACATTTCCAAACCAGTAACAGTTGATTTTTCAATCTTGTCAGTTAAACCAACGATTTCAACTTCGTCACCAACTTTAACAGTACCACGGTCGATACGACCTGAAGCAACAGTACCACGTCCAGTGATAGTAAATACGTCTTCAACTGGCATTAAGAATGGCTTGTCAGTATCACGTTCAGGAGTTGGAATGTATTCATCAACAGTCTTCATCAATTCTCTGATTACGTCTTGTTGTTCCTTATCACCTTGAAGTGCCTTTAAAGCTGAACCACGGATTACAGGTACATCATCACCAGGGTAATCGTATTCTGATAATAAGTCACGTACTTCCATTTCAACTAAGTCGATCAATTCTGGATCGTCAACTAAGTCAGTCTTGTTTAAGAATACAACGATGTATTCAACACCAACTTGACGAGCAAGTAAGATGTGTTCACGAGTTTGAGGCATTGGTCCATCAGTTGCAGCAACAACTAAGATAGCACCATCCATTTGAGCAGCACCAGTAATCATGTTCTTGATGTAGTCTGCGTGTCCTGGAGCATCCATGTGAGCGTAGTGACGGTTAGCAGTTTCATATTCAACGTGGGCAGTGTTGATAGTGATACCACGTTCCTTTTCTTCTGGAGCTGCATCGATTTGTGAGTAATCTTCAGCTTGTGCTAAACCATCTTCTGCTAAAACAGTAGTAATAGCTGCAGTTAAAGTGGTCTTACCATGGTCAACGTGGCCGATAGTACCAATGTTAACGTGCGGCTTAGTTCTTTCGTAATGTTCTTTTTCTGCCATTAAAATGACCCTCCTGTAAATATATTTGCAAGAAGTCCGTTGAGTAAAGTAACGGATAATTCTCTGTTGATTATTATACTACTTTCAAAGGTAAAAAGCCAAAGAATTAAAGTGATAGCCCGTACCCCTTTGAAAATATCCTTAACTGATTATACTAGATAGCACAAAAAAGTAAACCTTTTTAAGAAAAATAATTATTAATTTTTTTCATAGTTTAAATAACTATATATTTTTCCCAATAGCTCTTTGTTTTCTCCGCCATCCTTTTTTTCAATATATGTTCTTAAATCATGAGCAAAAGCATCTGGATTTGAAATATAAGTATGTAATTTAGGATATAACATACCCATTGCAATTTTTGCTTCATTCAACATCATTAAAAGCTTTGTTGGATCTTTTTGATAATAATCCGCAATGCTCATCACCACTTCATGATATAAAGTATCTTTTTCAAATAAACTCGTCTCTTTAGGAATGAAGCCTTCTTTTTTACCTAACACTAAAACTGACATTTCCTTGTCATAACCAAGCTTTACTAGATCTTCACATAAAGATAATCTAATTGCAAAATCAAGTGTTGGATCTAATAATAAACTTTGAGCAAAGTTTACAAAATTCTCCATATCCAACTTATATAGTTCTAAGTACTCCTTTTCTGTAGGTTTAGCAATTGTACGAAAATTTTTTATAATTTTTTGCTGTTCTGGCATCGAAACAGGTTTTACCTTTTCTGAGATACTAAGTCCCGCTAAATTACTCAATTCTCGTGCTTCTATATAAAAATGACATTTTTGGAGTATTTTTACGTATAAATCATAGATTTTTTGATTAGAAAAAAGATCTGGCTCTTCTTTTATTAATCGATATGCTTGAAAAGGTTCTTTTTTTTGTAAAAAAATATTACATAATTTTTCTACTATTTCCCATTTATGGCCTAACCTCAATGCTTCTAAGAGATAGCTTTGCGCCTGATTTAATTTATTTTTTGTTAAAGCTTCATCTGCCAATTTAATTAAATTATTTTGGCTTACCTCTTTCATTAAGCTTTTACCTTCTTTTGCTTGTTAGCATGAACACTCTTGTGCTTTGAAGAATTTTTTCTAGTTGGCTTATTATTTTTCTTCTTTGTAGATCCATCACTCTCTTGCTTAGCATTATTTTTTTTAGCCATTGCTCGGTGACGATTTTGGTTTACTTCCATCACTACTGGAAGTACAACAGGTCTTCTGCCAGTTTCTTTATACAAATACTTTTCAACTGAACTTCTTACATCTTGTTTTAATTCAGACCAGTCGAAACGTTTATTTTCAAAATTATTTTCAATTGCTTCACGAATAACTCCTACAGCTCCATCCATTAAAGCATGGTTAGCCTTAATATAAACAAAACCTCGCGTAGAAACTAAAGGGTTAGAAACAATTTTTTTCTTTTTTCGGTCAATAGTTACAGCTGCGATAAAAATACCATCATCTGATAAAACTTCGCGGTCTCTTAAAACTATATTTCCAACATCTCCAACACCTGCTCCATCAATCATAATGTCTTCTCCAGGTACTGGATCAGTCAAATAAAATCTACCATTTTCTAAGCTTAGTGTATCACCATTCTTGGTTAAGAATATATCATGTTTATCCATTCCTGCTTGAATAGCTAAGCCTTGTTGTAATTCTAAAAGTCGATATTCCCCAATTACTGGAATCAAAAACTTAGGCTTTAAAGTATTAATTAAAAGTTGCAAATCACGTCCTGTGGCATGACCACTGGTATGACGATCTCTTCCTAGTTCCTTGACTACCCCACCAGCTTGGTAAACTAAATCACTAGTCTGTGCAACCATGGTCTCTACAGAATGAGAAGGAGTAGTTGCAATAAACACCAAATCTCCTTCTTTAATTTTTATCATTCGATGACGTTTAGTTGCCATCTTTTGAAGAGATTTTAAGGGTTCACCCATTCTTCCAGTTTCAAGAATTACTAATTCATTATCTGGAATTTTTTTCAAATCTTTTCCATGAACCAAAAGATCTTTTGGAACATCTAAATATCCCAATTTCATAGCCGTATATACTACTCGACCAATATCTCTACCCGTTAAAAATACTTTTCTTCCAGTAGCATGGGCTGCCTTAAAAATTTCTTGTACCCTATTAATGTTAGACGCTTTTGCAGCTGCAATAATGCGCCCATTATGGTTTTGAAAAGTTTTTAAAATATATTTTTCAATTGAAGTTTGTTGGTCATTAGGGAAGACTGCTTCTGCATTTGTAGAATCAGCTAATAGAGCTAACACACCCTTTTTGGATATTTCAGATAAGCGAACAAAATCTGTCTTATATCCCTCTTTAGCTGAAGGATCAAATTTAAAATCACCTGTATAAACAATTTCTCCTTCTTTAGTTGAAATATCAATCCCTAATGAATCTGGAATGGAGTGAGTAGTCGAAAAGAAAGAAACAGTAGCATTTTTAAAATCAATTTCAGTATCTGCATCAATTACATGAAATAAATCATTCTTTCGACGCTTATTTTCTTTTTGAACAGCATATTTTGCTAATTCAATAGTTAATTTTGAACCAAACACTGGGATATCATGGTCTCTTAAAATATATGGTAAAGCTCCAATTGAATCTGCATGGCCATGTGTTAAAAAGATTCCTGCAATGCGATCACCATATTCTTTAAAAAACTCTAGGTCAGGGATTACCACATCAATTCCCAGTAAAGAACTATCTGGAAACTTTAAGCCAGCATCCATAATAAAAATTTCATCATCAACTTGTACGGCGTACATATTCTTTCCATTTTCACGTACACCACTTAAAATCATTAATTTAATTTTTTGTGACATAATTAATTCCTTCTAAATTTAATTTTCGGATCTCTAAAGATCAATTTGTAGTTAGTCTAATTAATTTTATCACAGATAGGAATTTTTTTAAATTTAAACAAAAAAGACTGGCCATAAGCCAGTCTTTTCAAAGTTAAAATTAACGACGTAAACCTAATTTGTTGATCAATTCACGGTAACGGTTGATATCCTTGTTCTTCAAGTAACGGAGTAAATTACGACGGTGACCGATCTTCTTAAGCAAACCACGGTATGAGTGGTGGTCTTGCTTGTTATTCTTTAAGTGTTCGTTCAAGTTGTTAATATCGTGAGTAAGTAATGCAATTTGAACTTCTGGAGAACCTGTATCACCTTCGTGACGTGCATAATTCTTAATTAATTCGTCTTTTTTTTCTTTACTAATTGCCATAATATAAGAAAACCTTTCTTTGATCAATTTAAAATAATTGCCACTAACAACGTTAACCGTCGGCAGCGAGGAAACAGCGTTAGTGGTTCCAACAAGTATTATAATACAGGATATTTTTAAAAAAGCAAGCAGATTTTAACTTGCACCTTACCGCTGGATTAAGTATAATTAACGAGTAAATCTTATTTTTATCGAGGTGAACTAATATGCCACAAATCAAGTCAGCAATTAAGCGTGTTAAAACTAACACCACTGCAAACAAGCGTAACTCTGCTGAATTAAGTAAATTGAGAACTGCAATCAGAAAATTCAACCAAGCTGTTGAAACTAAGTCTAAAGATGTCCTCGATTTAGAAATTAAGGCTGCTCGTGCTTTAGATAAGGCCGTAACTAAGGGACTTATTTCAAAGAATAAGGCAAACCGTGATAAATCACGTTTTGCTAAGAAGGCTAAAGCTGCTTCAAATAACTAATCTCAGCTACTATTAAAAACCACACACTATTTTAGTGTGTGGTTTTTTACATGTCTAAAATAAACATTTCTAAAAACTCATTCTCATGATAAGTACCATTTTTATAATTATAATCTAGCTTAATAATCTCTTTTACTAATTGCTTTAGCCTCTCTGCTTTTACTTTCTTTTCTAATGCAAACTTAACACGATAAGGATTAGCATGTAATTCCTTAATAATTTGGTCTTTACTCCATTGCCTTTCTTGCAAAATTTTTACGGCTAACAAAAACTCTAATTGACTTTCAAATACTGCTATTAATTGTACGACGGTTACTCCTTCACGTAAGTGATTCTTCAATCGCATAATAGCCTTCAGCTTATCTCTATTAAAAACATTAGTTAAAATTTCAAAGATATTTTCAGATAGTGATTGCTCAACATTATTTATAACTATCGTTTCAGTAATTTTATGATCATCACAAATATTTTTTAATTTTAAATAATTGCTTAACATCTCATCAAATACTTGGTCCGTTCTTTGTTCTAAAAGTGATAAAGCTGACCTTGTAAATTGATAGCCTTCCTGTTTAGCAATCTTTTTAATATATGCAATACTTTCATATGGTTTTATTTTAGTGGTAATAACATTTACTTGATCCAATATCATTTTAGATAATTTTTTTCGACGATCAATTTTTTCATAATTTGCCAGAAAAATCACTGTGTCATCCAAGTGACTTAAATTTTGCAATATTGGCGTTAATTGGGTTATTTGCTTTTTATATTTTACTGGAACTTTACTCGTTAAAAAAAATGGATTTTTTACAAGTACTAATTTTTGTTGACTAAACAAAGAAGACTCCATTAATGTTGCCATCAATTCATCCAGTCCTTCATCATTACAATCAATAATAATTTTTTCATAATCAGCAAATTTACTTTGCTTAATATAATCCTCAACAATATATTCATTAAAAAAACTATCTGGACCTTCAATAAGCAAATTATCTTTATCTGGGCTGGTTTGTTTAAAAAGTGAAGTAAGTGTCATTTTTTCCTTCTAAATAAATACGTCTCAAAATGTTCTTGATTAAATATGTTATATTTCCAAGTTATTGTACCACGATCTTGAGTATTTAAATATGCTATTTTTAATTCATTTAGTGTCTTCAAAGTTTCTAAATGAGGATGTCCATAACGATTATTGCGTCCAGAAGAGATAAATACCATAGATGGACAAATCTGCTTTAAAAAAGCTGGATTACTTGATGTCTTACTGCCATGATGGCCTAATTTGAAATAATCAACCTTTAACGGATACCTTTCTATTAATTTTAATTCTCCCGCTTGATCTAAGTCTCCTGTCATTAGCCAATTTTTATGCGCTAAAGTGAAAAATAGTGAAAGTGAGTCTTCATTTTTGCCTAATCCTTCTTGAAAGGGATAAACAACGTGAAAAGCAATATTTTGATCTTTTACTGTATCTCCTGCCAACAAGGGTGTTAATTTTGTATAGTTTACGCAATTAGAAATTCTTTTTTGAAAGCTCGGATTATTAGTTAATCCTTTTGCAAAATATAAATTGCTTACTTTTATATTTTGGAGCAAAGTCCTTAAATCACCAATGTGGTCAGCATCTTGATGTGATAAAAACACTCCATCAATTTTGTTAATTCCTTGTGCCTGAAGAAACGGCAATGTAATTCTCTCAAGTTGAGCCTGTGTAATCTTTTTCTTACCAAAGGTAACTTTACCACCTGTATCTATTAAATACACCTTTCTTTTTAATGGAGTTGTAATCAAAATACTATCTCCTTGACCTACATCAATAATACTTACTTGGCCAACTAGTGGAAAATGAATACTAACAAAGATTAATACATAAGTCATGATCACTGTTCCAAAACATAATCTGCTCTTTTTAGTTTTTTCTTTAGTTAAAATAAAAACTATTGTAATAATTAACAAAAGAAGTAATTGCCACCAATTAATTTTTCCAAAAAGAACCTGTCCAATTCTCGTTGAAGCTAGGCCATCAATAAAAATATTGATTTTTTGAAAAACTGGTTCAATAAAATACAAGGTAATATTTGGTAACTGCCAGAAGGAAAAAATTCCAATCACTGTTAAAGGCAACAGAACAAAATTAAAGATTGGCACAATAAGAAGATTAAAAAAAGGAGTTAAAATATTCACTTGATAAAAATAATATAAAAGAATTGGAGTAATCAATAAATTTAACTTGATTCCCTGAAACTTTATCGAATTACTCTCTAAAAGTTCTAATCCACCAACAAGTAAATAGCTTAAGATTGCCCCACTTGATAAAAATAAAGTAGGATTTAGCAATAAATGCGTCAAAACTACTGCACCTAATCTGTCACCACGTGCAATTGGCAAATGATGTTTTTCTACTATTTTTCCGTAAATATAGCCTAAACTTGCTCTTACAAACCCAGCTTGCCAATTTGAGATAATAATTTCAAAACCTAAAAATATACTACAAAATATAAAAATTTCATCTGGTGATCTTTTTAATTTAGTTAACCCTAAACTAATCGCTGCTACATAAAGACTTACATGTAAGCCAGAAATACTCAACAAATGAATCACACCCAAATTTCTGTAATTGCTTAAGATTGATTTATTATCTGCACTTGGATTTTTGGCTAAAATCATTTCACTTGCAAAAAACTTAGTAAGTTTGGGCATCTGATCAAAATACCGCTGCAATTCATACCGAATTTTATGAAAAAATATTTGTAAGTTTTTTCCATTATTTATTGAAAAGTTTGTAGATACAACTTTTAGACGATACTTGATTTTCTTAGTTTGATAGTATTTTCTAAAATCAAATTGTCCAAAATTAGTTTCCTGGTCAATCTCTTCTTTTTCAAGATTGACTTCACTTAAAACTAAGGGCAATCCCTGTTTGATAGCCTCCTCAAGTCCACTAGCTGTTTTCATCCCTACCAAAAACGTATTTTTTCCATCAGAAATTTGTCCCGATAAATAATGATCTGTGATACTGACTTCATCAGGATAAATAAAAAGCCTATTTCCAATACCCTGATTGTCAAAATTGTTTTTATTTATCAAGCACAAAAACACGCATCCTAGGATAATTATCCACCCTTTAGCTACTCGGTATTTATACTTAATTAAACCTCCTAAGTACAAAAGTAAAATTCCTGATACTACAAATTGTCCCCAAGTATGGGCCTGAAAAACTATTAGAGAAATAATAATACAAGTAATACTTATTAAAAGTAAATATCCTGGTCTTAAAAATTCATAGTTCCAATTGATCTTTGAACTTTTCAAACGTCTTGTCCCCAATACCTGATACTTTCGTTATTTCCTCAATTGATTTAAATCCACCATTTTGATCTCGGTAGCTTACAATCTGCTCAGCTTTCTTTTCTCCAATACCTGACAGTTTTTGAAAGTCTTGCACACTGGCACTATTAATATGAATTTTTTCACCACTTTGTGAATTGGTACTAGAAGTCGCAGTATTCTGATTATTCCCTGCAGATGAGCTACCTACACCTTGAGAAGAAACTGCAGTTTCAACTTTCTCTCCTTTTGTAGGAATATAAACCTGGTCCTGATCTTTTAAAATAAGGGCACGATTTACTTGTTTCAAATTTGCATTCTTTTTAATTCCTCCAGCTGCCTTAATCAGATTATCTAATCTTGCCCCATTTTTTAATGTATATACCCCTGGTTCCTTCACTGCACCTGCAATATCGCAAGTTACTGTACTCTGAGAGGAAGCAAGATGCTCGGTTTTTGAACTTTCTAAATTTTGGGTAGAGGAAGCCGTAGCACTAGAGCTAGCTGAATTTGTAGTTGACTGTCCATCTTGCGTTACTAAATTACTATTGTCTACAGGTTGCTGCCCTTGGCTTTTTAAGAAAAAGATTCCTCCAATCCCTAACACCAAAATTACCATCACATAACTCTTTTTTTCTAAAAGAAAGTTTTTTATCTTTTCAAAATCCATAAAATTAACCTCCAATTTTTTATACGAAAAAAAGATTGATTTTCATCAATCTTTTTCATATTTAATTAAATAATTTAAAGCATCATCAAATCTTTTCACAGGAATTATTTTCATTTTACTATGAATTTTCTTAGCTTTTTTTAAAGCCTCTGCATAATTGGTTTGATCTTTCCTTACCCCTTGTGGTTGTTCACTAGGAACAAAGAATACCTTCATTCCACTACGTGAAGCAGCAACTACCTTTTTATCAACTCCACCAATCATTCCCACATGACCACTTTTATCTATCGTTCCTGTACCAGCAATTTTGTTTTTAGGAGATAAGTTTTCTTTTGTAAAAAGCTGGTAACATACTAGGCTCATCATTAAGCCCGCAGAAGGCCCACCAATATCTTGAGTATTAATCTTAATTTCTGGCTTTGTCATTACCTTGGTATGGTCAAATAATTCAATTCCTATGCCATATTTTCCATTATTAAGTTTAACCAGTCTTCCAGTAAAAGTTTTATAATTTTTCCCTCTTAGTACCTTAATTTTTATTTTACTAGTTTTCTTTAAAGATTGAATATAATTCATAAAAGAATTACTGCTTCTAAATTGATGGTTATTTGCTGCAACAATCAAATCACCAGGTTGAAGTTTTCCTTTAAAGGAAGAATTAGATAGAACGTTAATAACATTGACACCTAGGAACTGCATTTTATGAGAAATTCCTGCTTTTTTAGCAGCATAATAAATTGCCTGATTTTGACTATTCTCCATAAAATATTTTTGCATTTGTTGATAGGTACGATTATTTTGATTACCTAACAGCTCTTTCTTAGAAATCCTCGTTTCATTTTTACTAAAAAAACTTAATAAATAGTCTCCTACACCGGCTGGACGTTCACTCACTGTTACTAAATAAAAATTTGGATTGGCTTGATCATGCTTAGCAGAATCTTGAATATAATTACTAATTTGATCTGTTGATCCAGGTGCTTCAATATAATAGTTCGTGGGCCAAAACGCAACAGCTAAGGTTAGCAAAATGCCTATCCAAATATAGATCCATTTACGTGATATTTTATGCTTAATCATTTTTTAACTTTTCATTTAGGGCAGTTACGACATTTGAAGGTACCAATTTACTAACATCTCCCCCAAAGGTTACTGTTTCCTTAATCATACTCGAAGAAATAAAACTATTTTCTGGACTTGTCAAAAGTAAGACAGTATTCAAGTCCGGGGCTAATGATTTATTAATGGCTGCAATTTCTCGCTCATAATTAAAGTCTGCATCATTGCGTAATCCTCTTACAATTGCATCAGCTCCCAGTTCCTCTGCTACCTTAACTGTCAAATCGGCTGGCCGAGAAATAACGTGAATATTTTGATCTTTACTAAATATTTGCTTAGCTAGTGTCACTCTTTCTTGTTCAGAAAAAAGATATTTTTTATTAGTATTCGTCATTATAACAAAGTAAACTTCATCAAATATTGAACTAGCAATCTTTGCCGTCTCTACATGGCCATTAGTAACCGGATCAAAACTTCCAGGAAAAATTGCCTTTACCATCCTTAAATCCTTTCATATATTTTAACTTTAGTTCTACCTAACTGGTGATTTTTTAACATTTTAAAGCCCTCTACTATTGAAGGTAGCTCTGTATGTTCATCCGTCTCTGCTACAATCCAAGCTTTTTCATTTAATAAATCAGCTTCTAGTAACTTTGTCATAATCTTAACAATTTTTTCTTTAGCATAAGGTGGATCTAAAAAAACAAGATCAAATTTCTTGCCATGTTCTTCAAAATATTTGAGAGCTTGTGTATCTCTCATTCTTAAGATGTCAAATTTTTCTGGTTCTTTAGTTAAAGCAACGTTCTTTTTGATAATTTCACAAGCTTGTCCACTAATGTCCACTAATGTTGCGTGATCATAACCACGTGAAACTGCTTCAATCCCTAAAGCACCACTACCTCCATATAAATCTAAGACTTCGCCACCATCAAAGAATTGTCCCATTGAATTAAATAATGAGCCCTTTACCTTATCACTTGTCGGACGAGTTTTATTACTCTTCAAAGTGAATAAATTACGTTTTGCGTACTTGCCAGCTATAATTCTCAAACTCTTAAATCCTCATTTTCTTCTCTTAACTTTTCTGCCTTTTCTTTCATTTCCCGCATTGTTTTTTCCTGATATTCAGGAGAAAAATCTAAATAGGATGACCTTGACTCTTCTACCTTCTTTGTAAACCCCTTATGATTCAAAATTGATACTGTTTTTTCAATATTTTCTTGATCCACATATAATACTGCATATTTTTTAGCTCTTGAAACATAAACAATATCACCATAGTATTTTAACTTTAAAAAATCTTTTTCTTTTTTTAGCCAGACGATTAATGAAATCCGCCGCTGTAAGTTATCTTTATCATTTGGCTGGTATACTAAGCTCATTTTACAATACTTCTTTCTTTAACAAGCCTTTTTTCATTTGCAGAGATATTTAAAACAATTCCTAACCCAGCTGTCAATACAATCATTGACGATCCTCCATAGGAGATAAACGGTAAAGTCACCCCTGTAATTGGCAATAAACCTAAAACAGCTCCCACATTAAATAAAGTTTCTGTAAAAATCATCGTAGCAATCCCAAAACATACTAGTGCATTAAACTGTGTTGAAGCATGAATTCCGACATCCATTACTCGCCAGATCAAAAAGCCTAATAACCCTACTACAATGCTTGCTCCAATTACTCCGAATTCTTCAGCTACGATTGAAAGAATAAAGTCAGTATAGGGTTCTGGAAGATATCCTCTTTTTTGCATACTATTACCAAGTCCTACCCCAAAAAGTCCCCCATTATGAATTGCATAATAGGAATTTACTAACTGAGCTCCACCCTTTCTTTCTAACTCGAAGGGATGCGCAAATGCTAAAAATCTTTGAAGTTGATAAGAGTTTTTCATAAAGGAAGGTTCAAAGTTAATCACAATGAATAGGACTGCGAGAATTCCTCCAATTAGAATTAGTAACCACGTTACGGCAGTCTTTGTTGGAATTCCAGAAACTAAATACATTACAAAAACAATCGTAAATAAAATTGCAGTCCCACCAAAATCTGGCTCTAGTATTACTAAAAACATCATTATAAATGCAATTAAAGTTGGGCGCCACAATTTTGTACTTAATTGCGCAAGTTTACCATCAACTAATTGACCATCTTTTTATTAAGTACATAAGCTAAATAAAGTACTAAACTCAATTTTGCAATTTCTACTGGTTGAATATTAATGAAGCCTAAATTAATCCATCCTACCGCTCCATTAACTGCTGCTTTACCATGAGTTATAACTTTTAATAAAATTAAAGCTAGTAGCATTAAGATAGAAACCAGTAAAAATATACTAATAACACTTCTGTTTTGAAAAATTTTCACCCGCATAAAATAGGCTGGCATTCCAAATATCACTAAAGCTGCCAAGAAATAAATTATCTGTCGCATCATATAAACATTGGCTTTAAAACCATTCACAAGTAATATATCGGAACTTGCAGAATAAACCATAATTATTCCAAATGATGCTAGGAGAAGATATGGAACCAAAATCGTCCAATCTACATATTTTAATTTGTTTCGCACGCTACAATTCTCCTTTAGTCGAATAATATTATTCTTATTATATCACTCACTTTTACAAACAAAAAAGTAGCTAAAAACTTTTAGCTACTTTTAATCTATTTAATTTGCTTTCTTACGTTTCTTATCAGCCTTTTGACGTTCACTAGTATTCAAAATCTTCTTACGTAAACGAATACTTTCTGGAGTTACTTCACAGTATTCATCATCATTTAAGAATTCAATTGATTCTTCTAAAGTCATTGTCTTAGGTGTCTTAATAGAAGCTGAGTGGTCTTTACCAGAAGCACGAGTATTAGTTAAGTTCTTACCTTTAGTAACATTAACAGCAATATCACGTTCACGAGAAGATTGACCTACAATCATTCCTTCATAAACTTCAACACCTGCACCCACAAAAAGAACACCACGTTGTTCTACAGATTGGAGTGAATAAGTAGTTGATTGACCTTGGTTAATTGATACAAGGGCACCATTACGACGACCAGGTTCCCAGTTTTTAACAACAGGCTTGTAAGAGTCAAAAGTATGGTTCATGATACCGTAACCTGCAGTTTGAGACATAAATTCATTGTTATATCCAATTAAACCACGAGATGGTACTAAGAACTCAAGTCTAGTTTGACCATTACCAGTTGAAGTCATGTTTTGCATTTCACCTTTTCTTTGAGAAAGTGAATCAATTACAGAACCTACATATTCATCTGGTGTATCAACTTGTACAGCTTCAAAAGGTTCACTAAGGACCCCGTCAATTTCACGGTAAATTACCTTAGGACGTGATAATTGTAATTCAAATCCTTCGCGGCGTAACTCTTCAACTAAAATAGATAAGTGTAATTCACCACGACCCGATACTGTCCAAGCATTAATTTGATCAGTTGGTTCTACCTTTAATGAAACATCAGTACGAGTTTGACGAATTAAACGATCTTCTAACTTCTTAGGAGTAACTTGATCACCTTCGCGTCCAGCAAATGGTGAATCATTAGCAACAAAATCCATTTGAAGAGTTGGTGGATCGATCTTCAAAACAGGTAAAGCTTCTGGCTTTTCAGCGGAGGCAATAGTTTCACCTACATAAATATCATTAATACCAGAAATAGCAATAATATCTCCTGCTTTAGCTTCTTGGATTTCATTACGCTTTAAACCAAAGTAACCAAATAGCTTAGTTACACGGAAGTTTTGAGTTGAACCATCACGTTTCATAACAGTTACTTGATCCCCAACTTTAATCTTTCCGCGGTAAACACGTCCTACTCCAATACGACCTACATAGTCATCCCAATCAAGCATAGTAATTTGGAATTGAAGTGGTTCATCTACATTATCAACTGGAGCTGGAATGTTCTTAACAATAGTTTCAAAAACAGGATCCATAGTTTCTTTTTGAGTACTTAAATCTTCATCATAAGAAGAAGTACCATTTAAAGCACTAGCATAAACAACTGGGAAATCAAGTTGTTCATCAGTTGCTCCCAATTCAATGAATAATTCTAATACTTCATCTAATACTTCACTTGGACGAGCTCCTGGACGGTCAATTTTGTTAATTACAACGATCGGCTTAACTCCAGCTTCTAAAGCTTTCTTCAACACAAAACGAGTTTGAGGCATAGTTCCTTCATAGGCATCAACCAATAAAAGGGCTCCATCAACCATGTGCATGATTCGTTCTACTTCCCCACCAAAGTCGGCGTGACCTGGAGTATCTAAGATATTGATAGTAGTATCACCGAATTTAACAGCAGTATTTTTTGATAAGATAGTAATACCACGTTCACGTTCAATATCATTAGAGTCCATCGCACGATCTTCTAAGTTCATGTGTTCTGGTAATGTATCAGACTGTTTTAATAATTGGTTAACTAAGGTAGTTTTACCGTGGTCAACGTGAGCAATAATCGCAATATTTCTAATATCTTCTCTTCTTTGCAAAAGAATTCCCTCCGAATTTCATAAAAAAACTGTGACTGAAGTCACAATCTTCTACAGTAAGTATTTAGTCAACTGTCTCATAGGCTGACCTTTTATGTAATAATTGTTTTTTGATTTTATCAAAAAAACCTTAAAACGTCAATGTTATCCTAATTAAGTAGGTTTGATTGATGCTAATTTTACTTATTTATTTTAACACATCTTCTAAATTATTTAACTTGATTTTTAAGATTATTCACTAAATTAACTTTTACACTATTGCTAACAATTTGAGTTTCTAGTTATTTTTTTTGCTATAATTAAAATGTATAAACTTAAATAGTTTTAAATGACAAATTTACTTTAATTACAAAGGAGATTATATAAATTGATTTTAATGCATGATATTGTTCGTGATGGACACCCTGTTTTGCGTCAAGTAGCAAAACCTCTTACTTTTCCTTTATCTGAAAAATATCAAAAACTTGCTAAGGATATGATGGAATATTTAATTAATTCCCAAGATCCAAAAATTGCTGAAAAACATCAATTGCGTGCTGGTGTTGGTCTAGCCGCTCCCCAGGTAGGTGAAGGTGTGCAAATGGCAGCTTTATTAGTACCGGATGATAAAGGGAACATCATTTTTAAAGATGTTTTTGTAAATCCTACTATTCTTTCAGAATCAGTACGTCAAGCTGCTATCGCTGAAGGTGAGGGCTGTTTGAGTGTTGATGAACTTATTGAAGGTTACGTTCCCCGTCCTGATAAACTTAAAATTCGTTATTATACTGTAGACGGTGAAGAAAAAACAATTCGCTTAAAGGATTATCCAGCTATTGTGGCTTCACATGAAATTGATCACTTAAATGGTCATCTTTTCTATGACCGCATTAATAAAGAAAATCCTTTCAAACTAGACGAAGATACAGTCATTATTTCTTAAAAGCTTCGCTCTTATACACTTTTTTACTATAATATGTTAAAATATTATTAACTGTTGAATCTTCATTTATTGAAGATTCTTTTTTGAACGTTTATAAAAATTAAGGAGATTAAACAAATGATCTATAAAGTTTTATACCAAAAAGACCAGATCGTTAATCCACGTCGTGAAACTACACAAACTTTATTTTTAGAAGCAAACAATATTGTTGAAGCACGTAGCTTGGTTGAAGATAAAACCCCTTACAACATTGAATTCATCCAAGAATTAACTGGAAACTCTCTTGCTTATGAAAAGCAAAATCCAGATTTTAAGCTTACAACATTTGATGCAGATAGCAAATAATGAGTGTTAAATTAAAGAATAACGAAGTTGGAGTTTTCGCCGTCGGGGGGTTAGGCGAAATCGGTCGTAATATGTACTGCGTTGAGTACCAAGATGAAATTATCATTATGGACGCAGGAATTAAATTCCCTGAAGATGATATGATGGGAATTAATTACGTTATCTCAGATTATTCTTATCTTGAAAAAAATCGCCATAAAATTAAGGCTCTCGTAATTAGTCACGGACACGAAGATCACATTGGTGGGATTCCATTTTTACTAAAAAAGATTCCCGAAATTCCAGTGTATGCCCCACCTTTTGCTTTAGCCTTAATTAGAGGTAAATTAGAAGAACACGGTCTTTTAAAGACAACAGAATTACACGAAGAACACGAAGATACAGTTTTAAAATTTCCAAAACTTTCTGTTTCTTTCTTTAGAACAACCCACTCTATTCCAGATACACTTGGAATTACAGTGCATACACCTGAAGGTGCAGTTGTATTTACTGGAGATTGGAAATTTGATTTAACGCCAGTTATGGATCAACCAGCTCCTAACTTTCAAAAGATGGCTAAAATTGGTCAAGAAGGTGTCTTAGCTCTGTTATCTGATTCTACAAATGCAGAAGTTCCTACTTTTACAAAATCAGAACGTTTTGTTGCTAAGTCCTTAAAAGATATCATTAATGGTATTGATGGTAGAATAATTTTTGCTACCTTCGCTTCCAACTTATATCGTGTTTCAACTGCAATTGAAGCTGCAGTTGAAAGTGGTAGAAAAGTGGCTATTTTTGGACGAAGCATGGAAAATGGGGTTCAAAATGGTATTGATTTAGGCTATCTTTCTGTTCCAGAAGGTACAATAGTTGATGCAAATACCATCAACCACACTCCACCTGAAAAGGCAATGATTCTTTGTACAGGATCTCAAGGAGAACCACTAGCTGCTTTATCACGAATTGCAGACGGAACCCACCGGCAAATTAGCATTCAACCTGGAGATACAGTTATCTTTTCATCTAACCCTATTCCAGGAAATACAACAAGTGTGAATAATCTAATTAACAGATTATACCAAGCCGGTGCTAATGTTGTTCATGGTAAGATTCACAATGTTCATACTTCTGGCCACGCTGGTCAAGAAGAGCAAAAAATGTTAATTGAACTAATGAAACCAAAGTACTTCGTTCCTGTTCACGGTGAATACCGAATGCAAGTTGTACATACAGAAACAGCTCAAGCAACTGGAATGCCTAAGGATCACACTTTTGTTTTAAAAAATGGTGATATGCTTGCTCTTACTAAAGATTCAGCCAGAATTGCTGGTCACATTAATATTGGTGATGTCTTTGTAGACACCTCAGGCTCTGCAGATGTAGGAAATGTAGTAGTAAGAGATCGACAAATTTTAGCTGAAGAAGGTTTAGTAGTTGTTGTAGCTACAGTTGATTATAAAAATCAACGTGTCTTAGCTGGTCCAGATATTTTAAGTCGTGGATTTGTATATATGCGTGAATCAACTGAATTGATCACTCAAGCGCAAAAACACGTTTACCACGTCTTAAGAACAGAAATGGCTAAAACACCTCAACCTGATGAACGTGCCATAAAGAAAGCCATTATTGAGAATTTACAAGATTTCCTTTATTCTAAAACTGAAAGACGTCCAATGATCTTACCAATGATCATTGAAAAAAAATAAAATTTTAGTTATAGTCCTAGTCCGACATGTGGGGCTGGGACTTTTTTATTGGAAGATAAGAATGAAAAAAACTATCCATCTTTTAGTAAATAAAGTTTCTGGTAGTAATCACGGAAACACACAATATAATCTACTCACAAAAGAACTCATCAAAAGAGATATTCCTTTTACTAGTGCGATCTCTTCCTATTCAGGAGAACTCGTCTCCTTAACAACTAATTTAGTAAACAAGATTGGAAATTCTTTTCAGGATAATTCAATTATTGTTATTGGAGGAGATGGTTCTTTAAACCAAGCTGTCAATGGTCTTAAACAATCCCATTTTCCTAATACACCTTTAGCCTATTTACCTTCAGGTACTGGCAATGATTTTGCACGTGCAGTTAAACTACCTCATACAATTGAGGAACTCTTAGATCACCTGTCACATCCAACGATCATTAAAGTAGATTGTGGTTTTTATAAAGATACTTTTAATCATAAAAGTGCCTATTTTGTAAATAATCTAGGAATTGGATTTGATGCTTACGTTGTCGCCCTTTCAAACCACTCTTCTCTGAAAGACCGGCTCAACAAGTGGCACTTGGGTAATTTAACTTATGGGCTTCATATTTTAAAAGTTTTACGGCACCAACCAACTTTCTCAGTTACAGTAAATGCTCAAGGAAAATCTCACTATTTTAAAAAGGCTTATTTGGTTACTACAACCAATCATCCCTTCTTTGGAGGTGGAGTTCCAATTTTGCCTCAAGCAAAGATTAATAATCATCTTTTAGATACAATTGTTGTAGAGAAAGTATCTGCCTTCTCCTTCATCCGTCTCTTTACAAAATTATTGATTAATGGATCTCACGTAAAGGACTCTCATTTTCACTACTTTGAAAGTGAAAAAATTGAAGTTAGTGTAGCTTCCAAACAATATCGGCAATTAGACGGAGAAGAACTGGGAAAAGATGCCTCAAATCTTATCTTTGGGATCGATTCCTTCAACCTTTTAACTTAAAGTTCAAATAAAAAGATTAATCAAGCTTTATTTTAAATCTTGCCTGATTAATCTTTTTTATTTTTCTATCTAACTTGATAATTTGGTTTAATACCTTCCATGCCAATCATGGGATCAATTTTATGACTTTTAATTATATCAGCAGTCAAAATATAGTTTTCTTCTAGATTTTCAACAGTGCTTTTTACCTTATTACTAGAATCTTTTTTTATTTCTTCTAACCCCAAAGATCTTCTAATTTTGCTAGTTAATCCTGTAGCTCGATCATTTCCAGGTGTCTCCAAAGCTTTTAAGTAAGCTCTTTTTTCTCCAATCATAACTAAATTCTTAGCTGCTCGAGTAATTCCAGTATATAAAAGGTTTCGTCTTAACATCATATAATTTTGCATGGTTAACGCCAAGATCACCAGTGGAAACTCAGACCCCTGTGACTTATGGATAGTAATTGCATACGCACGCGTGATTTCACTTAAATCTCTTAAACTATAAGAGACTTCATGTCCATCAAAGTCTGCAACTACACAATCTTCTTTTTTATCCTCTTCTATTCCGATAATTTTTCCTATCTGACCATTAAAGACATCCTTAGGGGTATTATTTTTTAATTGAAGAATCCGATCACCAATCCTAAAAGTTTCTCCGTGAGCTTCAATTTTCTTTCCAGTTAAATGCTCTTCATTGAGAACCCTCTGCAGTAAATCATTTAAAGCTGTAATACCACTCATTCCATTGTACATAGCTCCCAAAGTTTGGATATCGTCTTTATTAAATTTGCTCATTGCCTTAGTAGTAATTTGTGCAATGGCCGACCCAATTTGATCAGGGGGACATGGAATAAAAGAATAATTATTAGTTTTACTAAATAAAACCTCTGCTCCCTTTCCTTGGTTGATAGCATGCGCTAGTTTTACAATTGAGGAATTTTCACCTTGACGGTGAATTTGAGTTAACCGAGTAGTTGGGAAAGCCTGCGAGCTTATTAAATCGCCAAAAATATTTCCTGCTCCTACTGAAGGAAGTTGATCTTGATCTCCCACAAAAACAATTCTCTTAGTACTATCAATTCCTTTTAAGAGTAACTTAAACAAAAACATGTCTACCATTGACATCTCATCAATGATCAACAATTCTCCATTTAACAAATTAACTTCTGAATACTCTTCAATTTTATCTTCTAAGCCCACACCTAAAAGTCGATGAATAGTTTTTGCATTAATGCCTGTAACTTCCGCCATTCTTTTAGCTGCTCGTCCTGTAGGTGCACTTAATAACACCGGTGGATCGTCACTATATAATGAAGCATGGGGGATTTTTTCTAAGTATTTTAAACTTAAAATAATTCCATTAATAATAGTGGTTTTCCCAGTACCAGGTCCCCCTGTTAAAAGCGAGATGGAATTATTTAAAGCATTTTTTATTGCACTTTTTTGAATTTCATCGTAGGAAATGTCTAATTCTTTTTCAACCTTACTAATTACTTTTTCTAAAGTTTTATCGTCATACTCCTGAACTTCTGGCCTTGTTTTAATAATTCTTTTTAATTCGTCCGCAATTTCAGATTCAACTTCATAAATTTTTTTAATCGCAATATTTGAATCTTCATCAACCACTATTTCTTCATTAAGAACCAAGGTCTTTAAACTGGCTTCAATTATTTCATAATCTTGTATTTGAATTAAGTCTGCTGCCTTTACTAAAAGTTCCTTAGCAGAAACATACGTATCTCCCTTTTCAGTCATTGCTTCTTGCAAGACATGCAATATTGCTCCTTCAATTCGCCGATGATCTGTTAGTGAGATTCCTAGCTCATGCCCTATTTTGTCTGCAGCCGCAAAGCTATATCCTCTTATACTACTTACTAATTGATAAGGATTTTCTTCAATCTTATTTAATGATTGACCTTCAAAAACCTTATAGATATTATTGGCTACTCTTTTGTTGAGACCAAATTTAGCTAACTTCAAGACCACTTCCGCATATGAATCCATTTGTTGCACACCTTGGCGCAATGTCTCTTTTTGCTTACTGGTTAAATCTAATGTAGAAATTTTAATTGGATTTTCCTTTAAAATTTCTAAGGCATTACTTCCCAATTCATCGATTATTTTTTGAGCAGCTTTTTTACCAATGCCAGGAAATTTTGTAGAGCTTAAATAATTTATTAAACTATCTTTTTCTCTTGGTAAAACTTGAGTATAATTCTCTACCTTAAACTGTTGGCCAAATTTAGGATGAACTACAATTTCACCTGTAAACTCATATTGGCTTTCTAACTGCATTTCACCGAAGGTTCCAGTTACCCGAATACTATCTTCAGAGTATCCTTCTAGCTTACCAACAATATCTACATCAAGAATTTTAAAAAGATTTTGGGTATTTTCATAAATAATATTATTAACTTTTCCGGTAAACTTACTTGTTCCCATTTTTTCCTCTAATCAGTTTTAATAGACTTGCATATTGAGCATTTGCTTGCTTAAAATAGGTGGGATCTTTTTGCTTAGATAAATCAAAGTGTAAGTGTGCCTGCTCTAAATTCTCTTCAAGTAAAGTAAGGCCTAGTAAAAATTCAACCTTACTACTTCGATCCTGAGCTTCAATTTTTTCATAATTGGCTTTTGCCTGGTTTAAATCACCTAAACTGAGCCAAATATCCCCTAGTAATTCTAAAGTACGCTTATCTTGCTTTCTTAAACTTAAAGCATACGCTAATGCCTTTTGATATTGACCCAATTTTAAAAATACTAAGGCTTTTTGATATATAGTTTCTTGAGTATTTTCTAATTGATTCAAAAGAGAGAGAGACTTATTAAAATCCCCCTCAAGATAATAACAAACTGCTAAATTATAAGCTAAATCTTGTGGCTTATCTACTACTGCACTAGCTTTTTGTAATAACTCTAAAGCCTGCGCAATTGAATTTTGATCAATTAAATAAGTTGATAATTGAAGATAATTGTCTATATTCTTTGAATCGTGATCTATTTTTTCAATTAATTGATGAATAGCTAAGTCTGTTTTTCCACTATCATACAAATCTGCAATTTTCTTATCCATTTAAATTACATCCCTCTGTGTAATAGTACGGTTTAAATACGAAGTTTCATTCCATAACTTTTCTTGGAAGCTCTTACCTTGATCATCAGTTTCTAAAATGGTTAAACTGGTATTTGCTAAACCTCCTCGTTTCCGGATATCTGCAATAGAATATCCTTCTAAAGTTCTCGTTAAAGCACATAAAGCTGCCCCATGACTTACTAATAGAACTTTATCATCTTTATTAGGATATTTTTTCACAATATCAGCAATTAATTCTTTACCACGCTTTAACATGTGTTCAAAAGTTTCCCCATTAAATGCCGTGGGATCATATTTCTCTGGAATATAGCGAAAAGCTTTGATTTGTTCAGGGTACTTCGCTTCCGCATCAACAAATTTCATTCCTTCTAATTCTCCTAAATTAAATTCTCTTAAACGTGAATCAATTTCCACAGGAGCGGAACTTTTCATATCTTTTTTCAAAGTAGTAGCGGTAGTCACTGCTCTTTGCAGAGGACTAGTATAAAAGGCTTGAAATTTAGTATCTTTTTCTTTTAAATATCTAGCTAATTTTGCAATATCTTTATAGCTTTCAGGAAGAAGTGGCGAGTTTCCATGCCCTCCTTGATATCTACCTTCCAAATTCCATTGCGTTTTACCATGTCTTACAAAATATAATTGCATTGTCTCATTCTCCATTCTCTTACTCTTAATTATAAGTTTTTAAATGAAAAATTAACAGACAAAAAATGCTTACGATTTCAAAATCATAAGCATTTTTAATTATACTAATTGTAATTCAGCATTATTCTGGTAAGCCTTATCAATTGTAGCTCCACCTAAACATTCTTCACCCTTGTAGAAGACAATTGCTTGTCCAGGTGTCACTGCACGTGCTGGTTCATCAAAATCAACGTGAACAGTATTATCTTTTGCTCTGTAATGCATTGTTACCCCTACATCTGCTTGACGATAACGGAACTTAGCACTACATTTAATATCCACATCATGATCTGGTAATCCAGTAAAGAATGAAACATCACTAGCATCTAAACTAGTACTGTATAAAAGCTTACTATCATAGCCTTGCTCTACAATTAATTCATTCTTTTCTAAATCTTTTCCTACTACAAACCAAGGAGCAGTTGACTCCTTAGTTGATCCTAAGCCAAGACCTGAACGTTGACCAATTGTGTAATACATTAGACCTGCATGTTCACCAACCACTTTACCATCTGGAGTTATCATTTTGCCAGCCTTAGCAGGTAAAAATTCACTTAAGAACTTTTTGAAATTTCTTTCTCCAATAAAGCAAATTCCAGTTGAATCTTTTTTCTTAGCAGTTGCAAGGCCTGCAGCTAAAGCAATTTCTCTAACTTGTGGCTTAGTTAAATTTTGCAAAGGAAACATTACCTTGTCCAATTGATCTTGAGATAGTTGATTTAAGAAATAAGTTTGATCTTTATTACCATCTTTTGGACGCATCATATGAGTTACACCATTTTCATCAACTTCAGTTTTAGCATAATGACCCATTGCAATATAATCTGCATCTAGTTCCATTGCAAAGTCTAGGAAAGACTTAAATTTAATTTCTTTATTGCACATTACATCAGGATTAGGAGTTCTACCCTTTTTATATTCATCTAAAAAGTATTCGAATACTCTTTCCCAGTATTCTTTTTCAAAATTAATTGCATAATATGGAATGCCAATCTTGTCTGCAACTTTTTTAACATCTTCATAATCTTCTGTTGCGGTACAAACACCTGAATCATCTGTATCATCCCAGTTTTTCATGAAGACACCAACAACATCATAACCTTGTTGTTTAAGCAATAAAGCTGATACTGAAGAATCAACTCCACCACTCATACCAACGACAACTCTGGTTTTGCTGTTATCTACCATACGTAAAATTCCTCCTACTAGCCTGGCACAATAATATTACGATCTTGGAGATCTTTCAAAATAAAATCTAATAACTCTACCATCGGTTGTAGCTGTTTATTTTTAAAGATATTTACCTTCTGTAACCCATTAGTATCAGTTACAACCATCGTCAAGTGATCAAACTCCTCACTAATAGTTATTTTTAACTTACAAGTTGCATTATAAGGAGATTCATTATACAAAGGATGATTATAAAGGTAGTTACCTCGTTTAGTGGTCTGAAAACCTGCGTCAATTAATGCATAACGCTTAATTTCAGGACTCAAGGTAAACTTTCTTTGATCTCCGTTAATTATTACTGTGTTTGCCATTTCAAATTCTCTTTCTTATATTATAACTTACATTTTGTAAGTGTCAACCTTATCTTATTTCGTTAAGCGCTCAGCCATCTTTACTACATCTTGAGCAAATTTTTTCACTTCTTCTTCAGTAGTAAAACGACCAAACGATACTCTAATTGATTCTTGGATTCTTGGTGACTCAGACCCATACATCGCTGTTAAAACATGTGAAGGAGTTAAGGAACCAGCTGTACATGCTGATCCACCTGAAATTGCATCTCCTGCTAAATCTAAATTAGTTAAAGCTGAATAAGTTCCGATTCCTTTTAATCTTAGATTTAAAACGTGGTGAGAAACCTTACCTTCTATACTTCCATTTAACTCATATTTAACTCCCGCCTTATCCAATTCTTCTAAGATAAGACTTTGAAGTTTCTGATAGTGAGCTTGTAACTGTTGCTTATCTAATTTTTCCATTTCTTCAACAGCTACTTTAAATCCAGCAATTGCAGGTACATTCTCAGTTCCCGGTCTTCGCTTAAGTTCTTGTTCTCCACCCAAAAGCAGTTGAGAAATATTTACTCCATCTTTTTCATATAAGAAGCCTAAAAATTTTGGCCCGTATATTTTATGAGCAGAAGTTGATAGAAGATCAATATTCATCTTTTTAACATCAATCTCAATATTCCCATACCCTTGCACATTATCTACATGAAAATAAGCATTAGAATCCTTTACTATTTTACCAATTTCTTCAATTGGCATAATACTTCCTACTTCATTATTTACTGCCATAATTGACACTAAGATAGTATCATCCGTTAACTCCTGCGCTAATTGCTTTAAGGAAATATGCCCACTAGTATCTACATCAAGATATACTACTTCATATCCTTCTTTTTCTAACTGTTTCATTGGATTTAAAACAGAGGGGTGTTCACTTTTGGTAGTAATGATTTTTTTACCAATTTCTTTACGTGCATGAGCTGTTCCAAAAATTGCAGTATTGTTACTTTCAGAACCACCAGATGTAAAGATAATTTCCTTTGGTTGGGCATTAATTGACTTGGCTAAAACTTCACGCGATTGTTCAACAACATGTCGAGCTTTTCGGCCAAAAGTATGTTGACTTGAAGCATTACCAAAATCATTTGCCATTTCTTGACTAATTACTTTCACTACCTCTGGTGCCATTGGCGTAGTAGCTGCATTATCTAAATAGATTAATTTATTATCCATTATTGTATTGCCATCCCCTATAATTAATATTCTTATCTTTGGTAAGTATCAAGTGGCTTGTACTATTTTAACACAAAAAAATAAGCTAAGACTACTTAGCTTACTTTTCTTGACTTAGACTTTTGTTTCCAAATATTTTGAAATTGTTTCAGCTGCTTTCTGACCTACTTCTTTAACAAAAATATCAAAATCTTCTCCAGCACTGTCATCCCCGTTATCAGAAATTGCTCTTAGAGCAATTAATGGAACGGCAAAATGATTAGCAACTTGTGCAAAAGCTGCCCCTTCCATTTCAACACCTAATGCAGTGGGAAACATTTCTTGAATAGCATCTTTTTGTTTTTTCGAAGCAATAAATGAATCTCCAGTTACAATTAGCCCTTCTTTAAAATCAATACCTTCATTTTTTAAAAAGTCTGCGAATTTTTTCCTGGCCTCACTATTTAATTCATACTTTGCAGGTTCTTGAGGAATTTGTCCCTCTACATAATCTCCTGCCAAAGTATTATGAGCATCATGATAGGTAAAAGCAGTTGGTAAAACCAAATCTTTTTGATGAATATCTCTTTGAAGTGCTCCAGCCGATCCTGTCATAAAAATTAAATTTATTTTTTCTTTTGTCAGCAAGCTAGTCAAATTCATTGCTGCATTTACTTTTCCAATGCCACTAAGTCCCAAATAAATCTCATTTCCATTCACAGAAAAGTGTTCGAATTCAGCTGATCCGAACACCTTTTTTTCTGAATGTGGGAAATGTTGATGATAATATTCAGCTTCTTGTGCCATTGGCACAATGATTGCAATTTTCATAGTTAAATTTCCTCATTATAATTTAAATAAAGCTATCAAAACTAAAATAATTAACCCCAAAACAATTAAAATTGCCCAATTTAGTCTTTTTTTTAATCGATCTCTCTTTTCATCAACTGTTATTTGCTTCTCAGCATCTACACTATCTGAAAAAAATGTTTTATTTTCAGGGACATCAGTTTCATTTTCTGCTTCATCTTTTGGTTTTGATGTCTTAAAAAAGCTATGCCATAAATTCTTAAATTTCTTTTGTCTTTGCTTTTTGCGGTAATCTTTTCTTGTTTCCACCATTTTTTATTCTTTTCCTGATAAAAGCATATTTTCCCAAAAAGTAATTGCCATTATTGTTTTAGCATCTACAATTTTTCCTTCTATCATTAAAGTTTTTAATTCTGCTAGTGAATACCACTTATGAGTTAAAAATTCATCTTCATCCAAATCTCGCTTATGCTCTAATTTGGTTAAAGTATCACAATAGAAAAGATAAATTTTTTCATCACAAAAACCTGGTGAAGTATAAAACTCACTTACCTTTTCCCAATAATCCGCCTTATAGCCACCTTCTTCATTCAATTCCCTTTTCATTGCATCTAAAGGGGAGGCATCTGTTGGATCAATTAATCCAGCCGGAATTTCTAAGGTAACCTGCTTAATTGGTTCACGCCACTGTGCAACTAAAAGCATTTCTTTTTTTTCATTAATTGCAATTGCTGCACTAGCATCAGGATGCTTTACTACTTCCCGAGTTGCCGTTTTTCCATTAGGTAGACTAACAGTTTCTACATTTAAATCAATAAGTCTACCTTCAAAAATAGATTTATTGGAAATTTCGGTCTCTTTTAGGTCCATTTAATTACTCCCTTATGGCATTTTTATCAACATATACATTGATACATTGCAATCCTTTTTTTCCTTGAGCTAATTGATATTTTACTCTTTGACCAACTTGAAGTCTTTTATAACCATCATCTTTAATAGATTTATAAAAAACAAAATAAGAAGATCCAGTTAAATCATCCTCAATAAATCCAAAAGCTGAATTTGCATCAAATTGTTTTACTGTACCTGTACGCATTATTTATCAAAACCCTCTTCCGCTGCTTGTGGGAAATTTTTCTCAACGATTTCTGCACATCTTGCACATAATTCTGGGAAACGTGGATCACTACCAACATCAGTGGTGATGCGACGGCATCTTTCACATACTTTGCCTTCTGCTGGTTCGACTACAATTGAACCACTTTCATATTTTGGTGCATCTGCTGGAGCTGGAGCATCTGAAATTGTTAATTCAGAGACAATCAAAATTTGACGGAGATTCCCCTTTAATTTCTTCAATAACTCAGCAGTTTCTTTAGTTGGATATAAAGTTACATGAGCTTCAAAAGATTTACCAATAATCTTATCTGCTCTTGCTACTTCTAAAGCCTTCAATACATCTGCTCTGACACGCATAAAGGCATTCCAATCTTCCAAAATTTCACTTTCATTAGCAAAGTGTGCAACTTCTGGCATTTCGGCTAATTGAACGTAATCTTCAGGTTCTTTTAAATATCCCCAAACTTCTTCCATTGTATGAGGCAAAATTGGGGTCAAAAGTTTTGTCAATTTAACCAAAACATCATAAATTACTGTTTGCATAGAGCGACGCGTTTCGCTGTTTTCAGGATCAATGTAAAGAATATCTTTCGCAAAGTCAAGATAAAAGGCTGATAAATCATTGGAAATAAAACTAAACACCTTTTTATAAACTGTGTTAAAGTCAAAGTTTTCATATGCTTTAAGACATGCTTCAATTAATTTGTTTAATTTAACCTCTAAATATTGATCTACACCAGACATATCTGGATAAGCAATTGCATTTTCCTTTGGATCAAAATCTGAAGTATTTGCCAACATATAGCGCATAGTATTTCTAATCTTTCGGTAGCTTTCAGCTGCTTGACGCAAAATATCTTGTGAAACTGCTACATCAGAAGTTGTATCTGCCCCTGCTACCCAAAGACGAATAATTTCTGCACCCATTTGCTTGATAACATCATTTGGTGAAATTACATTACCCAATGACTTAGACATTTTATGGCCTTTATCATCTAAAACAAATCCTTGAGAAAGAATCTTCTTATATGGTGCCTTCCCAGTAGTTGCAACTGAAGTGATTAAGCTTGAGTTAAACCAGCCACGATATTGGTCACTACCTTCTAAGTATAAATCAGCAGGTGCCTTGAGGTCTGGACGTTGATCCATTACTGCTGACCAAGAACTTCCTGAGTCAAACCATACATCAAGGATATCTGTTTCCTTAGTAAACTTTCCATTTGGTGAATGTTCGGAAGTAAATCCTTCAGGTAACAATTCTTTTGCACTCTTCTTAAACCAAGCATTTGAGCCTTCTTTTTCAAAGATATCAGCTACATGGTTAATTGTTTCTTTAGTTACAATTGGTGTGCCATCTTCGGCATAAAAGATTGGTAATGGAACTCCCCAAGCACGTTGACGTGAAATTACCCAATCTCCACGATCCTTAATCATATTGTAAAGACGAGTTTTACCCCAACTTGGTGAGAAGCTAGCGTTTTCGATTTCATCCAAGATTTGTTGTCTAAATGGTTCAATTGAGGCAAACCATTGAGTTGTAGCACGGAAAATAAGTGGCTTCTTAGTTCTCCAATCATGAGGATAGGAGTGAGTAAATACTTTAAGTTTTAATAAAGATCCGTTATCCTTTAACTTTTCTACCATTAACTTATCTACATCTTGGTAAAACATCCCTTCAAGTTCTGGGACCTCGTCGGTATATTTTCCTTGTGAATCCACTGGACTAAAGACAGGTAGATGATATTTTTGACCTACATTAAAGTCGTCTTCACCAAAACCAGGAGCTGTATGAACTAATCCAGTACCATCATCTAAAGTAACATGGAATCCCTCAATTACAAGACTTTCTCTGTCATCGTAAAGGGGATGCTTAGCAGTCATATATTCCATGTCTGCTCCCTTTAAAGTCTTAACAACTTCGTAGTTCTCCCAACCAATTTCTTGGGCAACTTGATCTAACAATCCGGTTGCTACTACAAATTGTTTATCCCCCACTTTAACTACTGAATATTCAAAAGTTGGGTTAACAGCAATTGCTTCATTAGCTGGAATTGTCCATGGAGTTGTAGTCCAAATTACAAAATAAGTATTTTGTTCATCTAATAAGCCTTTACCATCTTTAACAGGGAAAGCCACAAAGATTGAATTTGCTTCAACATCTTTATATTCCACTTCTGCTTCTGCCAAAGTTGATTCTGATGACCAGGACCAATAAACAGGTTTCTTACCCTTATAGATGTATCCTTTATCAAACATTTCACCAAATACACGAATTTCAGCAGCTTCGAATTCTGGTTGAAGTGTGATATACGGATGTTCCCAATCCCCCATTACACCTAAGCGTTTAAAATCAGCTTTTTGTTTTTCGATCTGAGACATCGCATAATCATAACAGAGTTGACGATATTCAGCCATCGACATTTCTTTACGCTTAATGCCTTTCTTCGCTAATTGCTGTTCAATAGGTAAACCATGTGTATCCCAACCTGGTACATAAGGAGCATAAAAGCCGCTCATATTTTTATAACGGACGATAATATCTTTAGAGATTTTGTTCATGGAGTGTCCCATATGGATATTACCATTAGCAAATGGAGGACCATCATGTAGATCAAATCTTGGCTTACCCTCATTTAGTTTTAGTCTTTTTTCATATAATTTATTGTCTTCCCATTCTTTTTGCCATTGTGCTTCACGAACGGGAAGATTACCACGCATTTTGAATTTAGTCTTTCCCAAATTCAAAGTATCTTTCATTTTCATAAAATTCTCCCTTCTAACAAAAAAACTTCACCCAACTATAGGGCGAAGTTTCTTCGTGGTACCACCTAATTTGAACATTTCTGTTCCACTTAAGTTCCCATTTAACGCATGGGAAAACGCACTAATCTATCGGCAGCTGATCAACTTTCAATTATGTTAGCCTCTCACCCTCACTAACTCGCTGTGGTCATTTACTTGTTTTACTGTCAATTAGTTATTATTCTTTTTTATTTTCATCTGGAAAAATAATCTTTGGTCCATTATTGTTCTGAGATGAATTCACTTCCAACTGTTTTTCGCTTGATTTGTCTTCTAAAACAATTTTTGGAGCAGTTGTTGATTCAGATTGTACTTCATTATCACTACTTTTGTCAATCACTACATTTTCATTAGATTTTTTTTCAGTTTCTGAATCTTTTTTGCTTTCTAATTCATTTTCAGATTGAGCGATGGGTTGTGACCCATCTCCTGGATAAAGACGACTACGGCCGTAGTATTCATCTAATTCATATTGCCAACTATCATCACTTAAAGCATCTAATTGTTCTTGTAGTTGCTTCTTCATCTCACTACGAAAGTTGCTAACTTTTTTCTTCAAAAGTTCATAGTCTTCACTTAGAGTTGTGTATTCTTGTTTTAAGTTTTTATCTAAGTCTTCAGCGTTTCCTTTTGCCTTTTCCACAATTTCTTGTGCTTGTTTTTGTCCATCTTCAACAATCTTGGCTGAATTTTGTTCTGCCTCTTCTTGCAATTTTTGGGCCGCAATTAAAGACCGGTTTAAGGTTTCTTTTAATTCATCATATTCTTTTGTTTTATCAGTTAAAAGTTGATTTTGTTCCTCTAAATGTGCAATTTTATTCTTTAAATCTACATTTTCATCTAACACATCACCATAATCATTCACAATTTGATCTAAGTATCCATCTACTTCGTCAACATCATAACCTTTAAATTTAGTTTGAAATTGCTTTTCATGGATATTCATTGGAGTTAATCTTGCCATATTTTCACCTTTTCTTTGACTGCCATACTTGATAATTTATTCGATATTTTCCTTTTTTTGTTGTAAAAATTTCGTTGATTTTCACGCGACCAAAGTGTCGAATACTTAAAATATCCTCTCTAGAAATCATTATATGAGATTCTTTAATATCATGCCAATTTAATTTTATATTTTTCTCTTTTAAACTAGCTTTAACGTGACTTCTACTTTGATTAATTATACTACTTACTACCGTATCTAAACGTAAGGAAACGACTACAGCACTTCTCTCTTCACTATCATCATTAACTTGAAGAATTTCCTTTTCAGAAATTTCGTGTAATTTAACTTTTGCATGACCAATTTTAGTGACTTCTTGCTCTACGAATTTTACTAATTGTTTCTCAATAAAAAATTGCCAATTCCCTTTTCCATCGCTAATGATATCACCAACAGTATTAACTTCAATTCCTGAATTTGCTAATACTCCTAAAATTTGACTATGAGTAATTTTCTCCCATTTTTTATTATAAGATATTTCAAGTACAGCTATGTCAAACTTCTCTGGCAAAAAGCTTTCTTCCCAATCACATAGCAATAACCGAACTTTTTCGGCACTTTGATACCCACCCCAAGTTAAAACTTGAGCACAATTACCTACTATTTTTTTAAAAATAAAGACTTCGCGCGGATTTAAAAACGGAGTCAAAATTGGATCATTTTGAAATAAATACCTATTAAAAAGGCCGACGAAGAAATCCACCGTCGACCTTTCATTTACATCAAAATGCTGATAAAAATCACTTGCTTGTTTTTTCTCAATCATCTAATGCACCAAATGGACTACAATATTTGCAATCCACACTAAAACATAATTATTTACAAAATATATTACTAATAATGCAACTACCGGGGCAAAACTTATATTTGCAATTGGAGGGATAATACGTTCAAAAAAATTCAAATAAGGTTGAACAATTCTTGCCAAAACTCTTCCCAAAGTTGTATTTAAAAGTCTTGGTACCCACGTTAACAATGCATAAATAACAATTAACAATCCATATACATTCAATAAAGTTGAAATAATTCGCAACAACCATCCGATTATTGGTAAGATCATTATTCTAAGTTATCTTTCTTTTCTACTAATTCCGCAATCTTTCCATCAGTTTCAAATTTTGGTGGAGTAGCTAAAAATATTTTATCTCCCACACGCTGAATTTCCCCATTTAACGCATAAACTGTTCCTGTAACGAAATCTACAATTCGACGTGCTTGGGCATCATCCATTCGTGCAAAATTTATAATTACTGCTTTATTTGCCAAAAGATTCTGGGAAACTTCTTTTGCATCTGAATATACACGTGGTTCTTCTAAAACAATTTTACTAGTAGGGGTTCCAGCAGAATTAATTGGCACAACATTTCCTCGTCTTTCATTCGTTGGAATTTCATCTACCGAAGAATCATCTCTTACTTCAATTTCTTCTTCATCAGATATGTCTTCGTCATTACCATTCATCCCAAAAAAACGTCCTAATTTGTCAAAAGCCATAGTTCCTCCTTACCCTTCTTACTTAGTTTCTACGACGGTGTTTGAAAAATGGAATATCACTATCCGAGTCATCGTCAGCACTGGTTTCAATTTGTGAAATACTACTTTGTTCATCTGCACTGAATGATGAAAAATCATCTTTTTTAGCAGAAGGCGTAGGATTTTCAATTGGAGGTTGTGGACGCGTATTTTCACCTTTATCTTGCTTCCAAACACTTGTTGGATCTAAAAGATCATCTGAATTCTTTGGAGTATTTGCTCTTTCCTGCACTGGCTCTTGCTTTGCAGTTGAGGCAGCAGAAGCTGGATTTGCAACTGGTTGTTGAGAGGCAGACTCTTCAGTTGGTCGTCTGCGACGCATTGGCTGACGTGAAGCTGCTTCTTCTGCCTTGGCATCAATTCCAGTAGCAATCACTGTAACTACTACTTCATCACCTAAATTTGCATTGATTGAAGTACCAAATATAATATTTACTCCATCACCAGCAGCCTTTGAAACAATATCTGATGCATCTTGAGCTTCAAATAAGGTTAAATCTGGTCCACCAGTAATGTTTAATAATACTTGCTTAGCACCATCAATTGATACTTCAAGTAAAGGTGAAGAAATTGCTAGTTTAGTTGCTTCAACAGTTCTATTTTCCCCACTTGCTCTACCAATTCCCATTAAAGCAGCGCCTTGATTTTCCATAACTGTCTTAACATCAGCAAAGTCCAGGTTAACATAGTCAGTTGAAGTAATTAAATCTGAAATTCCTTGCACACCTTGGCGCAAAACATTATCTGCTTCTTTAAAGGCATCCATCATTGGGGTCTTTTTATCAACCATTTCAAGTAAACGGTTATTTGCAATAATTACCAATGTATCTACATATTGTTTTAATTCTGCAATCCCTTCAGCTGCGTTTTTTGAGCGTTTAGGGCCTTCAAAGGTAAAGGGGCGTGTAACCACACCGACAGTAAGTGCACCAGTTTCACGAGCAATTTTTGCGATTACTGGGGCAGCTCCTGTACCTGTTCCTCCACCCATTCCAGCAGTGATAAAAATCATATCTGCACCTTTGAGTGAATCCTCAATAGTTTGTTGACTTTCTTCTGCAGATTTTTCTCCCACTTCTGGGTGAGATCCTGCTCCAAGTCCACGAGTCAATTTTGGCCCGAGTTGAATTTTGTTTTCTGCTTTATTACTATTTAATGCTTGCACATCAGTATTGGCTGCAATAAAGGATACACCTTGAACACCTTCATCAATCATTCGGTTCACAGCGTTACCACCAGCACCACCAACACCGATTACTTTAATGACTGCATTTTTATTGTCATCAGAATCGAAAGTAAAATCCATTAATAAACCACCTTAATTAATCAAAAAACTTTTTGAAAAAGTCTTTGACTTTATTTCCTTTTTTAGTCTTTTTTAAATCTTCTTGCTCATCTTCAAAAGAAGAGGATACTGTATTTCTATTATAATCTTCTTTCGGTTCGATTTCACTAGAAGATGTAGGTCTTTTGAAAAACTTCATGTTTTCTCTATTTGGTTTTTCAATTTCCTGAGCTACTGGAGTACTATCTTCTCCATAAATTACGCTATTAACTAAATAATCAATGTCATCTAAATCGTAAGCATATTGAACAATTCCAAAACCAGCTGTATAAATTGGATTTCGTAACCCCATTTGATTAGGCTGAAAAATTTTAGTTTTTACTCTAAAATCATTCTTTACTACATCACCCATTCCTTGCAAAGCACTGGTTCCACCTGTGATTACAACTCCCCCTGGAAGGCTAAAGGCATCATGATCAGCTAATCCTTTACCAATTCGTGAAAGAATTTGCTCTACACGTGCATTAATTATTTCACTTAAATATTCCTCATCAATCATCTTTCCACTAGTTTCCCCCACTACTTTGACAGGAAACTGATTTTCAGGTGAAGTTAGATCTGGATCTGCATATCCAAATTCAATTTTAATTTTCTCGGCTTCTTTCTTTGAAGTATTCAAGACAGTCGAAATATCCTTAGTAATATCAATGCCACCTTCAAGATCAATGGTTGCATACTTAATCTTATTTTCATGAATGACAGTAGCCGTAGTGGTACCACCACCTAAGTCTAAGAGTACAGATCCAAATGTTCTTTCTCCCTCATCTAAGGCAATGCTAGAAATTGCCAATGGAGTTGGAATAAAGAAATTATTTTTAAACCCAGCTCTTTCTACAGCTTTTTTTATATTATGAAGATCAGCTGTTGGAGCAGTAAGTAAAATTCCATGTACTTCTAATGAATGAGCAATCATTTTACGTGGATCGTCTACATCAGTCTTACCATCAATTAAAAATTTACTTGGTAAAAAAGAAATAGCTTGGCGACCATCTTTTAAAGCAGCTCCAATTGCGGAAGATAGGACCCTTTTTACATCACTATCGCCCACTTCTTGACCTTGTTCTCCAATATTTATCAATCCAGTAGCATTTTCTAATTGTAGTAATCCCACTGGAATACCTGTTACTACCCGATAAATTTTTGAATTTGTTTTTTGTGCTACTTTATTTACTGCACGTGAAATACTAGCAGCTGTTTCATCAATATCAACAATTTTCCCATGACGCATCCCACTAGTAGGTTCAGTTGCTGCTCCAATTACACGTAATTCATTTGATGTTGTATCTGCTACAACTGCTTTTACACTTGTGGTTCCAATGTCTAATCCCACCAGTAAATTTGATTTATTCAAGACTATGCCTCCAAATCATATCCTAATTATTAAAATTCTAACATATTATTTTTTATTTTGACTATTAAACTATTTAGTATTCTCTACAAGCTTTCTTTCACTTGAAGTCAATGGATGACTAAATGCTCCAATTTCAAAATCTACTACTGAAGGTTGTTTTAAGTTTTTAGCAATAACTGGATAATACTTAATCTTATCTACAATCGTTGGAGTACTACCTAAAATAATATTTTTATCTTTTAAGATCAACTTAATTTGAGTAGTTCGTTTAGTATCTCCATCAATTACGCGAACTTGATTTTTGATAACTTGAGGAAATTGCTTATAAATATTAAGTGCTTGTTGTAATCTTTTTCCATTACTATAATTAATAAAAATTGGTTTATCTTTTTTTATTTTTGCTAATGGCAAGGTATAAGTACTTAATTTTCCATTAACTAGTAGTGCTCTATAACCCACATTTTCCTTTACGTATCCAGCTACTGCATATTGCTTAACATTAATTATAAAATTATTCCATTTTTTAACTTGAATACTACTTTCTTTAATTTCTGGAAAATTTTGGCTTAATTTTTGTTTGATTTGACTCTTCTTAAAAATAGTTCCTATTACTTTATCTTGTGCTTTAATTCCAGAAACAGTCACAATCTTATGAGGATTAATTTCTTGTGCTCCTAACACACGAACACTCTTCACATTAGAAAGTGGTGATATAAAATACCCAAGTCCTAATATAAATATTAAGGCTACAACAATAATTAACCCCAACCGTCTTAAAACAGATTTTCTTCTTTCAGCATGCAGTTTTTTCAGTGAGGCTGAAACCTTTTTCCCACTGGTAGAATTAGATTTATTTTTATAATCTACCCACCCAGAAATTTCTTTACGTGGGTCTTTCTTAGTTATTTTTTTCTTAGCCATCTGCCTCACCTATAACTTTAAGCACTTTTTTGCTTGCTAATCAAGTTTTCCATAACTTTAATTACTTGGTCAGAAGCATCAGGAATACCCATTTTCTTTGAAGCCTGCTTCATCTTCTTGGCATAGTCAGTATCTAACAAAATATGATCAATTGATGACACAAAATTATTAGGGTTTAAATCATCTTCACTAATTACTAAAGCAGCCCCTGCTTTCTCCATGTCCATCGCATTCTTCATTTGGTGATTATGAGTAACATTAGGACTCGGAATTAAAATCACTGGAATTCCTAAAGCAGTAAACTCAGCTAAACTAGTTGCCCCTGAACGTGAAACAACACATGTCATCTGAGGAAGTAACCCCGGCATATTCTTTATATATGGTACCACTCGAATATTATTTCCAACTTTTTTATCAGCTAATCTTTTTCTTATGCTGTCGTAGTATAATTGCCCAGTTGCCCAAATAATTTGATAGGGTTTCTTAGAAAGATCTGCAAGAGATTTTTCTACAATTTGATTAATTGCTAAGGCTCCTCGAGACCCACCAAATATTAAAACTGTTGGAATTGCTGGATCTAAATCCCATTTTTGGTTAATATCTACCTTTTCTTCATTCAATCCTAGTACTTGTTGTGAACGAGGATTTCCTGTTTTAACTAATTTCTTCTTTTCAGGGAATTGTTTGGCAGCATCATCAAAAGTGTAACAAATTTTATCTACATAATGAGCTAAAAACTTATTTGCTAATCCAACCACAGAATTCGATTCATGAATGATAGTAGGAATATGAAGTTTGGCAGCTTCAAACACAATTGCACCTGATACATACCCACCAGTTCCTACTACAATATCTGGCTTAAAGTTTTTAATAATCTTTTTTGCCTCTTTACTAGATTTTAAAAACTTATTAATCGTTGAAAAATTTTTCAATGGATGACGTCGATTAAACCCTTGAATATCCAAGGTTTTAAAGGGAACTTTTGCATTAGGCACAATCTTTGATTCAAGACCTTTCGTTGTTCCCACAAAAAGAATCTCATCATTTGTAACCAAATTTCGTTCTTTTAAGCGTTCAATCAATGCCATAATTGGATAAATGTGGCCGCCTGTTCCACCACCTGAAAAAATTACTCTCATTTTATTTTGTCTTTAATTCCTTTACAAATTTCACAAAGAAGTCACCACGTTCTTCAAAAGTATTAAATTGATCCCATGACGCACACGCTGGTGAAAAAAGAATCACGTCTCCCTCTTTACTACCTTCATATGCCTTTGGAACAGCTTCTTGAAGCGTGTTAACAATAATAATATCTTTTATTCCCGCTTTTCTAGCCGCATCTGCTAAAAGATAGCGCGTTTCACCATATAATACTATCGTCTTTACATGCTTCTTTAAAAGATCAACCAAACTATCAAACATAAAGCCACGATCTAGTCCCCCTGCTATCAAAACTTCGGGATTTTTAAAAGAATCAATCGCTACAGTGGCTGCTTCAATATTCGTTGACTTAGAATCATTATAAATTCTTCGACCATTATATGTCATTACATATTCTAAACGATGTTTGGCTCCTTTAAAAGTAGAAAGTACAGCTCTAATATCTTCATTACTTGCACCCATAACTTTAGAAATAGCAATTGCTACCAAACTATTTTGTTGATTATGGATACCTGGAATTTTAATTTCATCTATTTCCATAATATCTTCGTCTTTACCTTGAAGATATTTTTCACCAATAAAGTAATCAGCAGTTGAATCCACTTCTGAAAAAGTTAATACTTGAGCCTTAGTTTTAGATAACTCTTTTTTTAAAATATCTTTCTGATCAAAATTTGCTATAAAGTAATCACTACTATCCTGTGATTGAGTAATTCGTAATTTTGCCTCAACATAATTTTCAAAAGATTTATGATAATCTAGGTGCACATTATTATAGATATCGACAATTGCTGCCACCTTAGGCTTGACAGTATTGACACCCATTAATTGAAAACTAGACATTTCAACTACCAAAAGATCATCCTTGGTAGCTTTTTCAACTACTTCAGAAATTGGAACACCAATGTTTCCAACTGCATAAACATGATGTCCATTTTTTGCCAAATGATGATCCATGATTTGCTGAGTAAGCATCACAGTAGTAGTTTTTCCATTTGATCCAGTGACAGCCACATATGGGGCTTCGCTTACTCCTAAAGCAACTTCTGGCTCTGTAATTACTGGTACATTTTTCTTCTTAGCAGCAACTACCATTGGATTTTCATAAGGGATGCCAGGATTTTTGACTAAATAATCAAAAGCTTGGCTTTCAAAAATTTCTACTGGATGATGTCCTGAAATAACATTGACACCCAATTTTTCCAATTCTGCTGCTTGATCATTTCCCTTTAAATCCTTTTTGTCATTTAAAGTAAGTCGAGCACCTAACTTCAAAAGTAACTTTGCCACTGCAAAACCACTTTTTCCTAATCCTAATATTAAAATATTTTTATCTTTATATGTATCAACTTTTTTCATTTTACTAGCCCCAAATTAAAAGATAAATAATGCTTGCTACCAAACCTACGATCCAAAATACAATATCCACTTTCCATTCTGACCAACCAAGCATTTCAAAATGGTGGTGAATAGGCGTCATTTTAAAAATTCTTTTTCCAGTGGTTTGAAATGAAATCACTTGGAGGATAACACTAAGAGTTTCACACACAAAAACAATTCCAATCAATAGTAGTGACCATGGTCGGTGTAATAAAATAGAAACAATGGCTAAACCACCACCTAACGCTAAAGATCCAGCATCTCCCATAAAAATCTTAGCCGGTTTGTGATTAAAAATAAAGAAACCCACTAATCCACCAATTACACTCATTGTAAAGATAAGTACAGCCCAATTTTTATCTAAATAGGCCATATATCCATAGGTACCATACGCAATTACTGATAAACCAGTAGCCAAACCATCTAACCCATCAGAAAGATTAACTGCGTTAGAGAAACCTACTAGCCAGAAAATCATAAATAAAGCAAATAGAATCTCGCTATGAATTACTCCAAAAAATGGTACAAATAAAGCAGTGCTAAAATGATCACTAAAAGCCAAAAGTAAAATAATTGCTGCAATAATAATTTGACCTAGCAGTTTTTGCCATGCTCTTAATCCAAGATTACGCTTGTAAAATAACTTTAAGCCATCATCTAAAAAGCCAATAATTCCATACCCAATAAATGCTATCATAAGCATCCAAGCTGTCTTATTTAGGTTATGTTGCCATAATGATACCCAAAGTATCGAAATTATACTGGCAATAGTAAACACCACTCCTCCCATTGTAGGAGTTCCAGATTTCTTTTCATGCCATTTAGGTCCTTCATCACGGATTTGTTGTCCTTCATGTTTCATTCGCATGAAACCAATAAACAACGGTAAGAATATTACAGTTATTGCAAAACTGCTAATAAATGGTATTAAACTATATTGCATTTTTTGCTCCTTAATTATGTCAAGTCCACACTTAACTTTCTATTTGCTTTTAATCTTTCTCCTACTGCTAGGCTTTGTTTGGTTACGTGCCCACTTCCAGAAATTTTGATTGGGATTCCAATTACTTTACTAAATTCCTCAACTTCTGCCTTACTCCAGCCTTGCATATCTGGGATCTTAATTATTCCTCCAGTATAAAGAAATAATTTACTATTAAGAAAGGTTTTTGTTTGATAAGGTAATGATTGGCGTAATACTTTCTTACCACTACCAATAATATAAGCTTCAAAACCGCTATTTTGAGCTTCTTGTTTAGCTGCAGTAGCTTTCTTACCACTTAAAGCTGGTACTTCAATCGCTTCATTAACTGATTTTAATTGGGCGCTTGAAGAATTCAAAACTCTCTCCATTACTGGTTTAAAAATTGATGCTAGAATTGTTTCAGCTGATTTCATTTGTCGAGGTTGCTTTACAGTTATGTAAACACAATAGCGAGGATTGTTGGCTGGTGCAAAACCTACAACAGAGAAGAGATAATTTTTATCCCCTTTTAAATATCCCCCATTGGGAGCCGCAATCTGTGCAGTACCTGTTTTAACAGCTACATTTTTACCGGGAATTTTATAGGCTGTCCCAGTTCCGTAGTTCTTGTTTACAACATCTTGCATTGAACTCAAAATTGTCTGAGCAGTAGCAGCTGAAAAAATCGGTTCCCCTACTTTTTTAGTATGAAATTCAGAAATTGTTTTCCCATTAGAATTAGTAATCTTTTCAACAAATTGTGGTTTAATCATCTGACCATCATTTGCCACTGAACTAAATGCTTGCATCATCTGCATTGCATTAACGTTAACCCCTTGTCCAAAAGAAGTTACTGCTCCTTGCAATCGTGTAGTTAAAGACACCAATCCTGGATTTTCTCCCGGAAGAGTTACACCAGTCTTCTTACCAATTTGGAATTTATTAACGTAGCTTTTAAAGGTTTTCAATCCCATTTTCTGCTCTAAGATTGTAAATCCTACATTACTTGAACGTGGAAGAGCTTGACTCATTGGAATAGTTCCCCAGCCACTATTATTCCAGTCATGGATAGTTGCATCCTGCACTTTAATAGAACCAGACTTGTAATAACTATTAGGATTATAGTTGTTACTCTGAATTGCAGCTGCATAAGTCAAGATTTTAAAAACAGAACCCGGTTCATAAGCATCTTGCACTAAGATATTTCGCCAATTTGAATTCAATCCTTTTTTAGTTTGAGGATCAAATGTTGGTCTTTGAGAAGCTGCTAAAATTTGCCCTGTTTTAATATCTTCAACTACTGCTGTCATTGACTTCGGATCATATTCATCTTGTACTTTAGTCATTACACTTTCCAAATACGTTTGCAATTGCGAATCTAAAGTTAAATAAATATTGTCTCCATCTTCAGCTGCCTTGTATAAATGCTCACTGTTAGGCAATTGATACTGATCAGCATCCACTAGTGCTTTTCTGTAACCATCCTTACCACTTAATTGCTTATTAAAATACTGTTCAATTCCCATAGTTCCTACTAAATTTGTAGAACTTGTCGTTTTTGAATTAGACTTGGGAGTTACCAATCCTACAATATGTGAAGCAAACACACCATTTGGATATAAGCGTGAAGGAGTCTCAACAAATTTTATTCCTGGGAGCTTCATTGCCTCAATTTTCTTTTTTTGCGATAAACTTAATCCTGACCCAGCTGTCCCAAATTCAACCTGATAGGCTTTATTTTTAGGAGTTAAATATTTATATATTTTATCTTCACTTAATGGTAAGACAGTAGCTAATTTTTGTGCCGTTTCTCTTTTATTGATCACATACATTGGCTTATTTTTGTAATCAATTGAAGATTTATCTAAAATTGCATATATTGTAAATTGATGGGAATCTTCAGCAATTGTTAGGCCATTGCGATCATAAATACTACCTCTAGTAGCATTCAAAACTTCATTTCGCTGATAGAGTTCTTTTACTCGGGTCGCAATATCTTTCCCCGCTACTTTATGAGAAAGTCCCAAATAAAATAGACGACTTATAAATACAATAAAAACCAAAGCTAATCCTAACTGTAAAATTCTTCCTACAGTGAATCTATAGTTATGAGCTTTGGATATATTTCGTTTAAAATTATTAAACTTTTTCATTATCGAACATTCCTAAGATTACTTTCAATAATATGTAAACCATTTTGAGCGGCTACTTTATTTAAACGCTTTGTGGAAGTTAGTTCACCGATTTCTTGTTTGAGATCAGTATTAACTGATTGTTTAGCCGATATCTTATTCTCAATTTTACTAAGTTGTTGCTGCGCTTGAGTTTGTGAGACAGTTGCAGAAACAGTCAATATCATAAGCACTAAAACTGCCAGTGAACCAATAAAAATTAAAAACTTTTCAAATTTATTTACTGGTACCTTATTAGGATCCAAATTTACACGTTTTTGTGGTGTAGGATCTTGGGAAACTGATACATGATGATAAGTATACGATCTTGCTGAACTGTCAGCCATATTTAACTCCTTTATAATTTCTCGGCAACTCTTAATTTCGCACTATGCGAACGATTATTTCTTTCTACTTCTTCTTCAGTTGCTATAATAGGTTTTCGACTAATTAACTTTAAAATTGGTTTACTATCAGCAGGTGCCATTGGCATCCCTCTAGGGATTTCTACCTCAGAGTACTTTTTAAACAATTTTTTTACAATTTTGTCTTCATGAGACTGAAAAGTAATGACACTTATTCGTCCACCAGGCTTTACTACTTCAATAGCTTCCTTGAGTGACTCACTTAAAACATCTAATTCATGATTAACAGCAACCCTTAAGGCTTGAAAGCTCTTTTTAGCTGGGTGGCCACCTGTTCGCCTTACAGCAGCTGGAATAGCTGATTTAATAATGTCCACTAATTGAAAAGTTGTTTCAATTGGATGTACTTTCCGCACTTCAACAATTTTACGTGCTATTTGACGCGAAAACTTTTCATCCCCGTACTGATAAAGAACATCACTTATGTCTTTTTCTGACCATGTATTAACTATTGTATAAGCGTCTAATTCTTGTTCCTGATTCATCCTCATATCTAATCGTGCATCAAATCGATATGAAAAACCTCGCTCTCCTCGATCCAGTTGAGGTGACGAGACGCCTAAATCATAAAAAATCCCATCAATTCCTCGATTGTAACCCAATCGTTCTAAATTATCCTTTAGATGAGAAAAATTATCATGCACTAAAATCAATTTTTTCTTTTCTTTGCCTGACAGCTCGGCTGCAAATTTTGTTTTTGCTAAATTAATTGCATATTCATCTTGATCAAAGCCGATTACTGTCCCCTGATCTATTTTGCTAAACAAATAACTTGTATGGCCTCCACCGCCAAATGTTGCATCTACATATACTTTATTATTTTGAGGATTTAAATTATCAATTGTTTCATGTAAAAGTACACTTTTATGTTTAAATTCCATAGTTTTTATTTCTAATTTATCTACTTAAAGTTCCTATCTTGTGGAACAGTTTCTTGTTCTTTTAATTATAATTTATCACAATTCATCTACTTCTACCATATGATTAGCGGAATTATTTATAATCAAGCTATTTTTAATAAAAACTAAATCTATATTCATGAACATATGTTTCACAAAATGCTTATTTAGATAACGTTATTTTATAATACTAGCAAAATAATTAACCCAATATACCAAAAAACTGAACACATTACTAGGTAATTCCACAAAGTACGTATCAATTTTGCTAAGCGTACATTCTTATCTTTCCGAGCAAATTTTATTGCTACTATAACTACTAATATAAAATAAAGCCAAAGACCATACGGCAAAAAACTAGGTTGATGCTTAATTTGGGTAATTAATTGACAGCTCCAAAGAAAGAAAAAAGGTAAAATATCATATCCTTTAAATTGTGCTTTTGGAAATACCCTACTCAAAATTCCTGCACACAAGATACCAATAATTGGTATCAAAAAAATCCATAATAGTTGCATTGTAATTCCTCCATACCAATTATTAATTTTATCGTATTTTCATTGGTAATAAAGGAGAAATTGAAAAAGAATAAAGAATGAGATAGAATATTAATATTTAAGGAGGCTATTATGGCAAAAAGAAGACGTAAAAAAAAGACACCCTTCCAAGTTTTGACAATTATTATGGCATTTATTATGGCACTTATTACTTTGTTTGGTGTTGTTGGAGTTGCATTTAATTATATGTTTCAATAAAGTAAAAAGACCTTAAATTCTTCCTTAGTAAAGAATTTAAGGTCTTTTTTATTAGAAAAAGTATCTGCGTTGTGAAACCAAGAATGGGTGTTCTTCTACTAATTTTACCCAGAAACGATAAGTAATTAAGAAAATTATCAAACACATTCCCCATCCTGGAAGTAAACTCCACACCAAACTTGAAATCGATAAAGAAATAGTTCCAGCAATTGAAAATACAATAAACAGATAAATTTCCATAAGAGCATATCCAATTAATGTCACAATTAGCCGCATCCAAAATACTTCTGGTAATATCCTAGCAACCCTTTGAGCTAAAAAGCATAATAGCGGAAAACTTACCGTATAAACACCCAGAAAGCCATAGTAGTATAAATCTGCTAATATTCCAAGACCAAAGCAAAGCCAAATATTATTGACATTACGATCATCGACTAATCCAATTAGAGAGATTCCAACTACTGAAAACCAACAACTTGCTCCAAAATCACCCTGAAAAATAAAACCTTGTAAACGATAAGCAAAAATCCCATCAAGCAAGACTGCCACTAATAATGCTATTGCTACATACCATTGGCGAAGAATTCGCATTATTGTGACACCTCTCTTTTAACTACAGAAATAATTGACGGATCGTTCAAATTACCTGCTGGTGTAATATCAATTACATCTGACAAGCCAAAATTATCTCGAGTAGTCTTCTTAACAGTTCCTATTAACAGACCTTTAGGAGAACGTCCTCCCATTCCGCTTGTGTAAACCTTAGTACCTTTTTTTAACTTAGCTCCATCAATAACTTGAGTAAATGCTAATTGATCTCCATCCATTACTGAAATAATTCCATGGACTTTTTTACCATTGGTACTTTCTGCTTCTACAGCAAAGCGATTAGCAGATTTATCTGTGCTAGTCAAAAGTTCAACCTTTGAAGAAGTACGATTTGCTTCTAAAATTCGTCCAATAACTCCCCCACCACTCATGACAGCCATATTTTTTTCTACTCCAGATTGAGTACCCTTATTTATAATCAAAACATCTGACCAAGAATCTGAAGCACGAGAAATAACAGATCCAGTTATAATATCATAATTTGTCAAAGTCTCTTTTAACTTTAAGGCCGCCTTAAGTTGTGCATTTTCACTTTCTAAAGTGCTATTTCTAACTTTTGTTTGCGCTAAGTCATCAACTTTTGACCTTAAATGATCATTTTCATTTTCTGCATTTACTAAGTCGCTAACACTTTTACTACTATTGGTTACTAAACTTACGGGCCAGCTAACTACCCGACTCACAATTGCCATTGTATCATTACCTACTCGCTGCACAAAAGATGGCGTAGACTTTCGATTTCTAAGTCCTACTGAAATTGTCAGTAAACCTAACACTACTACAATTGTTACAACCGTAATTAATAATTTTTTATTTTTAATAAAGCTTTTCATCTTAAGTATTTCACATTCCTAAAAAGAAAAGCTGGCGCTTGCCAGCTTTTCATTAATGCTTACCACGCATAACTTCGATATTTTTAAGAGATTCACCTGTACCAATTGCAACACAGTCAAGAGGATCCTGCGCAATAAATACTGGAACTTTAGTTGCATCTGAGATAACTTCAGGTAAATTCTTTAATAAAGCTCCACCACCTGTTAAAACAATTCCATGATCAATTACATCAGCTGCAATTTCAGGAGAAGTTTCTTCAAGGGTTTCTTTAATCGCAACAATAATACTTTGAACAGATTCTTGAATAGCTTTAGCAACATCAACTGCATTAATTTCAATAGATTTAGGTAATCCAGTAACTAGATCACGTCCTCTGATGCTCATTGAATCCATTTTTTCTGCTTTTTCAACAGAAGCAGATCCAATTTGAATCTTAATATCTTCAGCAGTTCTTTCACCAATTAACAAATTAAAGTTTTGGTGAACATAGGCACTAATAGCTGCACTAAACTTATCACCAGCAACTCTAATTGAACGAGCTGAAACAATTCCACCCAATGAAATAGTAGCAACATCAGTAGTACCACCACCAATATCAACAACCATTGATCCAGTTGGATCCATTACTGGTAGACCTGCACCAATTGCAGCAGCAAATGGTTCTTCAATTACATAAGCTTCACGTGCACCTGCTACACGCGCAGCGTCAATAACTGCTCTTTTTTCTACTTCAGTAACTCCTGAAGGAACACAAATCATTATAGCTGGCTTTGAATTTCCAACGGTTTTTTCCATAAAGTATTTAAGCATTGCAGCAGTTGTATCATAATCGGCAATTACTCCATCTTTCATTGGACGAATTGCCCTAATAGAACCAGGTGTTCTACCAATCATTTCCTTAGCTTCAGTACCAACAGCAATTACTGCTCCAGTTTGAGTATTTTTTGCAACTACTGAGGGTTCACGTAAGACGATTCCTTTGCCTTCACTATATACTAGGGTGTTTGCTGTTCCCAAATCAATACCAATATTTTTCGATCCCATTCCAAACACGCAAAATCTCTCCTTAATAAATGGTTTATTTAATTAATTATCCTAAATTAGTATCTTTTATTTAGTCTCTGCTATTATAGCATATAAAATTAAAACTTTTATTAAAGATGGGACAATTTACCAAGCTTTAAAAAACTTTCATTTCTCTAAAACTATAGTAATCTACATCCGAAACAACAAAATGATCAAGAATATCAATTCCTACTAATTTACTTACAGAGGTTAGTTTTTTTGTAAAATCAATATCTTGTTGGGAAGGAGTACAATCACCACTAGGATGATTGTGAACAATAATAAAACTTGCTGCATTATAAATAATTCCCCACCTAAAAATATCTCTTGGGTGTGCAAGTGACTTATTTAAAGTTCCACGACAAATTAATTTTTCTGCAATAATTCTATTTTTTGAATCTAAATATAGCGCTACAACCTCTTCTTGTGTTTTTCCACAAAATTTGTCTTGTAAATAATAACCGACCTGGGCACTAGAAGAAAATCGATCTAAACGTTCATTTTGTAACCTTTTAATACGATAAATTAACCCTTTTAAGCAAAGTGTTAAATCTTCAGGACAATCCGTAGTAGTTAAAAATTTCCATAAATCTTCTAAAGAATGAATTTCTTGCTTCTCTAAATATTCCTTTAATTGATTAAAGTTATCAATTTTTTCTTTTCTTAGATATTCTTTCAAACGAAAAAATAACTGCTTATCACTTTGCAATAAATAATGATCTTTTTCCAAGTTCATCTAAAAACTCCTTTCATCATTATTTACGCAAATTATTTCGTATTTTGTAGTACTTGATTAAAATTAGAGTAAATTGCCGTAGCATTTTCCTTATCTTTTTTACTAGGTGCTTTTAAATCAGGAATCATGATCACAGGTAGTTGGGCATTTTTAGCAGCTTGAACTCCAGAAGAAGAATCTTCAAAGACCACTAAATTACTAGCAGGCAGTCCCATTCTTTTCTGAGCCAGGTCATAAATATCACTCGCCGGTTTACTTTTTAGTTGTTTTTTTAAAACATCATCGTAACTTAAATAGAAATCAAAATATTGCTTGATTTTTGTTACTTTCATATCTTCTTGAATTACACTCTTATAATTACTGGAAGCAATTCCCATTTTAAGATCATGGTTTTTTAAATATGTAAGAAATTGGGCCACGCCTGGTTGCAATTTTAGCTTTCCTTCTTTTGTCCACTGAGCAACTAACTCATCCGTTCTTTTGATAAAGTCTTCGCGTGCTTGAATAGTTGGAAAATATTTATCATAAAATTCTGACATTTTTTTGACACTAGCCCCTGCTAACTTTAGATATGAATTCTCTGGAATATCTAGACCTGCTTCTTTAGCTGCTTGAATATTAGCTTGCCAATACAGTTTTTCAGAATTTACTAGCAAACCATCCATATCAAAAATTACACCTTTAATATCATTTTTTATACCTGCTATTTTCACTTCTGGTTCCTTCCTTGATGGATATAATTTAAGATTGCACCTACTAAATAAAATGAACCTGTAACTACCAAAATATCATCTTTTTTTAGTCTGTTAACGACTTTATCAAAGGCTTCCTTATAGTCTTCAGTATAAGTGGCTCTTTTTTGAATATCAATGGGAAAGTCCTCAAGTTTTGCTGCACGAGGATAGGAAATTCTAGTTAAATTTATTTCATCTTTATCATCAAAAAGTTCAAAAACCTGGGTTAAATCTTTATCTTTCATCATCCCTACCAAAAAATGAATTTTTTGACCTTTTTGGTTATGAATAAACTTCAAAAGATTTTTCATCGCCTGGACATTATGGGCACCATCAACAACTATTAATGGCTTTTCTTGTACTATTTGATAACGTCCTGGAATTTGTGTCTGATTAATTGCTTTTTCAACATCGTTTTTATCTAGTTGTAATCCTAACAACTCAACAGCCTTTACTGCCATTCCAATATCAAAAGCTTCCACTTCAGGGCGCCAATTAAATTGATAATGTTCTTGGCCAGTTTGATATAAAACGTTCTCATTTACCTTGATTTCAAAGTCTTCACCCAAATGATATATTGGGGCAGAAAATTTTTGCGCTTTTTCTTTAATAATTGCTTTAACTTGATAAGGTATTTTCCCTACAATTACTGGCTTTTTTTGCTTAATAATTCCACTTTTTTCCTTAGCAATATCTTGAATTGTAGGCCCGATAATTTGTTCATGATCTAAGCCAATTGTCGTAATAATACTTAACTCAGGTACGATGACATTGGTTTTATCATGCTCCCCACCAATCCCTACTTCAATTACAGCATAATCTACCTGTTGCTTATAAAAAATCCAAAAAGCCATTGCTACTTCAAATTCAAAAGTTACTAGATGAAAATCAGGTTCTTCATTTTGGATTTTCTTAATTATCTGCTGAATTGCCAGATATCCTTCTACTAAATCTGCATTACCTATCGGTTCTCCACCTACTTGAATACGTTCATTAAATTTTTCAATATATGGCGAAACAAAAAGGCCGGTTTTTTGACCAGCCTTTTCTAATAGATTACGTAGATAGTACGAAGTTGATCCTTTACCATTAGTGCCCGTGACATGAATCGTTTTAATTTTATCTTGCGGATTTCCTAATTCTTTTAAAACTCGCTTAATGTAAATTAATTCATTACGCTCATGCCAACGTGGTAATTCTTCAATTTTAGAAATAACTTCTTCGTAATTCACTATTTACTATCCTTTAACTCTTGAATACGTTGACGAACACCAGCTAATTGACTTTCATAATCAGCCTTTTTAGCCTTCTCTTTATCTACTACAGCTGCAGGAGCATGGTCGACAAAACCCTTATTAGCTAATTTCTTTTCTGCACGAGTTACTTCGCCTTCCAAACGTTTTTCTTCTTTTTCCATTTTGGCAATTTCATCGTCAACATTAACTAATTCTGTCAATGGTACAAAAATTTGTGCCCCTGGAATTACGGCTGTTTTAGCTAAAGTTGGAGCCTCAACTGCAGTATCCACCTTCAAAGTCTTAGGATGTAAGAAGTTTTCAACATACTCTGCATTATCACTTAAAATATGTTGATTATTTTCATCATCTAGTTGAATTAAGATATCAATTTCTGATGACATTGGTGCATTAACTTCCATACGAATATTACGTACTGCCTTAATCACTTCAATTAAGAAGTTCATTTCTTCATTAGCAGCTGTGTTTTCAAATTCTTTATGAGTAGTTGGATAGTCAGCAACCATAATACTTTCACCATCATGAGGCATTGATAACCAAAGTTTTTCAGTCACAAATGGCATAATTGGGTGCATTAAACGTAAAATTTGATCTAAAATCCAAATTAAGTTTTCTTGCTTACGAGCCTTTAATTCTTCATCGTTACCATTTAAAGCAACCTTAGCCATTTCAATATACCAATCACAGAAGTCATTCCAGATAAAGTTATAGAGTAATCTTCCTGCTTCACCAAATTGATACTCATCAAATAAGCGCGTTACTTCACCAACTGTCTGATTCAAACGGTCAAAAATCCACTTGTCAGCTAAATCAAACTTAGTTGTATCTGGCATATGAGCTGGTTTTGCATCTTCTGGCAAGTTCATAATTACGAAACGACTAGCATTCCAAATCTTATTAATGAAGTTCCAAGCAGCATCCATCTTAGTATAACTAAAACGAGTATCTTGACCAGGCGCAGTACCATTTAGTAAGAACCAACGAAGTGCATCAGCACCATACTTATCAATGACATCCATTGGGTCAATACCATTACCCAATGATTTAGACATTTTACGTCCTTGTTCATCACGAATTAAACCGTGTAACACAACATCATCAAATGGTTTTTCTTTGGTAAAGTGCAAACTTTGGAAGATCATTCTGGATACCCAGAAGAAAATAATATCGTAACCAGTAACTAAGGCATTAGTTGGGAAGTAACGCTTGAAGTCTTCTGAATTAGTATCAGGCCAACCCATAGTTGAAAATGGCCACAAAGCACTTGAGAACCAAGTATCTAACACATCTGGATCTTGTTCCCAATTTTCGATATCTTTAGGTGCTTCTTCTTGTACAACCATTTCACCAGTTTTTTTATTGTACCAAGCTGGAATTCGGTGTCCCCACCATAATTGACGGGAAATTACCCAGTCATGAACATTTTCCATCCATTGCTCTAAAGTGTGGGCAAATCTTTCAGGAACAAAGTTAACCTTATTTTCACTATCTTGATTTTCTAAAACCTTATCTGCTAAAGGTTTCATCTTAACAAACCATTGGGTAGACAATCTTGGCTCAACTTGAACACCTGAACGTTCTGAGTGACCTACAGAGTGCACAATAGGTTCAACTTTAATTAAGTAACCTTCATCTTCTAGATCTTTTACTAAAGCTTTACGGGCTTCAAAACGATCCATTCCTGCATATTTACCAGCTTTATCATTCATCGTACCATTTGAATTCATCACATTGATTCTTTCCAAATTGTGACGATTACCTACAGCAAAGTCATTAGGATCATGAGCTGGTGTAATCTTAACTAATCCAGTACCAAATTCTGGATCAACGTGTTGATCTTCAATAATTGGAATACGGCGTCCAACTAATGGTAAAATCAATTCTTTTCCAACTAAATCCTTGTATCTTTCGTCTCCTGGAGCTACTGCTACAGCAGTATCACCAAACATTGTTTCTGGACGAGTAGTGGCAATTTCAACAAAGCCTGAACCATCTGCAAATGGATATTTAATATGGTAAAAAGCACCATTATCATCTTTGTGAATTACTTCAATATCACTTAAAGCAGTTTCTAATTTTGGATCCCAGTTAATAATGTATTCTCCACGATAAATTAAGCCTTCATTATAAAGTTTTACGAAAACCTTCTTAACTGCTTTTGATAAACCATCATCTAAAGTAAAACGCTCGCGTGAATAATCTAAAGATAAGCCAAGTTTAGACCATTGACTCTTAATAATATTTGCGTATTCATCTTTCCATGCCCAAACTTGTTCTAAGAATTTTTCACGTCCAAGTTCATGACGATCTTTACCTTGTTCACGTAAGCGTGCTTCAACTTTTGCCTGAGTAGCAATACCAGCATGATCCATCCCTGGCAAGTACAAAGTATCGTATCCCTGCATTCTCTTTAAACGAATTAAAGTATCCTGAATTGCAGTATCCCAAGCATGCCCCAAGTGTAACTTACCAGTTACATTTGGTGGTGGAATAACAATTGAATAAGGGTGAGCTTTTTTGTCACCTGATGGCTTAAATAAATCCTCATCAAGCCAAGTTTGATATCTGCCTTTTTCAACAGCAGATGGATCATATTTTGGGGCTAAATCTGCCATAATATTTCCTCCATTAAAAAAGTCCTAGACTGTATAAGTCTAGGACGATTGAATTCTAATTAACCGCGGTACCACCTAAGTTAAAAGTATAATAAGATATACTTTTCTCTTCTTTGCAGTAACGGTGCATAATTCCGAATTAACCTACTATTAGTTCAATTAATCAGCTAACAAGCTACCAGTTGACTTCATAGGTCTTTCAGCACTAGGACCAATTCTCTAAGCTTGAGTCAACAACTCTTGTATTATTGCTTTGTGTCTGATTATAGCATGAATTAAAGAATTTAAAAAGAGCTGATATTCTTATAATTCTTCAATTATCTTTTATATTACTTTATACTCTACATTTATAGCATGAAACTTTATTTTATCCACTGGTCTCCGCCTAAGTTATAAGCAGTTTTACCATTTGTTTTAGCTACCGCATAATAATTCCAGTAGCTATTTGCACGCAAAGTTTTACCTGCAGCATGGGTAAAAGTTAAATCCGTGTACACCGGCGTAATCTTTGAAACATGAATTAAACCAGATTTCGATTTTGGTGCATTAGCATTTTTCTCATAAAACTTACTTGCCTCAACCCAAATTCCTGGTGTGACATGATAATATAACTGATCATTAACTAGTTTGATGCTGTCAATCGTCAGCATAGTTCCTTTCCAAATAATATGACCATTAATTTTTTGGGGAGGAAAATCTCCTAATGAATAAACAGGTACTAGATGATTTCTTCTGGACAAAATCATCGCTAATTCCACTGGATTATCTGTCAAAATTCCAGTGACAAGTTTATCTGGCTGCATGAATTTATGCATCTGTTTAACTTTATTGATCCCCCAAAGTAGATACCCTTTGTCATGGCTAGTTAAAAACTCTGCAACTGACTTTTGATAAGCATCAGAAACATAATACTCGCTTGTAGCAAGTGATTGATAATCTCCCGCAAGCTGCGCCCGAGGAATTTCAGGAGCTAGTTGCTTTAAAGTTGCTAAAGCATCTTTTGAAAAAGATTCAAAAAGAATTCGTTTTTGTAAATGATACTTCTTTATTAGATCAACCAATTGTTTACAATCCGCTTCACTATCGCTCTTTGGTTCAATCATAAACTTGACCTTAGAATTACCCTGATAACGCTGAAAAACATCATTTAGTTTTAAAATATGTTGCCCATTACGATTTTCATATTGGGATAATTCTTGATAAGTAATATCACTAATCTTGCGATCCACACCAAAAACTCGGCTTAAATTATCATCGTGACTAAGTACCAATACATGATCGTTTGTCTCCTGCAAATCAAGTTCGAGATAATTAACACGGGCGCAAACAGCACGGTCATATGCAAACCAACTGTGTTCAACAGTTTTTCCATTATCACTGTCACCACGGTGTGCAATATTCATCATGCCACAGACAAATGGAAAAATTGTGAGAAAAAATAATATAATTAATTTTTTCATTTTTCTTCTTTCAAATTTTTAATTTGATTCACTGATAATTCACTATATTTACCTTGAGCTAAATCTTCAGGTAGAGATAATCTCCCCATTGAAATTCGATCAAGTTCAAGTACCTTCATCCCTTCTGCACCAAACATCCGCTTAATTTGATGGTACTTTCCTTCTTTAATTGTAATTTCAATTTTAGAAGTTCCATTTTCTTCATCAGTATCCAAAATTTTTAATTTTGCAGGTTTCAAAGTTGTTCCATCTTTTAAGGTCATTCCTTCTGCAAAATTTCTCACTGTCTCTTCACTAACTATCCCTGCAATTTTAGCCTGATAAACTTTATCCACATGTTTACTTGGCGCTAATAACTCATGATTCAATTGCCCGTCATTCGTTAACAAAAGCAAACCCGTGGTATCCTTATCTAATCTGCCCACCGGCGCCATATCCTTATAACGATCCTTTGGATCTAATAAGTCTATTACTGTCTTTTGGTGCAGATCTTCAGTTGCTGATAAAACTCCTTTAGGTTTATTTAATAAAAAGTAATGATATTGTTGATACTTAATTTCTTCCTCACCAACTTTTACAACATCATTTTCTTTTACCTTTTCTTTTGGTGTCTTAACAACATTTTCATTAATCGTCACAATTCCTTGTTTTATCAATTCATGAACTTGTTTGCGACTCCCAACATTCATATTTGCCAAGTATTTATCAATTCTCATAATTACCACCATTTAAGTTTTAATTAACAGTTACTTTCTAAATTTATTTTACCTTATTCCTCTTATTCAAGAACACAAAAAAATTCTTAGTACTTTATACTAAGAATTTTTCTATTTCCCTCCTCTATTTTTTCTTAACCTTCTCGCTCTTTACAGTATCTTTTATCTTAATTACTCGATCCATATGTAACAAGTCTGGATTCTTGCGGTAGCGAGTAGTTGCTGATTCAAATAAAAGATAAATTTCACCATCTTTTCCAATAATTTGTTCAAGATATGGTGGCAAGTTAATTGTTTTATCGGCCTCAGCAAGGTTTAACTTAAAGTTAGGCTTATTTAATTTGTTTTTGAAAATTAATAATTGGGAATTATAGTTACCATATGAAGATGATAATAAAATATTATTTTTATCAAAACTAATTCCCTGAATTTGCGGATAAGTAGACCAATTTTCTTCAGGAACAGCAAGATTGTTATCTTTCTTATCTTTTTTCAAAAGTCCCTTCTTATCAAGATGATAAGCAAAAAGCTGTCCTCCATGAATTTTATCAAAATACCCCACATATAGCTTACCCTTATGATAAGTCAAATAAGATGTCCGCTTAGGGTTAGCTAAATTAGTACCATGATGGAACTTAATTGGCTTTTTCTGTTGCTGGAGATTGTAACTTTCGATTTCATTTAAAGTTACTGATTGAATCTGTGCGCGCTTATGCCGATTAATCGTTGCTATCCATAAGCGATCGTGATCATCATCATAAGTAATTCCTCCAACATGGTCAAGATTATTTAAAGCAATCGTTTTGATAAAACGACCGGTCTTAAAGTTTAAAACCCATAAAACTGAATCATACTTTTTACTTTTACTATAAGCGGAAATAATCAAGTATTTGTGATGAATAATTGCTAGTCCTTGGGGATCCATGTCATAAGCAATTCCCACTTTCCCTTTATCAGGAGCTTTATGCTTAATAGCAGCGGATTTAATTAGACCTGGAATAACATAAAAAGTTGGCTTTTGAGCAAAATCCAAGTTTTTATAAACGTCTGGATACTGCTTTTGTAATAAGGATTTAAATTTCTTCGTAGAATATGAAGCGGGACGTGTACTCGTATTATCTACTACTGCCGGTTCCGGAGATACATTCTTGGAATTATTAAACTTCCAAACACCAAAAACTACCCCACAAAAAATTAAAACTATGACTATAATTAACTGCCAAGATACTTTATTTCTTTGCAAATTTCCTACTCCTATATCTTTCTTAACTAAAAATACTACCCTGAATATTCGGGTAGTATTTTATCATCAAAGTAAATTCATATCAATTTGTGCTTGATCATCTAAAAAAGTCTCATTTGGACGAATAGTAGTTACTTCGATCCCATCAAGCGCACGTTGAATTAACCCTTCAACATCCAAACGATCTTCAAATTTACGTGCGTCCTTTAATTTTGGCTTAGTTTTAGGACGAGGTGGAGCAAAAATTGTACAGCAGTCCTCAAATGGCTTGATAGACAAATCAAAAGTTCCAATTTCTTCAGCTAAACGAATAATTTCGGTTTTGTCCATAGTAGCTACTGGTCGCAAAACAGGAGTAGTGGTCACATCATTAATTGCTACCATCGACTCTAAAGTTTGAGACGCAACTTGACCAACCGATTCCCCATTAAAAATTGCAAGACCACCACGCATTTCACGAATTCGATCCGCAAGTTGAAGCATAAATCTTCTTTGAACAGTCATTAAGTAACCTTCAGGTAACTTTTCCTTAATTTGCTCTTGAATTTCTGCAAATGGCACTGCGATAAAGTTAATTTTCCCACTATAATTTGCTAAAATTCCAGCTAATTCTTTTGCTTTAGCTAAGGCCTTATCTGTTGTATATGGTGGACTAAAGAAGTGTACCATTTCAATATCAACACCACGTTTTAAAGCTAAGTATGAGGCAACTGGGGAGTCAATTCCACCTGAAAGCATCATCACTGCTTTACCAGCAGTACCAACTGGCATCCCTCCAGCACCTTTAATCAACTGATTAGAAATATAGACTCCATCTTGGCGTACTTCAATTCTTAAAACCATATCTGGTTTTTTCATCTGAACTTTTAAGTTATCCATATTATCAAATAAATGGTCACCAATCATTTTATTCAATTGATTAGTATCATATTCAAATTCATGGTCACTTCGACGGGTATTAACTTTAAAAGTCATCCCATCTTCAAAAGTTGCTTGCATTAATTCTAGAGCTGTTTTCTTAATAGCTTCGATATTTTTTTCAACTTTAATAGTTGGTGAGTAAGTTTGAATACCAAAAACTTTCTTCAAACGTTGATCAATTTCTTCAAATGGTGCTCCATTTAATACAATATGTAATCGATCATGCTTAGGATGAATTTCAATTTCTGGAAAATCTTTTAACACTCTGGTGATATTTCCTGCTAAACGACCAATAAAGTCCTTACGATTCTTTCCTTTAGTAGAAAGTTCACCATAACGAACCATAACTTCCGTATATTGCATCTATCTGCTGCCTCCTTACTTCAAATGATTAATTTCAGCAAAATGCTTATAAACTTTATCAAACTCCGCAATAAATCTATCTGCTTGCTCAATAGTATTACTTGGATCAAAACTTAAACGAATCGCCCCAGTAGCAATATCATCACGAACCTTCATTGAATTTAAAGTTCCACTTTCAACCTCACTTCTAGATGAACATGCACTAGTAGTCGAAGTAAAAATATCTTTTGCTTCTAAAGTATGGACTAAAGTTTCCCCTCGAATACCTTCTAAACCAAAACAAAGAATACTTGGAACAAAGTTTTCGCTAACAGGTGAAAAAATCTGAATTCCTGGCTTGTCCTTTAGATAATCAACAATTCTATTTTTCACACTAGCTTCACGCTGAGCATTTTTTTCTTCATTTTCTAAATACAACCGCATTGCTTTTGCTGTTGCAGCAATTCCTGCCAAATTTTCAGTACTTGAACGTAGGCCTTTTTCTTGACCACCCCCATCAATTAGTGGGTCAACCATCTTACCGGTCTTTTTGTACATAATTCCTGTACCTCTTGGTGCATGAAACTTATGAGCAGATAAACTCATTAAGTCCACTCTGGGTGTAAAAACCTTATCCCAGATATTTTTACCAAGTGCTTGGACATTATCAACATGAAAAGTTACATTCGGATACTCTTCCAGAATTTCACTTACTTCTTGAATTGGTTGAATTGAGCCAATTTCATTATTTACTCCCATAATCGAAACTAAAATGGTTTCACGATCTAAAGCATTTTTTAAATCTTCAGGATTAATAAAACCATTCTTATCAACTGGAAGCATTGTAACACGAAAACCTTGTTTTTCTAAAGCTTTCACCGTATTCGTCACAGCTGCATGTTCAATGCTCGTCGTAATGATATGATTACCGAATTCTCGCTTTGCTTGCGCTGTCCCTTTAATTGCCCAGTTATCTGATTCACTCCCACTTGAAGTAAAAAAGATTTCATAAGGTTTTACTCCTAAAAGATTAGCAATTTGCTTTCGTGAGGCCTCTAATAACTGATGGGAACGATCCCCTAACTTATGTAAACTTGAAGGATTTCCCCAAATTTCTTTAGTTACCTTATTAAAAGTGTCTAGTGCTTCAGGATAAACTTGTGTTGTTGCACTATTATCAAAATAGATCATAAATCTGTTCTCCTTCAAAAAACGACCATGAGAATGGTCGTTCACTTACTATTGTATAGTAGATAATAACTTATTTTAACAAAAACTGCAATTATTCTTCGTCAAAATCTTCGTTATTTTTATTTTCTTCTTGATCAGCATAATATTCATTTTCAATTCGTTCAAAAGCGCCTGGCTCTACTTTTTCTAAAGCTGTTCCAATGACATCAAGTGCTTCTTGGTATTCATATTTATTTTGGTAAAGATCAAAAGTTTCTTTACGCGCCTTTTTAATTTCTGGATTATTTAGATACTTATTAGAATATTGCATCATCAATTCCACCATATCAGCTGCTGAAGAAATTGTCTCTGCCTCTTTTTTCAAACGATCAATATCTTCCTGAATTTGAATAAGTTGTTCAGAAATATGTTCCATATTGATGCGAACTTTTTGGAGCTCTTCACTTGTCTTTTTAATTTCATTAATTACTAAAGTATATAACTGAACGAAACTTTCAGGCTTTCCTGGCAATTGACGACGTTCAAGACGACGATAAACTACTGAAACCTCTTGCTTAAATTTTTCAATTGAATCATTAGCAATTTGCTCGGCCCCATAGAGTCCATCCACATCTTGAGAAATTTCGTTTTCTCTTTTTTCAATTTGTTTCAGCTTTTTCAAAAGCGTCAGCCATTTATTCTCAATTTCTGAATAAACTCCTTCTCCATCCGCTAGCTTTTGGGTATCTGTTCCAAAATCAACATTCAAGTGATTTACTTCACTTTCCAAAGTTTTCGCTTCTTGTAATTCACCGTGAGTTAATTCATAACTTTCATCAATATGTTCTAATTTCTTAACTAACTTAGCTGATGCATTAGCTCCATGAGCAAGAAGATCCACAATCTTATCTTGGTTCTTTTCAATAAATGGCTTAGCCTTAAATTCCTTTGTCAAAATATTATAGAGATTATCAATTTGACTAGCTATCATTTCATTATTTTTTTCAACAGCATCAATATCAAGATTTCCCAAAACATCTAAATTATGGTCAATTTGGTTATAAAGATTCTTTACTTCTTCAGGAACGGAAACCTCCTTAATCATAAATTTATCTTTGCGCATTTGTTTATAAGTGGTACTAATCTCATTTAATTGCTCTGGGAAAGTTGTCTTTAAATCTTTATCAAATTGCTTAACTTTTGGTAATTCCTTTTGTAAAACACCTAGTTTTTCAGCAATCTTACTTAAAACTTGCTTAGCTTCTACGTGATCTCCTTGAGCAGAAAGATTTTTAACTGCATCAAAATCTTTCCCTATACTTGATAACTCATCTTCAATTTTATCTAAAGCTACTTCATAATTATAAGACTGAGCTAACACTTCTTTTCTCAAAGCTTGATAGTCTTTCAGTAAAGCAGCATTTTGTTTTTGGTTATCACGATTTGACTCTAAAAGCTCACCAAAAGCCTTCTCGCTTCCCTTTAAGTCTTCCTGAGCAGTTTGCACTAACTCTTGTGATTTACGAATTAATTTATTTGCTTTAAATAAGCTATATTTTCCATTTTCGATTTTAGCTTCTTTTAAAAGCTTATCTAAGGAAGCTCGGTCAATATTTTCAACACGATTATATTTTTTCTTCCACTTATTAAAAGTTTCTAAACTCTTCCCTGCTAACTCCATCTTTTCAAGACGCTTAATTTCCTCATCAATTGTAGGATTGGTTAAACTTGCGCGCATTCTTTGGAGCTGCTCAATTTTTTTGAGATTTGTTTTATTGATCCCAATCACACTCACGGCCGCAATAACTAAAATAATAAGTAATAAAATAATGATTATTGTTCCTGTTGCCATAAAATCCCTCCAAAAACTATTACTATTTATTATAGCAAAAATAAGTAACTTCCACAGGCTATAGTTAAGAAGATTTTTACTAATTAAACTTGCTTTTCCGCTTTTTAGTAGTTATAATGGAATCCGTGTAAAATATTTGCAGCAATAAGTGACAAGAACGTCAACATCTTAAGACGAGTTTAGTGAACGAGTAACCCGCGCTGCACTGGGCGAAATATGCAACTTAAGATGCACGAATGTTGAACTTATTCCTTATATTTTACTCCAGAAATTATTAACTATTTTATGGAGGATATTTTATGTCAAGATATACTGGCCCAAGCTGGAAGCGTTCAAGACGTTTAGGTATTTCACTTTCAGGAACTGGTAAAGAATTAAGTCGTCGTAACTATGTACCTGGTGACCACGGTCCTAATAACCGTGCTAAGGTTTCTGAATACGGCTTACAATTAAAAGAAAAGCAAAAGTTACGTTGGATGTACGGTTTAAATGAACGTCAATTCCAAAACTTATTCATTCGCGCAGGTAAGATTCGTGAAGGTAAGCACGGTGTTAACTTCATGGCCTTACTTGAAAGTCGTTTAGACAACATCGTTTACCGTCTTGGTTTAGCAACTACTAGAGAACAAGCTCGTCAACTTGTAAACCACGGACACATTTTAGTTAACGGTAAGCGTGTTGATATTCCATCTTACGAAGTTAAACCAGGTGACGAAATTACTTTAAGAGAAAAATCAAAGAACTTACAACAAGTTAAGGATGCTCTTGAAGCAACTGTTTCTCGTCCATCATTTGTTTCATTTGATGAATCTAAGATGACTGGTACTTTAGTACGTCTTCCAGAACGTGATGAAATGGAACCAGAAATCAACGAATCACTTGTTGTTGAATGGTACAACAAGAAGCTTTAATTTTATTATTGCTTCAAAAGCTCTTCCCTCACCTGGGAAGAGCTTTTTTATTGTTAATTCATTAATTCTTGCTACACTATACATAGAAATTAGAATCGAGGTAATAATTATGAGTGAAGATTTAAATCAACGTTTAGAGCAATCCTCTCACGGCAGTCTTCAAACTAAACCGGATGAACGTCGCCGTTTTTTAGGCTCATTAAGAGAGAGAACTTTTTTAAGAATGACGGTATCACAAGTTCAAGATCCTAAATGGCAAAAGATTTTTATTGAACACTTTGATGAATTTAAGTCATATTCAATTTTAATTAACGGAAAAATGCCTCAAAATGGTTTCATTGGACAAGTAATGGCCCTTTGTTCTAAAAATGATGTTAAGTTCACAATGATTAATGATAACACTGCTCAAGATGAGCCAGATGCTACTGGCCTACTTGTCGTTTCTCCAGTTGCCATTAATAGGATGCGTATTGAAATTAACCAAGTCTTCGCTCCTTCAATCGGTGGTGAAGGTTTAGAGTCTCCTAAGCCTCACAAAAAAAGTTTATTAGAAAGACTATTTGGAAAAAAATGAAACCTTTAGCTTATCGGATGCGCCCTACTAATATTGATGAAATTGTGGGTCAACATCATTTAGTTGGGCCTGGGAAGATTATTCGGCGAATGGTCGAAGCAAAACTTCTTTCTTCAATGATTCTTTATGGACCACCTGGCATTGGTAAAACCAGTATCGCTAGCGCAATTGCTGGATCTACTAAATATGCTTTTAGAACGCTTAATGCTGCTACTGATACTAAAAAAGATCTTCAAATTGTTGCTGAAGAAGCAAAAATGAGTGGAACAGTTGTTTTACTTTTAGACGAAATTCACCGCCTCGACAAAACAAAACAGGATTTTTTACTTCCGTTATTAGAATCTGGGCAAGTTATCTTAATTGGTGCTACTACAGAGAATCCTTACATCTCTATTTCTCCGGCCATTAGATCAAGAACTCAGATCTTTGAACTACAACGCTTAGAGGAAGCGGATGTTTCTCGTGCAATTGATCGTGCCCTAAAAGATGAAAAAGATGGGCTCGGTAAATATCATCCTCATTTAACAGCAAGCGCTCGGAAATTATTGATCAATACAGGAAACGGCGATCTTAGAGCCACTCTTAATGGCCTCGAATTAGCCGTCACTTCTACCTATCAAGAAAATAGAGAGATAAATAATGATAAGAAACAATTAATAATTGATCAAGATGCAATAGCTAATTCTCTTCAGGTAAAAAGTCAAGATTATGATGCCAATGGAGACAGTCACTATAATCTTATTTCTGCTTTTCAAAAGTCAATTCGTGGTTCAGATACTGATGCAGCTATTTATTATTTGGCCCAACTCTGTGAATCAGGAGATTTAATTTCAATTTGTCGCCGTCTTTTAGTTATTGCTTATGAAGATATTGGGCTAGCAAACATGCCAGCCTGTCAACGCACAGTGGCTAGTGTACAAGCCGCTCAAAGCGTCGGCTTGCCAGAAGCCCGTATTATTTTAGCAGATACCGTAATTGAACTTTGCTTATCTCCAAAAAGTAATAGTGGGATTCTTGCAATTGACCAAGCCTTAGAAGATATTCGAGCGAAAAAAATTTCACCTGTTCCTCCACATTTAAAAGATGCGCACTTTAAGGGGGCAAAAAAACTTGGTCACGGAGTTAACTATCTTTATCCTCACTCCTATCCCAATGACTGGGTAGCGCAGCAGTACCTTCCCACTAGTCTAAAAAATACCCAATACTTTAATCCAAAGGGAAATTCCAAGTTTGAAGAAGCTTTCAAGCGTCAATATAAACGATTGAAAAAGCTTCAAAAAGATGGGTTAAAATCAAAGCAAGATGATTGACATCTCTTTATTATCTGCTAGAATATTTATTGTCTGAGTTGATCGCGCATAATAATAATTAAGTTGACCGGTCAAATTTTAGACGTGGGAGTCTGTGAATAACATCCGAATCAGAATGCTAGCTTTGTCCTAGAATCTATATTCGCTGCGACACAGATTCAATTTAATGAACTATGCGGGTTCAACAAGCGTCATTATATGTTCCATCAACTCAGATTATTAAGAACTTTCAAAGCGGCTCCCAAGCCGCTTTTTCCATATCACCAACTTTTTTAATAAGCGAGGACTTTCATTGTGGCAATTAAATTTTTAATGATTATCTTTGTCATCTTTCTATTTTTAACAGCTTGGTACTTTTTCTTTGCACTTAACCAAGAAAAATTTTTAATTTTTAATATTAGTCAAAATGACAAAATTAAACCCTTAATCAAATTAACAGCAATTTTATTGATTATTATGGGCTTTGTGGGTATCATCATTACTTTCACCCTCCCAAAAATGTATAATTTTATTACGCTTGGGGTTAGTGCCTTAATTATGACCTACTTTTCTTTTCGCTTTACAAGTCTAAACTCTTAATCAAAATTGGATATTTTTGGTAAAATATAGTAGAAAGGTGGTAATCATTATGTTAAAACAATATAAAAACATTCAAGTTGCAGTTGATGGCTCTCATGAAGCAAAGATGGCCTTCAAGCGTGCTGTTGAAGTAGCCAAACGAAATGATGCTACATTAAATATTGTTCACGTTGTTGATACTCGTGCATTTCAAGATGTATCTAGCTTTGATTCTGCAATGGTCGAACAAGTTTCTAAAGATTCTGAAGAAAGAATCAAAAAGTATTATCAAGAAGCAATTGATGCTGGGATCAAAGATGTTAAGTACTCAATTGAGTATGGATCTCCAAAGAATATCTTAGCTCATCAATTTCCAGAAAAGCATAATATCGATTTAATAATCATTGGAGCTACTGGTTTAAATGCTGTCGAACGTCTCTTGATTGGTAGCATTACTGAATATGTAACTCGTACTGCTGAATGCGATGTTTTAGTAATTCGTCATCGAGATGCTCAAAAGATTGACATTGAAAATAACAATTAAATGCAAAATTAAAGGGCTAAGTGATTCAGATCACTTAGCCTTTTAATTTTTGATTCTAATTTAAAAGTCACCAGCTGTACTAAACATATAATCACGATGGTGCCACTTCATTGAAAGAATTAGCCCAACACCAATCATATTTCCTAGTAAGGCTGACCCCCCTTGGGATACAAACGGAAGTGGAATCCCTGTTAATGGTAAAACATCAATCCCCATTCCAATATTTTCAAAAACATGGAATAAAATCATCATAATAATTCCAGTTGAAATATATGAATAGAAAGCATTTTTTGTTTCAAAAGTAATTTTTACCATCTGAAGAATCAAGTAGAAATAAATTAAAATTAATGCACAACTTCCTACAAATCCAAATGATTCACCAATTACGGAAAAAATCATATCAGATGTCCGAACAGGAACATAAACATTTAATTTTCCAGCGCCAATTCCAAAGAGTTGACCTGAACCAATTGCTTTCATACTTTGCCATAATTGGTAGGCTCCTGAAGAAGTATCCTCAGCTGGATTTAACCAAGCATTAATTCTTTGAAACTGATAAGCTTTAAATCCAAAGTGAGTCAATATTTCTTGTCCACTAGGTGTAACTACCAACGTTATTGCTATGATACCAATTAGCGCTACAATACCATAAGTTGGAATAATAATTTTCCAAGAAATCCCTGAAACTAAAACAACTCCAGCTACAATTGCAATAAATACTAACATGGTCCCAAAGTCATTTTGAAGTTTCAATAAAATGGCTACAGGTAATAACCACCCAATAATCTCTGCTAATAAAATCCAATCATTTCGAATAGTATGAGCATACCGATTATTATGTCTTTCTACCACTCTAGCTAACATCAAAATGAAAGCTGGTTTCATTATTTCAGATGGTTGAAAAGTTAGGGGTCCTAATTTAAACCAACTTTTAGCTCCAGTATCAGCTGCAACTTGTCGATTATACAAGAAAAGAACTGCTATTAATAAAACAATTCCTATCCCATAAATATATGGTGCAATCTTAAATAGTTGTTCAGAATCAAATTGCATTACTAATACAATTAATCCAGCAGATAACAGATACCAAATTCCTTGACTAACTACGGTTTTTAATGGTGATCCCATAGAGGGATCATTAGCAGCAGCTATCCAAATCGTATATAAACTGATTATTGCTAAAAGGACAACAGGAATTACTATTCCCCATGCTATTCTTTCATACCAAGCTGGCTTTTTTTCAACTTGTGCCATACGTTAGCCTCAACTATTTTTCGTGTAAAGTAAAGTAAGATAGTAACTCATTAATTGCACTTTCCAAGGTCTTCGAATAAAGACTGTGATTGTTTTTAGTAGAAGTTACATGATAACGTTCTTCAACTTGTTCAATAATACCAATTGATTGTTTGCCAGGTATTACCACTTCCCAGGTTGGAATGGCCACACCCTTTTTTTCATTAACTTCGATTTCAATATTTTGTTGTTTTCGTGACATAAATATTCTCCTATTTCCTTTTGAAATTTATCGGGAAAACTAGTATTTTAACATTTAAATTTTAAAATGGTTTTCAGCATTCTTTTTTGACGATTTTTTATAAAATGATCTAGCAATAATTGGATCCATATATCTCTCTGGATGAGGATTTCTTCTTAAAGTAAATTTATCTGGTACTGGATCCACACCTCCCCTAATAAATGGATTACATCTCAAAATACGACTTACTCCCATTAGTGTTCCCTTAAAAGCTCCATGTTTTTTCAAAGCAGTAATCATATATGAAGAACAAGTCGGATAATACCGACAACTAGGTGGCAATAAGGGAGAAATTGCTAGTTGATAAAATCGTACAAATGCGATTAAAATTTTTTTCATAATTTAACTTAAGAAATTGAATAATTTTGCCCAAGTAGTTGGAAAGAAAATAGCAAATGGATTAGTACCTGAAAAAGCACATCCAATAAATGCCATAACTATCACTACCAGTAAAAGGTATAAAATTAATTTTCCAATTTTTCTAAAAGTGTTTTTTAATACTTCTGAATTAAAATATTTTTCCATCTTAACGCTTCTTATGTTGCTCAATATTCTCTAATAAGATTCCAGTTCCTTCAGCAACTGCTTCAAGTGGATTATCTGCTATTAAAACTGGTACTTGAAGGTAATATGAAATTAAACTATCTAAATTCTTTAAAAGTGCTCCTCCACCAGTCAACATAATTCCACGATCAATAATATCAGCAGAAAGTTCTGGTGGGGTTTCTTCTAGTACTTCTTTAGTTGCATCAATAATCGACATCAACCCATCATTTAAAGCACCTTGAATCTCAGGCGCAGTAACTGTTACTGTACTAGGTAATCCATTAATTATATCACGACCACGGATATCTATTTTTTTAGCTTCGTCGGCCTTAAATGCGTATCCAATTTCTTTCTTGATTTGCTCTGCTGTCCGTTGACCAATAAGTAAGTTTTTTTCATTTTTTACGTAATTAATAATGGCTTGGTTCATTTTGTCACCAGCCCAACGAAGAGAACGTGAAGTTACAATTTCACCCATTGATAAAATTGCAATATCAGTTGTACCTCCACCAATATCAATTACCATATTACCTTGGGGTTTAAAAATATCCAGTCCTGCCCCTACAGCTGCTACTTTTGGTTCAAAGTCAAGATACACTTGTCCGCTACCTGTCTTTTCAGCAGCTTGGATAATTGCCTTTTGTTCAATAGAGGTTACTCCTGCTGGAGCACAAATTAAAATATTTGGTTTGGACATTACCCCTTTAACATTTAACTTTTCTAAAAAGTACTTTAACATTGTTTCAGTAATATCAAAGTCCGCAATTACTCCATTTTTTAAAGGTCTAATAACTCTAATATTGCCCGGAGTACGTCCCACCATTTCATAAGCGTCATTTCCGACTGCTACTACTTCATCTGTTTTTGTATCAACAGCAACTACAGAAGGTTCATCTAATACGATTCCTTTTCCTGCCACATTAATTAAAACATTTGCTGTTCCCAAATCGATTCCTATATCTCTTGCCACGTTTGAGCCTCCAATAATTTATCATTAAAATTGTAACACAAAATTAGCCTCACTTTAAGAATTTGCTTAAACTTCGAATTTTTTAATACTTTCCTTAAAAAAGTAAACTCAAAGCTGCTGATTGATCCACTAAAGTTATCAAAAATTGTCCTACCAAATACCCTATACTAATCGCTAAAAAAATTAAAAATATTTGAATTTCTATTGTATGTCCCTTTTTAAAAAGTCTATCTACTCTTAATGAACGAACTATTCTAAAAGAAATTCCAATTGTTACTAAATAAGTTATTAATGTTATTAAAGCGTGTGCGCCTACTTGTTTCATGGACGATTCCTCTATTTTATAAAGAAAAAGAGCCCGATTTCTCGGTCTCTTTTACTGCTTACTCATTGTAATTTTCACGTACATGTAATCTATTCACAGCACGTCTTAATGCAACTTCTGCTTCAAGCATTTCACGATCATTGTGTTCAGCTTGAGCTTGTTTAATGCTCTCTTCAGCTCTTTGCTTAGCTAATTGAGCACGTGCTGCATCAATATTTCTAGCTCTTTCTGCACTATCAGCAATGATAGTAGCCACGTTATTAGAAAATTCTACGTAACCTCCGTTAACCGCAATGTGATCTACTCGATCATTCATTGCATGATCACGTGTTACCTTTACTTCACTAATTGTTAATGGCGTGATTAATGGTAAGTGGTCATGCATAACTGCTAACTCACCATCCACCGATCTCATCACTAACATTGTGGCATGATGTGAATAAATAATTCCATCAGGTGTAACTACAGTAACGGTTAAAAGATTATTTTCTGGTTCTGCCATTGCGCATCACCTTACTTTGCTTCTTCTAACATTGCTTGAGCTTCAGGATCTTTAGGAGTTACTCCCATTTCCTTAGCTTTCTTAATTACATCTTCAATCGGACCAACACCACGAAAGGCATCTTCAGGAAGATCATCAAGTTTACCATCAATAATCATCTTAAAGCCTTTAATAGTTTCCTTAATTGGTACATATGATCCTGGAACTCCAGTAAATTGTTCCGCTACAAAGAAATTTTGTGAAAGGAAGAACTGAATTCTTCTTGCACGACCAACAATTAATTTTTCTTCATCAGATAATTCATCCATACCTAACACAGAAATAATATCTTGTAATTCTTGGTAGCGTTGTAAAATGTGTTGCACTTCAACAGCCACATGATAGTGATCTTCTCCAACAATTTCTGGATCTAAGGCACTTGAAGTAGATTCAAGTGGGTCTACCGCTGGATAAATACCCTTATCTACTAAACTACGTTCCAAGTTAGTAGTTGCATCCAAGTGAGCAAAAGTTGTTGCTGGAGCAGGGTCAGTGTAGTCATCGGCAGGCACATAAACAGCCTGAATTGAAGTAATTGATCCTTTTTTAGTAGAAGTAATTCTTTCTTGTAATTGTCCCATTTCAGTTGCCAAAGTAGGTTGATATCCTACGGCACTTGGCATACGACCTAATAGGGCAGAAACTTCTGAACCAGCCTGAGTGAAACGGAAAATATTATCAATAAATAATAATACGTCTAATCCTTCAACATCACGGAAGTATTCCGCAATTGTTAATCCAGTTAATGCAACCCGCATTCTGGCACCAGGCGGTTCATTCATCTGACCAAACACCATGGCAGTTTTAGCTAAAACTCCAGATGCCTTCATTTCAAAGTAAAGGTCATTCCCTTCACGTGTTCTTTCTCCAACACCTGTGAATACAGAAATACCACCATGTTCTTGAGCAATGTTGTGAATTAATTCTTGAATGATAGTAGTTTTACCAACACCGGCACCACCAAACAAACCAATTTTACCACCACGAACGTAAGGCTCAAGTAAATCAATAACCTTGATTCCTGTTTCCAAAATTTCTTCACTAGTACTTAATTCTGAGTACTTTGGAGCATTTTTGTGGATACTTTCACGTTCAACATCTTCTAAAGCTGGGCCACCATCAATTGGATTACCCAAAACATTAAATACACGTCCTAGTGTTGGCTTACCAACTGGCACAGAAATTGGAGCACCTGTATCTTCAACTTCCATTCCACGTTTTAAAGCGTCGGTAGATTCCATTGAGATAGTTCTTAATACTCCATCACCAAGTTCAAGAGTTACTTCAAGAACAATAGTTTTACCTTCATCATTTTTTACGTGTAACGCATTGTTAATTGCTGGTAAATCTTTTCCAATTGGAAATTCTACGTCAACAACTGGTCCAACAACTTGAACAATTTCGCCTTTACTCAAACCATCTACCTCCTTTTCTATTTTATTCTAAAGCACTTGCTCCACCGATAATTTCAGTAATTTCGGTAGTAATTTGTGCTTGCCTTGCTCTGTTTAATCTTGTCTTCAAATCAGATACTACATCTTCCGCATTTTGAGTGGCACTTTGCATTGCTGTCATTGAACTGGCATGTTCAGCAGTTTTTGCATCTAAGATAGCCCCAAAAATTGTTGATTTTGCATACTGAGGTAAAACAGCCTTTAGAACTTCATTAATATTTGGTTCGATAAGGTAATCTTTTGGCATTTCTTCTTGCTCATTAATATCAATGTCAGAAATTGGTAACATCTTTTCTACTCTAAAAGCAGAAGTTAAGGTGTTAACATGGTGAGTGTAACATACATATAACTCATCATAAACGCCGTTTAAATACATCTTTACAGCTGTTTCTACCACATCTTTAACTTGATCATAAGTTGGCACATCATCAATTCCGCTGTATTCATAAACAACGTTTAAATTTTGCTTTTTAAAAAAGTCAGCTGCTACACTACCTACAGCTAAAATTTTTGTATCTTTGCCGTTTACCTTATCATCTCCAAAAATACTCATCATATTTTTGATAACTTGACTATTATAGGATCCCACTAATCCGCGATCGCCACTGATTACTAAGTAACCAGTTGATTTAATATTCTTTCGATGTTGGATTAAAGAGCCCATTGTACCTAAGTTAAAGATATGGGCATAATCTAATGAAGAGATTTTTTCACTACTTAGTTCACTTGCACCCACTGAATTAACAATTTGAGAACTCATTAAGTGAGACACAGTAGCTCTTATCTTATCATTATAAACTGTATAACCTTGATCGATCTTTTCAGTTTTATTTAGCTTAACTCCAGAAACCATTCTCATAGCTTCCGTAATTTGCCCAGTTTTCTGAATTGAAGCAATCTTTCTTTTTAATTCAAGGAGAGATTCCGCCATTGCAATAACCTCCTCGTTTAATTCTTACTGATTGAAAAACCTTCATTGAAGTTCTTTAAAGCTTCATTAAGTTTATCTTCATCAGGTAAGTCACCAGTTTTACGGATAACATCAAGTAAATCTTCATGATTACTTGCAAAGAATGAATACAATTCTAATTCATAACGTTGAATATCTTCAACTGGAATAGAATCAATAAATCCATGGGTTAATGCGTAAAGAATTAAAACTTCATCTTCAACTGGCAAAGTTTTATGAAGTGGTTGTTTTAATACTTCTACTGTCCGACGACCACGATTCAATTTTGCTTGAGTAGCTTGATCTAAATCACTACCAAATTGGGCAAAACTCTCAAGTTCACGATATGAAGCTAAATCCACACGCAAAGTACCTGCAACTTTTTTCATTGCTTTAATCTGTGCACTACCACCAACACGAGAAACTGATTCTCCGGCATTTACGGCAGGACGGGTTCCAGCAAAGAACATATCTGCTTCCAAGAAAATCTGTCCGTCAGTAATTGAAATAACATTAGTAGGAATATAAGCAGAAATATCACCAGCTTGAGTTTGAATAAATGGTAATGCAGTCATTGAACCGCCACCAAGTTTTTCACTCAATCTTGCACTACGTTCCAATAAACGTGAGTGTAAGTAGAAAACATCCCCTGGATAAGCTTCACGACCAGGTGGACGACGCAAAAGCAAGGAAAGTTCACGGTAAGCAACAGCCTGCTTACTTAAATCATCAAAGACGATTAAAACGTCCTTACCATTGTACATAAACTCTTCACCCATTGCAGTACCTGCATATGGTGCAATATAAAGCATGGGAGCTGGTTCACTTGGTCCAGCTTCTACAACAATGGTATAATCCATTGCTCCAAAACGTTTTAAGGTTTCAACAGAATTCTTTACAGTTGATTCCTTTTGACCGATGGCAACATAAATACAAATTACATCTTGATCTTTTTGATTAATAATTGTATCAAGGGCTAAGGCAGTCTTACCTGTCTTACGATCCCCAATAATTAATTCACGTTGTCCTCGACCAATTGGCACTAATGCGTCAATTGCCTTAATACCTGTTTGTAAAGGTTGATTTACAGATTGACGATCCATAACACCTGGCGCTTTACTTTCTACAGGTCTAGTTTTATCAGTCTTGATTTCACCTAAACCGTCAACAGCTTGACCTAAAGGATTAACTACACGTCCAATCAAGGCATCTCCTACAGGAACTTCCATGATCCGGCCTGTGCGCTTAACTTGATCACCTTCACGAATATTGTCAAATTGTCCTAAAATAATGATACCAACATCATTAGCTTCAAGGTTTTGAGCAATACCGTATGAACCATTTGAAAATTCTAATAATTCACCAGAAAGTGCATCATTTAAGCCGTGAGCACGGGCGATACCGTCACCGACATAGGTAACAGTTCCTACTTCGTCGACGTTGAGCTTATCATCATAGTTTTCAAGCTGTTTCTTGATCAAAGCACTAATTTCTTCGGCTTTAATGCTCAATGGTTTCACCTCTTTTATTTACTCTTTAATAATTGCTCACGAATGTGTTGCAATTTGGTTCTAATTGAACCATCAATAATACGATCTCCTACTTGGAGAATAACACCGCCTAGAATACTAGGTTCAACTTTATTTGTTAAAATCAAATCGTTTAGCCCATACTTTTTTGCATAAGCTTGTGAGATTTTACTTAATTCAGTCTTTGTTAATTTAACTGCACTTGTTACAGTTCCTGTAGCAATATTTTTGTAATGATCATAAAGATTATCAAAACTTGTTATAATTTCAACAAAGTTATTAAATCTACCGTATGCAAGTAAAAATTCTAAAAACTTTTTACTTTCAGGTGTTAAATCTTCTGAAATAGTAGCTAAGAATTTTTCTTTTTCTTTTGTGGACAAAATAGGATCTGCCAATAGATTAATAACAGTTGGATTTTCTTTCACTGCTTGTTCTAAGGCATTCATATCACTATAAACTTGTTCTAAAGAATCTGTATCTTGAGCATATTCAAACAAAGCTTTACTATATCTAGCAGCAATTTCTTCTCTACTTAAAGACATTAATCATTCAGCCCCTTGATAAATTGATCTACCAAGTCTTTTTGATCTGCAGCAGATAAATTCTTAGCAATTACTTTTTCTGCAATTGCCACTGAAAGATCAGCTACTTGGTCCCGAGCTTCATTTAAGGCATCTGTTTTAGCTTGAGCAGCTTCAGCAGTAGCCTTTTTTCTAATTGCGGCAGCTTCAGTATCAGCATCACTAATAATAGATGCTTTTGTTTTTTCCGCATTACTCTTTGCAGTAGAAAGAATCTGTGTTGCCTCTTGTCTTGAGTTCTTAAGCTCTGCTTCACGCTTATTAGCTAATAATTCAGCTTTTTTACGGTCATCTTCTGCTTGTTCAATATCAGTGATAATCTTTTCACGACGTTTTTCCATCATGCTTGTCACTGGACCCCAAGCAAAATGCTTAACTAAAACAAGAAGGACAGCAAAGATAAAGAGGTAATAGAATGTGTCACCTAGCTCTAACTTTAAGGCTGCAAACATAAATTGCATTTGATTACCCTTCTTTCTAGTAACTACGAAATTCTTTTTTCACGTATATTACATAAAAAGAATTAAGAAACCGAACACAATTGCCAAAATAGGAACAGCTTCGATCAAACCAACACCGATAAACATAGTTGTTCTTAAATTACCAGCTGCTTCTGGTTGTCTTGCCATACCTTCAATAGTTTTTGAGATAACTTGTCCGTTACCATATGAAGCTGCTAAGGCAGCTAAACCAGCAGCGATAGCTGCACCGATGTATTTCATATAAAAAACCTCCGAAAATTATTCTTCTGTAACTTTGTTTCCGATATATACCATAGATAAAGTTACAAATACATATGCTTGGATAGAGCCAATAAAGACAGAGAAGCCTTGCCAAACAAGTGTCAATGGTGCCGAAGCGATGACTGTCCAAAGACCACCACTTTTTGCCAGGCGATTTCCAATCAATGTTAACAAAACTTCACCAGCATAAATATTACCGTATAGACGTAGTGATAACGTCAAGAAGTTAGTAAACTCTTCAATCAAGTTAATTGGAAGCAAGAAGCCAACTGGCTTTGCATAACTAACAAGATAGCCTTTTACACCGTATTTCTGTACTCCAAAGTTAAATGCTAAAAGCAATGTCATCATTGCCATCGTCATTGTAATAGTTGGGTTGGCAGTTGGTGATTTCACAAGGATGTGATCGTTGATAGAGAATTCGAAAAACAAACCTAACTGATTCATCATAAAGATGAATAAAAATAAGGTAAAAGCATACAATGATAAGTGCTTTTGAGCATCTTCATCTTCTACATTTGACTTGACAATGTCATTTGTAAAATCAATTAAATACTCGAGCATATTTTGCTTTTTTGTTGGTTTAATGCTTATTTTTCTTGAAAGATAATAAACAAAAAAGAACACAGCAAGGGCAACTAGTGTCCCACCTAAACAGTTAGTAAGATTAAAATTCAAACCTCCGATACCAACAACAACAGATTTTTCACCCACTTCGTGACCTCCCTTCTTGTGCTGAATACCTCAAACACAATTAAAATGATAACACCAAAATCTAACAAAATCAAAAGTATATTTAGATAGATTTGTTATTTAGTGCCGAACAAACGATCACCGGCATCACCTAATCCAGGGTAAATATAACCATTAGGCATTAGCTTTTCATCTTCTGCTGCCGCATAGATATCTACATCTGGATGAGCTTCTTGCACAGCTTTTACTCCGTCAGGAGCTGCTACGAGTACAGCCAAACGAATATTTTTAGCACCACGCTTTTTTAAAGCATCAATTGCCATAATAGCTGAACCACCTGTTGCTAGCATTGGATCAACCACTACACAATCACGTTCTTCAATATCTGCAGGCATCTTAAAGAAATATTCATGTGGCTTCAATGTTTCTTCATCACGGTACATTCCAATATGTCCAACTTTAGCTGAAGGAATCATTTGTAAAACTCCATCTACCATCCCGAGTCCAGCACGTAAAATAGGAACAATGACTAACTTTTTACCTGCTAGTTCTTTTTGAGTAGACTTACCCATTGGCGTTTCGATTTCCACATTCTTTAATGGTAAATCACGTGTCATTTCATATACCATTAATCCACCAATTTCACCAACAATTTGTCTAAATTCGTTAGTTCCAGTTGTTTTTTTACGAATAATGGTCAATTTGTGTTGAATTAATGGATGATTTAAAACAGTAAATTTTCCCATAATAGCCTCCTGTATAAATTAATGTTTGTTCTGATAAATATTTTAACAGAATTACTTATTAGTGACGCTTTAAATTTAAAGAAAAAAGCTTTTAAATAGCATCTCTCACTTACTATTTAAAAGCTTATCTTATTTATTAAAATAATGGTGTCCAGCTGCTGCTTTAGTCAAGCGATTCATATAAGCTGCACTAATATCTCCTTGTTGAAAGCCTTGAACATATATTTTTTTAATATTTTTTTGTTCATCAAAATAGCGCAAAGCTCCAAAAAGATTATGAGCTGCTTCATCAATATTCTCGCCCAAATTAAAAGTATTATTAGCTTCGATATTTTTTAATACATTGCTTAAGGCTGCTACACCAACTTGGTTATTATAAACAATTTTTTCAAAATCTTTTACATCATCCACAATATAAACTGGTGCACTTGGTGCATAGTGACGGTATTTCATTCCAGGTGCTTTAGGAACACCCTTAGTTTGAGTAGTGCCTTTATTCATTAAAACCGTTTGTCCTAATGCTTCACTTAGTTGCTCTGGAGTGATTTCACCAGGTCGTAATACCACAGGAGTTTCTACTGAAAGATCAATAATAGTGGATTCAAGACCAATTTCAGTTGGTCCATTATCTACAATTCCTGCAATTTTACCATTTAAATCATGGAAAACATGTTCAGCAGTTGTTGGACTAGGTTTAGTTGAAGTATTAGCAGAAGGTCCGACAATTGGTGCATCAAGCTTGCTAATTAATTCTTGCGTCAATTTATCTTGGGGATTGCGGAAAGCAGCTGTCGTCAAGCCCCCAGTGACTGCATTAGGTAATGCCCCCTCTTTTACTTTCAAAATAATTGTTAAAGGACCAGGCCAAAATTGGTTAATTAACTTCTCAGCTACTTTAGGGATTTGTGTCACATATCTTGCCATCATTTCAGGATTAGAGACAGTCACAATTAAAGGATTATCACTTGGTCGTCCTTTGGCTGCATAAACATTTTTTACCGCTACTTCATCAGTCGCAAGCGCACCTAAACCATAAACAGTTTCAGTTGGAAAGGCAACTAATTCGCCTCTCTTCAAAAGCTTAACTGCATCATCAAGTTGATCTTTTGAAAAAATTTTAGTTTCCATTTAATTTTTCCATCTCCCATGTACCATTCGAGGTTTACCAGATAAGTCTTTCTTAAATTCAATTTCAAACTCAGGCAATTCTTTGGCAAAAAGTTTTGCTAAATCATCTTGCTGATTAAATCCAAATTCCAAGAAAAATTGTCCATTTTTATTCAGATGATCTTTTACTTGCTGCGCAAACCTACGATAAAAATCTAACCCATCTTCTCCACCAAATAGTGCTTCTTCAGGCTCATTTTGAATTACATTTTTATCCATCAAATTTTTTTCGTCTAATTTAATATAGGGAGGATTTGAGACAATTAGATCAAATTTTTCCAACCCAATTAGTACATTAGCTTTTCTGGTAATTACATCTAAATCATAATTCAAAAAGTTTTCTTCACTTTCACGTAAAACATTATCTGATATATCACTTGCATATAAGGTTAAATTACTAATATTTTTTTCTTTAGCTTTATTTGCTAAAGCTACCATAATTGCACCAGATCCTGTACCTAAATCAAGTACCTTTTGGTTCTCACTAAGATTATCAAGTGCCCACAGAACTAATTCTTCTGTTTCAAAACGAGGAATTAAGACTCCTCTTTTAACTAAAATTTTATATCCTAAAAACCAGCTATATCCCACAATATATTGAGGAGAAACTCCCTTAGCAAGTTTTTTTAAATCTCGTCTAATTACTTTTAGCTGCTCAGCGGTCAAATTATCTTCTAAATGCATTTGAAATTCACTAGGAGTATAGTCTAAGCGTTCTGCTAACACATAGTCTACATCTTCAGGAAGAATTTCAGGATTTTCTTTTAAAAAGTTCTGCTTAATTTGCTTAAAATTACTAGGCATTTTCTTCCGCCATCTTTTCTAATTGTTGTGTTTGATAATAAAGAACTAAAGCATTGATAACTTCATCAAGTTCTCCATTTAAGATTCGATCTAACTTATTAAGTGTCAAACCAATACGGTGATCAGTTACACGATTTTGTGGGAAATTATAAGTTCTAATTCTTTCAGAACGATCACCAGTACCAACAGCACTTTTACGTTTTGCATCATATTGAGCTTGATTTTGACTTTCATAATAATCATAAACACGTGATTTCAAAATTTGCATTGCTTTTTCACGGTTCTGCTGTTGAGATCTTTGATCTTGCATAGCCACTACAATACCCGTTGGCAAGTGTGTCATACGAACGGCACTAGAAGTCTTGTTAATGTGTTGACCACCAGCACCTGAAGAGCGGTAAACATCCACACGAATATCTTTTTGATCAATATCAATATCTACTTGTTCATATTCAGGCATTACTGCTACAGTTGCAGTTGAAGTATGAACACGACCCTGAGATTCAGTTACTGGAATACGTTGTACACGGTGAGCCCCATTTTCATACTTTAACTTAGAATATACTTTATCTCCTGTAATCATTAAGGCCACATGTTTGTACCCACCTACTTCAGTTGGATCGGAATCAATAATTGAAACCTTCCAGCCTTGAGTTTCAGCATATTTTTCATACATTCTCAATAAGTCAGCAGCAAATAATGATGCTTCATCCCCTCCGGCAGCTCCACGAATTTCCATAATAATATCTTTGTCATCATTAGGATCTTTTGGAAGCATTAAGATTTTGATTTCATCCTCAAGTTCTGTTACTTCTTTTTCAAGCTCTGAATTTTCTTCTTTAGCCATTTCAACTAAATCGCTGTCGGATTCATTAGAAATAATTTCTTTATTATCTGCAATTTCCTTTTTATCAGCTTTATACTGACGATACTTTTGAACAACTTCACGCATATCTGCTTCTTCTTTTGAAATTTCCATATAGCGTTTAGTGTCATTAATTACTTCTGGGTCAGCCATCATTTCTTGCAATTCTTCATAGTGGCCAACTAAACTCTCCAATTGAGCCATAACTTTATCCATTGTTAAAATCCTCTCTTAAATTCTTTTTTCTCCAGGGTGAAAATAATGAAAACGACAAACTGGATAATAAGATTCATCTCCACCAATTTGTACCTGTTGTCCATCATAGACAGGCTGTCCTTCATTTACACGTAAATTCATTACTGCTTTATGTCCACAATAATGACAAATGGTTTTCATTTCTTCTATTTTATCAGCAAAAATCAATAAATTCTCGCTTCCTTCAAATAAGTTATTTTGAAAATCATTTTTTAATCCAAAGGTCATTACTGGAATTTTTAACTCATCCACAATTTTAGCGCATTCTAGAACATGATGTCGCTTCAAAAACTGTGCTTCATCGATTAATACACAAGCCACTTCTGCTTGATCTGCTTGCATCTGCTTTTTATTCATCTCTTTAATATAGTCAAAAAGATTCATCTCTTCTGTTATCGGAATTGCTTTTCTTTGTAAGCCAATGCGTGATGAAACATTCCCTACTCCATTACGCGTATCAAGACCACTTGTCATCAAGGCAATCTTTCGTCCTTGTGCATCATAATTGTGAGCGACCTTTAAAATTTCAATTGTTTTACCACTGCTCATTGCTCCATATCGGAAAAATAATTGTGCCATAGTTACCTCACCTTTATCTTCTTGCATTAATAAGTATAGTAAAAAATCCCTCAATAAAAAAGTCGTTTTATTTTCTTGGATGTGTTATAGTTAAGGCTAGTTTTAAAGTGAGGGATTACAATGAATATTAAATCAAATGTTGCCACAATGGCAGGAAAATCATCTTATTGGTTTTTACATAATGTATTAAAAGGTGGGACAAGTTTTCCCGGTAAGTTTGCAATGAAAATTGATCCAAATGTCCTCAACCATCTGGCAAAAGGATATGAAACAATTATCGTTACTGGAACAAACGGAAAAACAATGACTACCTCTTTAATTGTTAAAGCTCTCAAGAAAAAGTATGGAGATGTTTTAACTAATCCGTCCGGAAGTAACATGCAACAAGGAATTGTTACGGCATTTTTAGCCCATAAAAACAAAAAAGTTAAAAAGAAAATTGCTGTTTTAGAAGTTGACGAAGCTAACGTCAAAATGGTTACTAAATTACTTCATCCTAAAACTTTTGTCCTAACAAATATTTTTAGAGATCAAATGGATCGTTATGGAGAAATTTATACTACCTATGAAAAAATTGTAGATGGTATAAAATTAGCACCTGATGCAACTATTATTGTGAATGGAGATGCAAGTATTTTCTCATCTGTTGACTTACCAAATAAAAAGGTATTTTATGGGTTCAAATTACCTAATGATCAACCTGAAAATGACTTTAAAGCTCCTGTTAATACTGATGGTGTTCTATGTCCAAAATGTGATCATGTTTTACACTATCATGAACGAGTTTATGCAAATCTTGGTGATTTTTTCTGTCCAAACTGCGGTTATAAGCGTCCTGAATTAGACTACAGTGTTAATAAAATTATTAATCAAACTCCAAATAGTCTTACCTTCCAAATGGGAGATAAAGATTATAATATTGGAATTGGAGGTACCTATAATATCTACAACGCTTTAGCTGCTTATACTGTTGCTCGTGAGTATGGTTTAAGCGAAGAAGAAGTTGCCCAAAGCTTTGCTGAAAACAAACGTGTCTTTGGCCGTCAAGAATTAATCAACTACAAAGGTAAAGAAATTGATCTTATCTTAGTTAAAAACCCTGTGGGACTTGATGAAGTTTTGCATATGTTAAACACCGAAAAAGATGACTATTCCTTAGTAACTCTTTTAAATGCAAATCATGCTGACGGAATTGATACTTCTTGGATTTGGGATGCAGAATTTGAAGGATTAAATAAAGAAAAGATAAAAAAAGTACTAGTTGGAGGACAACGGTGGAAAGACATGAACTTTCGTTTAGAAGTCTCCGGTTTCAATCCCGACCTTCTTAAGATTGTTAAAGATGACCACGAAGCATTAATTGATCAAATTGCTACTCTTCCTACTAAAAAAGTTTATATTTTATCTACCTATACTGCTATGCTTGCCCTTAGAAAAGCAATGGCTGAAAAGAAAATCATCAAAGCTGGAATGTAAAAGACGTGTAAACGTCTTTTTATTTGCTATTTTCTGCTAAAAAACTCTGGACGATTTTCTCCCTCATTGATAAAAACACCTCATTTTTACCTGTTGGATGGATTCGATTAGTCAAAACTATCATACCCGATTTTTTTTGACGATCTAAGAGCATAAAAGTGCCAGTAAACCCTGTGTGATAAATCAGAGGATGATTATCTTTTGGATCAAATCTTAAATCCCATCCCCATGAACGAGGATGGACACCTGCAACAGATTTAGAATCAAATAGTTGAGCTACGGTATCTTGCTTTAAAATAAATTCATCTTTTTTTATACCAAGATAATATTTGGCTAATTCTAACAAATCATCTAATGTTGAAAACAGGCCTGCTGAACCACAATCCTTTCCTAGGATTCGAGCTTTGGGATCGTGAACTATTCCTTGTAAAACCTCCCCCTTTTCATTAAAAGCTGTTGGAATTGATTGCGGTGATGGTGGAGTAAAGGTTGTATTTTCTAACCCAAGTGGCTTAATTACTTCATTGGTAATGATAGTTTGAACATCTTCATGGTATATTCTCTCTAAAACTAATCCTAATAGAATAAAATTAGTATCCGCATACCTCATCTTTGTTTCAAACTCATCTGTCACCGGTAAGTTTACAATTGCTTTTAACAATTCAGGAGCGCTTAATTGATCTCTATTTTCAATCCAGCCCTTAATTCCACTAGTATGAGTTAATAGATGACTTAAACGAACACGTTCATCTTTAAATTCTGGAAGAAAATTTTTTAAAGGTTCAGAGAAATTAATCCTTCCTTCTTCGTATAATTTCAGAAAAACATTTGTCGTTCCAATAACTTTAGTCAAGCTGGCTAAATCATATAATCCAAAAGGACTTAATTGAGTTAGTTGAGGATAAATACTAGCAAATCCAAGTGTTGCTGTATTTACTTGTTCTCCTTTAATGAAGGCATAGTTGACTCCTGGAACAATTTTATGGGGTATCATTTGCTCAATTAAATTGCGAGTTTTATAATAATCAATCATCTTATACCTTATATTCTTTCTTAATTGTCTTACTTTCTAAATTATCTTCCCTTGACATAATCTTAATATTAGATTATATTTACTTATGTTGATTTTGCCCGTTGGTCAAATGGTTAAGACGCCACCCTCTCAAGGTGGAGTTGCGAGTTCGATTCTCGTACGGGTGATTTCATTGAGATATAGCCAAATTGGTAAGGCACAGGTTTCTGGTTCCTGGATGTTCCGGTTCGAGCCCGGATATCTCAATTAATTAATTTTATTGAAAATCGCTAGCCTACAAGCTAACGATTTTTTGTTTTCACAATTTTCTTAACCTAATAAGATTTCGAAAATCTAATAATATTAAAACTACTCTTGGCTACCTTCCGCTTTTTCTTTAATTTGTTCGATAGTTGCTATATCCATTGCTTGAAGCCTAGTTTTCATTTCGAGCCATTTTTTATTAAGAGATTTATTTTTCTTAGCTCGTAATTCTTCAATATAGGTTATAATTCCTAAAAGATTATTATAATTCTGAATAAGTTGGCTAGTTTGATTTTTAACTAGGGTATAATCTACCTTTATCTCACTACTTTCTTTACTAACATTAATAATAGCAGCAACTTGAGGTTCACAAAAGTCTTTTATTGTACGTACCATTGCTTGCAATTTCTCTACTTCCTTCATCTTCAAATGGAGCATTTCTTTTTGTTCCTGAATATCCAACAAATCAATCATTGCCTTATTCTTAAAAAATAAGTCATCAGCAAATTTATTAATTTTTTCTTCCATTTGTATAAAAATTTTTTCAATATCAACCATTTAACTTTTTCCTTTCCTTTATTGACTTTATGTTATAACTTTATCCTAAATACTCACATAAATAAAAAAAGAGCTCGCGCTCTTTTTTTATTAGACTTAAAGACGTTTAGTTAAATCATCATGTAAATCTTCGTAGCCTGGTTTATTTAAAAGACCAAACATATTTCTCTTGTAACTCTCAACACCTGGCTGGTTAAATGGATTAATACCGTTTAAGTAACCTGAAATACCAACAGCTAATTCGAACCAATAAATCAAGTAACCTAATGTATGTGCACTTTGATCCTTGATATCAATAGTCATAACTGGAACTCCACCATCAGTATGAGCTAAAACTACACCTTCATAAGCACGATCGTTTACGTAATTCATAGTTTTACCTGATAAGAAGTTTAGTTGATCCAAGTTTTCTTTATCATCTGGAATAGTCACGTCGTGACGAGGATGTTCTACTTTAAGAACAGTTTCCATTAAATTACGGCGTCCTTCTTGAATATATTGACCAAGTGAGTGTAAATCAGTAGTAAAGTTAGCACTTGATGGATAAATACCCTTTTGATCTTTACCTTCTGATTCACCCATCAATTGCTTCCACCATTCACCAAACATTCTTAAAGTTGGTTCATAGTTTTCAAGAATTTCAGTAGTATAACCTTTACGATAAAGAATATTTCTAATTGCAGCATATTTATAAGGATTATCTCCTTCATCATCTGGGTTAGTATAAGCTGCACGTGCATCTGCTGCACCCTTCATCATTTCATCAATGTCGCCACCAGCTACTGCGATTGGAAGTAAACCAACTGCTGAAAGAACTGAGAAACGTCCACCAATATCGTCTGGTACAACGAATTCTTCATAGCCTTCTGCATCTGCTTCAGTCTTTAAAGCACCCTTAGCACGATCAGTAGTTGCGTAAATTCGCTTAACAGCTTCTTCTTTACCATATTTTTGAATTAATTTTTCTTTTAAAACACGGAAGGCAATAGAAGGTTCAGTAGTAGTACCTGACTTAGAAATAATATTAATACTGAAATCCTTATCTCCCAACCATTCGATTAAATCATAGAGATATGAACCTGAGATAGAATTACCACAAAATACAACAGTTGGGTAATCATCTTTATCACGGCCATAAAAAGCACTATTTAAAAATTCAATAGAAGCTTGAGCACCTAAGTAAGAACCACCAATTCCAATTCCAATTAAAACTTCAGAATCCTTTTGAATCTTTTTGGCAGCCTTTTTAATACGATCAAATTCTTCTTTATCATAATTAATTGGTAAATCAATCCAACCGCGAAAATCTGCCCCTGCACCAGAACCCTCACGTAATACTTTATCTGCTGCAGTAACCATTGGTTGCATTTCCTTTAATTCATTTTCATGAACAAAAGGTTTCAATTTACTAGTATCTAAATGTACAATTTCTGTCATTTTCTTACTTCCCTTTTTCTTTATAAATTTAAACCTACTTTTATTTTAGCAGATAGGAAAAAAATAAACAGATTAAATCAATCAAAATGATGATTATTAATTACATATTTATAAATTCCATATCCAATGATTGTCCCACACACGTTAAAAAACACATCATCAATATCACTAACACCTGTCATTAAAACAAACTGCCAGCCTTCAATACTTACTGAAATAGCAGCTCCGACTAATAAAGTCCACCAAAAACAATGTCTTTTTTGAATAATAATTGGAAATAAAAATCCAAATGGCATAAACCATAATACATTTCCAAAAGAATTATAGAAGAAATCAACAATACTAGCTCCATGAATTAACTTAATAGTTTCTTTCATAAATACTAAGTTAATATCACTCAGTGGCAGATGTAAATTAAAAGATAATTGCCATGGAAAATAAGTATCTCTAAAGGTTGTCAGCATAAATAATAAAATTAAATAAAAGGCAAAAATCCAAACAGCAATTTCTGATTTAATTTTTCTTCGATGTCGTACAAACATTAACCAACATAACCTCAAAACTGCAAATATTAAAAAATAAAAAATTGTTTTATCTAAACTGTAAAATATTAGTTTAATCAAAGCAAAATGATTCACTTTATTTGCAAAAGTACGGGTTACTACTTCATATAATGGCTGCAAAAACAACATAAGTAGGTCTCCTTTTTGTTCTTAAATTTAGTATACCTCACTTTGCGCTTGAAATATCTTTAATTAATTCTAAAAAATTTTGCGTTTTTTCTAAATACAAGTAGAATATCTCTATAAGGAGAAAATACTTTGAAAAAACTAAAGATAAATTTTTGGCAAACACGTTTAGGATTTTTTGTCCTATTGAATCTTTGCTTTTGGCTAAAATATATGTTTGCCGTCTATTTTGATTTCCGCTTGAATTTAACTGACCCTTACCAACAATTTATTGTTTGGTTAACACCACTAGGTAGCTCAATCATTCTTTTGAGTATAGGATTATATATAGCAAAGCCAATCTTTTCTTATATTGCAATGTTGCTTTTAGATACTCTAAATACAATATTACTTTTTGCAAATATTATTTATTATCGCCAGTTTTCTGACTTTTTAACTAGTAAAACCATTCAAAATGCTGGTAAAGTATCACAAGGATTGGGCAAGAGTACAGTAGCTTTACTGCATCCCTCTGACATCATTCTATGGCTTGATCTCATTGTCATCGTCATTCTTTTAATTTTTAAAGTAATAAAGATTGACTCTAAGCGTTACGGACTTAAAAAATCTTTTGCTGCTACTTCTTTTGGCGTCTTTATGCTTACCTTGAATATGATGTTAGCCGAAACCTCTCGTCCACGCTTACTGCGTAATACCTTTGATCGCTCTTATGTAGTTAAATACCTGGGTATTGATACTTATTCAATCTACGATCTTTTAAAAAGCGCTCAATCTAACCAAGTCAAGAAAAACGCTAATGCAGATACACTCAATCAAGTATTAACATTTACTAAACAAAATTATACTGCCCCTTCTAGCCAGTACTTTGGAAAAGCTAAGAACAAAAATGTAATTATTATTCACCTAGAAAGTTTTCAACAATTTCTTATTGGGCTTAAAGTTAATGGACAAGAAGTAACTCCTTTCTTAAATTCTCTTTATCATAATAAAAATACCATTAGCTTTAGTAATTTTTATCATCAAGTTGGTCTTGGAAGAACTTCTGATGCTGAAAATATGCTAGAAACCGGCACTTTCGGCATTTCTGATGGATCATTATTTTCATCTCTTGGGTCAGAAAATACTTTTCAAGCCGCTCCGCAAATTTTGCGCCAAAATGGCTATACCTCTGCTGTATTCCATGGTAATGTTGGAACTTTTTGGAATCGAAATGAAACTTATAAAAATTTAGGTTACAACTATTTCTTCGATGGAAGTTATTTTTCACAAGATCAGAATGATAAAAGTGGTTATGGTCTAAAAGATAAACTTTTATTCGGCGAAAGCGTCAAATATCTTGAACACTTACAACAACCTTTTTACACAAAATTTATTACTGTCACTAATCATATTCCGTTTGACTTAGATACTCAAGATAAAGATACTTTCAAAACTTCAGCTACTAATAACCAAACCGTTAATAATTATTTTGAAACTGCCCACTACCTTGACCAAGCTGTAAAAGAATTTTTTACCTACCTAAAAAAGAGTGGACTTTACAACAATTCTCTGATTATGATTTATGGCGATCATTATGGACTTTCTAATTCAGAATCTACTGCTCTTGCGCCGCTTTTAGGTAAACAACCTAGTCAATGGAGTGAATATGATAATATTTCTGAACAACGTGTTCCTTTTATGCTCCATATGTCGGGGCTTAACGGTGGCATTAACAACGAAATTGGTGGAGAAATTGATGTTTTACCAACTTTACTACACCTTTTAGGAGTTAACACCCAAAACTATATTCAATTTGGTAGTGATCTTCTTTCTAAAGATCATCGCCAAGTTGTTGTTTTTAGAAATGGAACTATTGTTACTCCAAAATATGTCATCGTTAATGGTAAAGGAATTAAAGGTACTATTTATGATAATCAAACTGGAAAAAAGATGACGCATTTTACCAAAGGGCAAAAACAAGAAATTAATTCTTTAACTAAATTTGGCTATCAAAGTTTACACAATTCTGATCTCCTTAATAGCCGCAACCTTTTGCGTTTTTACACACCTACAGGTTTTATTCCAGTTGATCCATCAGAATTTGACTATGCTGAAAATTATCAACGTATGCTGGCCTTAGAGCAAACCTTAGGGGCTTCCTCCACTTCTCTTTATTCTCAGCATCACAATAGTTCAACTACTAATCTTTATACTACTAATGCTCCAGAAAAATCTAAGGAAAAACTGACTACAGTACCAAATTCAGTTTTAAATCAAATTACTGAAAACAGTCAAAAATCAACCAAATAGTCATAATAAAAAGTTACTTGATCTAAATTAATATCAAGTAACTTTTTTATTATTCTTTTTTCAAAAATCGCTCATAGCCTTCATCATATAAAGTGACAATAAATTTGGACCCTTTGTTTAAATCAGATTCAACTTCAATTTTCCCCCCATGTTGTCTAATCAAGGACAAAACAATAGCTAATCCTAAACCAGATTCACCACTTCCATACTTTGCTCGAGAAACATCAGCCTTATAGAAACGATCAAAAATAAATTTCTTTTGGTCATCACTCATTCCTATTCCTGTATCTTCAACACTAAATTGTGCCCCATGTTCCACATGCTTTCCTGTAATCTTGATTACTCCATCTTTAGTAAATTGAATGGCATTTTGAATTAAATTCACCATTATTTGCGTAAATCTATCCTTATCGGCATAAATAGTCAAATCTTGTGGACAATTTAAAACTAGTTTATCATTCTTTTCTTGGGCCTTTTTAGACATTTGAACAACCAAATTATTCAAAACCTCAAAAGCCTTAAACTTCGTTTTTAATAAAGTAATCTTATTACTTCGAATTTTTTCGTAATCCAGATTTTCATTAACTAGTCTAATTAATCTTTTTGTTTCTCCTTGCATCAATTCAATCGACTTAGGAATTGCTTCTTTTGGAATAGCATTATATTGCAATCCTTCGAGGATTCCATTAATTGTAGTTAATGGGGTTCTCATTTCATGCGAAGCATCCGCCATAAATTCTTCCCGTCTTTTTTCTTGAGCAGCAATTTCATCATTTGATCTTCTAAGAGCTTTTACCATCGCATTGAAATTCCTAGCTAGATCATCAATTTCATCCACTTGTCCTGCTTGTAGCGTTACATCAAAATCTCCATCAGCAATTTTCTTGGTTGCACTTGAAAGACGTTGAATTCTCTTAGTCATATAAAAAGATAAGAGAAAGCTCAAAAAAATCGCAATTAACATTGTAACACCTAGAGCCGTGATCAATTTTCTTTTTTCTTGATCAATCATATATTCAACATTCTTAACTCTTGCACCAATCCAAATATAGCCAATTATCTTATTTTTACTATCTCTCCATGGGTAAATAATACTAGTATAAGCATCCCGATTTGAAAAAGCTGGTCCTTTATTCGTATGATCATTCTTTATTTTGACAATTTTCCCCTGACTTACTTTTTTCGTTATCCATTCAGGTAATTGAACTCGCAATACAGTCCTGGGATATAGTTGATTACGGGCCAAATCAAAGAATTTAATGCTCATATCTTCACCTTGCATGACCGTTTGCATTTTATTTAAAAAATTCTCATCTAAACTAGGAGAAACTGGACTATCTTCTTGGGCTAATTCACCTAAGGATTTCGCATAACCTTCTAAACGAGAATAAGTCTGTTCATAAGCTTGATTACTTGATGAATGGACTGCAGAATAACCAATTATTCCTATACTAAGCGCAATAATTAAGAAAAAGCCTAACATTTGCTGATAAAATAGTTTCATACGACCCTAAACCTCTGAATCATCAAATTTATAGCCTACTCCCCATACTGTTTGAATCATCTGAGGTCCTACATTTTCCAATTTTTGGCGTAGCTTTTTAATATGAGCATCAACGGTTCTTTCTTCACCAAAGAATTCATATCCCCACACTAGTTCTAGTAACTTATCACGTGAAAAAACTTGCTTCGGTTTTTGAGCCATTGTAATTAATAAATCAAATTCTTTAGGAGTTAAGCCGGGTACAATTTTGTTGTCCACAAATACTTCTCTTCGCTCACGTGAGATTTTTATATGTTTAGTAACAACATCAAAATCTGTTTCTTGTCCATTATTTTCTTGAGAATTTAATTGTGCGCGACGATACAATGCTTTTATTCTTGCAATCAAAGCTAAAGAACTAAAGGGCTTAGTTACATATTCATCTGCTCCCATCCCTAATCCTAAAATTTGATCACTCTCTGAATCTCGAGCCGTTAAAATTATTATTGGTACTTCCTGAGAAATAGCTCGAATTTCTTTTGCTACTTCTACGCCATCCTTTTTAGGTAAATTTAAATCTAAAGTTATTAAATCGTATTTGTCTGGATTTTGCTTAAATTCTGTAACAGCTTCTTCTCCATCTAATGCGACAGTCACTTTCCAATCTTCTTTTGCAAAAAATAACTTCATCATTTCTGCAACTGATTTATCATCTTCAACCATTAAAATGTGCATTTTAATCTAAAATCCTTTTAATTTTTCTCTTTCTTACTTGTACCATCATCGACTGGTGCTGAAACAACTAAACGTAAATTTTTACCAATAAATGTGAACTTTTTTAATCCATTTGGAATAATAAAATTTGTACCCAACTTTATTTGATACTCTTTGTCATCGCTAATAAATTTACCTTCTCCCTGAATTACAGAGACTAACAAATAAGGATGTTGATCTAGTGACCAGTCAAATTTACCATTTATATCAATTTGCCATAAATAAAAATGTGGTGACAAAGGAGGTTTAGCCAGTATGGTAATCTTGGCATCTTTAATATTTTTAACCACTGGAGCAATGTTTGGATTCTCAAATGGTACTTTTATTGTATCCAGAGATTTATCAATATGAAGCTTTCTTTTCTTTCCGGTTTTCTCATCAACCCGATCCCAATCGTAAAGGCGGTAGGTTACATCACTTGATTGCTGGGTTTCAATTACCATAATTCCTTTAGTTAGAGCATGGACAGTACCAGCAGGTACATAGAAAAAATCACCTGTTTTAACTGGAACATAATGAAATAATTCTTCCCATTCCCCACTGTCTATCATTTTCTTTAATTCTTCTTTATTTTTAGCATTGTGGCCATATATTAGCTGAGCACCTGGTTCAGCATGTAAGACGTACCAACTTTCAGTTTTTCCAGAATCATTTTCATGTATTCTTGCATATTCATCATCTGGATGCACTTGCACCGATAAATTATCATTTGCATCTAAAAATTTTACTAGTAAAGGAAACTCCTTATCTTCTGGATTACCAAATAACTCTGGATGGTCTTGATATAATTTTCTAAGAGTTACTCCCTTATATTTTCCACTAGACACTACTGAAGAATTATCTTTATAGGCTGAAATAACCCAAGCCTCTCCAACACTTCCTTCTGGAATATTATAATTTAATTCTGTTTTTAATTTCCTTCCACCCCAGATTTTCTGTCTAAAAGCTGGTGTTAAGAAGATCGGTTCTCTCATATTTATTCACCTCATTACTAGTATACCGTTAAACCCTACTTTCATTCACAATTATTATGCTTTAATAAAATTTGATACTATATATTTAACCTATTAAAATACTTCAACTAATAAAAAGACCTTACACCATGTGTAAAGCCTTTAAGTAAACGCCGATTCATGCTATAATTACTTTGACAGAAGAATTATAGAAATTCTTAAGGCTGGTAATAAATAGACTTTTAAGGCGCCAGATTTACGGTGTATTGGTGGTACACCCCAGCTAAGCGCCAAACTAAAAAGGTTTTTATTTTTACCACCTCTTTGGTTAAAAAATTGGTGTGTGCTTCCTGCATACACCTTTTTTATTTTATCAATAATTTGGGATAAATTATACAGTTTATTAATTGCTACTCGATTTCAATGATAAGAAGTAGTAAGATAGTTAAGTAAAGAATTTCTACCAAGGTAATCAACTTCCTTAGTGTATTAAAAGCACAGCTTGCTGTGTTACACTGCTTAAAAGGTTGATTACCTTTTTTGTATCTTGAATAGTTAAGGTAACTAGCAAGATATAGTAAAATGTTAATGCTTTAAGCTGTGTACACCTCGCTTTAAATAGTGAGGTGTTTTTTTATGCTTTCTCAAGATTCTGTATTTTACCGCCCCCTTTATATGTTTAATTTCTACCCATATGGAGCAGGCGTAGATCAAAAAGCCTTAGAAGAACGAGAAAAAGTTTAATTTCTACCCATATGGAGCAGGCACTTAAATAATCTTTATCCACAGGGATGCACATAAAAGAAAAACCCTAGAATTAAAATTCTAGAGTTGTTGTTTATTTAAATTAGTTATCTAAGCTAAATACTAAAAATGTTACCTCTTAAGTTACCTCCCCCTTTTGCTATATTTTCATAAATTTTCAAAACTTCATAAAAATAAAAATCCCTTAACCAAGCGGTTTAAGGAACTTCACAAAACAATTAAAAATGCTTCAATGGAGATGAGGGGAATTGAACCCCTGTCCAAACGTATTCCGTCACTAACATCTACGATCATAGTTATATTACTTGATCTCGTTCTAGTATCACGCCATATAACAGGGCTAAAATACTAAAACATGCCTAAAAAATCTTATTTTTAACTATTTAGGTAGTTAGTTAAACGTAGCTCATTAAATGGTAAAACCTAGAAAACAGCCATGAGCAAGCCATTTCTAGATCACACAGGCTGACTAAGCAGCTACTGCGTAAGAATTATTGTTATTTGCAGTTATATTTAACTGAAACGTTTTTACGTAGACGTAACCTACGAATCGCAGTCAATGCGAATCTACGCCTGTCGAATCCCAAAACATCCCCAGTTCGATATTATTTTACCATACTGAGGATGATTTTGAAACTTGACACACTTACAAGATTATTCTTCTGTTAGCCGAACTACATCACGAGCAATCATTAACTCTTCATTAGTTGGAACAATCATTCCTGTAATCTTAGATTCAGGTTTAGTAATTACTTTTTCACCATTTTCAGCATTTTCTTTCTCATCAATAACTACTCCTAAAGAGTCATGCAATTGTTCAAGAATTGCTTTTCTAATTGGTACTTCATTTTCACCAATTCCTGCTGTAAAAATTAAAACATCTGCTCCGCCCATCTCAACAAAGTATTCACCAATGTAACGTACAATTCGATTAACAAAAATATCCAATGCTAATTGCGCACGACGATTACCTTTTTCAGCTTCTGCACGTATTTCACGCATATCTGGCGATACACCTGAAATTCCTGCTAGTCCAGAATCGTTGTTCAAGAGATTAATTGCATCATCAAATTTAGTGATTTTTGTTTTCTTCATAATAAATTGGACTACTGAAGGATCGATATCACCACTTCGAGTGCTCATTGTTAACCCAGCCACCGGACTAAATCCCATTGAAGTATCAAATGATTTCCCGTTTTTTACAGCTGTTACAGAAGCACCACTCCCTAAGTGGCAAACAATCATTTTTAAGTCCTCTACTGGTTTATTTAAAAGCTCTGCTGCTCTATTTACGACATATCGTACAGAAGTACCGTGAGCACCATATTTACGTGCACGATATTTTAAATAGTAATCATATGAAACAGAGTATAGATATTGCACTGGATCTAAAGTTTGATGAAATGAGGTATCAAAGACGGCTACCTCTGGTACATCCGGTAAAACTTTCATAAAAGCATAAATTCCATCAGCTTCAGCTGCATTGTGAAGTGGAGCATAATCTGACATATCATAGATTTTCCAAATATTATCTTGAGTAATAATGGTACTATCCTTAAACTCTTCCCCACCAGCAACTACACGATGTCCAATACCACCTAGCTCAGACAAGTCATTAATTACTTTATATTTTTTTAACCAACTTAATAATTTTTGAACTGCAGCTTCTTGATTAGGGATATCCTTTTTTTCTTCATAAGTTGTCCCATCTGCTAATTTCAGCTTAAATACAGAATTAGGTAATCCTACACTATCTGCCATTCCAGAAGCAATAACCTTTTCTTCTGGATAAGCAAATAATTTATATTTAAATGATGAACTCCCTGAATTAACTGCTAAAATCTTCTTCATAAATTACCTCTTAATAATTTAATTATTTTTATTGTACCAATCATTTAGTCTCATATTAAATTTTACTAAGGATTGGGGATCTTTTAAAGAGGATAATTGTGCAACCAGTACTTCTTTTTGTTTCGCCATCTCGCCATGATTTTGAAAAACTAAAATTGACTTTTCATGTCCCTGCTTACTAAACATTTTTTCTGGCAAATCAATAATTGCTTGAATATTCACTTTTTTTGCAAGCCATGGCATAAAAGTTAAAGCTCCATCATCTGTGAAAAGAAGCTTAGGTACCACTAAAAAGGCAAAGCCATCTGGCCTTAAATTATTGATAATTTGTTCAATTAAAAGTTTATGGGCCAGTGAATGGCCTTCATTAGCATGTAATTCGAATTTTTGTGCATTGTTATCTAATGGATAATATCCAACAGGTAAATCACTCAAGATAACATCTGCTTTGGGAATCATCCAGCTATCTAGTGCATCTTGACGATACAATTCAATTTTTAAATCATCTAAGTGCGCTCCCACATCAGCTAAATCTAACAATGTTTCATCATTGTCAATACCATAAAGTTGATAATTATTTTGAGAATGATTATTAGCAATTAATTGCTCAATTACAGAATAAAGTAGGTTTCCTGTTCCAATTGTTGGATCAATGACATGAGTAAAATCTCTTGGCACAATTTTTTGCCAAATTAAGGCAATAATTGTTGCAATAATAGGTGGCGTTGGCATTTGCGTATAGTTTCGTCCATCTTCACTAATTGACTTTAATGCTAGCAAAGTGAATACTTGCATTTTCTCTTTTTTTGGAATGTCTTCATACTGAAGTTTACGATAAGCTTCAGTTAATTGAGCGACAGTTTCCTTAGCAGGTGCACCTGCTTCTACTTTAATCTTACCGTTTTCTAAATTATCAAAAGTTTCTGTTAATGCAGATGAAAATGAGACATTTAAATCGTCTTTTAAAATTTTAATTGCTTTTTCGAATTTTGGATATAATGTTTCCAAATTTTGTTTTTGCATTTTCTCAACCCCTTACTTTTCACATTTTAACGGGGATTGGTTATCTGCGCAAGAATGCCCGCAAACTTAAAGAAAATATTTTAACAAAAGTAGATTGGAATGGAGGTTACGATAAAAATATCCTATATAAAACTCTACAAAAATAATACATGTCATCAACACTAATACCGCACTAAGAAGCGCACTAGCTTTTATTTTCTTTTTGCTTTTCATTTACTTTTTCCTTATGACTATCGTCATTTTTAACTTTTAAAGGCTCATCTACCTGAAAGATTAACTCTGAGTTACCTTTCTTTTCCTCGTTAAACGATATTTTAAAGTTCGTTTTATGATAAGAAAAGCTGACTCTTGTAACATTTAAAATTAATGGTACATGTCCACCCGCTATTCCCTGCATCCTTATCATGTCTTGATAGCCTGTAATTACATACCGTTTAAAAACTGGTTCCTTAATTGAAGATTTTTCATCTAAAACTTTTAAAATAATTCTTTGTGAATTTGAACGATTTAAATCAATTTCTGTATGCTTATTTTCTTTCAAAAAATTATTCATTTGAACATACGCATATGCTACTTCATTTATTGGTTCTTTATTCTTATCACTGTGTTTTATAAGATACAAAGTTGAATAGAGAATTTGCATGCAAAAGACTGTAATCAAAATCGCTAGCATAGCTTCAGCTAAGGTAAAACCAGTACATTTTTTATTTAACATCGTAAACTTGCTCTTCTGTTTGATCAAATATTTTCTTTCCTGATGCTTGTCGATAAATGTGATCATGAACTACAAGCTTATCTACTTTAGTCTGCGATAAGACATAATATGCATACGCTCGATCTACTCTTTTATCCATTTTATTTTCTATTTTTTTAGTTTGACCGTAAGTAGTAAACAAGAGAACTAGTCCTAAGCAAGCCATCAATAGCGAAACACTTGATTCTAAAAGTAAAAAACCATTTTGCCTATTCATCAATCATTTTCCCCCACATCATTTGCACTTTTACCTTTAATTTCTTATTTTTATTTTTAATAACAATTGTGCGAGGATTTATGGTGCCATTCGAAGAAATAAGCATGCCGTCAAGATTGTAGATCATAATATTCTTCCCAAATGATATTTTTTTATTTTCAAATGTATCCATTGGTGAGGTATTTGAAAAACTTCTTCCCACAGATAATTGGTGCGTCTCTGTAGAAAAATTAATTCGTCTCATAGATTTTTTTATGACAGCTTCATGGCATGCTTCATTAATTACCATTCTAACTTGTCTACGAGCACCTACCAACTCTAGATTTTCTTGATAGCCTTTTAAATAAACTGTTCCGACTAGCGAGAGTAAAGTTACTACTGCGGTAATTACAATGGCTTCAATTAAAGTAAATCCTTTACTTTTGTGGACCACTTACTTCGCCATCTTTCAATGTGTATCCCTCTTTATTTGCACGCTCTACTTGCTTTTTAGTTAAATAGCCATCTGCTTCCAAGTCTTCCCATTTTGCGTCTTTCTTTTCTGAAAGTTCCACTTGAGTTTGAAGTGTTGTTTTAAAAGCCTCATTTGTTCTTTCTTGAGCATGTTGTTTTTGCTTTACTACATTTGGCACAACCAACAATAGTAAAATTGCAATAATTGCTACTACTACAACCATTTCAATTAATGTAAACCCTTTAGCTTTTTTAATTTTTCTAGTAAATTTATTCATTTTCTCCCCTTAATTTAAATGTTTTGCATAGTTGAATACATTGGTAAAAGAATTTTTAAATACATCCCTAAGATACAGGCCCCAATGAATATAAAACAAATCGGTTGGACATTAACAACCATTTTGTTAATTCTCAATGTTAGTTCATAATATAAAGTTTTTCCTAGTATTAAACATCGCTTTGCATTTTCAGATTTTGTTGATCCTGTCTGAACTAGCATCTTTAATCCCTGAGGCAAAAATATTTCTTGATCAATAATTTCTACTAAAGACTCTCCTTCCTCTATCTTCTGACGGACCTTTTCACCCAAAACTTGTTGCATTGATCCTTTAGTTTGTCCCTGAAAAAGAAAGCACATTTGTTGTAATGAAAAGCCATTTTTTAAAAGTAAACAAAGATCATAAGTTACTAAATACTGGACATACAGAATCACCGCTTTACCAATTATGGGGTATTTTCTTAAGTTCTTTAACGCATAATAATCTTGCTTACGTAATAAAATCAAAACTTGTCCAATAATTATAATTAAGGCTACAACTGCTCCAATGATTATCCCAAATAAAATATCACTTGTATTATCACTAACCATTATTTCATTTTTTAAAAATGTTTGCATTAATCCAAGTAGGATTAACATCATCGTCACTAAAACAGCTGGATAAGCCAACTCTCCCCTAATTTTTTTCATCTGTTTAATTTTTAATCTAGTTAAAACTACTAATTGAGTAACACAATCTTCTAAACTTCCTTGAATCAAAGCCAGATTTATCTGCGTAGCAATTGTTTTAGAAAAACCTAATTCCAATAGAAGATTACTCAACTTTTCACCCTTTTCTAATTTCTCATTTATTTTAATTAATATTTCTTTCTTAGCTGGCCAAATTTCTGGCATTAATTTAAAACTAGCATTTAATGAAAAGCCATTCTTTAAAGTTTGTCGTAAGTATTCTAAGAAAATTAGTTGTTCTTTACTAGATAATTTATCCGTTTTTAAAAGCAGAGAAGGTCCTCTCATCGATTTCACCCCTTTTCCTTAAATTCATTAAATTTTTCTCCCACTGATTAAATTGGATTTGCCTGTCTTTTGATTCCAAAATTGATATTGCTAATTCTTCTTGACTAGCAATATCAATTAAACAACTTAGTTTTCCTTGCCGATTTGGAAATAACCTCTGATATGACACCGCTGTTAAAGAATTCTCTAATTCTGGCTTGCTTATCCCCAATCCCTTTAAACGAGCTATAGTTTGAAAGGTACTTTTTGCGTGAACCGTGGCCAATACTAAGTGCCCGCTTAAAGCCGCATTAACAGCAATTCTGGCAGTTTCTTTATCTCTAATTTCGCCAATAATTAAAATATCCGGACGATGTCGTAAGGCAGCTTTCAAAAGATCTGGATAAAATATCCCCGCTGCTGAATTAACTTGCGTCTGTAAAAAGGAAGGATGCCAAATTTCAACTGGATCTTCAATTGTCATTACCATTTTCTCTTTCCCAAGTCGCCTTGCTATCTCATACATTGTTGAAGTTTTACCAGATCCTGTAGGACCACTGGTTATGATCATTCCTCTTAATGCAGCTAACTTAACCATCTCTTCAAGTTGGTCACTATAAAAATAGTTATTTTCATGACGCGGATAAATTAAACGAATTACCATTGATTCCTGATCAGTAAAATTTCCTATACTTGAAAATCTTAAAAAAATTTCTTGCTTCCCAACTTTTTTAATCCAAGACCCTACTTGAGGACGACGATGTTCTGCAATATCCATCTCACTATGAAATTTAAAAAAGTTTAGTAATTCTTTTCCTGTCTCTAAACTAATCTCCTTAAATTTACTAATTCCACTCATCAATCTGAAGTTTAGTTGATAAGTATTGCTATAAGGCACAATAAATATGTCGCTTACTTTCTTTTCACAAGCAGATAATAAAATACTCTCTGCTATTTTGGCTATCTCCATCCTCTTGCTCCTTTCCTAATAATTTTTGTAGCTACAATTTACTGTACGTAAAATTATGTCCTCTTTTTTTCAAAATAAAAAAGATCTAGAAATTAATCTAGATCTCTAAGCTTAGGTACTTATTTAATTATTCGTCATCTGCAGCTGCAGTATAAACATTAGAAACATCATCGCTATCTTCTAACGCATCAATTAAATGTTCAAATTGTTCCTTTTTATCTTCTGGAACTGGAGTGGTATTTTGAGGAATCATAGTTAATTCAGCATTAGCCAACTTATAGCCAGCTTTTTCTAAACCGTCACGTACAGCAGTGAATTGCTTAGGATCAGTATAGATTTCAAATGCATCTTCACTAGTTTGAAGATCATCACCACCTGCATCCATTACATCAAGCAACACTTGATCTTCGTCAGCATCAGTAGTTGAACGATCAATCACAATATAACCCTTACGATCAAACATATAAGCAACAGAACCAGTTGCACCAAGTGAACCACCATTACGAGTAAAGGCTACACGTACATCAGAAGCAGTTCTATTCTTGTTATCAGTTAAAGCTTCTACTAAAACTGCAACCCCACCTGGAGCATAGCCTTCATAGGTGATTTCATCGTAATGTTCATCTGAGCCACCTTCGGCTTTTTTAATAGCACGTTCAATATTACTCTTAGGCATATTAGCTGCACGTGCCTTATCCATCACTAAACGTAAGCTTGGATTCCCTGAAGGGTCAGGACCACCACTCTTTGCAGCCATATAAATTTCACGAGATAACTTTTGGAAAACCTTACCTCTTTTAGCGTCTTGCGCATTCTTGCGGCCTTGAATATTGTGCCATTTTGAATGTCCTGACATAAGAATCCTTCTTTCTTTTTCTTAATATAGTTAACCTTGTTAATAGTAACGCACCCAGCCATAAAATTCAATCTATTCTCTTTAAAATAACTTAACTTTTTACTTTTGGGCTTTCTTTTTTCGAATACTATAAAAAATAATACAAATTAAAATAGCTAGTAGTGCTCCTGATGAATCAAGTGCTACATCCCACAAACTAGGAGTACGATCTCCAGTTAACATTTGATGAAATTCATCAATTCCAGCTAGCATAATTATTCCTAACCAAATAAATAGTGGACCACTCCACTTTTTAAATAAGCGATCTAATCCTATGCAACTAAACAAACCAAGAAAAAAGTAGGTTCCAAAATGTGCCATCTTTCGCATTACAAATTGGGTCATCCCCGCAATCCCATTATCTGCTTTTGCATTGTGCCACCGGTCTTGATAATAGATATTCCAATGACCCACAATATTTTCAAGCCACCCAAAATGACGATGAATAAACCCTGGTTTCATTTCTTGCTGATGATATGTCATTGAACTTGAAATAAATAGCCCAATTAAAATACAAATCATTAAAATAATAAATATTATTTCTTTCTTCGTTAACTTCACAATACTCCTCTCTAGAGCAATAACTCTGTCAATAATTTCTTCGCTAACTGGAATTTGTCCATCTTTGGTAAAGGTTTAATTTCTCCTTTTTTACTTAAAATAGTGACTTTATTTTGGTTGCTTCCAAAAACTCCCTGTGAAACATCATTAGCAATAATGTAATCTGCATTTTTCGAAAGCAACTTTTTTTGTGCATTCTCAATTAAGTTATTCGTTTCTGCAGCAAAACCAATTATAATCTGCCCTTGCTTTTTTTGTTCTCCCATACTTTTTAAAATATCTGGTGTCTTCTCCAACTCAAGCCTTAAATTATCTACATCAACTTTTTTCTTAATTTTTTGCTCACTATAATTCTTCACACGAAAGTCTGCAGGTGCAGCTGCCATAATTAAAATATTATCTCTTTTAAATAACGCCTGAACCTTTTTCAAAAGTTCTTCAGTACTCTTGATAGAATAAAGTTTAATATTCTCCTCTTGAGGTAAACGCGTGCTAATTTGTCCATATATCAAATCAACTTCTGCACCTAATTGGCTGGCTGCTTGAGCTAGTGCAATTCCCATTTTACCGCTAGAATTATTTCCAATAAATCGTACTGGATCTATCTGTTCTCGCGTTCCTCCTGCAGTAACTAATACTCTTTTACCTTTTAGTGGCAACTTTTTTTCAAAATAATTTTCCCACCATTGATAAACTTGTTCCGGTTCTGGCATTCTTCCCTTGCCGTTATATCCTTCTGCTAGCTGTCCAGAGGTAGGCTCTAATATATTAATTCCATCCTCTTTTAAAGTCTTAATATTACGCTTTACAGCCTCATTTTCCCACATATGAACATTCATAGCAGGAACAATAAACTTAGAAGCTGAAGTTGCTAAAAGTGCTGTAGAAACTGCATCATCTGCTAGCCCATTTGCCATCTTTCCAATAATATTTGCATCTGCTGGAATAACAACTGCTGCTTGGGCCCAATCAGCTAATTCAATATGACTAATTTTTGATTCATTTTCTTTACTCCACAAATCATCTAGTACTGAATACTTAGTTAGAGCTGCTAAGGTCTGACTACCAATAAAATTTTTACTATTTTGTGTCATTGCAATTCGAACCTGATGCCCATTTTTTTGTAATAAGCGTATAAAATACACAGCTTTATATGCAGCAATTCCACCTGTTATATATACTGCCACTTTCATTAAATCACCTTCTATTTCTTTAATATATTATAGAAAAAACCTCTCATTAAATCACCGAATTTATTAATCCTAAAAATAATTTAATTAATGATAATTTTTCCTCTATTTTTATTAAGCAGAAAAAGTTACAATAGAAAGCGACCTCAAAAGTTGGAGGACTTTTTATGGCAGAAGATAAAAAGAATAAATCTCCTGGTACTTAATTTTGTTAGGAAAATTAAACAAAATTAAGAAAGATGGGAAAATGATTAATACAGAAAATAAAAAATATATTTCTTGGCCTACTTTAACCCTAATGGCTTTTGTAACAGTTATCGGTTTAGATGATATCATGTACAATTTCCAAAATCAGGGGATGCAGGTTATTACTTCTTGGGTTTTAATGCTCATTTTTTATGTTATTCCTTACTCACTAATGGTTGGGCAATTGGGTTCTACTTTTAGCAAAGAAGGCGGTGGACTTTCTTCTTGGGTAAGAGGAACAGATGGGGAGTTTTTAGGCTACTTTACAGCTTGGACATACTGGGCTGCTTCAATTCCTTATGCTGTTGATTCTGCAAATGAAATTATTGTTGATATTGGCTGGGCATTCACTGGCTCCAGTGATTTTCAAGATAAAATTCCTAATTGGGAATTTGCCCTACTCACCTTTGCAATGTTTATCATCTTTATTTATATTGAACATAAATTCTCTAATTCAATGGAAGTTTTAGCTACCATTGGTGGGGTGATGATGTTTGCAATGACGGCTCTTTTTGTATTTATGGCTGGTGTAGGATTAATTAAATCCGGCGGTCATATGGCAACGCAGCCCTTTACTTGGAAAACTATTATTCCAAACTTTGGTAATTTACATTACTGGACAACTATTGGGATGCTGATTTACGCTATGAACGGTGCAGAATTAGTTGCTCCATATGTTGTTAAAATGAAAAATCCAAGAATCGATTTCCCTAAAGCAATGATAGCTTTAGCTGCAATGACAGCCTTTTTAACTATTTTAGGGTCTTTAGCTCTTGGAATTTACTTTGATGCTTACCATATCCCAAAAGATTTAAAAATGAACGGATCCTATTATGTTTTTGATGCTCTTGGTCACCAATTTGGATTAGGTAAAATTTTACTTTATATTTTTGCCTGGACTTCAGTATTTTATAATGCTGCTTTACTTGCTGTCTTGCTTGACGCAATGACTAGAATGCTAATTTCCGATACTGGTGAAAAGTACATGCCAGGTTTTTTACGCAAAAAAGACAAAAACGGTTTACCAATCAATGGGTACATTTTAACAGTGTCTCTTTCAGCATTCATCATGCTCTTGGGAATCTTTTTGCCAAATATGAATGATATTTTTAATTGGCTTTTAAATCTTAATGGAATTATTTCTCCAGGAGTTACTTGCTGGATCTTTTACTCATTTATGCGAATTAGAAAACATCCTCAAAAATTCCCTTCCCAATATGTTTTCATCAAAAATAATACTCTTGCCTACCTAGTGGGCTTAGCTTTATTAATTATTACGGCAGTGGCAACCATCTTTGGAATTGCTCCTCAAGATGTACCAGCTTACAGTCACCTTTGGTGGTATGAATTAGCTATTAATATCATTGCTGTTATTGTTTTAATTGGATTAGGGGTAATTTTACCAGGAATTAGAAAACGTGAAATTGAATATGGGATAGCGTTTGACAAAACCCAATGGATTATTATATTAATCGTAATTATCGGTTCAATTATCCTCGATCTCTATCTCGGAAGTTTAACCCACCTCAATTTACGTGGTCTCTATATCTTAATTGAAGCCCTTTGTGCCCTTGGGATTTGTTGCTTCGTTGGTTCACCTGCTCCAAAAGAAAAATAAAATTAAAGATTTTGAACTCAAAGTTCAAAATCTTTTTTAGTTGATGCTATAATTAAATGTTGAATTATAAAGGAGACATATAAATGTTTGAGAAAAAAATTGACCAACTTTTTGAAAAACTTCCCCAAACTTCATCTTTAACTTATTTTCGAGATATGTTACAAACAAATCTGCAACTAATTTTAGATGAAAATCTTCAAAATGGTAAAAACAAAGCTGCTACTGATAAAAAAATTAATAAATATTTCACTACTTTGGAAAAAGTTTTTTCTCAAGTTACTCCTGATACTTTAGAGCGCTTAAATACGACTGATATTGATAAATTTCTTTCTAAAATTTTTGATTTAGAAATGGTGAACGAACTTCACTTAGAACTTAATCAAATTGATGAGTTACATTTAAACTATCGATTTTGCGATTTAATTATTCTTCCCAGCTTTAATGATCAAGCTGTTTTACAAGACTACATGTCTCGTGATATTCCTAAGCTTCATTCCACTATCGAAAAAATTGGAAATGTTATTAAAATTAAACAAGGGCCACGAAAATTAGTTGGTATTTTTAAAGCCAAAGTTTTACTTTTTCTTCCTAACAGTTATACTGGATTTTTAAGTATTAGAAACCAAAGTGGTCATACTTCTGTTTATCGCTTACGGAGCCAAGGATTACTTGATATTACAGGAATTAGTGGAAATCTTTTGCTAAAAAATCTCCATGTCAAACGCCTACAAGCGGATTCTAAATCTGGTAATGTTCACTTAGAAGATTGTAATGCAGAGTCGGTCCATATTAATTCTCATTCAGGTGAACTTGTAATTGATACTTTAAAAGTTCTTGGACAAGAGGACGATGCCTCTTTTACTACAAATAATGGTTCTATTACCCTACATTATGTTTCTGCAAACCAACTTTATTTAGCAACTAAGTCTGGTACCCTAACTTTAGAAAATTGTCAGGCTCTGCTCAGTAAAATAAATACTAATTCTGGCAATGTTAAAATTACAGAATCTAACCTTAATAGTAGAATTACTACCCAGTCTGGTAATATCAAGGCTCTCCTTTCAGACCAATTTTCTTCTAAGATAGCTTTAACTACTAAAACTGGCAATATAAAAATTAAGGCTAGCCCTAATTTATTATTTACTTTTTCAATTTCTTCCATCAAAAATATCTCTAAACTACCTTTAGAATCAATTATTTTTGATAAGGGGAGCGATGATATCGATGGATATGTTGGTAATGAAAATGCAAAAGCTAACCTTACCCTTAAAACTATAAGTGGAAAAATTAAAATCACTGATGAATAAAAGAGAATTGCCTAGGCAATTCTCTTTTATTTTCCAATCCAATATCCAATAAATACCAATCCTAATCCAACAAAATAGGACAAAAAGAAATAAAGTGAAAAAGCTACATATCTGCGACTTTGCCATTCTTTTAACAACTCTACATTTAATGTCGAAAATGTAGTATATCCTCCCAATACTCCTGTTCCTAATAAAGCATAGATAAATGGAGAGAGATTTTTAGCATAAACTACTCCTAGTAATAAAGCTCCACTCAAATTAATTAGTAGGGTTGCATAAGGTAAAAACGTTGACCAATGCTTTTTGCCGTAGTTAGTAATCGCATATCTAAGAACTGCACCTAATATTGCACCTATTCCTGCCAAAAAAATTGTTTGTATCACTGCTTTATTTCACCCTTCTACCTGCTAATTTGCCGACCATCATTCCTAAGTTTGCTAAGCCAAAACCTATAATAATTGAAGCAAAAAAGTAAACCCAGGCTGTAGTGGATTGAGGACTTTGAAGTTGTTTCAAAGTATCTAAGTGAAAGCTAGAAAACGTTGTAAACGCACCAACAAATCCTGTCATTAATCCAGTTGTTAACCATTGAGGAGCTTTTTTATTTATAAAAAAATAAGTAAAAAAAGCTAATAAAAAGCAACCTACTATGTTAACAATGAAAGTTCCTAAAAGCGACCATATAATATTTAAATATGCTCGCAATGCTCCTCCAAAAAATGCAAAAAAGCCTACACTTATATAATTTTTTGCTTTTGTCATTAAAACACCAATCTTTCTAAGGCGTAGGCTATCCCATTATGATTATTTGTTCTAGTAACAAAATCTGCCTTTTCTTTAATTTCTTCGATAGCATTTCCCATGGCAACTTTTTTAAAGGCCGGTACTGAAAACATTGATAAATCGTTACTTTGATCACCAAAGATCATTACTTCATCTTCTTTTATTCCTATTTTTTTTGCTAGCTTTTTTAAAGCATTTCCCTTAGAAGCAGTTTTTGAATTCAATTCAAATAAGCTAGGATCAGAAGTAGAAGCATTGTAATCTTTGAAATCTTCCCAATTTATTTCCTTCAAAAATTCTTCTATTCTTTTCGAACTACCTGTATACATCCCTTTTACAAATGTGAAATCCTCAGGTATTTTTTCAAAATCTTCTACCTTTATTGGCATCTTTGTCAGCCAACTTTCTTGTGAAAGATAAATATTAATAATTTTATCTAAAGTTACAAAATAATCCTCTAGTTCAACGTGAAAAGGCATTTTATATTTTTTAGCAAGTTCCAAAAAATATGTGAAATCTGCAAAATTCAAAATATCTTTCACAATTTCTTTACCTTCCATATCAAAAACTAATGCTCCATTAAAGGTAATGGCATATTGTTTGTCACCCTGTAACTCTAATTCTTCTAAATATTCTTTTACTCCTGGAAATGGACGTCCTGAACAAGGCACAATACTAATTCCCATCTTGGCAGCTTTTTGTAAAGCTTTTTTTGTTGCTTCACTAATTTTATGATCTGATGTTAATAAAGTACCATCTAAATCTACCGCAATTAATTTTATAGCCATAAAATCCCTCTTTTCTATACTAAAATTATACAAAAAAAACGCTCTTATTTAAAAGAACGTCTCTTTTGAAAATTATTCAACTGTAACAGATTTAGCTAAGTTTCTTGGCTTATCTACGTCTAATCCCTTATTTTTAGAAGCATAATAAGCTAATAATTGTGTTGGAATAGCACTTACCAATGGAGACAAGTAATAATCAACCTTAGGTAAAACTACATCGTCGCCTTCTTTAGCAAAATCCTTGCCTGCAAATACCATTACATTAGCTCCCCGAGATTCTACTTCTTGAATATTACCACGAGTTAAATCACCAGTAGCAGGATCATTGATAATTGCAATTACTGGAGTCCCCTTTTCAATAAGGGCAATAGTTCCATGCTTCAATTCGGCAGCAGCAAAACCCTCAGTTTCAATGTAAGAAACTTCTTTTAACTTCAAAGCCCCTTCAAGTGCCAATGCATAATCAACTCCACGACCAATGTAGAAGGCATTGCGAGTATTAGCCAAAAACTTCTTAGCTAATTCATCAATTTTTTCTTTTCCATCAACTAACTCTTGCATTCCTTCTGCAACTAAAGCTAACTGATGTTTTAAATCAAAGTTTTTAGCAACTTCTAAACCTTTTTTCTCTCCCACTGCTTTTGCTAAGATTGCCTGAACAGCAATTTGAGCAGTGTAAGCCTTTGTAGAGGCCACTGCAATTTCTGGACCAGCTTCAAGAAGCATAGTATAAGTAGCTTCACGTGAAAGAGTTGATCCTTCAACATTAGTAATAGTCAAACTTGGCAAGTTACGTTCATTTACTTGCTTTAAAACAACACGTGAATCTGCAGTTTCACCCGATTGTGATAAGAAGATAAAGAAAGGTTTTTTAGATAATTTTGGGAAGTGATAACCAAATTCAGAGGCTAAGCCAACTTCTACCGGAATATCAGAATATTCTTCAATTAAATTCTTACCTACTAAACCCGCATGATAACTTGTTCCAGCAGCCAAAATGTAGATTCGATCACTTTCAGACATTGCATCTACAATTTTTTGTTCTACTCTTACATCACCATCTGCACCAAAATAAGTTTGAGCCAAGCGACGCATTACTGCAGGTTGTTCATCAATTTCTTTAAGCATGTAGAACTCGTAAGTACCCTTAGAAGCAGCATTTGGATCAATATTTAAAACATGAGACTCCCGTTTTTGAACTTCACCATCTACATTCTCAATTACATAAGAATCCTTGGTAATATCAGCAACATCACCATCTTGTAAATCCACAAAAGTCTTTGTTTGATCCAAAACGGAAATTGCATCTGAAGCAATAATGTTGAAACCATCACCTAAGCCTAACATCATTGGTGCCTTATTTTTTGCAATGAAGACATGACTAGGATTAGTGTTATCCACTAATAAAAACGCATAAGATCCACGAACTAATTTTAAAGCTTCTTTGAAGGCTGAAAAACCATCTAAGTTCTTTTCACGCGCAATCTTAGCTACTAATTGCACAACTACTTCAGTATCAGTAGTTGACTTAAAGTTTACTCCTTGTAAATATTTTTCCTTTAGTTCAGCATAATTTTCAATTACACCATTATGAACCAAATAAAAACGTCCATCTTCTGAAAAATGAGGATGAGCATTATCTTCAGTTGGTTTTCCATGGGTTGCCCAACGAGTATGACCAATTCCGACCATACCTTCTTGATCTGGAGTTAATTTAGCTTCAAGGTTACTAATTCTACCTACTGCTTTTATTAAGTATTCGTCACCTTGCAAATCATTTAAGTAAATACCAGCTGAATCATAGCCACGATATTCTAAGTTCTTTAATCCATTTAAAATTATTTCCTTAGCAGGTTTTCCAACCACACCAACAATACCACACATAAGTTTTCTCCTTTTTGCCTAAACAATTATTAAAATTGGTCTAGACTGTAATTTTTAATTAAAAAATTGTTGTCAGTACTGTTATAATAGTAAATTATTTTGTTTAGGTCAAGCAAAATATAACAAATTATTTAAAATTGGTCTAATTATATTTTTTATTTTAACGATTTACATAATCGTTTTATTTGTTTTTTGGATTTTATTGCTCTATCATCGAACATAAATAGGTATACGACTTAGTACCCTGTTTTAATAACGTATTACTTTCTAATTCATTAATATAAATAATTGTTTGTGATGAAGAAGTGACTTCACTCTCTTCTATCCTCTATTATTTATTTTTTGAGAAAGGGACTTAAAATTAATTGGCTTTAATTTTAATTTCTTAGACTACTTTTGTTACCACTAACTTAAAGTTCTGTTTAACCATCATGGTACTTTCATTTTTAGGAAGTTTTTAGTAATAAAATGAAATGGAAGTGTTTTTTATGCCTTCAGATTCGGAAAAGGCAAAAACTAAACGAATTTATATTTCTGTTCTTGCATTGACTTTAATGAATGTTACTATCATTGCAGGAATTGGTAATGATGTCCAACAAGCCTTCTATGGCTTAACATCTGTTACTTACTTTGCGATTGGTGCGATTGCATTTTTCATTCCAACTGCATTAGTCGCTGCTGAACTAGCATCTGGTTGGAGTAACAGAGGAGGTATTTTCCGCTGGGTTGGAGAAGGTCTAGGAAAAGGTTGGGCTATCACCTGTCTTTTAATTTTGTGGTTCCAGACCATGATCAACTTTGGAATGGGGATGCCAAGCTATGCCGCTACTATTCTTTTCTACACCCCGATGTATAAAAAGGCGGTTCAATTTGCTCAACATCCACAACATGAAGTTTTAATTATGACTGGATTTATAATTTTATATTGGGTGCTTACATTTATAGCCACTAAGGGGGTCAAAGCTTTTGCTCGTGTTGCAAAATACGGAGTTTTAATTGGTACCTTTATTCCTTTAGCACTAATGATTATTTTAACAATCGTTTGGTTATGTCAAGGGCACCAACCCGCAATTCCAATGACTCCTAAGGGTTTAATTCCTAAATGGAACGGCATGGGAACCCTTGCTTTGGCAGCTGGTGTCTTCTTCTCATATACTGGGATTGACATGAATGCAGCTCACATTAAGCAATTAAAACATCCCGAAAAAGATTTTACTAAAGCAATCTTTATTTCAATTATCTTAGTATTCTTAATCTTTGTTGTCGGAACTGTCATTATTGCCATGGTTGTCCCTGAAAAGCAAATTAATGTTATTTACACCTTAAATACTGTCTTCAGAACTTTAGGAGCCACGATTGGTATTCCATGGTTATACATGGTCCTTGTCTGGGCTGGTTTATGTAATGTTTTAGCCAGTGTTATTACTAACATGGCTGGTCCTTCTTTTATGCTTGGACAAGCTGGAGGGAGTGGCTTTTTGCCTGACTGGTTCCAAAAGAAGAACAAACATGAAATGCCTTCTCATTTAATGTATACACAAATTGCTGGTATGACCATTATTGCTTATCTAGTTAAGCTTTTACCAAATGTTGAAGGTTTCGTAATTATGTTAACCCAAACAATTACTGTGTTATACATGTTTTATTATGTATTAATGTTTATTACTTTCTTAAAACTTCGCTACGATCAACCTAACCGCCCTCGAGCATTTAAAGTTCCTGGTGGAAAATTTGGGGCATGGCTAGTAGCTGGTTTAGGATTAATTTCTTGTGTATTTGGTATTGTATTAGCAATTTATCCGCCTGCACAAGTCAAAGCAGAAGTTGGTTCTCCAATAACATATGTAGTAGTTATCTTGGTTTTAGTTGCTGTAATTTTAGGAATTTGTTTCATTATGTACCAACTATCCAAGCATCACAATTGGGTAGATCCTACTAATAAATTTGCTCCATTTACTTGGGAAATTGAAGGCCTCAAAAAGCCTGGTAAAGTTGAATCAAATGTTCCTACAGAACTAATGTCTAAAGGTCAAAATCCAATGGGAATGCCTATTAAACGTCCGTACAAGCCAAATGAAATGGTTTCTAAGAAGATAGTCGAAGAAGACCTTAAACATCCTGATCTTGAATCATAAATAGAAGTATAATAAAAAGCTGTAAAAGTGACGTCACTTTTACAGCTTTTTATTATAGTTAGATCTTTATTAGTTACCCATTTCTTCACGAACGATATCTGCAACTTCTTCACAATATTTATCCGCTAATTCTTGAGTTGGGGCTTCAGTCATTACACGAAGCATACTTTGAGTTCCAGAAGGTCTTACAAAAATACGTCCTTCATTGCCCAATTCTTTTTCAACATGTTCAATTGCCTGTGTAATCTTAGGATAATTTTTCCAAGTATTCTTATCCTTAACTGGAACATTAATTAAACGTTGAGGATATTCCTTGAAATCTTTTAACAACTCACTTAAGGATTTGCCAGTATCTTTCATTACATAAAGTAGATGAAGACCTGTAAGCATTCCATCTCCAGTATTGTGATAGTCACTAATAATTACGTGACCTGATTGTTCTCCACCAAGGTTATAACCATTTGCACGCATTTCTTCAGAAACATAACGATCTCCTACTTGAGTACGGATATTCTTGATACCCTTTTTTTCTAAAGCTTTAGTAAAGCCAAGATTACTCATTACTGTAGTTACAATTGTATCTTTCTTTAAGCGACCATGTTCTGCTAAATAGCTTCCGATAACATACATAATATGATCACCGTCAACTTCATTACCATTTTCATCAACAGCTATACAACGGTCTGCATCCCCATCAAATGCAAGTCCTAATTGAGCACCTTGCTTTACAACTTCTTCTTGCAATTTTTCAGTGTGAGTAGCACCTACATGATCATTAATATTTAAGCCATCTGGATGAGTAGCAATTGTAGTGAAATCAATGCCAAGATCCGCAAATAAACGAGAAATCAAGGCACTTGATGCACCATTTGCCCCATCAACTACCACCTTAATTCCGCTTAAATCTTCCGGCAAAGTATTTTCAATGAATTGTAAATACTTTGAAGCTCCTTCATGGTAACTAGTTACTGTGCCTAGTCCTTCTGCCGATGGACGTGGAAGATTGTCTTCACTTGAATCAATTAAAGCTTCAATTTCCTCTTCTTTTGCATCTGATAATTTTAACCCATCACTACCAAAAAACTTAATACCATTATCTTCAACTGGATTATGAGAAGCGGAAATTTGGACTCCTGCATCTGCGCCTTGAGCTCTTACTAAATAAGATAAACCAGGGGTAGTAATAACTCCTAATTCTAAAACTTCAATTCCAACAGAAAGCAATCCTGAGATTAATGCATATTCAAGCATTTGTCCTGAAATACGTGTATCTCTTGAAACTAAAACTTTAGCTCTCTCACCTGGCTTTTTGTCCTTAGTTAAAATATATCCACCATAACGACCTAATTTAAACGCCATTTCTGGAGTTAAACCTTCATTGGCTACTCCTCTTACACCATCTGTACCAAAATATTTAAGCATAATTATAGACACCTTTCTTTAATCACTTTTTTTATGTGAAGATTGTAAAACTTCAATATTAACCTTAATTTCTTTAGGATCGCTTTCTTTAATTCCTTTAGGCAAGACTAACGGAATTGTCTTTTCAGTATTAGAAGTAATAGATTTCAAATTTACATCTACCGGTAATTCCTTAACTGTCTTTAAACTATTTTTAGTACCATATAAAGTTACAGTATTTTTATCAGCATTAATAGAATATTTTTTATTTCTGTCCTCATTACTTGTCTTTAATTTTATTTTTACACTTTTATGAGGAAGATAAATTGGAATACTAATATTTGCCGTTAGCGGATCAATTACTACATTTAATTGTCGATTCTTAGAATCTACAGCTGTTAAAATTACTTCCCGACTATACGTAGTAGCTTGGCCCTTAGGCAAGACCGCTTTTGCCCTAATATGATCAATTTGATTGACCTCGCCTTGTGCACCAGTAACACGCACTAGTCTAGGAGAACTCTTAGGTGTACCAACCATGTAATTTTTAGCTATAGCACTCTTATTATACTCTATTTGAACAGGAAAAGTTTGGGATTTTCTCTTTTGAATATTAACTTTTACCAGTTTAGGTTGAAGGGTTGCTTTTACTTGCGAACTCATTCCATTTAACTGAATCTTTACCTGATGCGAACCTGGTTTTAAATTACTCAAATCAATAAAAGCTCGAAAGTTCCGTGTATTAATAATTGAGGTAACTAAGGCGTTTGCTCCTTTTAAAGTTACACTAACTTTATCAGGATAGCCCGTAACATAATACTTATCTGTATCTACAGAGACTTGCAAGGGTACTTTGATAGTCTCTGTTGTGGTAGCTGTTGTCATCGTAACTGATTTTTTCCCTTGTGGGAAAAAACCTTGTTGATTCCAATTAATATAAATTGCTAATAAAATTGCTAAGACCAACGCTACAGCTCGATAAAACCAGGGACGATCTAAATTTTTTTTCATTTATGCGACCCCCAATACCAAATTCGATTAATAATTTTTTGATACCATTTAGGTTCTTCAGTTTTTTTAGCGGGAACAAGTTGGGCACGTAGATACTTCAAATATTCTTCTCTACTCATATCTAACATTAACTGACTATTACGAGTAAGGGTAACTCCACCAGTTTCTTCAGAAACTACAATTGTGATTGCATCTGTTACTTCTGAGATACCTACCGCAGCTCGGTGGCGTGTGCCAAGTTTTTTAGGAATTGTTGTACTATCAGATAAAGGTAAATAGGCAGCTGCTACTGCAATCTTTCCATCTCTAATTACAACTGCTCCATCGTGTAAGGGTGTATTAGGAATAAAAATATTAATTAGTAATTCTCCCGTAATATCAGCATCGAGTGGGATTCCTGTTTCAATATAATCTTCTAAACCTGTATGTTGTTGCAAAGTAATCAGAGCACCAATTCTTCTTTTTGACATATACTGAATTGCTTTATCCAATTCTTCAATCATTTTCTCTGAACTTTGTTTTTTATTTGCATTCGCCCCTCCAAAAATTGGCGACCTTCCTAAATGTTCAAGCCCACGTCGAATTTCTGGTTGAAAAATCACAATAATTCCAATCACTGACCAAGATAGAATTTGATCCACAAAATAAGTTAAGGTATGCAGATTCAAAAATCCTGCCACTATTCGGACTAAAATAATTAAAGAAATTCCTTTGACTAATTGGAGAGCTTTTGTTCCTTTTACCAGCATAATTAAACGATAAATGATATACCAAACAATTAGAATATCAATAATATTCATTAAATTTTGCCAAGTAAAAATATTTCCAATATCAAACTTCACTTGATCCCCTCACTTTCTTTTTATATCTTACCGTATTATTAACGAGCGTACATCTTAAATTCTAAAAATAAATCATTATATTCTTGAATCTTTTTCGGACCTAAATCTTGATAAACTTGTAAATTTTTCATTGCTTGCATTGATGGATAAAATTGCTTATCATTTTTTATCGTCTTCGGTAATAATTTCTGCGCTGCTGTATTAGGAGTAGGATAGCCAATATATTCAGCATTTTGAGCCGCATTCTTAGGATTTAACATAAAATTAATAAATTTTTGTGCTCCCGTGACGTTTTTAGCAGTTTTAGGAATCACAAAATTATCAAACCAAAGATTCGAACCTTCTGGTGGAACTACATAATGTAAATGTTTATTTTCTTCTAGCATTGTTCTTGCTTCTCCCGACCAAGTTACTCCCACCGCCGCTTCATTCTGAATCATATACATTTTTAACTCATCAGAAATTATTGCCTTTACATTTGGGCCTAATCCATCAAGCTTAGCCTTAGCTAATTTTAACTTTAAAGAATTAGTGGTATTCATCGAATTTCCCATTGAAGCTAAAGATAACCCCATGATATCGCGTGCTGAGTCTACTAATAAAATATTATGACGATAATCTTTTTTCCAAAGATCATCCCAGTGTTTAATAGCACCCTTTTTTACATATTTATCATTGTAAACAATTCCTAAAGTTCCCCAAAAATAAGGAATTGAATATTCATTATGAGGATCAAAAGAATGGCCTAAGAATTCATGTCCAATATACTTAAAATTAGGTATTTTTTTAGTATCAATTTTATCAAGCAAGTTTGCTTTACGTAATTTTGCAATCATATAATCAGAAGGTACTGCAACATCATAAGAAGTCCCACCCTGCTTTAGTTTTGTGTACATTGCTTCATTTGAATCAAATGTTTCATAGGTTACATGATAACCTGTTTCCTTTTCAAATTTTTTAATTAATTTTGGATCAATGTAATCTCCCCAATTGTAAATGATAAGATTCTTACTATTTTTTGTAACACCTACTTCATTTAACCGATGGACTACAAATTCTAGTCCTAAACAAAGGACTAAAATACTACAAATCCCAATAATTAACTTCTTCACTTATTCTTCACCTTCTTTTTTCTTCTTTTTAGACTTACAAAGTAATACCCAAATACAATTAGCATTACCAAGGCAAACATAATTGTACTTAAAGCATTAATTTCTAAGTTAATCCCCTGTCTTGCACGTGAATATATTTCTACTGAGAGCGTCGAGAAGCCATTACCCGTTACAAAGAATGTAACAGCAAAATCATCTAATGAATAAGTCAAGGCCATAAAAAAACCTGCTAAAATTCCAGGAGTTATTGCTGGAAGAAGAATTTTATTAAAAATTTGCAGACTACTTGCTCCTAAATCTTTTGCGGCATCTATTAACGATGAATCAAATTCATATAATCGTGGTAAAACCATCAACACCACTATTGGAATTGAAAAGGCAATGTGACTAAGTAGGACTGATACAAAGCCTAATCCTATTCCTAAAGCAGTAAAAAAAATTAAAAAACTTGCTCCAATAATTACATCAGGCGACACCATCAAAATATTATTTAGAGCTAACAAAACTCCTTTAGTCTTTTTATTACGAGTTTCACTAATTCCAATTGCTCCCAAAGTACCAATAATTGTAGCAACTACACTAGAAAGCAAAGCCAAAATAATAGTTTGTACAAAAATAGCTAATAACCTAGTATCCGTAAAGAGGTCCCGATAATGATCCCATGTGAAAGTTTTAAAATGATCCATATTTTGCCCACTAGAAAAAGAGAAGTAAATTAAATAAAAAATTGGTAAATATAGTATAAAAAGTACTAATCCAAGATATAGGCGTGACCACTTAATTTTTTTCAATCTCAAATTCCTCTCTTTTGTTTTTTAGTTGCTGAAGAAGTAGTCGTAAGCATCACAATAACCATCAAAATAATTAAAACTACTCCAATTGTAGAACCCATTGGCCAATTCATTGTCGTCATAAAATACTCTTCAATTGCTGTTCCTAAAGTAATTACTCGATTTCCCCCAATTAATCTCGTTAACATAAAAAGAGATAAAGATGGGATAAAAACTGCTTCAATCCCAGCTTGTACTCCTGATTTAGACAAAGGCCAGAGAACCTTTTTCAAAGTTTGCCATCTATTAGCTCCCAAATCTCTGGCAGCCTGTAAAACAGCTGGATCGACATCTTTAATTCCATTATAAATTGGTAAAATCATGAACGGTAGTTCAATATAGGCGGCTACAAAAATAAAGGCTGCATTTGTAAATAAGATATTTGCTGGTCCAATTCCAAATAGATCTAAAAAATTATTCAATAATCCATTTTCCCAAAAATACCAATAAAAGCATAAGCCTTTAGTAAGAGATTAATCCAAGTTGGTAAAATAATTATTAAAAGCCAAAATTTTTGGTTCTTCATCTTACTTAAAATATAAGCTACAGGATAAGCAATCAGCAAAGTTAACAATGTCACTAAAAATGCATACCAAAATGAATTAAAAGTCATTCTCAAAAAATTACTATTACTAAAAAATTGAGCAAAATTACTTAAAGTAAAACCATCACTACCAGTGAAAGCATTAACTACAATTAAAATAATTGGGGCAATCACAAATAAAAGTAACCATAAAAAATAGGGAACCAAAAAGATAGCTTTTCTCTTCATTCTTCTACTCCTCTTCATAGGTTTCTAATCTTTTATCAAATTCTTCTTCACTTTCTCCAAAACGCATGACGTGAATATCTTCTGGATCAAAGTATAAACCTACTTCTTTCCCAATAACAGTAGGATTTGTTGAGTGAATCAACCATTCATTTTCATCACTATCTTTCGCTTTAATTTCAAAATGATCACCTAAAAATAATTGACTTTGAACAACTGCACGTAGTTTACCCTGCTTAATGCTAGTTATATCAATATCTTCTGGTCTAATCACTACTTCAACTTTTTCACCAGATTTAATTCCAGCATCTGCACACTCAAAAGTATGATTGCCAAACTCAACTTTAAAGTCCTTAACCATTCTTCCTGGTAAAATATTAGACTCACCAATAAAACGCGCTACAAAATCATTAACTGGTTCATCGTAAATATCTACTGGACTACCACTTTGTTGAATTTTGCCTTCATTTAGTACAAAAATTTCATCACTCATTGCTAGAGCCTCTTCTTGATCATGAGTAACGAAAATAAAAGTAATCCCTAGTTTTTTTTGAATTTCTCTTAATTCAAACTGCATATCTTTACGTAATCTTTTATCTAAGGCAGACAATGATTCATCTAAAAGCAAAACTTTAGGTTGGTTAACTAAAGCTCTTGCAATTGCGACACGTTGCTGTTGACCTCCACTAAGTTCCGAAATTTCTCGATTAGCAAAACCATCTAGCTGCACCATATGAAGGGCTTCAGTAACTGCTTGTTTGATTTCTCTTTTTCCTTTTTTCTTTAAGCGCAACCCAAAAGCAATATTTTCAAAAACATTCATATGTGGGAATAAAGCATAATTTTGAAATACCGTATTTAATTGTCTTTTAGAAGCTTCCAAATGAGTGATATCTTTTCCATCAAATAAGATCTTCCCTTGCGTGGGTTCACTAAAACCAGCTATCATTCTTAAAATCGTTGTCTTTCCCGAACCAGATGGACCTAAAAGTGAATAAAATTTACCTGATTCAATAGTTAAATTAATGTCCTTCAGTGCTACAAAGCCATCGTCATATTCTTTGCGAACATGCTCTAGTTTAATGATGTCACTCATTTTAACCCCCTAGAAAAAGCTACAAGATTACTTGTAGCTTTTGTTTAATCTTTATCTTTTCCAATAATTCTAACTTCAGTTTGTAAATCAACATCAAAGTCTTCTTTAATCTTTTTTTGAATCAAATGAATTAAATCCAAATAATCAGTAGCAGTCGCTCCCCCAACATTCACAATAAAACCTGCATGCTTTAATGAATCTTGCGCGCCTCCAATTTGCTTTCCTTGAAGTCCAGCTTTAATAATCATCGGACCTACAAAATGGCCTTCGGGTCGCTTGAAAACACTACCGCAAGAAGGATACTCTAATGGTTGTTTAGCACGGCGCAGTCCATTAAAATATTCCATCTTATCTTTAATAGCAAACTTATCGCCAGTTGCTAACTTAAAAGTTGCCTGAATAACAATATCACCATTATCCTGAACGAGGGAATGACGATAACCAAATTTCATCTCATCATGACTATAGGTTTTAAATTGGCCATCTCTAGTTATAACTTCTACTGATTTAATTACAGACGAAGTTTCACCACCATAGGCTCCAGCATTCATAAATACTGCTCCTCCAATACTTCCCGGAATACCAGCGGCAAATTCTAAACCACTTAGTCCCGCTTCATAAGCAGCTTGAGAAGTATCAATAATCTTAGCACCTGCTTGTGCAACAATTAAATTATCTTCTGGGTAAGCTTTAATTTCATTCATTTCAGTTAAGATAATAACTAGCCCATCAATTCCTCCATCTTTGATAATAAGATTAGATGCATTTCCAATTATCGTTAATGGGATTTGATAGTGATGTGCTACTTCTACTAATTTCTTTAATTGATCTAAATTTTTAGGAAAGGCTAAAAACTCAGCTGGTCCTCCAGTTTTGGTAAAAGTAAATTTAGACAGAGAAACATTTTTCTGTATATTAAAGCCTTGTTCTTTTAATTCCATTAAGTCCATCATTAAATTTAACTCCCTTATTACCTCTGCAATCTTCTTATCTAATAATACCGCAAAAATTATACTTTTTTCTACTAAGATGTTATGATTAGCTATGTTATTTTCAATTACTTTAATTAAAAAGAAAGAAGAACAAATGAATTTTATTGCAATGGATTTCGAAACTGCTAATTTTTCACCTGAAAGTGCATGTTCTTTAGCAATTGTAATGGTTCGAAATAATAAAATTATCGATAAATTCTATACTGTCATTAATCCACAAATGCCTTTTAACTCACGTAATATTAGAATTCATGGCATTACAGCAAACGATGTTAAAAATGCTCCCACAATGGCAGAAGTTTGGCCAAAAATCGCAGGACTTTTTCGTCCTGGGATGCTGGTAGCAGCCCATAATGCACGTTTTGATACAAATGTTTTAAAAAAATCGCTTGCTCGCTACGGAATTAGTGAACCACACTATCTTGTTCTTGATAGTTTAGCTACCAGTAAGCGTTTTGAACCTGAGCTACCTAATCATAAACTAAATACTGTTTCAGAAGCGTTGAATATAAATCTTTGGCATCACCATAACGCCTTAAGTGATAGTGAAGCTTGTGCAGAAATTATAATCAAACAAAATCAGCAATTTGGAGATACCCCTATAAAAAAATTAGTCAAGCAAATTTAGCTTGACTAATTTTTACTTTTATAAAGATTTAATTATTTTTTCCCACCATTGAGCATACTTTTCGCCTTCAATAGTCGCTTCTATTCTTCTTTTGGTTGAATCCCAAGAATCATCTACCCGCTTAATATTTAACTTAAGATAATTTTTCGGTAAACTTTCTTCAATAAATTGCGGCCATTCTATAACTACTATCCCTGGTTGGTTTAGGTAATTTGGCATATCAATACTTGATAAATCACCATCTTCTTCTAAACGGTACATGTCCATGTGATATAAAGGAATTTTACCTTCTGGATATTCCCTCACAATTGTAAAAGTTGGACTTTTTACAGGGCGTTTGATATTTAAAGCTTTAGCAATTCCTTTTGTTAGAGTTGTTTTTCCCGCCCCTAAATCCCCTGTTAGTAAAAGCAAGGATTGGGGCTTTGCAGTGTTACCTAATAGCATTCCGAAATTTTGCATTTCTTCATCTGAATTAATGTTTAGAACTTTCTTCATAATTAATCCTTATCTGTATTAGCTTGGGCTGCTGTTAAAATAATGGTTAAATATGCATCTTCAACTGTACATCCCCGAGATAAATCATTAATGGGCGCTGCCATCCCTTGAAGTACCGGGCCAATTGCAGTAAATCCACCTAATCTTTGAGCTACTTTGTAAGCAATATTTCCAGCCTCTAAATCAGGAAAAATAAATACATTAGCATGTCCTGCTACTTTTGACTTAGGAGCTTTAGCTTTTGCTACACTTGGTACAAAAGCTGTATCAAATTGTAATTCACCATCTGAAGCAATTTCTGGATGATCCTTTTTCATCACTTCTGCTGCATCACTAACTTTATCTACAAATGGACCTTTAGCTGATCCTTTAGTTGAAAAGCTTAAAAAAGCAACTTCTGGTTTTAAATCAATCATTTTAGCTGTTTGCGTTGATTGATAACCAATTTCTGCTAATTCGTCACTATCTGGATCAATATTAATTGCACAGTCCGCAAATACATACTTCTCTTCATTACGTTCCATGATCATTGCTCCTGAAACTCGCTTCATTCCAGGTTTAGTCTTAATAATTTGTAGAGCTGGTCTTACTGTATCAGCTGTCGAATGAGCAGCTCCTGATACCATTCCATCAGCCTTTCCTTCATAAACCAACATTGTCCCAAAATAACTAACATCTCTTAGGATATCTCTTGCTTGCTCTAAAGTATTTTTTCCATGGCGTAATGTCACAAAGTCTTCACACATTTTTTCAAAGCCATCATAAGTATCTGGATTAATTATTTCAATGCTTCCCAAATCTAACTCTAAACTTTGTGCCTTATCTAAAATTTTATCTGGTTCCCCTAATAAAATTAGTTTTACAATGCCTTGTTTATCTATCCTACTTGCAGCAGTTAATATTCTTTCATCTGTTCCTTCTGGCAATACAATAGTTCTAATATTTTCCATTGCTTTTTTCTTCAATAATTCAAACACTTGCATTTTTATACCTCGTCTCAATAATTCTTTAATCTTATTGTACCTTGCCTATTCAAATTACTCAAAATCTTTAAAAATTACTGCTTAACTTCCTTTGGCAATTGCCAATCAATCGGTGTTTGACCCATTTTTATAAGAGCTTCATTACAACGTGAGAATGGCCGTGACCCAAAGAATCCTCTATTAGCTGAAAATGGGCTTGGATGTGGAGACTTGATAATAATATTTTTAGAAGTATCAATTAAAGGAATTTTATTTTGAGCAAATCGTCCCCATAAAATAAAAACAACATTTCCACGTTTGCTAAGAGCTTTTATAGCTTCATCTGTTACTGCTTCCCATCCTTTTCCTTGATGACCATTCGCATTCCCATAAGGAACAGTTAAAACACTATTAAGTAATAATACTCCTTCATCCGCCCACTTTTTCAAATACCCATGAGTAACGGGAACTGCTCCTACATCATCATATAATTCTTTATAAATATTTTCTAAAGATGGAGGAAGTTTAATTCCTGGATTTACACTAAAACTCATTCCCGTTGCTTGACCAGGATTGTGGTATGGATCTTGACCTAGAATCACAACTTTTGTTTTAGAAAAAGGTGTCAATTTAAAAGCCGTAAATATATGATACATATCTGGATAAATCTGCTTAGTAGCATATTCTTTTTTTAAGAAATCATGAAGATTTTGATATGCAGGACTTTCAAAAATAGGATTTAGAATTGTATCCCAATCATTTCCAATTAAATTTTTAGCCATAATTAACCTTCTTTAATCTACTTAATCTACCATGGTATTATTATAGATGATATTAATACATTATGGAGGTTTTTATGATTAAATTAATTGCCAGCGATATGGACGGTACCCTTTTAAATGGGGAGATGCAGATTTCCTCAGAAAATATACGCGCAATCAAACATGCTCAAAAAATGGGAATAGAATTTTTAGTGGCAACTGGTAGAACCCGTAATGAAGCTCTACCACTTCTTAAAAAAGCTGGACTGGATACAGGCTACATAAACATTAATGGAGCCCAAGTTTATGATACTCAAGGAAACTTAGTTATTGAAAAACCTATTGCTCGTAATAAAGCACTTGAAGTAATCAAAATTTTAAAAGAATCTGGTTCTTATTTTGAAATAGCATCAGGAGACCACGTTTATTCTGAATCTCGCATTCGTCGCATTTCTAATGTGTCTGATCTCTTAGTAGACTTAAATAAGCATCTCTCTTTGAAAAATGTAGTTTCTTTTGCGGGCGGATCTGATCAAGTCCTAAATGTTACTTTTATTGATTCTTTTGAAAAACTGTTTGCAGATCCAAATTTTAAAGTTATGAAATTTGTGGTCTTTGATCCTGCTGGACCACAAGCTTTTAAAGATATTAGAAAAGAACTTAAAAAAATTGGTGGTTTAGTTGGAACTGCTAGCTCTTCAACAAATCTTGAAATTAATCATGAGGCCGCTCAAAAGGGGATTGCCTTACTAGACTACGGCAAAGCAAAGAACATCACTCCTCAAGAAATTATGGCTATCGGAGATAATTTTAATGATGAATCAATGATTAAGATGGCTGGAATTGGTGTAGCAATGGAAAATGCTGTACCAGAAATTAAGGAAATTGCCTCTTTTATTACCAAAAACAATAATGCATCTGGTGTCGCTCACGCCATTTATACTTTGACTAAGTCTTAGTAAAAGATTTCTCCCTTTGTGATTCCGGCATGTTCTAGCAAATAGAGTAAGTCACGGTATACTAATTGAGTTCCATCTGCGCATTGGTGTCTAATCCAATCATATAAACGATTAAAAATTAATTGTGAGGCAGTCATTAAGATTTCATCATTTTCCTTTGAAACCTCAGGTGCAACCCGCTTTAAATATTCCCTAATTTCTTTTTTATAAAACTCACAATTACATCTTTTTTCCAGTGCTAATTGATAGATATTGTAATAAAAATTCATGTCTTCCTTGATGCGAGCTAATAGATACAACAAGCGCCCTGGTAACTTTTCCTGTTGTCGCATTCGTAAGTGATACTTCATTTCATAAACTACGGCCCGTCTTAACACAGAGTTTAAGGTTTGGTGTACACGGTAAAAATTTGAGCGGGTAATATTCAGGTCTCTACATAAAGTAGTTACTCGCAACGTTTTAACATTCCCTTGAGATAAAGTTTTATGGATATAGGCATGTATCTCAATAAATCCAGTCATTCTTTTCTTTCTCCTCATATAATCCTCATAATTACACTATACTTATAAACAGATAATATATAATATAGCAATATATTTTATAAATTACAATATAAAAAAACAAAAATAGTCTAGATATACTATATCTAGACTATTTTTGTTATCTAATTCGATATTTACGTCGTAATTCACGATCTTGATCTCTTCGTTTAATCGTTTCTCGCTTATCGTATTGTTTTTTACCTTGTCCAACTCCAAGTAAAACTTTGGCAAATCCATGCTTTATATAGACCTTTAAAGGAATAATTGTCATCCCCTGTTGTGACTGAATTCCCGCTAAACGTCCTATTTCCTTCTTATGCAATAAAAGTTGGCGTGGTCGCAAGGGATCATGATTATAGCGATTTCCTTCTTTATATTCACTAATATGAACATTCTCTAAGAGTGCATTTCCATTTACTATTTGAACATAGCCATCTTTTAAATTTATCCTACGAGCACGGATAGATTTAATTTCTGTTCCAGTTAAAGAAATTCCTGCCTCAATCGTTTCTTTAATAAAGTAATCATGACTTGCTTTTTTATTTTGAGCAATAAGATTATCTTCTTGTTTTTTCATTTTAGCTTTCTCTAATTTTTCTTGGCCTTGCGTCTAATCGTAAAACTATTATTTTTTCCTTTAGGATCTTTAGAATTCCGATTACGTGAGTGACTATTATGGAAATTCCGACGTTGACCGTTACGTCTCTTTTTTGGAGCATCAGGATCATAAATTTCAAAATCCAATTGATGTTGCTCTACATCTGCTCTAATTAACTTAACCTTAATTGGCATCCCTATCTTAAATTGCTTATGAGTTGTCCGCCCTGTCAAAGTTAAACTCTTTTCATCAAAGTTATAATAATCATCATCTAAATTAGAAATATGAATTAATCCTTCAACAGTGTTCGGTAATTGAATAAACATTCCGAAACTAGTTACAGATGACACAATCGCTTCAAAGACTTGTCCTACCTTATCCGCCATATATTCTGTCATCTTCAGGTCATTAACTCCACGTTCTGCATCAATAGATTTACGCTCTTGAGTTGAAGTTTTTTCAGCTACATTAGGCATTTGAGACTTAAAGTTCTCTCTAATTTCTTCTCCCATGCCCTTATCCGCATAATCATGAATCATTCGGTGTACCATCAAATCAGAGTAACGACGAATTGGTGAAGTAAAGTGTGTATAAAATTTTGCAGCTAAACCAAAGTGTCCAAGTGGATCTGGTGAATAGTGGGCTTGTTTCAAACTACGTAGCATCATCATTTGGACAACAGCTTCTTCAGGTGTTCCCTCAGTCTTAGAAACGATTTTTTGTAAAACTTTAGGCTCTACATCACCTGGATCAGCTTTAATATTCAATCCAAAAGCACTTACAAATTCAAAGAAGCTTTGCATTTTTTCCTCATCTGGTGTTTCGTGAACACGATATAAGAAAGGTACTTTTTTCTTAAAGTAATCTTCTGCAACTGTTTCATTTGCCATTAACATAAATGATTCAATCATCTTCTCAGCAGTTCCACGGTGATGCAACACAATATCAATTGGTTTACCATCTTTATCAACCTTAATTTTTGCTTCTGGTTCTTCAAAGTCAATTGCACCGCGAGCATGACGTTTCTTATATAAAATTTCGTGTAAATCTGCCATTTCTTTAAGCATTGGAGCAGCTTTTTGATACTTATCTTCTAATTTCTCATGGTTATTAGGATCAAGCACTTTATTTACATTATTATAAGTTAAACGCCCATGAGATCTCATAATTGATGGATAGATTTTATAACTTACACGATCACCATTTGGAGTAATTTCCATATCACATGAAAGTACTAATCTTTCAACACCTTCATTTAAAGAACAAATCCCATTTGATAAGCGGAATGGAAGCATTGGAATTACACGATCAACTAAGTAAGTACTGTTTCCTCGAGCAAATGCTTCCTTATCTAGAGGTGAACCTGCTTTGATATAGTGAGCAACATCTGCAATATGAACCCCAAGGTGATAGTTTCCATTAGGTAATTTCCATACCACTACGGCATCATCAAAGTCCTTTGAATCATCCCCATCAATTGTTACAGCAGGTTGATCAGTGATATCGATTCTTTTTGCTTTTTCTTCTGCAGTTACATGATCTGGAACCCCGTTAGCCTGTTGGAGCGCTTCTTCTGGCCAATCCGTTCTAATTCCATTATCAACAACAATTGACATAATATCCACACCTGGATCATTTTTATTTCCAATTGTCATTAATCCAATTCCATTCATCTCTTCTGGATGATTTTCGTTTGGATATTCAGTAATTGATACTTGAACCATATCACCCATTTGGGGCTTAACCCCTTGTTCACTTAAGTTGATTCTATACTTCTTTAATTTTCTATTTTCACTGACAACATATCCGATTTTTCCAGTGCTCTTTACAATTTCATCTCCATAAGGATGGAACTCTCCTACTAAAGTATCAACCCCATGTTCGATAACTTCTTCAACTTTTCCTTCTGGCCCCTTACCATTCCAAGGATTAGCACCTGCAATAATTTTGACTTTTACATGATCACCATCTAAAGCATAATTTGTGTTTGCCTTATCTACAAATACATCATCTGAAGAATCATCATCTAATCGAACGAAACCAAAACCTTTATCATTAGCCTTAAATGTACCCTCTATAATGGTATTAACTTGATTTAGCTGATATTTTCCATTTCCGTCTGTTACAATTTTTTCTTCATGTTCTAAAAAAGTCACTGCTTTTACAATATCTGCAAATTCAGTGTTATCAAGTCTAATATTTTTCTCTATTTCATCAATATCATATTGCTTATTAGGATTGTGACGAAAAATTTCATACACTCCAGCTAATACTTTCTCATTTTGTGCCATAAGAAAACCTCATTTCCTTTATTTTAAACTAAGAAAAAAACCTCCCTATATTAGAGAGGCTTTTTTACTTAGATGATAAAATTGCCAAAACTATGGCTAATAGGAAAAAGATTACTAACAAAACGGCGGTAATCCTTTCCATTAATGCTTCAAATCCACGTTTCTTAGTTTGTCCACTAAACACGGCTCCACCGGATAATGCATTTAAAGCATCTTGTTGCTTTTGCGGCTGCATCAAAGTAGCTATAATAATTAAAAAACTTACTATGATGAGTAGCGTCATGACTAAGTTATACAAAGCGCTGCCTCCATTGCCTAAATATTAATCACTGTACAAATTCTACCATAAATTAATACTAATTGCGAAATAAAAAAGACCTAAAAAGGTCTTTTCTATTTAGAGGCAATTGCCTAATTAAAATTGTTTGTGTAAGTTGTAGAAGCTGTGAATACCTTTGTATTGGCCAGTTGAACCTAAAGCTTCTTCAATACGCATTAATTGGTTGTACTTAGCAATTCTATCAGTTCTAGACATTGAACCAGTCTTAATTTGACCTGCGTTAGTAGCAACAACCAAGTCTGCAATAGTAGTATCTTCAGTTTCACCTGAACGGTGAGAAACCACTGCAGTATAACTTGCTTCTTTAGCCATTTCAATAGCTTCAAAAGTTTCAGTTAAAGTACCGATTTGGTTAACCTTAATTAAGATTGAGTTAGCAACTCCCATTTCGATACCCTTCTTCAAGTAGTTAGTGTTTGTTACAAATAAGTCATCACCAACAATTTGGATCTTCTTACCTAAACGTTCAGTGAAAGTCTTCCAACCTTCCCAATCGTTTTCATCCAATGGATCTTCTACAGAGATTACTGGGTATTTATCAACCCAATCTTCAATTAATGAAGTCCATTCTTCAGCAGTGTATTCACGACCATCAGCAACAGTTACGTACTTCTTAGTATCTTTGTCGTAGAATTCAGATGCTGCACAGTCAAAGGCAATTGCAATGTCTTCACCTGGCTTGTAACCAGCACGTTGAATAGCTTCTACTAAGATTTCAAATGGTTCTTCATTGTTCTTCAAGTTTGGTGCAAAACCACCTTCATCACCAACACCAGTTGATTCACCACGTTCATTTAAGATACTCTTTAATGCGTGGAAAGTTTCTGCACCCATACGAACTGCTTCATGAAGTGACTTAGCACCTACTGGCATAATCATGAATTCTTGGATGTCAACGTTGTTATCTGCGTGCTTACCACCATTGATAACGTTCATCATTGGAGTTGGTAATACGTGAGCGTTTGGTCCACCTAAGTATTCGTATAATGGTAAACCTAATTCATCAGCTGCAGCACGAGCACTAGCTAATGAAACTGATAAAATGGCATTTGCACCAAGACGACCCTTATTTGGAGTACCATCTAAATCAATCATAGTTTGATCGATTAAACGTTGATCAGTTACATCTAAACCAATAACAGCTTTTGCAATTTCACCGTTTACATTTTCAACAGCAGTTAAAACACCAGTACCATTGAAACGTGACTTATCACCATCACGTAATTCTACAGCTTCGTGTTCACCAGTTGAAGCACCTGATGGAACAATAGCGCGACCAAAGCCACCTAATTCAGTGTAAACTTCAGCTTCAATGGTTGGGTTACCACGAGAATCAAGGACTTCACGTGCGTGAATATCAGTTATAACAGACATGGAAATTCTCCTTTAAATAAATTGTTAACTAGTATAAATACTTCCGATAAATGAACTATTTATGAATAAAATTCAAAATTTTAGGTAAAAATAATTAAACAATTAATTATTTTTACCACGGCTGGTTCCCAGCCCCCTAAATCAATAATTGAAATAGTATAACTTAATTATACCATACCGCTAATTTTAAACGGTATTGAGATATAATTAATCTTGATAATTTACTAATGCTAAGAATGATTCTGGTTCAAGTGATGCTCCACCAACTAAACCACCATCGATATCAGGCTTAGACATTAATTCTTTAATGTTTGCAGGTTTTACAGAACCACCGTATTGAATACGAACGTTTTCTGCAGTTTCTTCATTGTAAAGATCTTTTACAGTTTCACGGATAGTCTTGCACATTTCTTCAGCTTGATCTGCAGTAGCAGTCTTACCAGTACCAATAGCCCAAATTGGTTCATAAGCAATAACAGTCTTAGCAACTTGATCTGCAGTTAAACCATCTAAAGCTGCCTTGATTTGACTTACTACCCATTCGTCTTGCTTGTTAGCTTCACGTACTTCAAGTGATTCACCACAACAAATGATTGGGGTTACGCCATTTTCAAAAAGAGCTTTAGCTTTTTTATTAATGTCTTCATCAGTTTCGTGGAAATAATCTCTTCTTTCAGAGTGACCGATAATACAGTAATCAAGTCCCATTTCTTTTAAAACTTTTGGAGAAGTTTCACCAGTGTAAGCACCTTCTACTTCAAAGTATGCATTTTCTGCACTAGTATGTAATTGAGTATCCTTAGCACTTTCTACCAAAGCGTAAAGATCTACAGCAGGTGCAGCAATTACTGATTCAACTTTGCTTGCTTCTGGTAATTTGCCTTTAACTGCATTAACAAACTCAATAGTTTGTTCAGGATTCATATGTAACTTCCAGTTACCAGCAATAATAGGTGTACGCATATTTATTAGTCCTTCCTAATCTTTATCAGATACACATGCAATACCAGGTAATTCTTTACCTTCTAAGTAGTTAAGTGATGCTCCACCACCAGTAGAAATGTGGCTAATCTTAGGAGCAATACCTAATTGCTTAGCAGCTGCAGTTGAGTCACCACCACCAATGATAGTAACTGCATCTTTCAATTCAGCTAAAGCACGGCCAACTTCTAAAGTACCTTCAGCATAGTTAGGCATTTCAAATGCACCCATAGGTCCATTCCAAACAACAGTCTTGGCATCTTTAAGAATGTCTTTAAATTTAGCAACAGTCTTAGGCCCGATGTCTAAGCCCATCATGTTATCAGGAATATCATCACCTACAACTTCGTGAGGAGCATCATTTGAAAATTCAGTTGCTGCAACGTTATCAACTGGTAAGACAATTTTATCACCAGCTTTTTTAAGTAATTCTTTTGCAAGATCTAACTTATCAGCTTCAAATAATGATTTACCAATCTTGTGGCCTTGAGCAGCTAAGAAAGTATATGCCATACCCCCACCAATTAAGATGTGGTCTGATTTAGGAATTAAGTTTTCGATAACACCGATCTTATCTGAAACTTTTGCCCCACCTAAAATAGTTACAAATGGGTGTACAGGGTTTTCAACAGCATCACCTAAGAATTGAATTTCTTTTTGTAATAAGTATCCAGCTGCAGCAGGCTTACCAGCTTTCTTCATTGCAGTTGCAATACCAACATTAGATGCGTGACTTCTGTGAGCAGTACCAAAGGCATCGTTTACAAAAATATCACCTAAACTTGCCCAGTATTCACCTAAACTTGGATCATTTTTAGATTCACGTTTACCGAAGTCGTTGTCAATATCTTGGAATCTTGTATTTTCAAGAACAACTACATCGCCATCTTTCATATTATCGATGGTTTCTTCGACTTCTTCACCTTCATTTTCTGGAACAAAGGTTACCGGCTTATTAAGTAATTCACTTAAACGTTCTGCAACTGGTGCTAAAGTTAATTCTTTCTTATCAGCATCACTCTTAACACGTCCTAAGTGACTTAATAAGATTGCTTTACCACCATGTTCAATAATGTACTTAATTGTTGGTAATGCTGCCACAATACGGTTATCATCACTGATGACACCATTTTTAATTGGAACATTAAAATCAACACGAACTAATACTTTTTTACCTTTAAGATCTTTAAGATCTTCCACAGTTAATTTAGACATCTAAATATACCTCGAATTTAATCTTTAAAAAAAGGCGGAAGGAAGAATCTCCCTCCGCCTTCATCATTACTAAAATTTAATTAAAATCAATTAATTAAAGAGTAGCAAATTTTAATAAAGTACGAACCATTTGGCAAGTGAATGAGTATTCATTGTCGTACCAAGCAACAGTCTTAACTAATTGCTTGTCACCTGCAGTAGTTACCATAGTTTGAGTTGGGTCAAAGATTGAACCAGCAGTCATACCTAAAACATCAGTTGAAACGATTTCGTCATCGTTGTAAGCAAATGATGGAGTTACGTACTTCTTCATAGCTTCGTTAACTTCGTCAGCAGTTACTTCCTTACCAAGGATAGTTACTAATTCAGTTACAGAACCATCTGGAACAGGAACACGTTGTGCGTGACCATTCAACTTACCGTTTAATTCTGGAATTACAAGACCAATAGCCTTAGCAGCACCAGTTGAGTGAGGAATGATGTTAATTGCAGCAGCACGTGCTGAACGGAAGTTACCACCACGAACAGGTCCATCTAAGATCATTTGAGTTGAAGTGTATGCGTGGATAGTAGTCATAGTACCAACTTCAATACCAAATTCCTTGTTCAATGCGTTAACCATTGGAGCCAATGAGTTAGTAGTACATGAACCAGCTGAAACGATCTTGTCATCAGCAGTTAAAGTATCGTCGTTAACACCGTAAACGATAGTCTTAAGATCGCTACCTGCAGGAGCAGAAATTAAAACTCTCTTTGCACCAGCTTTAAGGTGAGCTTCACTCTTAGCTTTGCTAGTGTAGAAACCAGTACATTCAAGAACAAAGTCAACACCGTCGTTCTTAACCCAAGGAATGTTTTGTGCTTGTGGTTCTGCGTAAACACGGTATTCCTTACCATCTACAACGATTGCATCGTCAGTAGCTGAAACTTCGTGGTCAAAAGTACCATGAGTTGAGTCATACTTAAGTAAGTGTGCTAAAAGTGCTGGAGTAGTTAAGTCGTTGATTGCAACTACTTCGATATCTGAAGACTTTTCACCTAAGTCCATGATACGACGGAATGCTAAACGTCCGATACGGCCGAAACCGTTAATACCAATTTTAACTGTCATGTTAAATTTTCCTCCTCTAGGAAATATATAGTAACAATTTATTTTAAACGGGAATTACTTCCCCTTTAAAACCTTATTTGAGGCTCCCTCATCGGTAATTAACCAAGTTTGCTTGGGAGCATGATGCATGTATGACGCAATTGCTTCTGCTTTACTAGATCCAGCTGCAATTGCAAATACACGGGGTATTTTATCTAAATCTTCTAATTGTAATCCAATTCTAGGAAATCTCTCGATAACCCTTCCTTGACGGTCGAAGAAATACCCGAAACATTCGGCCACTGCACCTTTTTCACGAAGTTTGGACTGAGTAATTAAGTCTAAATTTTTTCGCTTAACCATCTCATCTGAACGTCCAATTCCATGAACCACTGCATCACTATTATAAATGTTTGAAATCGCATTCGCAATATCTGAATCTTGCATTAAAATGTTCAAAGCTTCTGAAGAAACATGCTCTGGTAAATATAAACCTTTATGTTTACCACCTGTCTGTGAAGCCATAACTTGTGCTACAGTATTACTTTGTAATTCCACACTTTCTCCTACTGCTCCTCGTCCAGGAACAAATAAAAGATTTCGATAGCGATTTAAATTTGAAGATAGATGCTTAGCTACTCCAGCAATGGTTGCGCCACCTAAAACAGTTATAATATTTTTTCCAAGTGGCAAAAGTAAATCCAGGGCTGCATTGAGTTTTTCGCTTATAAGTGAAATTACCCGTTCTTGCCGATCTAAGTCGCCAGGAACTACAATTGCTCTTTCAATACCTAACTTTTGAGCCAATGCGATTTCTTGCTGACTGGCATTAAATAAGCGATCCATTAATGGAGCAGCTTCCTTTAAAGTCCGTTCTCCTTTTTCTGTCAAAATCATTCCGTAGCTCTTTACTTCAATCAGACCCAATTGTTTTAAATAATCAGTTTCAGTGCGTATATTTCGTTCACTTAATCCTAATTTTTTAGCAACAACTCTTCGCCCAACTGGAGCTAACAGCGAGATCTGCTCAAGAACCAGAAAACGTTGTCGAATTACTTTTAAAATATCAGGAACTAAGCTTTGTAGTAAGGTAAAATCTGACTCCATTTGCTTGCTCCTTCTAGTGGGACTGCAACTGTCCCAAGCTGTGTCATTTAATGACCCAGTACATCTAAAAATATTAGAGAAACATTGACTTCACAATATTTCTCTTTCGACACTTATAGTATAGCAATATCTATTTTTTAATTCAAGCTAAATATCCATCTTTTTAATTTTGAAATCCAAATGGCTATTTGTTATAATAGTATTGCTTTTTTGACTCCTTAGTGTAATGGATAGCACGTAAGATTCCGGTTCTTAAAATCTGAGTTCGACTCTCAGGGGAGTCATTCTGATCAATTATTTAATTGGTCTTTTTTTATACAAAAAAATCGGACATCCAGTCCGATTTCTTTATTATTTAATTGAACCGCTTAAAATTTCAGAACGTTGAGCCATTTGGACATATAATTTACTGCCACTTACTGATATTCCCTCAATTTCACGATTTGTATTAAAGCTACTCTTTCCTAAATATTCTCCATCTTCTTTTACTTTAAAAATATGATCGTTATATGCAATATAGAATCTCTTCTTATTTGCATCATAAGTAAAACCTTGGACAGGACTTCCATTTACGAAATCAGATTGTGTTGCCCCAACTTCTACTGGAGTCCAAGTATCACCAACTCTAGTCACTTTCCAATACTCATAGCGATGATAGCCTCCATTATGGAAAAGTGCGTACATTGTATGATCGTTTACCATCACCGCATTGTGAATGTACCGTTTTCCAGAAGCTGAGCCATTCCAGATTTTAAAGCTCCAAATCTTTTCAATTTGCATATCACTTTTTCTAATTTGCAAAATCTCTTCCGAATTTTCTGAATTAGATTGTTTATTATCATTAGCTATTACATAAATATAATTTGCAGTTGATCCTAAAGATTGAGCATGACCTAAACGAATATAAGGACTTACTTTAATATTAGCAGCTAATTTTTTAAAACTTCCTAAACTTAAACTAGTTAATTTTTGAGTATTAAATTTACTCATTTCATTATTTTTATAAGCCACTAAATGACCCCTTTGATCACTTGAGTCAGCTAACATGGAAACCGTAGACCACCCATTAGAAACTGTCAGTCCTTCTGGAATAGGACCTACTTGGGTAAGCCAACTGCCACGTAAACTTAAAGTTGAAGGCTCGAAAAACAATGTACTTAGTTTGGTGCCATTATTATTTAATTTTGTTGCTTTTGTAGCAATATTAAAATTACTCCTATGCCCTGACTTAATCGAAATTGCCTTAGGACCTGCCTTAGGCACTATATTTGCAGAGCTTATGCCTTCTTCCCTATCATTACGCACTACCACATTTACACTAGCATGAGCCTTGCCATAAGTATAGTTTACTTGCGTGTTTCCTGCTTTTGCAGAGGAAATCACTCTGGCAGAAGTATGGACCTTAGTTGGATTTATCACTGTTCCATGACTATCTGTCACATAATTAATCGCATCTATAGTATCAAACTTTCCGTACTCATTCTTTACTAAACTAACAGATTTAGCTACCGAAATTTTATTTCTTACGAAGAATTTTTCATTTACCCAGCCTACAGTATGGCCATCTACATAAACATACCAATACCTACCTGAACGGGTCTTCTTAGACGTGTTTGATTGATAGTGGCCCACCTTAAATTGACTAGTTGAAGCCACTTTATGAGATACACCTTTTGCATTAATCTTACTATAAATACCATAATTCTTTGTCCCAGGTTGCTTAGTTACAAGACTCTGTGCCTGAGTTAACTGGCTTGTTTTAGCTAAACCAATACTTCCTATCCCTAGTATTACAGCAGAAGTTAAAAATAATTTAGATAATTTTTTCATTTTATTTCTCCCTAAAAATAACACTTCGCTCTATTTTACCACATCTCTATTATCATTACTTTTTTCCTTAACAATATAAATTGGTCTTTTCTTTACCTGTAAAAATATCTTTCCAATATATTTTCCAATTATTCCTAAACATAGTAATTGAATACCCCCGATTAACAAAATAATTGAAACTAATGACGCCCAACCAAATACAGAGGTACTAGGTTCAATAATTTTTCTTATTATTATAATAATCATCGCAATTACTGCTAATATAAAAGATCCTAGTCCTAGCCAAACTGCTAAATTTAGCGGCATCTCTGAAAAATCTGATATTCCATCAAACGCATATTTAAATAATTTCCAAGTACTCCAATCACTAGTACCAGCTACTCGTTCCCGATTATGATAATCTAGATATTTTGTTTTAAAACCTACCCAACTAAAAATCCCCTTAGAAAAGCGATTATATTCTTGCATTGATAAAACAGCATCAACCATCTGTCTAGTCATCATCCTATAATCTCGTGCTCCTGGAACAATTTTAGTGTCTGAAACATGATTAATAAACTTATAGAATTGGTTACTAAAGAAGGACTTTATTTTAGCCTCACCTGTTCGATCAACGCGTCGAGTTCCTACACAATCATACTCTCCAGTCTGAAGTAACTTATACATTTCTGGTAAAAATTCAGGTGGGTCTTGTAAATCTACATCCATTACAACCACGTAATTACCATCACTTGCTTCTAATCCAGCGTATAAAGCTGCTTCTTTACCAAAATTTCGCGAAAAAGATAAATAATGAACATGCTCTGGATTTTTTTGATAAAGTTTACGCAGTTGTTCCAAGGTTTGATCCCTTGATCCATCATTTATAAAGTAGTAATCTACCCAAACTTCTTTCATCTTATTTAACACAACATTTTGCACAGCTGTATAAAATAAAGGGATACTCTCTTCTTCGTTATAGCAAGGAACTATAATGGATAATTTTTTCATTCTTTTTTAGCCTCTTTAAATTTTCTAATTACGCTCTCAATCCCATAAATTATTAATCCTAACCAACTTATTATACTAATCCCAAATAAAATTTTAAAACTTGTTGGCCAAATAAACTTTAAAATGGCTGTATTATATCCTTTTTTTTGAAAGATAGTAGGACTCTTAATTAAGCTATAGTGTAATGGCGTCACCTTTTTATTATTTACAACTAATTGAGATTGCTTATACATTACAATTGGAAGCTGACGTTGTCCTTCCTTTTTACCAATCCATTGAATCTTTAAGGCTCCATCTTTTAACGGCGTTTTTTTGAATTTATCTTCTTGATCGATTACTTCTTTTTCAAAAGCATAATTTACTTGATGATAACTTATCTTAGAATTCTTCACTGGTAAATAATCTGGATTGACTTTAATAACTAAATTAAATAAATTTTCTTTTCTCTTTTTAGTAAAAACTGCTTGTTTTAAACTCCAAAAGTCATTGGTATTACGATAAAAGAAACTGTCTGATGTAAAACTCTTAATATAATGATAGCCTTTAGGATAATATTTCATTCCATAAGCCTCTGAATCAGAATTTACACCTTGTAAATACTTAATATATTTTCTTTGAGCGTATTCACTGGTTGTCGTATAGTATTTTTTACTTACTATTTTGTAAAGTGGAGTATAATTGTTATTTGCTGCTTGCCACAAGCGATTATAACTTAAATTACAGCTTTCCACCAATACAATTGCTATACAACCTAACACTCCATAATAAAGTGGTTGTTTTTCTTTCCAATTTATCTGGCTTACTGATATTCCTATTCCTAAAATCAATAGTATATCTGCTATTAATAAAAAGCGAAAAGGAAATTGCAAATAACTTCTTAAAATTGGAAATATCCTTTGGATTAACTGCCAAGGAAATAAGCTACTACTTATATACAGGAAAAAAACTCCTGTTAAGGTAACTACATCATTTAAAATTGATTTTTTCCAATTAAATAAAACATAAAGTAATTGCACCAAAAAAATTATAACCACTCCAACCAAGATGGCATCGCGAATATTTTCAGATGTACTCACTTCTACCATATTACTTACAAGATTATGAGTTCTAATGGTTGCTAATTTATTTTTAACAGAGACAGTTAATAGGGCTCCCCAAACATTAGCAGTTAAGCAAATTGTCCCAACTATAGCCTTAGTTAAATTTAAAATCATCTGCTTTTTTTGGGGAGTAAGAATGAATCCAGTAATTGCAAATGGAATTAAAGCAAGTGTTACCATCAAAGAAGAAAGCAAATGAGTCTGCAGAAGAGCCGTCATTCCGAGCATTAGCCCAATCCAGTGAATTGGCCTTTTTTTATCTCGAATCATATTAACTGCTTCAATAAAAACAAATGGTGCAATTGCACTTCCCCACCCAGATAAATTAGTATGATCAAACCATGTTTGCAATGGACTTATATTAATGTATAAAAGTGCTAAAATTAAGCTCCAAAGTTTATTAGCCCCTACTTTTTTAACTAAAATATACATTCCACTACCACCAAGAAGGCAGATTAAAAAGTAGGATACAATTTGAAATCTAAACCATGTGCCGGTTATTAAGACAAGCAACCCCATTATATAAGCAAATAAAGGGCCGTAAAATGCATTAATAATTCTTCCACTTTGACTAAAGCCATAATTCATTTGAAAATAGCTATAGTTTCCTGTCCGTATCTGTTTGCTAATATCATAAAACCGATTGTAGTGAAACCAGGTATCAATATTTAACACAAAACCTCTAGTATTTAATTGACCTTGAATCATTAAATATGTGGCAATAATTATAACCAAATAAGGCCAATCATCTTGGAACTTCTCCTTTAATTTTTCCTTCATTTCATCCTCAATTCATTATTTCTTGAAAGTAATCAATTTATTTACAATAAATTGAATAAGGGTAGCAACTAAAGTTGCAATAATTTTTACTATCATTTGATTTTGATGAAGCTGATTTACAAAAATAAATAAACACCCTGTAGTAAACAAAGTAGTTATCTGTCCAATTAAATAATACTCTATAAATCTTCTCAGTAAATGATTATGCACTTTAAAGTTAGCATAACTATTCCAAAAAAAGTTATTAATTAATCCACAAGTTGAAGAAATAAAATTTGCAACTTCGGGATTCCAATGCAAAAAAATTGTTAAAATAGAAAAAATTCCAAAATCGACTACTAATCCTAATACTCCAATTAAGCCATACTTTATTAATTGGATAAATGCTTCTTGATGAATAATTTCACCTAACTTATTTTCCATCTTTCACCTAAATAATTTTAATTCATAAGCAAAAAGAAGATTCAAAATAGAATCTTCTTTTTGAATACATTTTTATCTTAATCAGTTAATTCTGAACTTTCGAGTAATTCAGGACGTTGTGCCAAATTGACATAAAGACGATTATTAGAAATTGAGATTCCTTCAATTTCACGACCCGTTTCAAAAGTATACGCTTCTTTATAAGTGCCATCTTGACCAACTTTAACAATTAAATCATTGAAGGCAATATAGAAGTTTTTGTGCTTACTGTCATAAGCAAATCCTTGTACTGGTGCATTTCCACTTACAAAATTTCCACCGGTAGCTCCGACCTCTGTTGGATACCAATTAGAACCTGTTCGTTTAAACATCCAGTACTCATAAGTCTTATCTTTAGTATTGTGGTAGAGAGCATACATAGTATTGTCATCTACAATAACTGCATTGTGGAAGTAACGTGGATTGCTGCTATCTCCAACCCAAGCCTTAAACGTCCAAATCTTATTAACTGTTAAATCACTCTTATTGATTTGGAGTAAAGTTTCTGAGTCAGCAGGATTGTAGCGGCCATGTTCGTTAGCTACAACATAAATATACTTGTCACTTGCTCCCATTCCTTGTCCATGTCCAGTATAAATATACGGACTAACTTTCATATTTTTAACATAGTTTGTAAAACTCTTAGCAGTTAAACTTGAAAGATTTTGACTAGCATATGGATCCTTTAAAGCATTTAAATTATAAGCCACAATATGACCAGAAGTTGAGTTACTGTGTGCAAGCAAACTAGTATAGAGCCAACCCTCACTCATTACCATTCCTTCTGGAATATGGCCCACTGCGTTAACTTGTGGAGTATTTATATCTGGTTGTTGATTTAAATATAATGGTTGATAAAACTTAGTTGTAAAAGTTAAACCATTAGTTTTATAAGTATGACTGGTACTTTCTGGAGCATAAGTTGTATAATCTACATAATTTTCTGAGTGACCATAGTGCGTGCGCCAACTCTTTAAGTTATTAGTACCTGGTTTTACTTCAGCATTAGCTTCAGCAATACCTTCTTTATCACTTTTTCTAATTTTGAAAGTTACTGTAGCTTTTGCTTTTTTACCAACGCTATAGGTAACCTTTTTAGTACCAGCCTTAGTAGTATCTACATTTTGAGTTGATACTTTAACATTCCAATTTCCTACAACATTTCCATACTCATCAGTCGCATAAGATAGTGCATATGGAGTATAAAAACTAGTATCTGGATTTTTGACTAAACTAACAACCTTAGGAACTTCAATCTTATTACGAGCAAAAAAGTTTTCATTTACCCAGCCAGTACGTACCCCATCAACATATATTAACCAGTAACGGTACTTAGTAGCTTGATAAACTTCTGTAGCTTCAATATGATTGTTAGCATAATCAATTCCGTTACCAACTTTTTTACCTAATTTACCAGTATTACTAATTGATTTGTAAACATTGTAATTTTTACTACCAGCCTTTTTTACAACTGCTGCTTGAAAAGTAACATGGCGATTAAATGTTGTGTCTTTAACTTCGTCTTGCTTACTTACAGTAGTTGTTTTTTTAGGGGTATTTTTAGATGATGTAGCAACCTTTTTTTGCTTTTTAGCAGCTTCAATAGCTTTATTAGCAGCTTTATTTTGTTTATCTAGTTTTGCTACCGCATTTTGAACAGATTTAAGGTTATTTGTATAAATATCTTCTTCGTCTTCATTAGTTAAATCTGTAGTTTCTTCATTATTAGCAGGATCAGTATCTTGAACTGCGCCTACTTTTTTATCAGAATTCGTTGTCTGATCTTGAGTAGCTTGAGAGGTACTTTCTGAATTATTTTGGCTAGTTTGAGATTCAGATTTTGTATTATCAGTTTGTGTTGGTTCTTTATCTTGGTTATTATCAGTTTGAGTTGTTGTAGTTTGGGACACTTGTGATGAAGATACACTATCAGCTTTTACTGGATTTGAAAGTAAAACCATACTTAAAGCAGCTGCTGATAAAAATGATCCTAATACCATTGTCCTTTGCTTTTTGATATACTTCACAATTAACCTTCCTCTATACACTCTATCTTATTTCATTACAGCAAGTTTCTCTGTGTGATCTATGTTCTATTTTATCGTATTTAAAAAAATTTTAAAGTGTTTTGAAATTCTTTATTTGACATAATAGTAAATACATGTTTTAATTAGCACTAAAAGCAGTAGAGTGCTAATTTTAATTTTAAGGAGGTTATGTTTAATGCTTGTACCTACAGTTATTGAACAAACCGCACGTGGAGAACGTGCTTATGATATTTATTCACGACTTTTAAAAGACAGAATTATTATGCTTAGTGGTGAAATTAATGACCAAATGGCTAATTCTATCATTGCACAACTTTTATTCTTAGATGCGCAAGATAACACAAAAGATATTTCATTATACATTAACTCACCAGGTGGTGTAATTACTTCTGGTCTTGCAATTATGGATACTATGAATTTCATCAAATCAGATGTTTCAACCATTGCAATCGGAATGGCTGCTTCAATGGCATCTATTCTTTTGACTGCTGGAACTAAGGGTAAACGTTTTGCTTTACCAAACTCCACAGTTTTAATTCACCAACCATTAGGTGGTGCTCAAGGTCAACAAACTGATATCCAAATTGCTGCCGAAGAAATCTTAAAGAGTCGTAAGAAATTAAACCAAATTTTACATGAAACTACTGGTCAACCTTTAGATAAAATTCTTAAGGATACCGAACGTGATAATTATCTTACTGCTGAAGAAGCAAAAGATTATGGTTTAATTGACGAAATTTTAGTAAACAAGAAAAACTAGTCTAAATATACATTAAAAGAGATGCTAGAGTCCTAGCATCTCTTTTTTACTCATTTCTAATTTTTTCAGCCATCGAATGAAGTTTCTGAAAACGATGGTTAACTCCCGATTTTGAAATTGGTCCATCCGGAACCTGCGCAGCTACTTCTTTTAATGAGAGTTCTGGATTATCTAATCGAAAACGAGCCAAAATTGATAATTTTTCAGGTAAACTATCTAATCCAACTGTTTGTTCTAAAACTTCTATATCTTCAACTTGCTTAGCTGCCGCATTAGCTGTCTTTTTGAGATTTGCTGTATCACAATTTACCAAACGATTAACAGAATTACGCATATCACGCATAATGCGTAAATCTTCAAAATTTAACATTGCATTGACTGCACCAACAATATGAAGAAAATCTCCTATTTTTTCTGCTTCTTTTAAGTAAACAATATAGCCATTACGTCTTTTTGTCTTCTTTGCATTTAAATGAAAATAGCTATTAATCAATCTCAATAAATCATCGTTATGATTTTCATATAATGAATAAATCTCTAGGTGATACCGACTTGTTTCTGGATTATTAATACTTCCTGAAGCTAAAAACGCCCCGCGTAAATATGACATTGCTCTTTGGCGGGATTCTTTTATTTTTTCTGGAACTCCAGTAATAAAACCATGTTCTTCATCAATAATATCTAGATCTTTTAAAATTTCATTTACCATTTTTTGAAGCCGAACCAAATATTGATAGTTTTTCTTTAGTTTCATCTTTTTAGAGACAATTAATAGTGGTTCAATTCCATACGCAGTTTTAATCAACGAAAAAATTCTCCGTGCTATAGCAGGATTTTCTGTGGTGATATCTAAACTAAATTGACGATTGTGGACACTTAATATTCCATTCATTCGCAAAAAAGCGGCTAATTCTGCTTTAGCATGCTCTGGGTGCACAGGCAAACTTGTTAATTCTTTTTTTACATCACTTGCATATGATCCCATTATTTTTCTCTCTGCCTCCGTGCAAAGGCTTCAAAGGCCAAGTTTAAAATTTCATCTGCTACTTTTTTGCCATCATGAAAAACTAATCCACTTCTTTGATCAATAAAATCAGAGGTTATTACACGACATCCTTGTTTTTTCAATCCCTGAAAATCATTTTTAACAGGGACAAGATACTCATCGTAATCCTCAGGATGAAATTTAGTCATATCAATTTTTGCCCCATTAACCAAGGCTGTATCAATATAATGACCACCTAAATGATCATTTAAAACTTTTACATGCTCAGCCGAAGTAAAATTATCTGTTTCACCACGTTGAGTCATGATATTACAAATATAAATTACTTCTGCTTTCGTTTTTCGAATTGCCTGTGCTAAGTTGGGAATCATTAAATTTGGCAAAATAGAAGTAAATAGGCTTCCAGGACCCAATACTACTGCATCTGCTTCCATAATAGCTGCTACTACTGGTAAAACTGCTTCTGGTTCCTTAGCATGACTATCTGTTACCCAGACTCTCTTAATTCTTTTATTCTTTGAAGTGATTTCAGTTTCACCAACTTCTGTTGAACCATCAATAAATTCTGCATTTAAAGTTAAAGGTTCATTTGAAGCAGGGAAAATATGACCATCTACTTGCATCATTTTTGATAATCCTTGAACAGCATCAAAAATATTTCCTTTCATTTCATCCAGCGCTGCAATAATCAAATTACCTATTGCGTGCCCTGCAAAAAATGAGTCAGATGAATTAAAACGATATTGAAAAATATCTTTTTCCTCTTTTGGTAAATCAGATAAGGAAACTAATACATTTCTAATATCACCTGGTGGGACTACATTAATATAATCTCTAATTACACCAGATGATCCACCATCATCTGCCACAGTAACTATCGCTGTTATATCCGCATTTCTTTCTTTTAAAGCATTTAAAATAACTGGAAGTCCCGTTCCTCCACCAATCACAGCAATTTTGGGGCGACGACCTTTTATCACACGCACAATTCTATGCTTTTCCCAGGCCATTTACCTCATCCTCTCTAATTATGTAAATACCGATTAATTTCGCGGTGAGAAATGTCCACATCATATTTTTTAGCTAAATCAAGCGCTAATTGTCTAGCAATTGAGACGCTTCTATGTTGACCACCAGTACAACCAATCGCAATTGTTAGTTTCTTTTTTCCTTCTTTAATATATCCTGGAATGGCTACTTTAAGCATATCAAGAAATTTTTCATAAAAAACTTGAGTCTCTTGCTTACTCATTACATAATCAAATACTCGCCGATCTAACCCTGTAAAAGGCTTTAATTGAGGAATATAAAAAGGATTAGGCAAAAAACGCACATCCATTACAATATCTGCATCAATTGGCATCCCATATTTAAAGCCAAAACTCATTACTTCAATCGTAAAACTATCGTTTTGGCTTTCATTAAACTCTTCTTCTAGCTTAGTCCTCAATTGTTTAGGTGTTAGATCTGAAGTATCAATTATTAAATTTGAAACATTCTTTATTCCATTCAAAATGCCTCTTTCTTCCTGGATTCCATCTAACAAGCGACCCTTTTGGGCTAAAGGTGGCAAACGTCTTGTTTCTTTATAACGTGCCACAAGCGCATCATCAGATGCGTCAAGGAAAACAATGGTAGATTGAACATTTTGACTGTCTTCCAATGAATTAACTTCATCTACTAAGTCCTTATAAAAGCTTTTTACTCTTAAATCAATTACAACAGCGACTTTATTAAAATCGTTTGAATTATTGATTAATTCCCAAAAACTACCTAATAGTTCTGGAGGTAAATTATCTACGACAAAATACCCCATGTCTTCAAGTGATTTAATAGCTACAGTTTTTCCTGCGCCACTCATTCCTGTCACAATTAATAGTTGTTTCTTTTTATCAGACATTGCATTGCCTCCTTAACGAATTAATTATAACACACCGGGTGTTTCTTTTTTAGGTAAAAAAAAGCCATCTCCTCATTCGAGAAGATGGTTCCCTTTTAACGATGCATAAATGCTACAAAAATTTCGTTAAATCCAAATACCATTAGCCAGAATGCTACTAAATATACCAAAGTAATAGCAGCAAGTAATGGATTAAAAAGTAACACAATTGCGATCACTAAACTAATGATTCCTAAAACTAAACTTAAGATAAAGTAACCATTTGAATAACCTCTTAAGTGCCATGAAAAGATGATGCCTATAATTGAATCTGCTAAAAACCAAATTGCAAATAGAATTGCTAAGCTTAAGCCACCAATTTCGTTGAAAAAGAGAAATAAAATTCCAACAATTATATCTAGAATTCCTGAAATTAAAGTTACCCAGCTACGAGAGAAAAATTCACGAAATCTCGCATAGGCAGAAATCCACATAATTCCTTGTAAAATAGATAAAATTCCAAAAACAAATACAAAGGCTGTTAATCCTTTACCTGGATATCTTAAAAGTAAAAATGAAGCAATTACTAATAAGATACCTGCAACAAATGCGCCCCAATCAAATCCACGTGGACGCTCACTACTAGAAAAATTATTCATTTAAATATCCTCCTAGTATATTATTTTACCTTGCTTGCTAGGTTAATTGCAACTTACTGTTATTTTAATTTTCCTCACTTAACTTTTTATCTCGTTCCAAAACCGCCTTTAAATATTGACCTGTATAGCTTTCTTTTACCTTTACAATTTCTTCTGGAGTGCCTGTAGCAATAACTTGACCTCCGCCTTCGCCACCTTCTGGGCCTAAATCAATTAACCAATCGGCTGTTTTTATGACATCTAGATTGTGTTCAATAATTAAGACAGTATTTCCTTCATCTACCAATCGTTGCAAAACTTCCAATAATCTCTTGATATCATCAGTATGAAGTCCAGTTGTTGGTTCATCAAGAATATAAAAATTATTTCCAGTTGAAAGTTTTTGTAATTCAGCTGCTAACTTCATTCTTTGAGCTTCTCCACCAGATAATGTAGTTGCCGATTGACCTAACTTAACGTATCCTAATCCTACATCAACAATAGTTTGTAATTTTCGGTGGATCTTAGGAATATTCTTAAAAAATTCAGTTGCTTCATTAATTGTCATATCTAAAACTTGCGCAATAGTTTTATCACGATAAGTAACTTCTAAAGTTTCGGAATTATAGCGAGTTCCGTGACATACTTCACAAGGAACATAAACGTCGGGTAAAAAGTTCATCTCAATTTTGATAATTCCATCCCCATGACAAGCTTCACATCTTCCACCTTTTACATTAAATGAAAAACGGGCCTTAGTATAACCTCGCATTTTTGCTTCATTTGTTTGGGCAAAAAGAGTTCGAATATCATCAAAAACACTTGTATAAGTAGCTGGATTACTTCTTGGAGTACGACCAATTGGGCTTTGATCAATATCAATAATTTTTTCGATATTTTTATAGCCACGAATTGACTTAAACTTACCAGGTTTAGCAGAATTATTATTTAATTTTTTAGCTAAGGCTCTTTTTAAAATTGTATTTACTAAAGTAGATTTTCCTGACCCGGATACTCCTGTTACAACCGTCATCTTTCCTAATGGAAAATCAACATCAATATTTTTTAGATTATTTTCTTGAGCTCCAGTAATTGTAATTTTCTTTCCATTTCCTTTTCTACGCTCTAAAGGTACTGGAATAAATTTTTTACCTGATAAGTATTGCCCAGTTAAAGACTGAGGATTATTCATTACCTCTTCAGGGGTTCCAGCTGCCATTACTTGACCTCCAAACTGGCCAGCCCCTGGTCCCATATCAATTAAATAATCGGCTTCTTTCATTGTTTCATCATCATGTTCTACAACAATTAAAGAATTACCAAGATCACGCATTTTTTTTAAGGAGGCAATTAAACGATCATTGTCTCTTTGGTGTAAACCAATCGAAGGTTCATCTAAAATATACATTACCCCTGATAAATTTGAACCAATTTGGGTTGCTAAGCGAATTCTTTGGGCTTCTCCTCCCGATAGGGTACCTGCAGAACGTGAAAGAGTTAAGTAATCTAAACCAACATTTTCTAAGAATGTTAAACGATCTTTAACTTCTTTTAAAATTGGTTTAGCAATTAAAGTCTTTTGCTCACTCAATTTAACCGACTTAAAAAAACCAAGGGATTTTTCAATTGCCAAATCTGATGCTTCCGCGATATCTTTACCATTTATTTTAACTGCTAAAGCTTTTTCATTTAAACGTTTTCCATGGCAAACAGTACAAGTAAGTTCAGTCATATACTTGCCCATTACATCCCTCATAAATTTAGACATTGGATGATGATAGCGACGTTCAATATTATTTAAAATTCCCTCAAATTCTTGCGTAGTATCATTAACACCAAAATCACCCTCTAAATGATAGTTAATCTTTTCTTTTGAGCCATACAAAATGATATCTCGCTGCTTTTTAGATAATTTTTTAAAGGGAACATCCATTGGGATATCTAAAGCCTCGCATGTTTGCTTTAACATATCAAAATAGTAATTTGAATTGGCCCATGGTACTAATGCACCTTGATTTAAAGTTTTATCTTTATCAGGAATCACCAAATCTTCATCAACAGCTAATTTCATCCCTAATCCATCACATGCTTCACATGCTCCAAAGGGTGCATTAAATGAAAAAAGCCGTGGTTCCATTTCACCTACACTAAACCCACATTTTGGACAAGCGTAGTATTCTGAAAAGTTAAGTTTTTCACCACCAATAACATCTACATCCATGTATCCTTCTGAAAGGCGGAGGGCTGCTTCAACTGAATCAAACAAACGACTCTTGATACTTTCTTTGACAATCAAACGGTCTACTACAATATCAATAGAGTGACGCTTATTTTTATCAAGATCAAATTCTTCACTGATATCATGCATTTCTCCATCAACAATTACTCGTACGTACCCTGCTCTTTGAATCTTTTTAAAAACTTCTTTATGAGCACCACGCTTTTGACGAATAACAGGAGATAAAATTTGAATTTTACTTCTTTCTGGCAAAGCCATAATTTGATCCACCATCTGATCAACACTTTGTTTTTGAATCAAAGTACCATCATTAGGACAAATTGGATCTCCTACTCTTGCCCATAAAAGACGTAAATAATCATTAATTTCAGTTACTGTTCCCACTGTTGAACGGGGATTGTGAGATGTCGTTTTTTGATCAATTGAAATTGCTGGATTTAAACCATCAATTGAATCGACATCTGCTTTATCCATTTGACCCAAAAATTGACGAGCATAACTAGAAAGTGATTCAACATATCGACGTCTTCCTTCAGCATACAGGGTATCAAAGGCCAAAGAACTCTTCCCAGATCCTGACAAACCAGTAATAACTACCAATTTATCTTTAGGAATTGTAACATCAATATCTTTTAAATTGTGTTCTCTGGCGCCCCGTACGACAATCTTATTTTCCATTTCTTAACCACCTTTCTTATTTCTTTAAATCCATAATTGCATCTCTTAAATTAGCTGCTTCTTCAAAATTAAGTTTTTTAGCTGCTTCTTGCATTTGTTGAGTTAGATTTTTAATCATAGTTTCTTTTTGTTTAGCTGTCAACTCATCAAAGTTAAGTTCAGCAAAGCTCTTTTCCTTTTCTGTTTTACTATTTGTGGTCTTAGTTGCAGAAATTAAATCTTGAATTGGCTTAATAATTGTTTTAGGAGTAATATTATATTTCTCATTAAAAGCCATTTGCAAAGTACGCCGACGCTGGGTTTCATCAATCGCTTCTCGCATTGAGTCAGTAATTTTATCTGCATACATGATAACTTCCCCATTTGCATTTCTAGCTGCACGACCAATTGTTTGAATTAAAGGACGTGTTGAGCGGAGAAATCCTTCTTTATCAGCATCTAAAATTCCTACTAACGAAACCTCTGGAACGTCAATTCCTTCTCTTAGCAAGTTAATTCCAATCAAAACATCAAATTTCCCTAAACGTAGGTCACGAATAATTTGCATTCGCTCTAATGTTTTAATATCAGAGTGAAGATAGCGGACCTTTATTCCTAAATCCTTTAAATAATCCGTTAAGTCTTCGGCCATCTTTTTAGTCAAAGTTGTTACAAAGACACGCTCATTTTTGTCGATTCGTTTATTAATTTCCCCAACTAAGTCATCAATCTGTCCTTCAATTGGGCGTACATCAATCTTGGGATCTAATAGTCCTGTTGGACGAATAATTTGTTCAACCACTTTATCAGTTCGATTTAATTCATAATCTCCTGGAGTAGCAGAAACATACATAATTTGATTGACATGTTTTTCAAATTCTTCTAATTTTAAAGGACGATTATCTAGGGCTGAAGGTAGTCTAAATCCATAATCTATCAATGTTTCTTTACGCTTGCGGTCTCCATTATACATTGCCTTTACTTCCGGCATTGTAGCATGCGATTCATCTACCAAAATTAAAAAATCATCTGGAAAGAAGTCGAGTAAAGTGTATGGAGGTTGACCTGGTTTACGCCCATCAAAATGGCGAGAATAGTTTTCTACCCCATTTGTGTAGCCAACTTCGCTAAGCATTTCAATATCATACGTTGTTCTTTGCTTTATTCTTTGTGCTTCAAGCAGTTTTCCTTTTCCTTCAAAGTCTTTTACTTGAATATCTAATTCATCTTTAATTGAATTTAAAGCCTTGGTCATGCGCTCTTCATTCGTCATAAAGTGAGTAGCTGGAAAAAGTGAAATTTGTTCCCTTTCACCTATTATTTCTCCAGTTAATGAATCTAATTCAACGATTCTGTCAATATCATCGCCAAAAAACTCTACTCGATAAGAATGCTTTGAGTTACCAGCTGGGAAAATTTCCACACTATCTCCACGAACTCTAAAGCGTCCACGTTGGAAATCAATATCATTACGGTCGTATTGAATATTTACCAAATCACGCAATAAATTATCGCGCCCATATTCATCCCCCTCATGAAGTGAAAGTACACTTTTAGCATATTCATTTGGGTCACCTAAACCAAAAATAGATGAAACTGATGCTACTACAATTACATCATTACGTTCCATTAAAGCTGAGGTAGCTGCATGTCGCAATTGATCAATTTCATCATTAATGGAAGAATCTTTTTCAATGTAAGTATCAGAACTTGGTACATAAGCTTCTGGTTGATAATAGTCATAATATGAGACAAAGTACTCTACGGCATTCTTAGGAAAGAATTGCTTAAATTCTCCATATAATTGTCCTACTAATGTTTTATTATGCGACAACACCAAAGTAGGTTTATTTAACTTAGCAATTACATTGGCCATGGTAAAGGTCTTTCCAGTCCCAGTAGCACCTTGCAAAATTTGTTCTTTAGTACCTGTTTGAAAATTATGTGTTAACTGATCAATCGCTTGCTGCTGATCTCCAGCCGGTTTAAACTTAGATACCAATTCAAATTTACGATCTTTTTGTCTTTTTATCATCTCAGCCACCTACTTTCAATTTAACACTGCAAAAAAAGCTGGACTAAAGTCCAACTTTTTATTTATCTATAATAATTTTACTACATCGAACAAATTTTCGCACTAAATAATGTTCTATTTTAATAAGGCATTTAAAGCTGCTTGATATTCTTGAGCAGCCTTTTTAGCAGATTCAATATCTGGCTTATTCACTCCGACATAGGCCTTAATTACAGGCTCAGTACCAGATGGACGTAATGCTACCCAAGTTTCGTCAGCAAGTAAATATTTCAAAACATTTGATTTTGGAAAACCAGTTAATGGTTGCTTTTGTCCATCTATAATAATTTCTTGGGTTAAAAAGTCCTGGATTTCCACAACCTTTTCACCATTTATTTCAGTAAGATGATCATTTCTTAAACTGGTCATCAATTCTGCCATCTTCTTTTGGCCTCCAATACCTGGCATCTCAATGGCTCTTGTTATTTCATAAGCAGTACCATATTTTTGCCAAATTTCTTGTAACCCATCAAAAACTGTCATCTCTTTTGAAGCATAGTACGCAGCAACTTCCGCAAACATGATGGCACCTTGCATTGCATCTTTATCACGAGCAAATGGCTGGAAAAGATAACCGTAACTTTCTTCAAATCCCATTAAAAATTTACCGTCATCTTCTTTATTCATGCGGTCAACTTCTTCACCAATATATTTAAAACCAGTTAAAACATGGTGAGTTCTAATTCCAAAATCTTTAGCTATCTTAAAGGGAAGAGCACTAGAAACTACTGAAGTTACAATTTCATAATCAGGTTCCAATTTACCCTCATTCTTTAAGTTTTCTAATAAATAATATGCCATTAAAGTTGCAATTTGATTTCCTGTTAATACTTGAAAATCTCCTTTATCTGTTCTAACTGCTGCTCCCATTCGATCAGCATCAGGATCAGTTGCCACAATTAAATCCGCATTTTCTTGATTAGCTAATTCAATTCCTGGAAGAAAAACATCCTTATACTCTGGATTTGGTTTAACAGTAGTTGGAAATTCAGGATCAATTATTGATTGACTTGGAACAGGAATTACTTTAGTAAAGCCACCTTGTCTAAAAGCACGATCATATAACATCTTTCCAGTACCATGCAAAGGCGTATAGACAATTTTTAAATTATCTGCATTTGCTTTAACTAGCTTTGGATTAACAGTTACCTTTTTTAATTCAGCTAAGTAAGCTTCATCAACATCTTCACCAATTAATTGTAAAAGTCCCTTTGCTCTTAATTCTTCAACAGGAGCTGCTTTTACCGCAAAAAGGTCAGTAACTTTTTGAGCAAATTCAAATAAGCGTTCCGCATTTTCTGGAGCCATTTGTGCTCCATCTTCCCCATAAATTTTATAACCATTATATTGTTTAGCATTATGAGAAGCAGTAATATTAATTCCTGCAAAAGTTTTTAAGTAGCGCACTGCAAAAGAAAGTTCAGGCGTCGGACGTAAATCATCAAAAAGATATACTTTAATACCATGATTACCTAAAATTCGAGCTGCATGCATTGCAAATTCACGTGAATAATACCGTGAGTCAAAAGAAATTGCTACTCCACGCTCCTTAGCAGTTGGGCCTTTTTCTTCAATTAAACGAGCTAATCCTTCTGTTACTCGCCCAATAGTAAACAAGTTAATTCTATTAGTACCAGGCTCTAATTTTCCTCGCATCCCTGCTGTACCAAAATTAATATCTTGGCCAAAAGCATCTTCAATCCACTCTTCATTTTTACCTAATTCATTTAACTGGGTTTGAAGATAATCAGGCATATTGCTAGCTTGTTGCCAGACGGTAAAACTTTCCTTTGCGTTCATAAGGTCCTCCCAAAAATTAATTTCATCTCTACAAGTATTATTTTACTATTTTTTACTTATCATTTAAATCTTGCAAATACTTAAATGCTTCTTGTCCAGCAATGCTTCCTTCGCCAACTGCAGTCGCAATTTGACGTAAATCCTTTTTTCTCACATCCCCAAAAGCAAAAATTCCAGGAATTGTGGTCTTCATATGATCATCACTGATAATCCATCCTTGCTCATCAGTAATCCCCAAATTTTTAAAAGGCTTACTTTGTGGAATAACTCCAACATAAATAAATACCCCAGCTACTGGCAAAACTTCTTGCTCTCCAGTTTCTTTATTTTTATACTTAACTCCTGTAACTTTTTGTCCATCACCAATAATTTCTTCAGTTTGAGCATTCCAAATAAAATTAATTTTATCATTAGCAAAAGCTCGTTTTTGTAAAATTGGTTGGGCTCTCAAGGTATCACGACGATGAATAATAGTAACTTTTTTGGCAGTTTGGGCTAAAAAGATTCCTTCTTCTACTGCTGAATCTCCGCCACCGATTACTGCAAGGTTCTCATTTTTAAAAAACGCTGCATCACAGACTGCACAATAAGATACTCCTCGGCCGCTATACTCTTCTTCTCCAGGAACACCCAAATGCCGATGGTCAGCTCCTGTACCAATTAAAACAACTGGCGCTTCAAAGTCGCCATTATCTGTAACCACAATTCTCTTTGTACCTTCTAACTTAATATCTTTAACTTCTCCATAAGCAAATTCAGGTCCAAATTTCATTGTTCCTTGATACATTTTTTCACTTAGCTCTGGTCCTGTAATATCTGGTAGCCCAGGGTAATTATCAATTGCACCCGTATTATTCATTTGACCACCATAAATACCTCGATCAAGCATTAAAACTGACAAATTAGCTCTTGCCGCATATAAAGCGGCTGTCATTCCACCAGGGCCTGCTCCAATAATAATTACATCATACTTTTTTGTCATAAAAATCTCTCCTTTAAAAAAAGGACATGATTATTTTTCATATCCTTTTCTTTATTATACTTTTTATTATAAATTAATCTCAGATTTTGGCTCTCTACCCATCATTTGTTTAATTTCTTCGTCTACATCCGCATCTTCATATAATACACGATATACTGCTTCACTAATTGGCATTTCGATTGCTTTTTCTTGGGCAAGTTCATGAATGGCTTTTACAGTAGTTGCACCTTCAACAGTTTGTCCCATATTTTCCAAAATTTCTTTTAAGTGTTTGCCTTCACCCAGTTGCTTCCCTGCGCGCCAATTACGTGAATTTACTGATGTGGCAGTAACAATTAAATCACCAATTCCTGCTAAACCACTAAAAGTCATTGGTTCAGCATCAAAGTACTGTACTCCTAGGCGAGTAATTTCAGCTAATCCTCTTGTCATCAATGCTGCTTTGGCATCATCACCGTAATTTTTACCAGCTAAAATTCCTGCAGCAATAGCAATTACATTTTTAACGGCCCCACCGACTTCAACACCATTCAAATCAGAATTAGTGTATAAACGTAAATAGTCATTTGAAAATAACTTTTGCACTCTTTTTGCATTTTCTTCATCCAAAGATGCACAAGCAATCGCAGTCAAATCTTTTTTAGCAACATTTTCTGCATGACTTGGTCCAGAGATTGCTACAATCTTTTTAGCATCTTCAGCTTCTGGATAAATTTCTTCAGTTAAAATTTCAGTAATTAGTTTTTTACTTCCAGGTTCGATACCTTTTGTTGCTGTAACTAAAAGTGGCTTATTATTTGTTTTATCTAAAACTTTGCGAACATTTTTAGCTACAATTCTCACAGCACTTGTTGGTAAAACAAACAATACTATTTCTGCACCTTCAAGTGCTTTTTCTAAGTCACCAGTGGCACTAACTGAAGGATTCAAACTCCAGTCCTTCATATAATGGCTATTGGTATGTGTAGCATTAATTTCTTCATTAACACTTTCAATATTTCCATAAAGGACAACATCTTCACCATTATCAGCTAATAATGATCCTAATACTGAGCCCCATGACCCATTACCTAAAACTGCAATCTTTGTCATTCTTATTTACTCAAACTTTCTATTTACAATTATGCTTCAATCTATATTATACGGGTATTTTAAACCACTTCCAGCTAAATACCACTTTGGCTTAACAACTTTTCTACGGTAAACCCATAATAAAATTGCTCCAAAAAATAGTATTAAACTTAACGCTTGCGAAACCCGAATAGTATTTGCAATGTATAAACTATCCGTTCGCATCCCTTCAACAATGAATCTTACCAGTGAATACCAAATAACATATGATAAGAATATTTCTCCTTGTTTAAAAAGATGCTTTCGATGTCTTAAAGACAAAATCAAAATTAATCCAATCAAATTTCCAACAGATTCATACAAATAAGTTGGTTGATAATAATGCCCATTGATATACATTTGTTGGATTACAAATTGGGGAAGATGTAATTTTTGTAAAAAAGCCAAGGTAGTAATTCCCCCATGTGCTTCTTGATTCATAAAATTTCCCCATCTCCCAATTACTTGGGCAGCCATAACACCAGGAGCAATAATATCTAACATTAAAAAAATTGGTAAATGTCTTTTTTTACAAAAAACTATTAGTACTGCTAATCCGGCTAACAGCCCCCCATAAATTGCAATTCCACCATTCCAAATTGCAATTATTTCACCAGGATGCTGGGAAAAATAGCCCCATTCAAAAATTACATAATAAATTCTAGCACCAACAAAGCCAATTGGGACAGCCCAAAGCAAAAAATCAATAAAATCATCAGGCATTATTTGCCGTCTTTTTCCCTCTTGAATTGCCATTAAGGTTGCTACTACTACCCCAGTGGCCATTAAAATTCCATACCATTTCACTGATAAATTTCCAAGGTGAAAGGCAATCGGACTTAAAGCTGCACTCATTTAATTTCTCCTTCGGAATGAGAATTATCTGAAATTAACTCTGTAAGGTTTTTTTCAAATTTTTTACTAGCATCATAACCCATTTTTTTAGCTCGAAAGTTCATCGCAGCTACTTCTATAATAATTGCAAGATTTCGTCCAACCTTAACGGGAACTGTTACTTGAGGTACATAAACATCACAAATCTCTTTCTTGTCTTCATTAAATCCCAAGCGGTCATAATTTGCATTTGGATCCCAATTTTGCAAACGAATGATTAATTGAATATCCGACTTATCCTTAACTGCACCTGCTCCAAACAAATTCATTACATCAATGATTCCAATTCCTCTAATTTCCATTAGATGTTTAAGAATCTTAGGTGCTTCACCAACTACAGTTTTTTCATCTCTTTGGTAAACATCTACTCGATCATCCGCAATCAAGCGATGTCCTCTTTTGACCAAATCTAAAGCTGTTTCTGATTTTCCTACGCCTGAATTTCCAATGATCATGACACCCATCCCATAGATTTCTACTAGCACCCCATGGATACTCTTTCTTGGCGCAAGCTTTTCATCTAGATATTCCATTAACACACTCGATAAATGAGTGGTTGCCATATCACTACTTAAAACTGGAATTCCAGTTTTTTGAGCTGCAACAATTAATTCATCAGGAATTGGTAAGCCACGAGAAATGATAAAACACGGCGTTTCTGGAGTACACATTTTTTCAAAAACTTTCTGCCTTGAAGCAGTATCTAGTCGTGCACTATAAGAAATTTCGGTTCGCCCCAATAATTGGATTCTTTCTTTAGGATAAAAATCAAAATAACCTGTTAGTTCTAGACCTGGACGAGAAATATCGGAAACCTTGATTACTTTTTTAGATAAAAATTCTTCTCCCTCTACAACACGTAAAGTAGGATTATCTTTTACTAACTGACTTACTTTAACTCCTTCAGCCATTGTCGTCACCCCCATCGTCAATATCTTTGATTTCTACATCTCGTGCTGGTTTACGCTTAGAATTACCATCTGAATGTCCATTAGAAGACGCTGCTTTTTTATCAGTTGATATAGTGTTTTTATTTTTATCAGAGCGATAAATAAGCCAAAAAATGAAGGCCACTATGATCGCTGCTGGTAATAATCCAATCATAAATTTAAAAACTGCAAATAAAATGCTTAAAATTACCAAGGCAACTATTACTAATAGAAGAATTATCATAAAAGACATCATCTGCTCTCACCTCTAATTCTTTAAGTTGGATTCTTTTGACTTAATAACCATTGCAGATAACTATAAATAAAGTTATCTATTTTCCCATCCATTACAGCACTGACATTACTTGTTTCTTGACCTGTCCGCAAATCTTTAACCATGCTATAGGGATGGAAAACATATGAACGAATTTGGGAACCAAAGCCAATTTCTTTTTGATTTCCCTTCAATTCTTGAGTTTGTTTCCGCTTTTTTTCTTCTTCTAATTGAAAAAGTTTAGCTCGCAACATATTCATTGCTGTTTCACGATTTTGAATCTGAGAACGTTGTGCTTGAGATGAAGTTACAATTCCTGTTGGCAAGTGCGTAATTCGGACTGCACTAGAAGTTTTATTAATGTGCTGACCACCTGCTCCACTAGAGCGAAAAACATCTACACGTAAATCATCAGGATTAATTTCAATATTAATACTCTGGTCTATTTCTGGAATTACTTCTACCGAGGCAAAGGAAGTGTGGCGACGCTTTGCAGAATCAAAAGGAGATAAACGCACAAGACGATGGACTCCATTTTCTGATTTCAATAATCCAAAAGCATTTTTTCCTTGAATTCGGATACTTACACTTTTTACTCCCGCTTCATCTCCTGGTTCATAGTTTTCAATCTCAAATTTTAAATTATGATTTTCACTATAACGCCTATACATTCGTAATAGCATATCTGCCCAGTCCATTGCTTCTGTTCCTCCTGCACCAGGATGGATCTCCATTAATGCATTATGATCGTCATACTTTTCAGATAGCAACAGGGATAATTCATAATTTTGAAAGCTAATCTTTAACTCTTCAACTTGTGCTGCTACTTCACTTTCTAAATCTTTATCCTCTTCTTCTCGCAAAAGTTCTAAGGCTGCCTCAGTATCTTCAAGTTGAGTAGATAAATTTTGAAAGCTTTCACTTTTTTCTTTCATGCGATTGGTTTCACTAATCACTTTTTGTGCTTGCTCTTGATGATCCCAAAAATTAGGTTCAGACATTTTCTGTTCATTAATTGAAATTGATTCGCTTAATGCTTCAAAGTCAAAGAGACCTCCTAAAATGAGCTAATTTAGTTTTTAAGTTATCTAATTCATTTTGGATTTCACTAATTTCCATTGCTTTTCTCCCTTTTCTCTTTAACGAAAAAAGGGGGGCTTAATGCCTCCCTTTTGATTAGCGACTAAGATTTTGTCTAATTTGAGCTTTCATAAATAAGCGGGTGGCATCATATTCGATGTTGCTTATCATTTCCTCAAACATTCGATAACCAGCTTCTTGATATTCAACTAATGGGTTTAATTGTCCATATCCACGTAATCCTACCGATTGACGCAACTGATCCATTGCATCAATATGATCTGTCCAGTGATCATCAACTACACGTAGGATAACAACCTTTTCGAATTCTAATAAGTCCTTAGGATCTGCTAGTTGCTTTTCTTTTTCTTCATAATTTTTATTAGCAATCTCATATAACTTCTTCTTTAACTCTTCTGCAGAAAGATTTTTAAGATCTACCTTTTTAGCGGTTTCCTCATCAGTTAAGCAGGAAGCAATGAAATCACGGATTTGGTCATTACGCCAATCCTTCTTATCACCTTGCGTATACATGTCAATTTGATGATCAATTGTACGTTTAATCATTGGACGTAAAACATATTGAAGAGAATGGTCTTCTTCAATAACTTTCATTCGTTCGGCATAGATAATTTCACGTTGAATTCTCATAACATCATCATATTGTAATGTTTGCTTACGTGTATCATAGTTATTACCTTCAACACGCTTTTGTGCTGATTCAACCTGTTTGGTTATCATACGACTTTCAATGACCTTTTCATCATCATTATCCGAAATTCTATCTAAAAACATTTTTACACGTTCTGAGCCAAAACGTTTCATTAAATCATCTTCTAGTGAAAGATAGAATCTTGTAGTTCCTGGATCACCCTGACGACCAGAACGTCCTCGTAACTGGTTATCAATTCGACGTGATTCATGTCTTTCGGTACCGATAACTGCTAATCCTCCAAGTTCTTTAACACCTGGTCCCAGTTTAATGTCAGTACCACGTCCGGCCATATTGGTAGCTATTGTTACTGCACCTTTTTGACCCGCATTCATAACTATTTCAGCTTCTTTAGCATGATTTTTAGCATTTAAAACTGCATGAGGGATGCCTTCCTTATCCAGTAAGTGACTTAGGCGCTCTGAACTTTCAATTGCAACAGTCCCTACTAGAACAGGTTGTCCCTTAGCATGACGCTCCTTAATTTCTCTAACTACAGCATCAAATTTAGAATCTAATGATGGGTAAAGAAGATCTGGTTTATCCTTTCTTGCAATTGGGCGATTAGTAGGAATTGGAATAACTTGCATATTGTAAATTTCACGAAATTCTTCTTCTTCAGTTTTACCTGTACCAGTCATCCCTGATAATTTTTTGTACATTCTAAAGAAGTTCTGATAAGTAATAGTCGCTTGAGTTTGAGACTCTTCCTGAATTTGAACGCCTTCTTTGGCTTCGATAGCTTGGTGAAGACCGTCCGAGAAACGACGTCCTTCCATAACACGTCCTGTGAAAGAATCAACGATCATTACCTCACCATTCTGCACCACATAATCAATATCTTTAAGCATAATATAGTTTGCTCGTAAAGCTTGATCAATATGGTGCACTAATGCTTGGTTTTCAATATCATACAAATTCTTTAACTTAAAGTATTTACATGCTTTTTGAATTCCTTGATTGGTCAAACCTATAGTCTTAGTTTGCCAGTCAATCTTATAATCACCATGATCTTCTTTATCGTCTGCATCATCATCACTTTTATCTTCAACTAACGTTTTAACAAAACGATCAGCTTGGATATAATCACCAGTAGCTTGCTGTGCTTGTCCAGAAATAATTAAAGGTGTTCTAGCCTCATCAATTAAAATCGAATCAACCTCATCAATAATTGCATAATTTAATGGTCTTTGCACCATTTGATCTTTATAGACAACCATATTGTCTCTTAAATAATCAAATCCTAATTCTGAATTAGTAGAATAAGTTACATCACAGTTATACGCTTCTCTTTTTTCGTCTGGGGAAAGCTCGTTAAGGTTTAATCCTACAGTTAAACCAAGCCACTTATATAACTGACCCATTTCACTTTCATCACGACTTGATAAATACTCGTTAACAGTTACTACGTGTACACCCTTACCAGTCAAAGCATTTAAATACACTGGCATAGTAGCTGTTAAAGTCTTACCTTCCCCCGTCATCATTTCAGCAATATTACCCTTATGCAAAGCAATACCACCAATTATTTGAACACGATATGGATAAAGTCCTAAAACCCTTTTTGCTCCTTCGCGTGCAGTTGCAAATGCTTCTGGTAAAATATCATCTAATGTTTCCCCATCTTCTAGGCGCTTGCGAAACTCAGGGGTTTTTTCTTTTAATTGTTCATCAGTTAATTTGCTATATTCATCTGCTAACGCTTCTACTTTGTCAGCAATTTTTTCGAATTGTTTTAATTCACGTTTATCAACGTCATAAAGTTTTTTTAGAATATTTGCCATTAAAATCGGTCCTTATATTTTATAGTTTTACATAAGTCTAAATATACTAAGTAATTTTACCATTTTTTAGCCAAAATGAGAAATCGATAGTAAATAAAAAATCTTCTAAGTTGACCTTAGAAGATTTTTTATTTATTCGTTGGTTTCAATCAAGCCATATTTACCATCATTTCTTTTATAAACGATACTAGTACCATTTGTATCAGCATCTTCAAAAACAAAGAAATCATGTCCTAGCAAATCCATTTGCAATACAGCTTCTTCAGCTTTCATTGGCTTTAAGTCTAAATGCTTATTACGTACAATTTCAAATTCACTTGGAGTTTCTTGTTCTTCACTTGTTTCTTCTAAGAAGTAATCCTTTAATCCCTTTTCACGGTTGCGACGATTAATCTTAGTTTTATACTTTCTAATTTGACGTTCAAGCTTTTCAGATACAAAATCAATGCTCTTATACATATCATCAGTAGTCTCTTCAGCACGTAAAACTAAGTATGGAAGGATAATCGTAACTTCAACTTTTGCACTGTCATCCTTATAAACTTTCAAATTAACATGTGCAACTACATCAGAGTCTACTTCAAAATACTTTTCTAATTTTGAAAGGCGTTTTTCAACATATTCTCTTAAAGCATCTGTAACTTCGATATTTTCTCCACGAACATTGTATTTTAACATAAAGCTTCTCCTTTCAACGTCGTTTAAATTTTATCTATAATAATTATAGCAGTAATGAAAGCGCTTTGTCTAATGTTTTACCTTGCAATTGTAAAACTTTTTATTTCTAAATTAGGATATTTTTTTATTAAAGCATCCCTTGCATGATAAAGGGTTCTACCGGTTGTATAAATATCATCTAATAAGACTACTTGGCCCTCAATCTTTACTCCTTCAATTGCTTCAAAGCTCTGGTTAGCCATCATCCTCTCTTTTTTACTCTTTTCCCCTTGAGCCTCTTCAGTATTTAATTTGGTTAAAAGTGGTGTAAGCGGCACTAAAGAATTAAAAATTTCATAGATTGTATCGTACTTTCTCTTTTTTCGGTGATCCAAAGATGTTGGAATTGGCACATAATAATCTGCTTGCGGCACCTTATCATAAACTAATTCTGCTAATACTTTTCGTAATACATAATCCCCATAACGCTTATAATTTACCATTAAATCATGAAAAGCACGATTATATTCGTAACAAGCCTGATTAATTAATACTTTATCTTTATAACTTTCCTGCCATTTTTTGCAATCTTGGCAAATATCATCTTTATCCATCTTTTTATGGCAAATTTTACAATATTTATTTGAAATCTTTTTGAATTTTTTAAAACAAGTACTACAAATAACTGGCTCATGAATTTTTTTAAACAAAAATAATTCTTTAAAATTTATGGTCGGTCTATAGTGACTCTCACATAATAAACAATAACTCATCGATTCATCTCCAATATTTTCCTTTTAGCCTCTTTAATTTCCTTGGTGTAACGATGGTAACAAAAAATAACATTTCCTGTTTTATCAGCTTTATTTCTTCCTACTCTTCCTGCAATTTGAACTAAAGAAGGTGTTGTATATATTGGATCATCTGCTGCAACCACAATTACCTGTACACTTTTAAAAGTAACTCCTCGCTCCAAAATAGTTGTGGTAAGTAATAAATCAAACTTTCCTTGGCGAAAATCCAAAATTTTTTCTTGTCTATATTCATCTTGTGCATGAACACCTGTTATCCTTAGCTTAGAAAAATTATGCTTTAAAATTTTTTCATAGACTGGAATTTGAACTATTTTCGGAACAAATACTAATACAGGTTTTTTCAAAGTCAGAAGGCTTCTAATTTCCTTTACTAATTTCGGATGAATCCTTTTATTTTTTATAAATGGTCTTACGAACATCTTTTCTTGCGGAACAGGTAATTTTCCACCATGGAAGCGATGCTTCAAAATTGAATACCCTATCTTATTACTTTTTGCTTGAATTAATAGCGAGTGATCAGGTGTAGCAGTTAGATAAAAAATTACTCCTTTTTCTTTAATAGCATTTTTTGTTCCATAATATAACATTAGGTTGTTACGATAAGGAAAAGAATCAACTTCATCAATAATTAAGAGGTCAAATGCTTGATAAAATTTTAAAAGTTGGTGAGTAGTACAAATAATTAATTGTTCATCCCTTGCCTCAAAGTATTCTTTTCCATGGTATTTACCAATTTTCACACTTTCAAACGCAGCTTGAAACCTTGGGAATAATTCATTTACTACATCAATTCTCGGGGTAGCTACCCCTACTCTTTTACCAGTGCACAAAGCAAAATTTATTGTTTCAAACAGCATTTCTGTCTTTCCAGCTCCTGTTACTGCATGAACTAAATGATTACGTCTTTGTTTTAAAGAATTAAGTAAATCTTGTGAAACTTGCTTTTGGTCTAAAGTTAGCTCACCTTGCCAGCTTAATAAATTCTCTTTTGGAGGATACTGAATTTGCTCCAAACTTTGGTATAGAAAATCTCCCTCACAAATTCTTCCTAATCCAATACAAACTCGACAGTATTTTTTCCCATTAGGAAGTGTAAACTTAACCAGAGAATTACACCTTTGACACCTATTTTGAAAAATTCCGGCAACTTTTTTCAATTTCAAATTTGTGGTATCGTTATTTTGACCTTTAAGCCACTGACGACCTGCAAGAACTATCTTCACTTCAATTCACCTCAATTTTAATTACGCAAAGGAAAGGAAATAATTTTGGCAGAAATCAAAAAATATCTTACTTTAAAAGAGGATGGCGCCCACGAACTAATTATCAAAAAAAGTCGTTTTATTTGTTCAATGAAGCGAACCGAAAATGTACAACAAGCTCAAGAATTTATTAAATCTATTTCAAAAAAATACCATGATGCCACCCATAATACTTTTGCTTATACAATTGGTTTAAATGATGATCAAGTTAAAGCAAGTGACAATGGAGAACCATCTGGAACAGCAGGAATTCCAGAACTCAAAGCTTTACAATTAATGAATCTAAAAAACGTAACCGCCGTCGTCACAAGATATTTTGGTGGTATCAAACTAGGTGCTGGTGGTTTAATTCGCGCTTACTCTAATTCTATAACTGAAGCCAGTGAAGCAATTGGTGTAGTTAAATGTGTATTACAACAAGATATTACTTTTGAAATACCTTATAATCGTGTTGATGAAATTAATCACTATTTTAAAAAAAATAATACCTTTGTTGCAAAGCAAGAATATGGAACTCAAGTTACTATTACTGTTTCTTTAGATATGGACCAAATTGAAGGATTCAAAAACGATTTAACTAACCTCTTGGCTGGAAAAATTGCATTTAACGATGGCGAAAAGCACTTCAACGAAATTCCTGTATCAAAAATGAATTATCGCGAGCAATAAAAAAAACACCTTTATTGGTGTCTTTTTTTATTATGAGTTTTTTTATCTTCTAAGTGGTGTACTGAAACTTCTGGATCTTTACGCCCCATCTTTTCAATATTTTTTTGAAACAAATGTAATAATGGTTTGTACCTTTCTCCCAATAACCCTATTGTTTCTACAAAAATTTCTAATGCAAACGCTAGTCCAATTATTAATAGCCAGACACCCCACTTTGGTGCAGCTAACATCAATAATGATACAAAAGCAAATATCAATGAAAGCCCATAAATAGCTAATACAGTTTGACGATGAGTTAATCCCATTTTCATCAATTGGTGATGCAAGTGATGCTTATCTGCTTCTGAGATTGGCTTTTTGTTTAATTTACGTCTAATCATCGCATAGACAGTATCAGTAATAGGTACTCCTAAGATAATAATGGGAACTAGCAAAGTAATAAAGGTAACGTTTTTCAAGCCTTTTAGAGACAAAACTGAGATCATGAAACCAATATAAAGTGCGCCAGTATCTCCTAAAAATATTTTTGCGGGATGAAAATTATAAGGTAAAAATCCTAACAAACAGGCTGCTAACATGATACAGGCAATTGGAACGTAAACTTGCGCATTCTGCAAGAAGAAAAAGCCTACAATACCCATTGTTACTAAGGAAATCATGGAGACTCCTGTTGCCAATCCATCTAACCCATCAATTAAATTAACAGCATTGGTTAATGCTAAAATCCAAAAAATAGTTAAAGGTAGGCTCCACCACCATCCCAATTGTAGGGTACCCACCCAAGGAAGTGTAATTTCACTCATCTTTATTCCAGCTAAAAAATAAATAATTAATGCTGCAACAAAAATTCCTAACATTTTTTGTCGGGGTTTTAATTCTAAAATATCATCAACTAATCCAGTCAAGATAATAGCACTCTCTGCTAATAAAATTGAAAACAATTCATGCGTTGGAAATTGGTTCCTTAATAAAATAAACTCCCCAATACTGAAAGCTACAAAAATTCCTAGCCCACCAATCGTCGGCATTGGCTTTTTATTAACTCTCCTAGCATTTGGATTATCCACTGCCCCTAAGACGAATGCTAGCTTTCGAATAAAAGGCGTGATAATTGCTGATATTATAATTAATAAAAATATCTTAATGATTATTTGAAACATAAACAGCTACTTTCTTAATCTTCTTGTTCAATTATACAAATCTCCCACAAGAAAGACAATTTCCAAATAAAAAAAGCCGGAATTATCTTCCGACTTTTATTTAGCAATCGCAACTGCTCTTTTTTCTCGAATAACCGTAATTTTAATATTACCAGGATAATCCATTTCATTTTCAATACGATTTTTCAGATTTCTTGCTAATATTATTGTACGATTATCAGAAATTTTATCAGGTTCAACCATTACTCTAATTTCACGCCCTGCTTGAATTGCGTAAGCTTGTGCAACTCCTTGATAACTCTTAGCGATTGTTTCTAATTGTTCCAATCGCTTGACATAGTTTTCAAGAGATTCACTTCTAGCTCCGGGACGAGCTGAAGAAATTGTATCTGCAGCTACAACCAATTCTGCAATAAATGACAATTTTGGTACATCATCATGATGGGCCGCAATCGCATTAATAACAACATCAGGTTCATGGTATTTGCGAGCTAGTTCAACACCAATCTCAACATGAGAACCATCAATTTCGTGATCAATTGCTTTCCCAATATCGTGTAATAATCCTGCACGTACCGCTACCTTTTCATCTAAACCAAGTTCTGCGGCCATAACTCCTGTTAACTTACCTACTTCAATTGAATGAGCTAATACATTCTGACCATAAGATGTCCGATACTTTAAGCGACCTAGAATTTTAACCAATTCTGGGTGCATCCTATGAATTCCTAATTCCATTAATGCACCCTCTCCTGCTTCGTAAATATCGTCATTAACTTCTTTACGAGCACGATCTACTACTTCTTCAATACGAGCTGGGTGAATTCTACCATCCTTAATTAAGCGCTCTAAAGCTCTTTTGGCAATTTCACGTCTAATTGGATCAAAGCCACTAAGCACCACTACATCCGGCGTATCATCAATAATGACATCTATTCCAGTTAAAGCTTCAAATGAGCGAATATTACGTCCCTCACGACCAATAATCCGCCCCTTCATGTCATCATTTGGTAAATTGACTACAGAAACAGTTTTTTCAGCTACAGTATCAGCTGCGCTACTTTGAATAGCGTCTACAATAATCTTTCTAGCAAAATGATCAGCCTTGGCCTTAAATTTTTCATTGCTTTCTTTAATTAAAGTAGCTTTTTCGTTAACTAATTGTTCTGAAAGTTGATCTAAAATAATCTTTTTTGCATCTTCACGTTCTAAGTGAGCTACTTCATAAAGTTTATTTTCTCGTTCAGTAATTAACTCATCAGCTCTTTTGTCTTTTTCTAAAACTTCTTGCTGATGCTGATTTACTTGGTTTTCCTTTAAAGTGAGCTGATTTTCTCTCTTATCGAGAAGATTATCTTTGTGATCAATCGCATCTTCGCGTTGTAATAAACGGTTCTCTTGACGAGTAATTTCTTGGCGACGCTCATTTAATTCAGTTTCTACTCTTTCCCGATAGTTATGAATTTCTTCTTGCGCTTCCAGAATTTTTTCTTTTTTACTTGCAGCAGCTTCTTTTTTAGAATTTTCTGTAAATTCTTTTAACGCCTTTTTTTTCTGTTCAATCTCATCTTGAGCTTTTTTTCTTTCATTATTTGCTTCGCTCAAAATATGTTTTGCATCATTTTTGGCGTTTTGAGCCTGCTTTTCCCATTTATTTTTACGAAGTGAATAACCACCAATTCCACCCACACAGGCAAAAACAATAGCGACAGCTACAGGAACTATAATTGTGTTTATCATATATACTATCGCCTTTTTATTAGAATTATTCACACATATTAATAATAAAAGTATCGTTAAATAATGTCAATCTAACAATCTTTACCTGTAATTTTATTTCTCAACAAAAAAACTAGGATAAATCCTAGTTTTCCTTCTTATTTCCCTCATCTTTAGTTTTTTCTTGAGGTGTTTCTTCGTTCTCTTCTTCCATTCCATACGCTTGGCGCACAAGTTTGTTTACTTCTGCATAAACATCTGGATTCTCTTCAAGATAATGCTTAGCATTTTCTCTACCTTGTCCAATACGGTCATCTCCGTAAGAATACCAAGCACCCGCTTTATTGATAATGTCTTTTTCAACAGCCATATCAAGCAATTCACCAGTCTGAGAGATTCCTTGCCCATACATGATGTCTACTTCAGCTAGTCTAAATGGAGGAGCCACCTTATTTTTGACTACTTTAATTTTTGTTCTATTACCTACGGCTTCGCTATTTTGTTTAATTTGTTCACCTCGACGAACTTCCAAACGAATCGTTGAATAGAACTTCAAAGCACGTCCACCTGGGGTGGTTTCTGGATTACCAAACATTACTCCAACTTTTTCACGGATTTGATTAATAAAAATCGCAATTGTTTTTGTTTTAGAAATATTACCAGATAACTTACGTAAAGCTTGACTCATTAATCTTGCTTGTAAACCAACATGGGAATCTCCCATTTCTCCATCAATTTCTGCACGTGGAACCAAAGCAGCTACAGAGTCCACTACCAAAATATCAATTGCACCACTAGCTATTAAAGTATCCGCTATCTGTAAACCTTCTTCTCCAGTATTTGGCTGGGAGAGAATTAATGAATCAATATCTACTCCCAAAGCAGTAGCGTAAGCAGGGTCCATTGCATTTTCAGCATCAATATAAGCAGCTGTGCCACCACGCTTTTGAACCTCTGCTACTGCATGAAGTGCCACAGTAGTCTTACCAGAACTTTCTGGTCCGTACATTTCAATGATTCTTCCACGTGGATATCCACCAACACCTAGCGCTGCATCTAAAGCTAATGAACCAGTAGGAACAGTAGAAATTTGGGTATCTACTTTATCACCCATTCTCATTACTGCACCTTTACCAAAGTCCTTTTCAATCTTTTTCAAAGCAGCTTCTAAAGCTGATTTCTTACCATCTTTAGCCATGTTCTCGCTACCTCCTTAATAAAAGTTACTCTTAATATTATACTTGGTTTTCTTGCTAAAAACAAGAAAAAAGCGAACATAAGTTTTTTATTTTTACTTCAACTCTATTTACGCAAATATTAATTTTTTTCACAAAAAAAAGCGAAATTAATCGCTTTTAATTACATTGAACCTTTAAATACATCCCAACTTTGGTGGAAATAATCCCAACCAGAGTAGATAGTAAATACTAAACAAATATATAACAAAATTGATCCAATATAGAAAATATTTCCAATTAATAAGAAAATTATCGATAACATTTGAGTGGTCGTTTTAATCTTACCTGGCATCTTTGCAGCGATAACTTCACCATCATTTTCAACTACAATTAAACGTAGTCCAGTTACTGCAAGTTCGCGACAAACAATAATTGCAACTACCCACGCAGGTGCCAAACTTTGTCCATTACTCTTAAGGTTTACTAAAAAGATAAATGCAGTCATTGTTAACATTTTATCAGCTAAAGGATCGGCAAATTTTCCAAAGTTTGTTACCAAATTTCTAGCTCTCGCAATGTGTCCATCTAAGAAGTCTGTAAATGAGGCAATTGCAAATACAATAGCAGCTAAAACTTGATTCCAATAAATTGTGAAGCCTGCTACATCCACATGACCAGCTGGCCAATTAAAGATTAAAAGTAGCATAAACACAGGAATCATAAAAATTCTAAATACGGTTAATTTATTTGGTAAATTCATTCTTAGTTATTTTGTCCTCCATTTACTCTAGTAGTATTTTGGTTGTTAGTTGTAGTGGTTGAGCCACTTGTTACCACTTGACTAGTGGCCGCCTGAGACGATGACTGAGTAGTACTTTGAGTACTTGATTGTGTAGCACTACTACTTGAGCTAGTAGCTTTTGCATTTCCAAATACCAATTTTACAGTTAAAGGTCTATTCGATTTGGTGAAAGGAACAGTCTTGCCACCAATCGTTAAAGTGGTAGTTTGAGTATTACCTAAGTTAATTGAAACATTTTTAACATTTTCTCCTAACTTTAGCGTATGCTTTTGATTTGCTGTCAGCGTTCCTTGCCAAATCGCATTGTCGTTAGCAGAAACTTGAGCCCAAACAGTAGCAGTCGTCGTTGCTAATTTTAAAGTTCGGTTAGTCTTTAAACCAGTTACACGGTAAGAATTATCTCCAATCTTTGTGACTTTAACACCTGTAGCTACTGATGGCTTTACACTAGATTTTTTGACACTGCTCTTAGAAGAACTAGTTGAAGAGACTGTTACATTATCTTGTTGATCAGTTGCAGATTGTTGGTTTGATCCTGAGAAAAAGTGTGCATATACTAAGTAAACAATTAAAATAATTACTAAAACTCCGATAACAGTCGCAATCTTAGGTAAATATCCTTGCCATTTACCCTTTTTACTGTTTGTCGTCTTTTTAATTTCTTCACTTTTATTATCAATTGAATTTTCCACATATTCTTCTGGTTTTGCTTGTGGTACTTCTGATTGAAAATCTTCTAGTAATTCTTTTCCATTGAGCCCTACAACATCTGCATACTGACGAATAAAAGCTCTAACATAAAAGTCACCAGGTAATTGATCAAATTCATTATTTTCGATTGCCGTTAAATACCGTCGTTGAATTTTTGTAATCTTCTCAACATCTTCAACAGACATTCCTTTATCTTTTCTAGCTTTTTTTAACTTATCTCCAATATCTGCCATAATAACCTCTCACTTTAAGCAATATTTACTATGAGTATAACAAAATTAGCGCCCTTTAAACAAGCCATCCACCATCAACATAAATCGTTTGCCCAGTAAAATAATCAGCTTGAGGACTTAAAATATTTTTCACCCAAAATGAAATATCACTTGTCTTGGCTAAACGGGCAGCCGGAATTTCTTGTCTTACTTCTTCAAGAGTCTGCTCGGAAAATATCGAATTCATTTCCGTAGCGACTGCTCCTGGTGCAATAACATTTACTGTTAAGTGACTAGAAGCTACTTCTCTTCCGTAGCCTTGAGCAAAACTACTTAATGCACCCTTAGTTGAACTATAAACTGTTTCCATTGCGCTGGCTTGTTCTCCATAAACTGAGCCAATAAAAATTACTCGACTATGGTCTTTATTCATTAATTTTGATTCTAATAAATTCAAAATTTTAATTGGTGTAATAACATTGATTTGAAAAATTTGGTCAATTTTTTCTAAAGATTGACTTCCTAAAAAGTTAAAATCAGTAATTCCTTGAGAAAAAATTACTGCATTCACTGGGAGTAAATTTAAAATAACTTTTTTCAATTCTTCGTTTCCTACCTGAAAACTCAATTTTAATGGTAAAAAATCCTGCTGAGGATATGCAATAGTCAATTCTTCACACATTCTTTTTGCCTTTTCAACTTGATGGACACCATGGATATACAAAGACCAGCCATCTTTAGCTAAATCTTGTGCAATTTGTTTACCTATTCCACCAGTCGCACCAAAAATTATTGCTCTTTTCACAACTAATTTCACTTTCTAACCTTTAACGCATTATTGCGCTAAAAATTTCGACCTTATCGACGATTTCATTATAATAATTTGCAAAATCATTGAAACTTAAATTACCAAATCTTTGAACTAATTTAAGTAAATCCTCTTTTTCAAGCATCATTTCTGCACTTTCAATCGCTAATTCTTCAATTTGATCCAATTTTCTTTTCATTTCAGCAATATACTCTTTTTTCTGAATTTCAAATAATGCTTGATCACCCTTACCATTAAAAATTAATTTTTTTATTTCTTCAATTAATTCTTCAGGCTTTGGGCTCATACCAGATATTAAGGCAAAATTTCCTTCACGTGTATAATTTACCTTAATTGCAAGGGGAGAATTAAGTAATTTATCTTTTTGAAATTTTTCAAATCCCTTACTCATTAAACCTAGATTTTGCTCTAGATAAGCTTCAACTATTGTTTCCATTAATTCATTACTTGAATCAAATAATTTAAAATCAGGTAATTTAATTCCTATGCATACCCGCGCACTAATTACTTCTGCTGGAATTTCAAGTTGAGTTTCCTCTTTTGAAATAGCAGGTTTAATTTGAGGAAGGGGGCGACTTTGAGGACGCAAGTATTTTTTCTGAAGTTTATCTACTTCCTCTAAAATTTCTCTTACTTCTGCTTTAGTAAAACCTCCACAGGCCACAAATTTCATATTTCCAGCAAAGTAATGTTCTTCATAAATTTCTTGCAAAATTTGTGGGGTCATTTCTGATAGTGATTGCTGAGTTCCTGTCAAATCAAGTGCTAAATTTGTTTGTGGGAACATCATTTCCAAAACTTGGTGTTGTAACTCCCAATTTGGATCTTCTTGATACATTGCTAATTCTTGTGCAATAATTTCCGCTTCCTTTTGTACATTCTCCTTTGTAAAATAGGTTGTTCCTACTAATTCAAAGAGCAAATTTGTCACTTGAAGTGAATGGTCAATAAAATTAGCAAAATACATTGTTTCATTGTAAGAAGTGAAAGCATTAGTATTCGCTCCTAATTCTTCAAAGCGATGCGAAATATCTCCATGCTTTTTAGCAAATAATTTATGTTCCAAAAAATGGGCCCCACCAGCTAATTTTTGCGGATCACTTCCCCCAAAATCAACGATTATCCCCATAAACTTTTTCACAAAATGATGACGAAGAATTATTTGTGCTTCAAACCCAGATGAAAAGCTTTTCTTTATAGTGTCTAATTTTTTCATACTAAATAATACCTTTCGTTTATAAAGAGTGTTTTTGCAAATTCAATCATTTGCTCACTAGTGAATTCTTCTACTACTTTGACCCGATCTTTAAAAGTTGTCTCTCTACCGCGCAAACTATTAGTTAACATTTGTACAATTTCGATTCCTTGACGATCTGGAGCTTCCAAATAAATTCTTTTAAGTGCTTTCTTTGACTTCTTAAATACTTCTTGATCCACTACCCCATTTTGAATTTTCTTAATGGAATCAATAATTATTTTTTCAACTTCACTATATTTATTTTTATCAATTGAACTACTAATTAAAAACATGGAATTATTGAAATAATCAACAGCTTCAATTCCATAAGCTGCTCCAAGCTTTTCTCGCACATCGGTAAATAATTTAGAAGATTCATCCCCAGCCAAATAATGACTTAAAAATAGTCCCCCAAATTGGCGAATCCGTCGCTCTAATTTTTGCCCATAGCCATATCCCACTAATATTTGACCTTGCAAACTTTTATGGGGAGCAACTTTTTCAATTGGTTCTTCTATGGCTGCAATGGTTAAATCCTCTACTTTAAATTCTTTCTCAAAGCCTTCATTTGTTAAATGTTTTTGGAGATAGTCTGTAATTGTATCAGGATCCATTGCTTGGCCTAAGCAGATACTTGGAGCCTTCTTTAACCCTTCAAAAAAATCTTGAAGATCTTTTATACTAGCATCTTCTAAATCTTCAATTGAGCCAAATAGTTGACTAGCATACTGTGGTTTATTTCGATACCAAGTTTCTAAAAATTCCTTATATCCTAAATTAGCTGGAATATCATAGAAACTTTCATATTCTTCCTTTAACTGATTTTTAGCTAATTGCATCAATGTTTCATTAAATAAGGGATTATCAATTATTTCAAAAAATAGTTCAATAATTTTTTTATAATTATAATCAGGATCCAAAATTTGACTTGGTTCTACGAAATTTATTACATATTGCATAATAATTTGATTACCAAATACCTCTGGAAAAATATCTAGTTGAGCATCATATAGTTCGTCCAAAGCAGTGGTTTGGTTACGAATTCCTGGATAAAGAATACTTGCATTTGACTGCATAGTAGCTAACAAAGTAGCTAATGCTAAATTTTTCTTTGATAGTGGCACACGCAAAAAACAGCCAATAGTGGCTGTTGTAAATTTAATGTTATGATCAATTTTTATATTTGTCATTTAACTAACCTTCCTGATTATCTGGTGGAACTAAAACTTGACGTGGCTTGGAGCCTTCTGAAGGACCGACAACCCCTTTAGCTTCCATCTCATCAATAATTCTTGCTGCTCGATTATAGCCAATTCTAAAGCGTCTCTGAAGCATAGAAACACTTGCAGATTGCTGCTTTTTAACTAACGCTACTGCATCTTGATACAATTCATCTTCTGGTTCTTCATTGTCATCAGCTGTTTCTTCTTTAGCAGATGGAATCATCTGCTCATCATATTGAGCTTCTTGTTGCTGCTTTACCCATTGCACTACTTTTTCTACTTCATCTACTGAAATATAGGCACCTTGTACACGTTCAGGCTTAGAAGCGCCAATTGGTAAAAAGAGCATATCGCCTCGACCAAGTAATTTTTCAGCTCCTACTTGATCTAAAATTGTTCGTGAATCCACTCCACTCGAAACAGCAAAAGCAATTCTAGAAGGAACATTTGCCTTAATTAAGCCAGTAATAACATCTACACTAGGACGTTGAGTTGCTAAAATCATGTGAATTCCCGCTGCTCTAGCCATTTGAGCTAAGCGGACAATTGCATCTTCAACTTCTCGACCAGCTACCATCATCAAGTCACTTAATTCATCTACGATCACCACAATATAAGGCAACTTTTGCATCACTGGATTATTTTTGTCAGCATTATTTTCCTGGACTTTTTTATTATATTCAGTTATATTGCGCACCCCGCTACTTGCAAATAACTTGTAGCGTCTTTCCATTTCTTTAACAGTTTTTCTCAACGCATTGGCTGCAAGCTTAGCATCTGTAACAACTGGAATTAATAAATGAGGTACACCATTGTAAACGGATAATTCAACCATTTTTGGGTCTATTAACACCAGTTTCACATCTTCAGGATAAGATTTCATTAAAATACTTGTGATAATTGTATTAATCGCTACTGATTTCCCTGAACCAGTTGAACCCGCAATCAAAAGATGGGGCATTTTGGTCAAATCAGCTGAAATAATTTGTGCTTCAACATCTTTTCCAAGAGGTACATCTAAATCAACTTTCTTTGCTTTCTCATCTTGATGAACCATAACATCCTTAAATGAAACTGCTGAAGTCGTCTTGTTAGGTACTTCAATACCCACTAATGGTTTACCTGGAATCGGCGCTTCGATACGAATATCTTTTGCAGCTAAAGCCAACGCTAAATCATCAGCCAAGTTAACTATTCTACTTACCTTAACTCCCACAGCTGGCTGGACCTCATACCGAGTAACAGTTGGCCCAATAACAGCTTTTTTGACATTAACTTTTACGCCAAAGCTTTTAAAAGTTGATTCTAAAATTTGGGTATTTTTTTCAATCAATTCTCGATCTTGACTTTGATCCACCTTTTTTACAGGCTCTAATAAAGTTAATGGGGGCTTCTTATAAGTACCATGATTTACTGAAGCAGTTGGCTGAGCAGAATCATTTTTTGATTGATTAGCCTTGCTTTTTGCTTCTTGGATAATCTTTTTATCTTCTTCTAAGTTACCATGCGATGGTGGCAGGTCATCTTCATCACTTAAATGAGTAACTGTAGGCGCTACTTCAAATGGATCATTTTGTTCGTCTTGATTAGGCATTGAAATTTCCACTTTTGATTGCTGACTAGCTTGACTGCTAGCTGGTTCTTGAGAAGAAACTGGATCAGCTTCTGAAGAAAAATCACTCAAATCTGGGAAAAATTCGTCTGAAGATTTTATTGGGTCAGATAATTTTTCTCTATTATCTTTACTTTGTTTCTTTTCTTGATAATTTTCTACAAAATCTACATATTTATCTTTTAATTTATCTCCAGCATCTTTGTTTTTCTGAATAAAAAGTTGAGAAAAATCTTGAAACCCATGGAGTAAGCTCAAAAACTTCACATTCAAAAGCATTAAGATTCCAATTAAAAGCATTAAAAAAGCTAATACCTTACTTCCAATGCCACCAAATAAAGGAAAAAGTAATTGGTAAATAAATGCGCCAATAATTCCTCCACCAGCATCCGTTGTATTTTGAGAGCGACTAAACTCCCCAGAGATAGTATGCAAAAAGGTATTTACAAAGCCATGGTTAATCATTAATCCTTCAAACCAAAGCGTACTTTGAAAAAAAGCTAGCCCTAAATAAAAAACGCCTAACCCAACTTCTTTTTTTAGTCCTAACTTTGGTGGTTGATTGTAAATTAGCATCACTAACCCAAAAATTCCAATCAGAAAGCTGGCAAAATAGTGACTATCTCCTACAAAAAAGCGTAGGCAATTAATCAACTGCCGACTAAATAAGCCAAACTTTACACAACTTAAAATTGCTATTAATAATAAGATTAGCCCTATAATCGACCAAGTATAGTCCTGTTTTTTTACATTCTTCTTTTTAGAAGAGCCTTTTTTTCTGCGCTTCTTTTTTTGCGCCATTAATTTACCTTTCTAATCTTACTTTTCTTCTGGATCGTTAAATTCTGCTTCAAAGTTTAAGTTTACTGCTTCACCTAAAGTCAAACTAGTCACTGCAGCTGTTAATTCCCTAATTTTATCAACTAATGGTTTAGAAACATATTGATAATCTTCAGCACTTAAATCAGTTCCATCACCAAAGTAATTCTCAAACTGAATTACTCTAGTAATTAAGCCACTGACTGTGAAAAGTCCTGGTTCAGGGGAAATCTCAAATGGTACCCCCATTTCAAAGTATTTTCCATCTTTACCTTCATCTTGACTTCCATCTTCACTATTTTGAATTACTTGTCTAAGTGACACATTAATTTCATTTTTTAGTGTCTTTTCTTCATTTAAGTCATAGTGAAAATTTTGTACTGTTACTGGCGTCATTTCTTTAAATTTCATAAATTTACCTTTCTTACTTAATCTTTTAATTTATCAACTGGATAATGATGTTCTTTCTCTAAATGTGGAAAATTTTGCTGGCGCAAGGCTTCAAACAAAACTATTGCTACTGAATTGGATAAATTAAATGCTCTAATATTATCTGACATGGGGATGCGCAGATTTCGTTCATAGTATTGTCTCATGAAAGTCTCTGGCAAACCAGTCGTCTCTTTTCCAAAAATAAAATAATAATTTTTATTCGAATCAGTATAATCAACATCAGTATAGGACTTACTAGAAAACTTTGAAATTAAATACAATTCATCATTTTCATCTAAAGTATTTAAAAATGCATCTAAACTTTCGTGTTTACGCACATCTACTTTATCCCAATAATCAAGTCCTGCTCTTTTCATATGTTTATCATCTAATCTGAAACCAAGTGGCTCTATTAAATGAAGCACTGTATCTGTTCCTGCACATGAACGAGCAATATTACCAGTATTAGCTGGCATTAGTGGTTCATATAATACTACATGATTTGTCATAATTAATTATAAATTCAACTCCTTAATCAAAAAAACGTAGCACACCTGCCACGTTCACTTGTATTTATATTTTACTATTTACCAACAGAATTATCATCTGTTCCTGTCTCTTTTTCTTGTCCATTTTGATAAAAGGTAGACATTTTTTGATAGTATTTAAATATCCTTGTAACAATTATTTTTACTACCGCATAAACCGGAATAGCAAAAATAACTCCCCACAATCCAGAAACTGCGCTAGCACCAATTAACAATAAAATTGTTGTTACTGGATTCATATTCATCTTATTTCCCATTACTAATGGTGAAATCACTCTTCCTTCAATCGTCTGTTCAACTGCAAAAACAATTATCACCTTTAAAAGCATCATTGGTGAATTCATAATTCCTAAAATTAAAGCAGGAATTATTGCAATAAATGTTCCAAAATAAGGAATCATATTTAAAAAACCAGCCGCTACAGCCAAAGTTACTCCATAAGGTAAGCCAATGATGGAGTAGCCAATTGCAAACATTACTCCCACCCAAAAGGCAACTGTAATTTGACCCCTCACATATGAAGCTACTGCATGATTAATGTCGTGTAATAAACTTGCAAAGCTTTCCTGTAAATTCTTAGGCGCTACTTTAGTAATATAAGGTTTTAATTGATGACCATCTTTTAACATAAAAAACAAAACAAATGGTGCTGTTAAAAGCGTCATAAAAATCATTGTTAAAACATTTACTGCAGACAGGACATTATTAATTGCTAAATTCAAACTCTCTTGTCCACTCTTAAAAATTTTAGCTTGAGCATCAGAAACCGCTTGATTTAAATTACCCTTTACTTTACTTAAATGTGGATCACGTAATAATTTTTCAACCGCAGTTTGAGCATCATTCCAAATATTTGGCCAATTTTTTACTAAGGAATCTGTTTGCCTTTGTAAAACTGGAACAATTGACGTAATAATCCATACTAATAGCCCTACTACAATTAAATACAAAATTCCAATTGTTAAAATTCGCGGAAAATGTAATTTCTTTTCCAAAAAATCAACTACTGGATTCATCAAGTAATACTGAATTACCGCAACCAAAATAGGCGGTAAAATTGCATTAAAAAACGTCCAAAAAGGATTTAGAATAAAAGAAATTTTATTAAAAACTAAAATTATTAAAAAGAATAGCAGTATATTTAGTAATGCCACACTAAAACGGTTATTTAAAAACCATTTTTGAAAAAAATTAGTTGAACTTTTTTTCGTATTCACTTATCTTTCCCCAATTAATTTATTTTACCTATGTTCAAACACTATTTCATCCCCAACTGCAAACTGTGCAATTGGCTCTTCTTCTGCTTTTTCTAAATAAATTGCATTCTTCATCGGCTCTTGTGGTAACTCATCAGTAAAAATCAAAGTCGCATGTCCCATGCTCCGCATATTTATTTTTACAAGTGAACCCACAAAAAGAGCCAAATAAGTTTCTCCATTGATCGTGATAGTGTCATCTTTTTTTAAAATAAAACTATTAACAGGAGTATCCTGGTCAAATTTTTGAATGACAGAAACTTGCTTTAAATGTGGGGTTGCTGTTTCATTAAATAGAATTACTACATTCTCATTTTCTGAAACAGCTTCCGGTCCAATTTCTTGAATGGTACTAGTCCATTTCATTTACTTCACCTCTTAATAAAAGTGTATCATAACCAATCAGTTGAAAAAATAACAATTAAGTCTGCACAAATTCTTAAATCGTGGTATATTTTAGAAAATAACAGTTTAAGTAAGGAGAAAATAATGGAAATTTGGTTTGGTGGTTATACTAGCCACACCTCAAAAGGAATTTACTTAGGAAATAGCACCCAAGAAGGTCAACACCTTAAAATTAGTAAGATTGATAACCTACTTGAACTTAAGCGACCTACTTATTTTCAAATCAGCAGCGATAACTTATTATTTTCAATTATTGAAAAAGACGGCCAAGCTGGTATTGCTAGTTTTAATTTAAATACTAATCCGCCGGCCTTTATTGATGCCTTTTTGCACGATGGAGCTGCTCCTTGTTATGTTGGTTTAAATGAAGATAAACACCTTATTTACACGGCCAATTATCACTTAGCAACAATTAATGTTTTTTCCTATGATAATCAAGGAAAGCTAACTTTTATTACTTCAACCCACCACACCGGTCAAGGCCCTTTACCTGAACAAGCTAGTGCCCATCCTCATTTTTTTGATGAAACTCCTGATGGTAACCTAGTTTCTTGTGATTTAGGCCTAGATCAAGTCGAATTCTATCAATTAGAAAATAAGGAACTTACTTCAGTAGCTAAATATCAATTAGAACCTGGGTTTGGAGTTCGTCATCTTACTTTTTCTCCTGATGGGAAGTTTATGTTTATTGTGGGAGAACTCTCGAGCCAAGTTCACGTTGCTAAATTTAATGAAAAGAATTGGGCATTTGAAGCTATTGGTACTTATTCAACTATTCCAAATTTTGAAGGAAAAAATGGCGCAGCTGCTATTCGTATATCCAAAGACGGAAAATTTCTCTATGTTTCAAATCGCGGCGATAATAGCTTGGTTGTTTTTAAAGTTTTTGAAGATGGCAAACTAGAAATGATCCAAAGAATATCAACTTTTGGGGCCTTCCCGCGCGACTTTAATTGGAGCAATGATCAACGCTACGTAATTGCAGTAAATCAAAATTCTGATAATGCAACTTTGTATAAACGAAACTCAAAATTGGGTACTTTAACTCCCCTTCAAAAAAACATTACAGTTCCCGAAGCTACAAGGATTATTTTTAAAGAAGATTAAAGGGCTGACTATAGGTCAGCCCTTTAATTATCTAAACTATTCCATAAATTTTTCATATCCTCTGGATCGGGAATCTCAATTTGTTGCTCTTTTGAGGTGAATGGATCAGGATAACTCAACAAAAAACAATGTAAAGCTTGGCGCTTAAAATTATCCTTAATCCCATAAAGGGTGTCACCGTACAAGGGATGGCCCAAATGTTCCATATGAACTCTAATTTGGTGGGTACGACCTGTAAATAGCTGTAATTCAACTAAGGCTGCTCCTTTTTTTTGAGCCAAAACCCTATATTTTGTTTGAGATGATTTCCCACTAGCTACCACATACCTTTTTACAGTCTCATCTTTTTTTCCAATTGGTTCATCAATCACCCCAGCTAGTTCTTCTTGTGCAAAATTTCCATGAACAATTGCATGGTACTTTTTAATAAAAGTCTTTTTATTCATCTCACTAAATCTAGCTTGAGCCACTGAGTTTTTTCCAACTAAAACTAAGCCAGAGGTATTGCGATCTAAGCGTGTGACAATATGAGGTTTAGCATTCTTGTTTTCTTGACGTAAATAGCTTAAAAGGCGATTAACTATCGCATCACTATCTTCATAGCGGGAAGGAATTGATAAAACCCCAGCTTCTTTATTAACAATCAAATAATCATTCGTTTCAAAAACAATGTTTACTTTTTTATTAGAAGGTCTTAAGAAGCTATTTTCCTTTTCCTGTCCTAAAATAAAAATTACTTCATCATTTTTCTTTAAATGAAAACTTGTATGTCGCCGCTTGTGATTTACTAAGATCATCCCTTGATGATGATTACTATTAATAATTGCCCTTTTGGAAAAACCATTTTTTTGTAAAAATCGTCCTAATTTACCTGGACTATCACTAGTTACTTTTAATTTAAAAAATTGCATTACTCTTTCTCATCGCCAATAAACGCATCTTTAACTCGACTCCAAAAGTGAGTATGTTGATATTTATCAAAACGAATTACATGTTGTGAAATACGATATTCAATTTTCTTAATATGTTTATGATTGAATCTAATTCCATCATAAGTTACCACATAGTGGTCATCATCACCTACTTCAGGCTTAATTGTAATCCATTCGTCAGGTGCAATAACAATTGGTGAAGATAAAGTTCTAAAAACTCGATTATTAATTGAAGCAATCTCTGTCATCTGTAAGGCTTTTAAACGTGGATGAATGACAGCACCCCCTAATGATTTACTATAAGCAGTTGATCCGGTAGGTGTTGAGACACACAAGCCATCGCCTTTAAAACTTTCAAAAAATTTATCTCGAATAAATACATCAGCTCGCAAAGTTTTAGAAACACGTTTGATAGTTGCCTCATTTAAGGCTAATAACTTCTTTTTCTCCCCTTTACGCGTTGTAATTACTAATTCTAAAAGTGGGTAAGACACAGCTGAAGGCTCTTTTTTTGATAAACTATCAACCATTTTTTCAATTTCAAAATGACGCCAATCAGTATAAAAACCTAAGTGGCCAGTATGCACTCCAATAAATCTTACCTTATCAATAATACTAATATACTTATGGAAAGCAGAAATGAGGGTTCCATCCCCACCAATAGTAATTACCACATCAGGATTTTCATTATCGATTTCTATCTTTTTAATTTCTAAAAGCTTTTTAATGTTTTTTTCTACAGCTTTTGTTTCGACACGATCATTTGCAACAATTGCTACTTTCATCAATTTTTACCTTTTGTTTTCGCATAAATTTTATGTGCTTCACGCACTTCTTCCTTAATTGCAGACATTTCCTCATCAAGCTTATAAGCAGCCTCAGCAGTTGATTTAAGGCGTTCTGAGATGTCTTCTGGATATTTACCTTGATATTTATAATTCAAAGTATGTTCAACAGTAGCCCAGAAATTCATTGCTAAAGTTCTAATTTGAATTTCAGCGATGATTTTTTTTGATCCTTCAGGCAAAAAAATGGGGTATTCAATTACCATGTGATAAGACCGATAACCTGAAGGCTTAGCATTTTTTATATAATCTCTTTCTTCAATTACTTGCATATCTTGCCGCTCATGAATTAAATCTACAACCTTATAGATATCGTCAACAAATTGGCACATGATTCTAATTCCGGCAATATCCTGCATATCTGTTTCAATAACTTCAGGCGCAATTACACGTCTTTTCATTTTTTCCTTAATTGAATCAACAGTCTTTACTCGTCCAACCACAAATTCAATTGGTGAGTGCTCCCCTTTATTTAAGTAACTTTTACGCAATGACCGAAATTTAACTTTCAATTCAGACACTGCTTGCTCATATGGCCATAAAAACAAATTCCAATCTTGCATTACTTCAGTTCCTTTCATTTTCAAACAAAATCATTCTAACATATAATAGTAATATAACGATTAATAATGGAGGATTAATTTATGGCAAAAAATATAGAAATTGAGTCAAAAACCTTATTAGATAAGGATACTTATGAAAAAATTAGACAAGCTTTTATTGCTAAATCTGATTTTATTCAAGAAAATTATTACTTTGATACGCCAGATTTCACCCTTAAAAATAACAATGCAAGTCTAAGAATTCGTCTTCTTGTTAATAACGGCGAACAAACTTTAAAAGTTAAAGAAGACCATCCTAAACAAGATAAGTATCATGAAGTCGTTGAAATCAACGACGTGCTTTCATTAGCTCGTGCAGAACAAATGGTTCACGCTGCTGCTGATAACGAACACTTTACCTTTGGTGGGGATGCTGGTGCGTACGTTGAAGAACATTTCGGTAAAGAAGTAGCTAATACTTTACAAATGTTTTCTTGGAGCAAAACTCGCCGCATGATTATTAATGGACCTCAAAATTGTGATCTTACTTTAGACTTGACAGAATTCCCAGATGGATACTATGATTTTGAGTTAGAGATCGAAAATGATGATCCTGATACCATCAAGAAGGTCCTCAATGAATTAGAAACCCAATTTGATTTTAAATCTACTAAAGAGAATACTAATCAAAACAAAGTTTCTCGTTCATTTGAACACCGTATTAAAAAATAATAAATTTAGATTAGTTATTTCGAAAATTCATTCCTATATATATATATATATATATATATGGCTATATTTTTAACTATATAACTTATCAACGATAAGGAGACCCTATATGTATGAAGTTTTTTTCTTTACTAACCCTATAGGAATTAACTGTTTTGAAATGGAGCAAGAAATACTAACTGCTATTGATCAATCAAAAGAAAATGTGCTCTATCACTTTATTCCTATGGCAAATATCAATACTATCAGAAGCGATTTAATGGCACGTGGTTTATCTCCAAACAATCTAAAGTTGTTGAACCATTACTCTCAATCAACTTTTCATGCAATCAGAGACTATCATGCAATCAAACTTCTTAAAGGTAATAAGATTGCGCGGCAATTTTTATTTACCCTCCAAAACCAGATCAATGTAAAGCACATTGATTTTTCTCAACAAATTGTCGAAAAGATAGTCAATGATTTAGGGATTAATCTTAAAAACTTTAACCAAACACGTGAAAGTGCCTACACAAAACTTTCTATTGATAAAGATCAGAAATTAATTGAAGATTATAAAGTAACTACTACCCCTACAACCATGATCTACAATTACGATCAAGATATGGCAGGTGTCATGATTGAAGGAAATATTACCAGTGACAAGATTATTTCAGCTCTTCATCCAAATGATGATTCAGATTCTCAAACTTCTGAGTTACATTTAGTTTAGATTAAAATAGAGATGTCAATCGACATCTCTATTTTTTTGTCTTAAATACGCTAAAATTTTATTTTCTTCTAAAGGTTCTCTCCAACTTTGAAAAATCTCTTTAGGCAGATTTTCCAAAGTTAAATGATTAAGATAGAGAGCTTCTGCCACTCGAACTCCTAATTTTGTCTTGAGTCTAATTTGGTTAAGCAAGAAATTCTGTTCTTCCTTAATATTAACTTTTTTAGAAAAAGGAACCACACTTTTAAACGCAAATAACTTCTTAATTCCTAGTTCATTTAATTGAAAATTCTCTTGGAAATAAAAAATCTTATTAGATACTGGTGCCAAATGCATGTGATATTTCAAAGTAATCCTTTCTTTAAAAGGATTAATCTCCAAATAATACCAATTCCAATACTTACTTTTACGTAAAAAAATTTTTTGAGATTTTTTCAAACTCCGTTTTAAATAATGTCGTTGACCTACAATCCAAATATCTTTTACTCCAATTGCTTTATATAAATTATGCCGGTGGTTAAATTCTTCTCGTGACAAAGGCGCACATTGAACTTCAAAGGCTAGATTATTTTCAACCAAAACATCTGCACGTAACTGTTGATTAGCAAGTGGGATTTCAGTTCTTGCATAATACCCAGCTGCTATTAAACTACTACACATTAATTCTTTAGCTAATAGATGTTCTTGCTTTTCACCCTCCCCTTTAATAATGTGAACATGCTTAAAAAAGGGTACTTTCGTTTCTGATAAAATTAGGATTACCTTTTTCTGACAATTTGGACAGCGATAATTTTCAATATTTAGTTTTTTAATTCCTTCTTGAACCAAATTTGCTTCATTAACAGCTAAAACTAAGTTTTTCTTCAATAAAGCTGCATACAATGTAATTCACCCTAATTTTAATACGAAAAAAAGAAGCAAATTTGCTTCTTTAATCAAAATACTGACGTAAATTATTTAATGCATCTTGTCTAATCAAACACTTACCCATTTTCTTAATTGGTGCAAATTCCTTTTCAGTCATACCTTGACCAAATTCATTTGCAATTACCCATGCATCTGACGGCTTTATTTCGCTAAAGCCACTATCCAAAAATGCACAATCCAGATAATAAGTATGGCGATAAACGTAAAGACTTGAAGCTAGTTCTGGAACCACCAAGGCATCTGCGAGAGAAATAGCAGAATCAATATTTTCAAATTTAAAAATACGACGATTACTATTTAAGTCTTCCTTTGAACTTTCACTTTTACCATTGGAAGAACCAAAAATAGTATCTGCATTTGCAGGTTTAAAATTCTTTTCTCCTAGTCCTTCTAAAAGTTGACGTAATGGATCATCTTTATTTGATTTAGGTTTTTCTTCACCATCAGGTACTTTGGAAATTAAAAGTTCTAATCCAGAGTTGCTTGGCATCACTTGAAAAGTAACAGGCTGTTCTTTAGTAAATTCATGTTCAGTGTCAACTTCACTCAAAATATCATAGAAAAACTTTTGTATTTCATCTTTATTACCTAAAAGATCTAGAATTGTAATTCCACGCTCTTTCAATTCTTCAGCATTCATTGAGACTTTAATTGTATTTGCATTAATACGGTGTACTTGCATTTACTTTCACCTCACTATATTTTACTGACTGGTTCTATTGTACCCTAATTTTTTCAAGGAAACAAAAACGCTAGCTCAAAATAGCTAGCGTTCTTCGTTATTAATTGATTTTGTTTTTTGTTAAACTAAAAAATACTTTTATAAACTAATCATAGCTTGTGCTTGTTCTAATTCTAAACGACGTACTGAACGTGGCAAGAATCTTCTAATTTCATCTTCATTGTAGCCAACTTGAAGACGGCGATCATCCATGATAATTGGACGACGTAGTAAACTTGGATTGTTTTCCACTAAATCGAGTAATTCATCAAGTGAAAGGTCATCCAAATTAACCTTTAAATTTTGAAATGTTCTTGAACGAGTTGAAATAATTTCCTCAGTTCCATTTTCGGTCATTCGCAATACTTGCAAAATTTCTGTCTTTGTTAATGGATTAGCAAAGATATTTCTTTCTTTAAATGGAATATCATGATCAACTAACCAAGCCTTAGCTTTACGACATGATGTACAACTAGGTGATGTATATAAATTTACCAATTAAATCCACGCTCCTTTTTTTGCGTGTAGTGTATCAAAACTACAAAACTACTAATAACAATTAATATTATAACCGCTTTCACTCTATACCACAATCAAAAACACTTAATATAACAATTTTTTTGAAAATTTTTTGTTTTTTCATTTATACGTTATATATTAAAGGAAATAAGTGAATTAATTGTGACTAAATTGTAAATTTTATACAATAAAAAGCAGTGGCTTTACTTTTCCACTGCTTTTTCATTAAATTTGAATATTAAGTTTTGCCATTGTTTCTTCAACTAATTTCTTATTTTCTTCATTAGTTTCAGATACATAACATGCCTTATTTGCTAATTCCTTAATATCTTCAGTATTAATCTTCTTCATTAAACTTCTGATACGTAAAATAGAAGTTGCACTCATTGAATATTCATCAAGTCCCATTGATAAAAGAATTGGGAACATAATACTATCACCTGCAGCTTCACCACACATACCACACCAAATACCATTTTCATGGGCTCCATCAATTGTATGCTTAATTAAACGTAAAACAGATGGATTATATGGTTGGTAAAGATATGAAAGACTGTCATTACCACGGTCAGCTGCCATCGTATATTGAATTAAGTCATTAGTACCAATTGAGAAGAAATCGACTTCCTTAGCAAATTGATCAGCAAGAACTGCAGCTGCTGGTACTTCAATCATCATACCAACTTGTAAGTCATCACCAATCTTAACCCCTTCTTCTACTAATTCAGCTTTTACGCCAGCCAAAATTTCTTTTGCCTTACGTAATTCTCCCAAAGTACCAATCATTGGGAACATAATACCAAGCTTACCGTAAGCAGAAGCACGAAGTAATGCTCTTAATTGAGTCTTAAAGATTTCTGTATTTTGCATTGATAAACGAATTGCGCGAACGCCTAGGAATGGATTCATTTCTTCCGGAAGATCCCAGTAGTCTAAGTGCTTGTCTCCCCCGATATCACAAGTTCTAATAATGACCTGCTTGCCATCCATACCTTCTAAGACTTCTTTATAAGCCTTAAATTGTTCTTCTTCTGTTGGGAAATCAGATGAATCCATGTATAAAAATTCAGTTCTGTATAATCCAACAGCTTCTGCACCGTTTTCTTTTACCCCTTTCATATCTTCTGGGGTACCAATATTAGCTGCAATAGTAAAGTGTTTGCCATTAGCAGTTACAGAAGGTTCATCTTTTAACTTCTTCCATTCTGCTTTTTGCTTAGCAAAAGCTTCACTTTTTGCTTTATACTCAGCAATTTGATCATCAGTAGGATTAATTAAGACATCCCCATCTAAACCATCAGCAATTACCATTTCTCCAGGTTCAACATCTGAAGTAATAGTTTCTGTACCAACTACAGCTGGAATTTCTAATGAACGAGCCATAATTGCTGAGTGAGCAGTTCTACCACCAATGTCAGTTACAAATCCTTTAACATATTTCTTATTAAGTTGAGCAGTATCACTTGGAGTTAAATCGTGAGCAATTACTACTACTTCATGATCAATAGCTGCAGGATCTGGTAAAGTTACACCTAATAAGTGAGCCATGATCCGCTTAGATACATCACGCACATCAGCAGCACGCTCTTGCATATAAGCATTATCTGTCATACCTTCAAAAATAGTGATGTATTTTTGAGCGGTCTCATCTAAGGCAGCTTCTGCGTTAATTTTTTGATTTTTAATTTCTTGTTCAATTGCACCAGTAAATTCAGGATCGCTTAAGAATAAAAGGTGAGCATCGAAGACTTGTGCTTCTTCCTCACCTAAACTTTCTTTAGCTTTATCGCGAACTTGTTCAAGTTCCTTAGTTGATTCTTCAACTGCTTTCTTAAAACGAGCAATTTCAGCATCAACATCTGTCACTGAAGTCTTTGAAAACGAAAGGTCAGGTTCTACCAACAAATATGCTGGAGCCACTGCAATTCCATCACTGGCTGCAATACCCTTTAAAGTTTTCGTCATTAGTCAGCTAAGCCTTCCTTTTTCATAGTATCAGCAATTGCTTCAATTGCTTCCTTAGCATCGTCACCTTCTGCAGTAACAGTTACGTCAGCACCTTGACCAACACCAAGTGACATAACACCCATAATAGACTTCAAGTTTACAGTCTTACCATTGTATTCTAAATTAATATCTGAACCAAACTTTGAAGCAGTTTGAACTAATAAAGTTGCTGGGCGAGCATGGATACCTGTTTCTGCAATAATATGAAATTCACGTTTTTCCATTTTTGAATCTCCTTTGAATCTTTAATGTTTTAGGGGTGTAACCCCTTTCTTGTTATTAGAATATCATTTTTTTAATTTTAAAACAAGAATCTTCACTGAAATTGTTTTCATTTTAATAATTAAGTTTCACTTTTAATTTTCGTATATAAAATTGTACCGCCTCTTTCAGCTTTTCCTGTTATTTCCTGACGTCGCCCAAATTTTCGTAAGGTCTCTTGAAAACTAAAAGCTTTTTGAGGCTCTACTCGATACTCAGTTAATTCTCCATCAGCTAATTTTATTAAAATTTCTTCATATTCTTTCATCTTTTCAATCACCATTTTAAATTTATTAAGTTTTTCTTACGAAAAGTAAGAAATTGAAGTTTAGCACTTGACGAATTAGAGTGCTAACGATTACAATTACCAATAACATATTATACAAATAAAAAGGAGGCTGGCACATGTTATGTGAAAATTGTAATGAGCGCCCGGCTACTATTCGCTTCTATGCAAACGTAAATGGCCAAGGCCGCAATATATCTTTATGTCAACAATGCTATCAAGAATTAAAAAATATGCAAGGAACTAATAAAAATATGAATAATGAATTTTTTGGTGATTTCGATGAATTTTTAAATGCATTTTCTGGAAATCAAAATCGTAATAATCAAAATCCTAACCAAAGAAATATGGGAGCAGGCGGACGTAATGGTGGACGTCGTCCTAAAAGACCTTCCCTTTTAGACCAATACGGAACTGATCTCACCGAATTAGCCAAAAAAGGCAAAATAGATCCTGTAATTGGTCGTGATCAAGAAATCGCTCGTGTAATTGAAATTCTAAACCGAAGAACTAAGAATAATCCAGTTTTAATTGGTGAAGCTGGTGTAGGTAAAACGGCTGTTGCTGAAGGACTAGCACAACAAATTGTTGACGGCTCTGTTCCAGCAAAATTACAAGATAAACGCATTATTTCTTTAAATATGGTTTCTTTAGTTCAAGGAACCGGAATCCGGGGCCAATTTGAACAACGGATGGAACAATTAATTAAAGAATTAGAAAAAAAAGACGACATCATACTTTTCATTGACGAAATTCATGAAATTGTTGGTGCTGGTAATTCTGAAGGTGGAATGGATGCTGGTAACATTATTAAACCAGCCTTAGCTCGGGGTGAATTTCAATTAATTGGAGCTACTACTATCAAAGAATTTAGAAATATTGAAAAAGATTCTGCCTTAGCTAGAAGATTCCAACCAGTTCAGGTAAAAGAACCTTCAATTGAAGAAACTATTAAGATCTTACAAGGTATTCGTCCACGCTATGAAGATTATCATCATGTAAATTACACTGATCAAGCAATCGAAGCAGCCGTTAAACTTTCTTCACGTTATATCCAAGACCGCTTCTTACCTGATAAGGCAATTGACTTACTTGATGAAGCTGGGTCAAGAATGAACCTAACCATTCCTTATGTTGATAGTAATAAATTAGCAGAACGTGTTAATGCTGCTGAAGATCTCAAAAAACAAGCTTTATCTAATGAAGATTATGAAAAAGCTGCTTACTATCGGGATCAGATCGACAAGTATAACAAATTAAAGGATCAAAAAGTTGATCCAGATAAGACCCCTGTCATCACTGATAAGATCATGAATAAGATTATTGAAGAAAAAACTAACATCCCTGTTGGCGAATTACAAAAACAAGAACAAGCTCAATTGATTAATTTAGCAACCGATTTGCAAAAGAATGTTATTGGTCAAGATGAAGCTGTTAATACAGTTGCTCGTGCTATTCGTCGTAATCGTGTTGGTTTTAACAAAACAGGCCGACCAATTGGCTCCTTTCTTTTTGTAGGTCCTACAGGTGTTGGAAAGACTGAATTAGCTAAACAACTTGCAAAACAAGTCTTTGGTACTGAAGAAGCAATGATTCGCTTTGACATGAGTGAATACATGGAAAGCTATTCTGTCTCTAAGTTAATTGGATCTGCTCCAGGTTACGTTGGTTATGAAGAAGCCGGTCAATTAACCGAACGAGTTCGTCATAATCCATACAGCTTAATTTTATTTGATGAAATTGAAAAAGCACATCCTGATGTCTTACACCTTTTCTTACAAATTTTAGATGATGGGCGTTTAACTGATTCTCAAGGTAGAACAGTATCATTTAAAGATACAATCATCATTATGACTTCAAATGCTGGTCAAGGCATCAAAGAAGCTTCTGTTGGATTTGCTGCTGAAAATTCTCATCAAGAACAATTTAAACGTGTCATGAGTCAATACTTTAAACCAGAATTTCTTAACCGTTTAGATGATATTGTTGAATTTAAGCCATTAGTTAAGGATAATTTACTTAAAATCGTTGATTTAATGCTTAATGAAACCAATGAAATGGTTAAAGATGAAAATCTTCACATTGATGTTGCAGACGATGTTAAACAACTACTTGTTGAAAAAGGATATGATCCTACAATGGGTGCGCGTCCATTACGTCGCATCATTCAGGAACTCATTGAAGATAAAGTTGCTGATTATAAATTAGATAATCCAACTGCTAATGATTTGACTGCCTCATTAGAAAATGAAGAAGTAGCTATTCACGAAAAATAATTTAATTTTCAACTTCCTTCTAAAAAAGCGTATACTAACTACTAGAGGTTTTTACTTACTAAAACTAGATGAGGATGTGAAATTATGCATTTAATTGACGTTACTAATACACATCGTGACTTAGTTGAAAAACAACTATCTTCTACAGTTAGTCAATTTGTTAAAGTATATTCTTTAGGAAACACTACAGTTGTATATACTGAAACACCTAACAAAATTGAAATTGTAATGGAAAATCATGATCGCGGTATTCGCCAAGATGAAGTTGAATTTGTGATTAAACGTTTAATTCATGGTGATAAAATCTATGATATTCATGTTGATCGCAGCCGAAAGGTCATTTCAATCATTTGTGACAAAGACTAATCAATAATAAAAGAGTCTGGGAAGAACTAATTCCCTAGACTAAAAATTAATTAAGAGTAAGAATTCTACTTTTAGAAATCTTACTCTTTTTTTGTACCTCTTTTTGTCAAAACAGTCATCTCTAAGACTTTTGTATTCCAATAATTCCTTAGATTCCTCATAAACATCAGTCCAGCATTAATTTATTTATTCTCATACCTTTTTACTCTCTTGACACTTAACCTTGAAATTTGTAGATTTTTCTTTTATAATGGATAAAGAAAAGGAGCTAACGAATCCTACTCGTTAACTCCAATCGTAACTTGAATGACTAGAGTGTTAGCTAATCCTTGTGATTAGCTTTTTTTATTATTGCATAAGCTTTTGCACACTTAATAACAAAGTTTCCTAAGCTATTAAGCACAATGCTTATCACAATAGCATCAGCTATGGACAAGGTAGCCTACTTCTCCAGTCTATTCCATTTGACATGGCTCTCACCTCCGTAACTGAAATAATGTTGAGGGGTGTGCAGCCAGTCGAAGTTACTAAGTTATCAATTCGCGTCTACTGATAACCTAATTAATATTTTAGCAATATTCTTACTTAAAAACTAACCCTCACAGAAAAAACTTCTTTATTGGATAAAGAAACGGTCTCTATTTTAAAGTATTATCTAGGGAAAATGACGCTGTTCCCACCTGCCATCTTGAAATTTGTGGATTTTTTTTTATAATAGATAAAGAAAAGGAGCTAACGAATGCGACTCGTTAACTCCAATCGTAACTTGAATGACTAGATTGTTAGCTAATCCTTGTGATTAGCTTTTTTTATTATTGCATAAGCATTTGCACACTTAATAACAAAGTTTCCTAAGCTATTAAGGACGATGCTTATCACAATAGCATCAGCTATGGACAAGGTAGCCTACTTCTCCAGTCTATTCCATTTGACATGGCTCTCACCTCCGTAACTGAAATAATGTTGAGGGGTGTGCAGCCAATCGAAGTTACTAAGTTATCAATTAGCTACATTGATAACCTAATTAATATTTTAGCAATATTCTTACTTAAAAACTAACCCTTACAAAAACTTCTTTATTAAATAAAGAAATACACCCCTCTTTTTAAGTGATAGAAAATTTCACAATTATTTTGGAGAGGGGGTATAAAAATTAGTGAGAGTAAAATAAAGCCGAGGGCTTTGGGTAACCCTCGGTAAATAGAAATGGGCAAGACGATGACCATTACATTCTTCTTACCCCAAACTTTACTTTATATAGCTACAATTATAAAGCATAAGAGAACTAACTGTTTTAAGTGTCTGAGAAAAATTGATTTTTCCCAGCACTTTTTTCTTATAATCTTGAAGTTAATTCAACATCTGGATATTTATCTTGGAACCATCTCTCAGCAAATGCATTCTCAAATAAAAATAGAGGTTCTCCTTCACGGTCTTTAACAAGTAAGTTTCTTGAAGAAGACATTTTGGGATCAAGTTGTTCTGGATTAATCCAACGTGCAACTCTATTTCCTAATGAATGCAATTCTACTTCTGAATTATATTCATTTTTCATTCGATAAGAAAATACTTCAAATTGCAATTGCCCAACAGCACCCAAAATATAATCATCTGTTGACCACCCACGATAAAGTTGAATTGCTCCTTCTTGAACTAATTGTGTAATTCCCTTATGGAAAGATTTCTGTTTCATAACATTTTTTGCAGTTACGCGCATAAAAATTTCTGGTGTAAATTGTGGCAATTCAGGGTATTCAATTTTCTTTTTGCCAGCGTAAATACTGTCACCAATTTGGAAATTTCCAGTATCATATAAACCTACAATATCGCCAGCTACTGCATTTGAAACTTGAACTCGTTCACTAGACATAAACTCTGTAGCATTGTTCAAGCGAACTGGTTTACCTGTTCTTGCTAAAGTGACATCCATCCCCTTATTAAATTCACCACTACCAATTCTTACAAAAGCAATTCGATCACGGTGATTAGGATTCATATTGGCCTGAATCTTAAAAATAAATCCAGAAAATTCATTGTCATCTGCTTTCAACTTTTCATCCCCATTAACAGTGTGTTCTTGAGGTGCAGGTGCAATATTTACAAAACTATCAAGAAAAGTTTCCACTCCAAAATTAGTTAAAGCTGAGCCAAAAAATACTGGGGTTTGTTCTCCCTTTAAAATCTTTTCTTTATCAAATTGATTACCTGCTTCAGTTAAAAGATCAATTTCATCCAAAGTGCTTTCAAATAAGCTATCTTTAGCTAGTTCTTCATTTTCAGATAACTTTCCTTCGTCATTTAAAGGCAAAAAGCGATCAGCTTCATCTTTACGATATAGTTCTACCCGATGATTAGCAATATCATACAATCCTTTTAATTGTTTTCCCATACCGATAGGCCAATTCATTGCGACCCCTTCGATACCTAGTAAATCTTCTAATTCCGCAATTAAATCCAAGGGATCTCGTCCATCTCGGTCCAACTTATTCATAAAAGTAAAAATTGGAATTCCACGTTGCTTAACAACTTTAAATAACTTTTTGGTTTGAGGTTCGATACCTTTAGCAGAATCAATTACCATTACTGCAGCATCAACTGCCATTAAAGTTCGATAAGTATCTTCAGAGAAATCTTGGTGCCCAGGAGTATCTAAAATATTGATTCTTTTTCCTTGATATTCAAACTGCATAACAGAACTAGTAACAGAAATTCCACGCTTTTTTTCAATATCCATCCAGTCACTAGTAGCAAAGTGTCCACTTTTTCTTGCTTTAACAGTCCCTGCACTTCTAATTACTCCACCAAACAAAAGCATTTGTTCAGTAATTGTAGTTTTACCAGCATCAGGGTGAGAAATAATTGCAAAAGTTCGCCGTTTATTTACTTCATCAGTTAATTTTGTCATTTATTCTTTTTCTTCCTTTTTTTCTAAATTTTCTTGATCATCAGGTAAGGTTAATAAAAGGGTTAAAATTCTTGACCCTTTCATTCTGCGGGTAGTCAAGGTCATCCCATTATCTAGCTTAACACTCAATTGTTCTCCCTTTGCAGGAATTAATCCCAACTTGGTAATTACATAGCCTGCAACTGTATCCACATCTTCCATCTCTAAATGCGTTCCAAATTCATCGTTAAAATCATTTAATGGCATTTTACCACGAATCACATATTGTCTGTCATTTATTTTTCTAAATAAAATTTCGGTCCGATCTACTTCATCATCAATATCACCAACAATTTCTTCAATAATATCTTCAATTGTTGCTAAACCCACAACTCCTCCGTACTCATCAGTTAAAATCGCTAACTGACGCTGAGTTTGTTGCATTTCTAAAAGTAATTCTCCCAAATCAATTGTTTCAGGTGCAAAAAGTGGTTTAAACATTACATCTTTATAATTTAAATTATCAAATCCTACTTCACGCGCTTTGCGTAAAACAGTTCGAATATGAATGACACCTACTATTTTATCTTTATCCCCATCATAAACTGGGATTCTTGAATAAGGATTTTTTAAGATCTCATCTAGATTTTCTTGAAAAGGCACCTTTAAATCTACCATAAAGGCATCAATTCGCGGCACCATAATTTCACGCGCAATTCTATTTTCAAAATTAATAATTCCATCTACCATTGCGAATTCTCTTTCACTCAAAAGTTTTTCATGGTAGAGTTTATTAATTTCTTTTTCTAATCTTTCTGCGCCACTAATTGGCGCTTCATTATGAAATTTCGCCTTTAATTTTGTTAAAAAATTTCCAGACTTGGGGTCACTACTCATTGAGTATCTCACTTTCGTTAAATAATTACTTTTCTTTTAATTAGGTCATTAACCATTTATGTTAAAATTAAGGTTAAGAAATGAGGTTAAATATGAAAAAAGAACGAATCTACTTAGTCTTTATTTTTCTTTTATTGATTCCTTACCTCTGTAGCTTGGGAATTATTGGAATTTGTTACAATGCGCTAGTAATGCACTCAGCCAGCCCATGGCGTACACTTGTGGGGGCCCTTGTAGGAGCTTTAATTATGTTTGCAGTTAAGGCAACTGTTCAGCGTCCATTACATCTTTTATCAAGTGATAGTCCTAATAAATTTTTTAGACAAGTTTTACTCTTCTTTAGTATTCGCAGACGTCGTCTTTTACTAATCAGTAATTTCTTACTTGACTTTATCTTATGCACCATCAGCACAATCTTAGTACGGCAATTTTTACCTTTAAAATTTATTATCGGAACTGCAACTGGTTGGGCTTTATTAATAATGCTTATCTCAACTTGTATTGGAGCTTACCTAGAATACGATAATCTTTCAATCGATCCCCAACAGCGTTAACTTCTTAAACTAACTCTCTTTTAAGTATAAAGATTGAGTTAGTTTTTTTGTCTCTAAATTTAATTCTGACAAAATATATGGGGTAGGACTATCTCCAATATTTTCATAGTGTTTAATATCAGCTTCTGTAACCTTCTCTAAAAATTTGGGAATAGTTACATTCAAAGGTTGACTAAAGTAGCTTAAGTTTACTCCCTCAGTTAATTCCTGAGCAACTTCTGCCTTAGGTAAGTCATAATGATTAAAGCCAGCAGGAAGAGCTACTTTTTCATCAAAAGCTGCTCCATAAAAAAGCATAAAACTTTCAGGATTAAAGACAATTAAGCTAGTACGTTGATTTTGAACATTATTGGTACTTAAGAAATTTTGAAATTCTGGATCTGTCTCAGCTTGTTGAATTAGTTGAGCAAAACTACGATTTTCATCAAGTTGACTTGCCATAAAAATTTTCCCAACTACTACTTTAGAGTTTACATTCTTAATTTCCATTATTGTTTTCCTCTTCTATAATTATTTTTTATTGGACGCATCTGTTGATATCTTTCATACCATATTTTCGGAAATGCTGGTGCAAAAGGTCCCTTTTTCTTATCAATCCACTCTAATAATTCTAAACTAGAATCACGCAAAATCGAATCAATTTTTTCACCATAGTTCCATCTTTTTTTATTTAATGCGTATTCTTCAACATCAAGTAATCTTTTTTCGCCATCAGGAAAAACTTTCACATCTAAATCGTAGTCAATATACTTTAGTGCTTCACGATCAATTATAAATGGAGTAGCTAGGTTGCAATAATAAGCTATTCCTTCTGGGCGAAACATTACTATTATATTAAACCAATATTTTTTGTGAAAATAAACTAGGGCTGGTTCTCGACTAACCCATTTTCTTCCATCCCCTTCAGTAATTAACGTCCTATCATTTGCTCCTATTAAAATATTTTGTTCTGTTTTTACTACCATTGTACTTTGCCAAGTACGATGGAGATTGCCATTATGTTTATAACTCTGAATGGCAATATAATCTCCCTCTTTAGGAAGTGCCAATCTAATCACCTTCAATTTTCTCTCATTATTATTATAAAACTAATAGTCTGAATTGAGGTCTTGAAGGTCCATAATTTCTCCATTTAAAAAATCATCAATTTCACTTCCTGAAAAACCATGCTGGTATAATGCTCGTCGTACTTTCTGCTTTCTTGTATACTCATCATTATTTCGATAACGACGCCATGCTTTACTGGCTTGTTTTTTTAACGCTTCTATTCGTTCACTAGCATCTTCTTGTAAATCTAAGGCTTCAATTACTAAATCACTTAGTTCACTTGTAAAACCATGACTAATTAGTTTAGTTTTTGCCTTCCTTTGAATTTCTTTTAAAGTTAGCCTTCCGGTTTGGTTACGCAAGGAATTTGTTAACCGTATTCCTGCTTCTATCCAGTCCTCAGGTACAATTTTTTCAATAAGGGGTTCACTAATATTCTTTGCTACTCCCTTTTGTGTCAGCTTAAAAATAAGCGTTTTAGGTCCATCTTTGCCAACCCGCAAATCATTTTTTATAAAAAGCTCTGCATATTTTTCATCATCTAAATAACCCAAATTAGTTAATTGAGTAATTATATTTTCTACTGCCTCTTCACTTACCTCTTTTTTATGTAAATATTGCTTTATTTCACTCACAGTTCTTGGTTGATAGCTCAAGTAATTAATTGCTACTTGTAAGGCCTTATCATTTAGTTCAAATTGTTTAATTACTTTAATTTGTTCATCAGTAAGCTCTACTCCAACGAGTAATCTGTATTCACTTAACGTTCTTTCACTTACTCCAAAGGCAAAAGAATTATTTAAAAAAATATTGTAATAACCTTTACGCTTTTGTCTACTTACTTTAGTAATAATTTGCATTTTTTCT